>DASPSR010000007.1:0-288602 GCA_035623825.1 Nitrospirota bacterium
CTGAGCAATTTAGAGTTTGTACAAGAAACACTCAAAAATGCCGCACTCGAGGCAAAGGCGACGATTGTCGAAGTCGCTTTCCATGAATTCAGTCCATTTGGCATCAGCGGGATGGTTGTCATTGCTGAATCCCACCTTGCCATCCACACCTGGCCGGAATACGGCTATGCCGCAGTAGATGTCTTCACCTGCGGAGACCTGATTGATCCCAAGGTCGCCGCAAAATACCTCATTGACAAGTTCCAGTCCAAAAACCCTTCAATCATCGAGATGAAGAGGGGTATTCTAGGCCACGAAAAGCTTCCCCACAAAGTCACGGTACAGGGAGAATCGCTCCAGCATGATAGAGCCCAAGAGCTACAAGTGGTTCATTGAGTACATGAGCCCCGAGGAGGGGCATCTTCACGGCATCCGCATGATCAACTATGCAAGTCAGACCAAGTTTCAGCGGATGGAGATCATGGAAAGCGGGAGCTATGGCCGGTGCCTCGTGCTAGACGGCAAGATGCAGTCATCGGTCACCGACGAGTTCATCTACCACGAGGGTTTGGTGCATCCGGCCATGCTTACCCACCCGAATCCGAAGCGCGTATTCATTGTCGGAGGAGGCGAAGGGGCGACACTCCGGGAAGTGCTCCGCCATAAAAGTGTCGAGTACTGCATGATGGTGGACATCGATCAGGAAGTCGTTGAAAAATCAAAGGAACTCTTGCCTGAATGGCACCGGGGAGCTTTCGACGACCCTCGGACCGACCTCCGTTTCATGGATGCCCGAAAGTATCTCGAGGAGACTCAGGATTCCTATGATGTCATCATCATCGATATCTCCGAGCCTGTGGAAGAGGGACCGGCCTACCTTCTGTTCACGCGCGAGTTTTATGAGATCGTGAAAGAGCGTCTGAGCCCCGAAGGGGTCATCTCCCTCCAGGCGGGGACCACGGCGCTGCACCAGCTTTTGAACTTTACGGCCGTGAACAAGACTCTGACCGCTGTGTTTCCTGTCGTCGCCCCCTATGCCGTTTCCATACCCTCTTTCGGGCTGCCATGGGGCTTTACCCTTGCCTCGAAAAAGAACGACCCAAGGAAGTTCAGCACTCAACAGGTGGACGATATGATCACCAAGAGGATTAAGGGCGAAAACCGATACTACGATGGCATCACAAACCAGGGCATGTACCTCCTGCCCAAGCACATTCGCAAGGCCATGGCGGAAGAGACAAAAATTATTGAGGACAATGCTCCCCTCTTCACCTACCACTAGAAGGCAATGAATCCTAACCGATTAGAGGATGAGCAGTTTCGAACCCCTCTGTTCGATGCAATGGTCAATCTTGCGGAAAGCCGCAAGGTTTCCTTCCATACTCCCGGACATAAGAGCGGCAAAGGCATATCCACCCGGTTCCGCAAGTTCGTCGGACCGCGTATCTTTTCCATCGACCTCACCACGCTCGACGAGGTAGACTCACTCCAGAACCCCACAGGTGTCATCAAGGAAGCCCAGGAACTCGCTGCAAAGGCGAGCGGTGCTGATCGTTCCTACTTTCTTGTGAACGGCACGACGGTGGGAAACCATGCCATGGTGGCGTCTATGACAGGGCCCGGCGACAAGGTCTTGATCGCGCGTAACTGCCACAGGTCGGCGCTGACTGGCATGATCGTGAGCGGGGCGCAACCCGTCTTCTTTCAGCCGACCTTTGATCGCGACCTCAAGCTCACCCTTAATGTGACCTTTGAGACGGTCAAACAGGCAATCGACGAAAACCCTGGCAGCCGGGCGCTGTTAATCACCAGTCCGAACTATTACGGTCTCTGCGCCCACATCGAGAAGATCATCCCCTATGCCCATGAGAAGGGGCTCATTGTCCTTGTTGACGAGGCCCATGGACCGCACCTGAAGTTCAATCCTAAGCTTCCCAAGTGTGCCCTTGAAGCAGGGGCTGACCTCTGCGTCCAGTCCACCCACAAGATCGTGGGCGGCATGACCCAAGCGTCCATGCTCCACGCCAAGGCTGGGAGAATCAATATCGACGACGTCACGAATACCCTCAAGCTCCTCCAGACTACCAGCCCGTCCTACATCCTCATGGCCTCCCTCGACTTGGCGCGCATGCAGATGGCTACCGAAGGGAAAAAGCTGCTGAACCGCACCATCAAGCTTGCCGAAGAAGCACGTACCGAGATCAATAAAATCGCCGGCATTTCCTGTTTCAGCAAGGAGCGGGCGCAACATGCTGGTATGGCGGATATGGACGTGACGAAGCTCACGATTACGGTCTCGGATCTGGGGCTTTCCGGATATCATGTGTCCCAGATGTTGAACACACGGTTCGGGATCCAGGTCGAGATGGCTGACCCCTTCCACGTGCTTGTGATTGTCTCGATCGGGGACCGTCAAGACGACCTGAACCGACTTGTCGAAGCGCTCAGGCAGATCTCGGCAGAGACGGGGCTCCAAGGGACGCTCCTGCCCTTGGACAAGGTCCGTCCGCCGTCACTCACGAACCGTTTTGTCATGACCCCGCGTGAGGCCTTTTACTCGGATACCGAGCTCGTGAGCATAGACCAAGCGACAGGCAGAGTGGCCGCAGAGATAGTGACCGTATATCCGCCGGGCATCCCCCTCCTCGTTCCGGGAGAAGATATTTCAAGAGACGCCATCGACTACATAACGAACATGGCGGGACTCGGCGCGATCATCGACGGCTTGAATGAAAGCAACACCCTCGTGCGGGTGGTAAAATCGTAGCAATCGCTCGATCACAGTCCGCTCAGAATATTACATGCAAAACGATTGTTCTTTCCCGCATTTTCTCCAAAAACAATTTTGCCGCAAGACGCGGGGGAAGAAAAGATGACCTATGTTCTTCCGCTATGCTTCCCACGAAAGCCTCTTGTGCTTTGCACCTATTCAGATCAAGACTTTTTAGTTCCGTCTTGCACAGATCAGGAGGGCTATCATGCATGTTCAGGGTCTGCTCGGACTAATCATGTTCCTGGCCATAGCTTGGCTTTTCAGCGAGAACAGAAAGGAGGTCAGGGTCAAAACAGCACTCTCAGGTGTCATAGTCCAGCTAAGCATTGCGGGCATTCTTCTCTATATCCCGTTCTTTAAGAAATTCTTCCTGCTGTTGAATAACATAGTCCTGGCCCTTGAGGACGCAACGAAAGCTGGAACATCGTTCGTGTTTGGCTACATCGGCGGTGGTACTCCGCCCTTCCTGCTCCAGGATCCCGGAGCGAACTTTATACTGGCGTTCCAGGCCCTTCCGCTGGTCCTCGTGATTGGAGCGCTCTCCGGCCTTCTTTTTTACTGGCGAATTCTACCCTACATCGTAAAGGGCTTCTCCTTCCTGCTCCAAAAGACCATGAACATCGGTGGCGCACTCGGACTTGGCGCATCCACAACGATATTCCTCGGCATGGTGGAGGCGCCCCTCGTCATCAAGCCCTATCTTAGGGTCATGACGCGGAGCGAGATTTTCTCGCTCATGACTGTTGGGATGGCATGCATCGCCGGAACGGTAATGATTCTCTATGCCACGATCCTGAAGGGAGTGATACCCGATCCCCTGGGCCATATACTCGTCGCGTCATTCATCCATGTAGCAGCAGCTGTTACTATTGCGCGGATCATGATCCCCGAGACGGGTAATGAAACGGCAGGGGTGCTCATTCCGCAACAAACGGCCAAGAGTTCGATGGATGCCGTGGTTAAGGGAACCTTTGACGGCCTCCATCTGCTCCTTAACATCATTGCGATGCTCGTGGTAATGGTCGCGCTTGTGCATCTCGCAAATCGCCTCATCGGCCTGCTGCCAGACGTAGCCGGGGCGCCGCTCACGCTCCAGAGGCTTCTCGGCTTCCTCATGGCGCCCGTGGTCTGGCTCTTTGGCATTCCTTGGGCGGAAGCGCAAACGGCGGGGTCCCTTATGGGCACGAAGACCATACTGAACGAGCTTCTCGCCTTTCTGGACATGGCCAAGCTCCCGGTGGATGCACTCGATTCGCGGAGCCGGCTGATTATGACCTATGCCCTGTCAAGCTTTGCCAATTTCGGCAGCCTTGGAATCCTCATCGGCGGGCTTGGCAGCCTGGCGCCGGAACGGCGGGACGAGATCGTTGGACTCGGCATAAGGGCTCTTGTAGCGGGGACGCTTGCTACGTGCATGACCGGTGCGGTAATCGGTATATTTTCCTGATGCAGACCAGTCGGAGGCAAAATCTTGGCACCGCAGCGGTCTACAAGATGCCGAACCGCGTAGTTGTTGACTTCATCATTGAACGGTATACCCTTATTCTTCCTAATCTGGTATAATCCAAACATGCGCCTTTTCCGTTATCGGGGCCGGTTCTTCCAAGGGGTCAGGCTTTTCTTTACGGTGCTTCTGAGCTATAAGCTCTTGGGGCTCCGCAATGCCTTTGCCTCTCCAAAGGTCCGGCAGGAACGGCTCAAATGGCTCCATGCAAAGAACGCGACCATGCTCCGCGAGCATATGATCAAGATGCGCGGAGTGCTGATCAAGATTGGCCAGTTCATGTCATCCCGTGTTGACATTCTACCCGAAGAATACACAGACGAGCTTTCCAAGCTTCAGGACCAAGTGCCACCTGCCCCCTTTTCCGACATCATGAGGCGCATTACGGAGGAACTCGGTCCCATGGACGAGGTATTCTCCTCCTTCGATGAAGTGCCAATTGCCTCAGCCTCTCTCGGCCAGGTACACCGAGCGTGCCTCCGCGATGGAGATTGCATAGTGGTCAAAGTCCAGTATCCGGGCATTGACGAGGTGATAGCGGCGGACATGAAGACGCTCAAGTTCGTAATCAGGATTCTGCGGCTCCTCTACCGGCAAATCAACCTCGATGTCATCTATTCCGAGTTCTCAAGGATCGTCTTTGAGGAGTTGGATTATATACAGGAAGGAAAGAATGCCGAAACGTTCGCCCGAAACTTTGAGAAAAACCCGAAGATCAAGATCCCCTTGGTCTATTGGCCGTTCACGACGTCCAAGGTTCTAACCCTTGAATATCTCGCCGGTACCAAAATCACCGACTTCGAACTGATTGACCGTCAGGGCATCGACCGGAAAGAGGTTGCACGCGTACTCGCAGAGGCGTACGCTCAGATGTTCTTTGCCGACGGCCTGTTCCACGGCGATCCTCACCCCGGGAACATATTCGTGCGGCCGGGCCCCGAGGTCATTCTCGTTGACTTCGGCATGGTTGACCGCATCTCACTTCCGAAAAGAGAGGGACTCCGGCGCGCCTTCACCGCGATCGTCGATCACGATGCGCTAGGCCTGGTCCGCGCGCTTGTGGACATGGGCTTCATACCGCTCACGAAGGACATTCAACCACTGGTGCAGTTCGTGGATCGGATCCTTCAGAAGTACCGGGACATCTCGCCTTCGCAGTTCAAGGCTATGGACATCGACGAGATCGGCAGCGACATCATGGAGGCGCTCCAGCTAAGTCCGTCCATCCAGATCCCGAACGACTTCATCCTCTTTGGGAGGGTCGTCGGCATGCTGAACGGACTCGGCTCGCGGCTTGATCCTGAGACCAACATCATCGAGATCGCTACCCCCTTCGCTCGGGCGTTCATCCGCGCCGAGGAGTCGCGTCCGGCGCGGCTCCTGAAGCAGGCGGGTGGCGTGGCCCGGTCCCTGGTTCGGCTGCCGAGGCTCCTGGAAGACCTCCTGGTCACCACCGGTCGGGGCGAGCTGCGCGTCGAGATCGCGTCGCAGGATATCGTGCGCGTGCTCCAGCACATTCACAACATAGGACGCGGTTTCATCCTCGCGATCTTCGCCGCGGGCGCGGCTGCGGCTGCCGTCGTCTTCCGCCTTAACCGGTTTGACACAGACGCATTGTGGTGCGCCTATGCCGCTGGAATCTTGCTGCTGGGGGCCGTCTACTTCATGAGGAAATCGCGGCGATGGGACTGACGCAAGCGATGACGATGATTAGATGATTATCTGTGGGGATTCGCCGATAGGACAGGGACGTTCAGGATGGTGCCTTCGTCAGCTGCGGCGGTCAGATGACGAAAACTGTTCGACGATTTCCTGGCACTTTCAAGCGGCTGCTGGACCTCGAGATCACGGCAGCGCCTATCGTCCTGAGCTCAAACGGGTCGCGCGAACGGCAGGGGATTCATTTTTGCTCTTCTTGCCGGGGCGGTATAGCGACGCTTTCTCCCTCCGGATCACCACGATTCAGCGAAGAAAGTATTCGGGAAACAAACGCGAACGGCCTGCTGGTCCCCTGATTCATTCTACTCGGCTCTAACGAGATCCTCGAACCTGATGTCCACGCCGAACACCCCTATAATGCGGCCGTCCGCGGAGCCTATTGGTGCCGATACGGTGATGCAAAGCGCACCCGTGATCTTCGACGTATAAAAGTCTGAAACGAAGCTCTTGCCATCCTTCATGGGATAGATAAACCAGGGGCGGTCCGAAAAATTGTCGCCGAGCCCTGCATGCTCAAATTGGGCCTTATACTGGATCTGGGTGATGTTCCTCGTCGTCTTCTTCCCCTCGCCGTTCACCACGTAGGCGAATTGGATTGAGGGGTTCTCCTCGAGTAGCTTCTGCATGACCGATTCCTGATGAGCGTGGTCCATGGAGCGGATTTCCTTCCGCTCCACCATCTCCTCGACCAGATGCAGGGCGATCTCCTGAGCCTTTTTCTTCAGCTTGTCCAGATCCGATACGAAATACTCTGGCAGGTACTTTTTCGCTTTTTCCAGAAGCTCATCGTGAGAGATGCTCGTGGTTCTGCCCTGCTCATACTGTTCAAGCACCCACTTGTGCATCTTGGCGAGACCCGGATGGCGCTTGTCGATCTTCTTGTCCGCGTCGAGCCCGAGGTGGCTGTTCACCCAGTGCGCTATGCCGGCAATGCCCGACTTGTCGGTAATTATGACGCCCATGGGGCGCTTGAGGATCTTTGTTGTATCGAAGATATTGTAGATCTCTTCGTTCTTCATCATGCCGTCGGCGTGGATTCCAGCGCTCGTAGAGTTGAACTCCGATCCTACGAAGGGATAATTGGTAGGAATAGAAAAGCCCATCTCCCTGCGGAAGTACTCAGCCATCTCGGTTATCGCCGTCGTGTCTATGCCTGCGTCGTTCCCAGTGAGGCTGATGTAGTCGATGAGCATGGCTTCCACGGGCGTGTTGCCCGTGCGCTCGCCGAACCCCAGGAGGGCGCCGTTCACAGATGCGCAGCCATACATCCACGCGGCAACACCGTTGATAAGCCCCTTGTGAAAATCATTGTGCCCGTGCCATTCTAGCTGTTCCGACGGCACTCCGCCGTCATGGATCAGGGCATAGAAGATTTCAGGTACCCCGCGCGGCAGCGCCGTGCCCGGAAAGGGGAAGCCGTAGCCCATGGTATCGCAGGCCCTGACCTTGATGGGAATCTTGGATGTTTCCGAGAGCGTCATGAGCTCCTGCACAAAAGGGATGACGAAGCCGTAGAAGTCGGCCCGCGTGATGTCCTCGAGGTGGCAGCGAGGCGTGATGCCCTGTTCGAGCGATGCGGCAACGATATCGAGGTACTGTTTGAGCGCTTCCTGGCGCGTCATGTTGAGTTTCAGGAAGAGATGATAATCAGAGCAGGAGGTGAGGATGCCGGTCTCTTTGAGCCCCATCTCTTTTACGAGCTTGAAATCATTCTTGTTCGCCCGGATCCAGCCGGTTATCTCAGGATACCGGTATCCGCGCTCCATGCAGAGCTGAACAGCCTCGCGGTCCTTTTCAGAGTACAGAAAAAACTCGGTTTGCCGGATTACACCGTTAGGGCCGCTCATACGGTGCATGAAGTCGAAGATGTCGGTTATCTGGTTGGGGGTATAGGGAGGACGCGACTGCTGGCCGTCGCGAAACGTCGTATCCGTGATCCAGATCTCTTTCGGAATGTTGGTCTGGATGAGCCGGTCCTCAAGTACGACCCTGGGTACGCTTGAATAGGGAAACAAGTCTCGATAAAGGACGGGTTCTTTTACATCCTTCAGATCGAAAGATATTTTGGATGTTTGTTTTTTTATGGACAATGGACCCTCCTTACTAATATAAATCCTGATTCCTGATATTGAAATCCTGGATAAAAATGAATTTCAAGGTATGCCCCACGATTTTGAGCATGCGGTCTTTATCATTTATTTCGAATTTCAGATTTTAGCTTTAGAATTCAATCTCCTCGTATGCCCCTGATCGCCGCAGCATAATCCTTCGTACCGAACACTGCCGAGCCTGCGACGAGAATGTCGGCACCGGCCTTGATGATCCCGGCTGCGTTGCTGGGGTTCACCCCGCCATCTATTTCAATCTCGGTCTTGAGCTCGAGTTCGTCGATCCGTTTCCGCAGGGTACGGATCTTATCCAGCATCAAGGGAATGAACGCTTGACCACCGAAGCCGGGGTTCACGGACATGATGAGCACCATATCCACTTCGGTGAGTATATAGTCCAGGCTCGAAAGCGGCGTCGCCGGATTGAGCGAGACCGCTGCCTTGACGCCTCTGTGTTCCTTGATCGACTGGACCAGCCTGTTCAAGTGGAGAACAGTTTCGACGTGTACCGTGATATAATCCGCGCCCGCCTTTGCGAAATCCGCGATGTACAGCTCCGGGTTTGTTATCATGAGGTGCACATCGAGGGGCAGCTTCGACACCTTGCGAACCGACTGGACGATCATTGGACCGATGGTGATATTCGGCACGAAGTGGCCGTCCATCACGTCGATGTGGATTATATCGGCGCCGGCGGCCTCGACGGCCCTGATCTCGTCACCGAGACGGGAAAAATCAGCTGAGAGAATTGACGGCGCAACCTTGATCTTTCGTGACATAATTCCCCTACTTGGAAATTTGAATATCCCGAATCACAGGTATCACAAACACAGAAGATATCCAAATTCAAATTGCCGAACCATATACATGTGGAGCTTGGGCTTGTAATTCATTTGTAACCTGGCGTTTCGTTAGAGAAATTTATCTTACTTGCTCATAATGATATCCACAGTCCCGTCTGAAGGGACAGGAGAACCGGCGTCTGGCTTCTGGCCAACCACGACGCTCTCTGCTGCCGAGAACTTGCTTCCCGATGCCCTGTACACGATCCTGTGCTGCAATCCTGCTCTGTCAACGATTTTGAGGGCCTCTTCGGCCTTCTTTCCGATCAGTTTCGGCGTAACGAGCAACGGAACCTTCCTGCCCGAGCTGACAAGCATGCTGATTTTTGCGCCTTTTTCGACCGGACTCCCTCCTAGAGGGGCCTGAGAAATCACGATGTCCCGCTCCACGTTTTCAGACGATACACGCGACAGATCTCCGGGGAAAAAACCTGCCTGCCGGGTCATGATCTCCGCCTTGCGGTAGTGTTCACCAACAAGCATCGGTACCTGCATTTCACTCGGCCCCTGGCTCACGACCACGTGCACCTGGCGCCCTTTTTTGATCCCGCTACCGGGTGCTGGAATCTGGGAGATAACGGCGTTCCTGGGCACAGTTGGATGAAACTCACGACGCTCCACCTTGAGCTGTAGCCCTTGCGGGGTCAGTGTTTCGATCACGGTCACGATATCTTGGCCAGTAAGATCGGGGACGCGCACCTCTTCCTGGCGGAGAAGCAGCGCAACGACTGCCAACGCGCTTACGATCCCTACTCCGATGAGCGCAAGGAATATGCTGAGACCTCTCAGGAACCGCTTCATGAGTTAATCACCCATTGTACTCAGAATTAATACAAGAATCAAGATTTTTGCCCCTCGTGAACGCGAATATTTTAAAGCAAGACCTTTCCCCTTTCGACAGCAATGGTCATAAAAACTCTCATTACAGGATGAGTAGCAATTATTCATGCTGGCTCTTACGCACCTTTTGCCGCTACTCCCATATCCGGCCTATTTTTAGGACTTCTTTATCATTCGCACACCGAAAAAACCATCCATCTCAGTCTCACGAGGGAAGGTGCGGAAAAATCCGTCATTACCAACGAGATGTGCAGCTTCCGGCGGCAGATACGGCCGAGGGTCGTCAATCATGAACTCGTTGCCGCTCCTATGAAGGAAATCGGCGATCACCTCTTCGTTTTCCTCCGGTTCAGTGGTGCAGGTGGCATAGACGAGTGCACCGCCGGGTTTCAGAAGTCTGACGCAGTTTTTGAGTATCTGCGTTTGCAAGATCCCGCGATCGCTGATTTTCCGCATGCTCTTGTTCCATCTCCCGTCAGGATGCCTCCGAAGCACACCGAGGCCCGAACAGGGCGCGTCAATCAGGATTTTGTCAAACTTCTCCTCAGAGTATCTCGCAGCGTCTCCTTGTACTGTCTTTATGATCGTTATCCCAAGTCTCCGGATGTTCTCCTGAATTTTTTCAATTCGTCCTGCGTCGGAGTCGAGAGCAACGATCATTCCTCGGTTCTGCATGATCTCGGAGAGGTGCGCTGCCTTGCCTCCGGGCGCGGCGCATGCATCGAGCACTGTTTCCCCGGGGCGCGGTGCGAGCATCAAACTGATGAGCTGGGCCGCCTGATCCTGTATCATGAACCAACCCTTTTGGTACGAAGAGAGCTCCTGTAAGCCATATCCGGCGACAATTTCGAGCCCGACCGGGGAGTGGCTCGTCTCAACGGCTGTCACGCCTTCAGAACTGAGGGTTGCTTTGAGGACATTCCTCGTGGTCCGGAGCGTATTCGTTCTGATAACGAGCGGCGCTGGCCGGTTATTTGCCAGTAAGAACGCCTCAGTTGTTTCAGCGCCGAACCGTTCTGTCCAGCGCCGGACCAGCCACTCGGGGTGTGAATACAGTATGGAAAGCTGCAACGGTTTGTCGTCCGGCCCGGGATAAGTGACAGCACTCCTTTTTCTGTCCAGGTTCCTGAGCAGGGCATTTACATATCCGTGCTTCCTCCCGTGCTGCTTCGCCAGCTCAACCGATGTGTTTACGGCCGCGCTTACCGGAACCCTGTTCAGGAAAAGCATCTGGTAGGCACCGAGTCGAAGGATATTTCTCGTCCACCGGTCCGTCTTCTCAACAGGTTGTGCAGAAAACCGATTGAGGATCCAGTCAAGAAGGGCCCTGTTTCTGAGCGTTCCGTATACCAGTTCGAGAATAAAGGCGCAGTCGAGAGCATCGAAGTCCTGCCGTGCCTGTTCCAAGAACATATCGGCAAAGGCTCCCTCCTCAACGCGGCGGAGAATCATGAGAGCATTTTCGCGGGGGTTATGTTTGTGCGACACGGAGTTCACAGCGGCCGCTTGCTAGAAATTCGAGCGCTTCTGCGACCTTTGTAATATCCACGCTCGTATTGAAACATGGACCGAAAGGGCGATCGTTCAGGATGCCGATGACCGGCAAAGGATAAGCGTCTTGAATGCCGCTCGTCAGGTCCCGCTCGCAGGCCACGGCGATGATGGCTTGGGGTTTGGACTCCGCTACACGCCTCCGTGCGAGTGTGCCGCCTGTTGCAACGGAGAGGTGCACGTCATGTTTCTTCGCAAGTACGACAAGGTCCTTGATATCGCATTTACCGCAAGCCTGGCATTTGTAGGCATCGCTCGTGATCTTGATAGCGCAGTCGTTGAACTGCAAGCAGTGCGGCATCAGCAGGAGGATCCGTTTCGGCTTTATATCGCTGCACTTGGCTCGGACGAGGAGGTTGTTGACCTCGACGAAAGACTGCTGAATTTTTTCCTTGGATATACCGAGGAGCTTGCCCACCACGATCATGATCGGGAAGAGCACTTCGATAACGATCCACCTGAGCTTTGCTGCAAGAAAGAGTTCTCTCCCCCTGATGAGCGTAAGGATCAAGAGAGCGACGCCTAGGATGAGCGCGCCGATTACCGTACCCATAGTTACACAGACGATCCTAGGCGCCAGGGGGTGAATGTTTCTGAGACCGATGTAGGGGATCAGGTAAAGACCCACTGTGACCGCGGTGATTAAAAATACGGTAAAGACGATGAGGCCTATGAAGATTCTCTTCCTGGGTTCAGACATAATGAATAAGGTAATGGTTGCGATGCCCGTATCGACATTCTGCGCAGGAGTGGGGCAAAACGCAAAGAACCTCTCCGTGGTTAGCCCGTAGTTCCGTGTATCCGCTGTTCGCTCGAAAAATTTATCTCTGCAATCCCCCGGTGCCCCCGCAGGAAGTCGGCAGCATCCATAGGTTTTTTGCCTGCCGGCTGAACCCGGACGACGTGCAGCCTTCCACTTCCAGTACCTACGTCCAAAGCGCCCTGCGTGCCCCGATAAATTCTGCCCGGATCTCCGCTTCCGCGAAGTACCTCAGTCTCGAGGATTTTGACCATGGTTCCTCGAACGAACGTGTACGCCCCCGGCCAAGGAGTCAAACCCCTCACGCGGTTGTGAATCTCCGATGCCGAAAGCGCCCAATTGATGAGTCCGTCTTCTTTCTTCAGCAAAGGCGCCAGCGTCGCTTTCGAATCGTCCTGCTGCACTGGCGCCAGCTTTTCCGCCTCGATGAGCGGGAGGGCTTCCGTGATAAGCTTCGCGCCGAGTACCGAAAGCTTCTCCGTCAGTGTTCCTGCCGTGTCTTTCGGATCGACGGGAATGGCCTCCTGCAAGAGGATCGCTCCCGTATCCAGCCCTTCGTCCATCTGCATGATGGTATTGCCGGTCCGCGTCTCGCCCCTGATGATCGCCCAGTTGATGGGCGCGGCTCCGCGGTAGAGCGGCAGGAGCGATGCGTGTATATTGATGCAGCCGTACCTCGGAAACATGAGGATCTCCTTCGGGAGTATCTGCCCGTACGCTGCCACGACGATGACTTCAGGGGCTAGTCGGAGAATGCCCTCGATGGCCTCAGGATCCCGCACGCGTTTCGGCTGGTACACTTCCAGCCCCAGTTCGAGCGCGGCTATCTTGACCGCCGGCGGGGACAGGGTACGGCCCCGTCCCGCTGGTTTATCGATCCTTGTTACCACCCCGGCGATGTCGTGGCCCGCTTTTGCCAGAGCCCGAAGCGGCGGCACCGAAAAGTGCGGTGTGCCCATGAATACCAGTCTCATGGTTGAAATTCCAGATCTAAATTACCTGTTCTAATGAATGTCCATCGCCCGATGACAAGAAATCCTCATGACGGCTCGACAATTTTGTTATAGATATTATTTGAGATTTTGGGCTTGAAACTTGGACTGTTATCCTACTGTTTTTCTGCCACGGCCTTTCGATGCCTTCGCTTAAAGATGTTTTTCTTGAGCACGCTCAGCCTGTCTACGAACAGCAGGCCGTTGAGATGGTCGATTTCATGTTGCAGGGCTTTTGCCATGAGTCCTTCCGCCTCGACCTCGAAGGATTTCCCGTCGCGGTCAAGCGCACGTACTTTCACCTTTTGTGCTCGCTTTACCGTCTCCGTATACTCAGGGATACTGAGGCAGCCCTCCTCCTCAATGACGGCACCCTCCATAGACAGGATCTCTGGATTGATGATGACGAGTAGTGGGTGGCGCCGCGCCGGGTCCTCCCGCGTGCTCAAGTCGATTACCGCGACCTGAAGCGGTACGCCAACCTGGTTAGCAGCAAGACCGACGCCGGGAGCGTCATGCATGGTCTCGACCAAGTCATCGATAAGCCGTTGTATCGTGCCGTCGATGGTTCTGACAGGGTCGGTTTGCTTCCGGAGCACAGGGTCTGGATATTTTCGTATCTCACGTATAGCCATGGATGTTATATTTAACATGATTTATTTGCAAAATCAAGGCATAAGATGCAGCAGATGGTGTTGACACTTTGGTTGAATTTATGGTATTTTAAAAAAAATGGCTATTGATAAAAATACCGTTATTAAAGAAGCCCAGAAATTTGCCGTTAAAGGCCAAATCGACAAGGCAATCGCCGAGTGGAAAAAGCTGGTCAAGGAATTTCCGAACGATGCCAATGCCTTCAATACAATCGGCGACCTGTGTCTTAAGAAAGATGCGAAAACCGATGCTGTCGATGCGTACGTGAAGGCCGCAGACATACTGGCATCCGACGGATTCACCTCGAAGGCCATCGCGCTCTACAAAAAAGTCCTCAATATAAACCCAAAGAAGATTGAAGTACATCTCGCCCTCGGAGACCTGAATGTGGAGAAGGGACTCACGGGGAACGCACTCGAATCCTACAAGCTCGTCGCCGACCACTACACGAGAAATAAAGACACCATCAATGCCCTGGGCATCTACCAGAAGATGGCGGACCTGAACCCCTCCAACGTTACCTTCAGGCTCAAACTCGGGGACATGTACGCGAAGGAAGGGATGAAAACGGAGGCGATCGAAACCTACCTGCAGGCCGCAGACGTACATATATCCAAAGATGCTTTCAATGACGCCCGGCAGGTCTTCGAGAAAGTCCTCGCCCTGGATCCGAACAACAAAAAAGTGTACCACAAGGCGGGCATCGTCTATTTTAAGGAAGGGAAGTTCGCAGAGGCGTGCAAGGCCCTCAAACCGGCCTTTGAGGATGACCCGTTCAATCAGGAGCTTGTCGATACCTACCTCGATGTTCTGGCAAAGGCTGGCCGTAATGCCGAAGAAGAGGACGTGTATAAGAAACAGCTATCCCAGGAGGCCGGCAGGATAGACATTCGCAAAAAACTCTACCACCACTATCTCTCGCAAAAAGAATATGATAGGGCTCTCACCGAGGGTGTGGCCATAGCGAACGTGATGACAGAGAACAAGGAATTCGATGCGGCCGAGGCCTTTCTCAAGGGCTTCGTCTCCGAGGTCCCGCGGAGCGCTGACGGGCATTGCAGTCTGAGCGACTATTATATTAGCACGGCCAGAAGGGGCGATGCGGCAAAGGAACTTTTGATGGCCGCGGAGATCCTGATAGAGGACGGAGCAGGGGACAGGGCACGGGACGTACTCGAACGGGCGCTAGTGATTTCACCTGATATGAAAGAGGCACGGCAGCGGCTCGAAAGCCTGCAAGCGTCGCCGGCTGAAGCCGCAGCTGTGACCGCTAATTCTACAAGTACGCAACCAGAGGCAGCTGTGCCCCTTATGCCAACGGCTGCGCCTGCGGCATCGCCAATTACCGATGAAGACCCTGCCATTGCAGAAGCGCTCATGGAAGTGGAAGTGCTCGTTAAGTACGGTCTTGCTGCCAAGGCCGTAGAGCAACTTGAAGGGCTGGCCGGAAGGTTCCCCGAAAGTCCGCAAATCCGCATCAGGCTGAGGGATTTGTACCGGGATCAGGGGGATGTGCAGAAGGCCGCTGAGCATGTTCTAGCCCTGGCAGATATTTATGTGAAGAAAGGCTCGCAGGACCAGGTTGAGCCACTGTTGCAGGCTGCTCTTGAAATGGACCCGGGAAACAGGGCGATCGCTGAAAGGCTGGGAGTGGCTCCGGCCGTTTCGGAGGAGCCGCCTTCGGCTGCTGCAGAGTCTATAGGAATACCAGAACCGTCAATCGATGCATTCGCTTCTGAGGGAGGGCATGCTGCAGAGGAGACCACGCCTCCGGAAGTTCATCCGTCTCCCGGCGAGATTTCATTAGGCGATCTTGAGATGAACACCTTCGAGCCCGAGGATGGGCAGTTATCGACGGCACCTCTCGCTGAAGATACTGTTTTGGAGGAATCTCAATCTTTACAGCATGGCCCTGAAGAGCATGATGAGGTCGAAAAAGCCGCCCCCGTCTCCCAGGTGCCTGCAGAAGAGCCGCCGTTGACAGTTCATGAAGCTACGTTGTCGGAGCCTCTGCTGAAGCAACCAGAGCCGCTAGCTGAACCAGAGCAGAAATTGCCTGCCAGGGAGTCGGCTACAGTTGAAACCGATATCAGCGAGATCTGGGCCGAAGCGGAATTCTATTATCAGCAAGGGTTGTTCGATGAGGCAAAGAAATACTACGCGAAGATCATTGAACAGACCCCCGGTGACAAACGGGCCATCGAAAGGCTTTCCGAGATATCTCGCGAAGAGGACGAGGTACAGGAATTTTCCAAGCTCGCTGAAGCAGTTGAGGGGCTGGAGGGGATGGCATCGGGCGACGCTACCGAGGGAGAGATGGCCTTGACTGCTTCGGACGAGGAAGCTGTCCGATCGTTAATGTCTGAGATTCAGAAGCTCAGACAGGTGCAGAAACCTGAACCTTCTCCCCCCAGTGATCAGTCAACCACACCCGTTCCTTCCGCGGAGATGAAGGAAAATTCCGGCGATCGAGATATACACAAAGACGAACAGTATGATGGCTGGGAGCAGGAAGAACCGGGAGGGCAGGTCGGGGAAGAGAGTTTTTTTGACTTGGGACAGGAACTCCGGCAAGAAAGTCCGGCTGATATCTCACCGGCGCAACAGGAAAAACCAGATGATTTTTTTGACCTTGCATCTGAGCTCAGGGATGAGCTTAGCAGTATTTCGATTTCAGCGCAGCCCGCCACATCTGCCGAGGAAGAAAAGAGCCTGGATGATATCTTCGAGGAGTTCAAGAAAGGCGTGGACCAGCAAGCGGTCAAAGAGGACGCGGATACCCACTACAATCTCGGTGTGGCGTATAAAGAGATGGGGCTCTTGGATGATGCCGTCGGAGAGTTTCTCCTGACACCCGAAGGGGAGCCGAAGTTTGTCCAGAGCCGGTACATGCTCGGGCTGTGTTATATGGAAAAAGGTGATTATCATAACGCCATTGCCGAGATACAAAATGCACTAAATTATTCAGAAAGTACGGGTGGAAGCCTTAAGGAGCGTATAGAAATGCAATATGACCTTGGACTCGCGTACCAGGGAGAGGGGAACACAGAAAATGCGCTTGCTCAATTCCAGATGGTCCATGACACGAATCCAGGCTATCGGGATACTTCTGCTAAACTCAAAGAGCTTAAACAGGGGTCATTTATTTCTATCAAGCAGCTAAAAGATGATATTGAAAAAGAGATATCCGCAAAATTTTTTGAAGAGGGCGAGAGGATCGAGCGCGAAGAAAAGACCAGGAAAAACGAAAGAGTCCGCAGCTAACATGCCTATTTTTTAGGCTTCTGATTAAATATCAGGCAGAAACCAGCCATTTAACAATTACTAACCTTCTGAAATTACTATATTTTCATTTTAGCATTGAAATTGCTAATTTAATAGACAGGAGGTTACTGCATGAAGAAGATAGAGGCGGTTATCAAGCCTTTTAAGCTCGATGAGGTAAAGGATGCCCTTAATGCGATAGGTGTCCAGGGCATTACCGTGACCGAGGTGAAAGGGTTCGGCAGGCAGAAGGGCCATACCGAGCTTTACCGGGGAGCGGAGTATGTGGTGGATTTCCTCCCAAAAGTGAAGATTGAGATAATCGCTGCCGATAACCTGGTGGCCAAGATTATCGAGACCATCGAGACCACGGCGAAGACAGGGCGAATCGGGGATGGGAAGATTTTTGTAACGCCCATAGAAGAGGTGATCAGGATCCGCACTGGCGAGAGGGGAGAATCGGCGATATGAAGAGGGGAATGAAAAAAGCGGGGAAAAAGAGCAGTAGCAGTGAAAAAGCAGCGAAAGCAACAACCGATAAATCACCCAAGAAATCATTGATAAATAAGGACCTCGCGATCGCCGGACAGGCAGGAGCAGCAAACAAACAGAAGAAAAGATCAGTTTCAATACGACTTTCTGAACAGGAGGATAGAATGACACCAAAAGACGTGCTGAAGATGGCAAAAGAGAACAAGGCAATGATGGTAGATATGAAGTTTCTGGATTTTCCGGGATTGTGGCAGCATTTCTCCGTTCCGGTCGACGAACTTACTGAGAGCATCTTCGAAGAAGGCCTCGGGTTCGACGGATCGAGTATTCGCGGATGGCAGGCGATTCACACGAGCGATATGCTCGTCGTGCCCGACGCGGAGACGGCGGTTATGGACCCCTTCACCAAGTATCCGACGCTCTCGCTCATTTGCAACATCGTAGATCCGATTACCAAGGAGCGCTATTCCCGCGACCCGCGCTACATCGCGCAGAAGGCCGAGGCGTACCTCAAATCATCCGGCATTGGAGATACCTGCTATATGGGCCCCGAGCCGGAATTCTTCATCTTCGACGACATCCGCTTTGATCAGGACTCCCATTCCGGATACTACTTTCTCGACAGCGTGGAAGGCATCTGGAACAGCGGCAGGGACGAGAAGCCAAACCTGGGATACAAACCGCGCCACAAGGAAGGCTATTTCCCGGTGCCGCCCATCGACAGTCAGGAGGACATCCGTACCGAGATGGTGGAGGAGATGCAGAAGGTCGGTATCTACGTTGAGAAGCAGCACCATGAAGTGGCCACTGCAGGCCAGGCCGAGATCGATATGCGGTTCAACCCACTGGTCAAAATGGCTGACCAGCTCATGTACTACAAGTACATCATTAAGAACGTAGCCAAGCGGCATAACAAGACCGTGACCTTCATGCCCAAGCCGCTCTTTGGAGACAACGGATCGGGCATGCACACGCACCAGTCCATCTGGAAGAACGGCAAACCGCTCTTTGCGGGCGACGGTTACGCGGGCATGTCCCAGCTTGCCCTGAACTACATAGGCGGGGTCCTAAAGCATGCCAAGGTAATCGCAGCTTTCACCAATCCGACGACGAACTCATATAAGAGACTGACCCCGGGCTTTGAGGCGCCGGTAAACCTGGCCTACTCAAGCCGCAACCGCTCGGCAGGCATTCGCATCCCCATGTATAGCGCGAGCCCAAAGGCTAAGCGCGTCGAGGTGAGGTTCCCTGACCCGTCCTGCAACCCCTATCTCGCGTTCGCAGCCATGCTTATGGCTGGCTTGGATGGTATCGAGAACAAGATCGACCCGGGCCAACCCCTTGACAAGGACATCTATGATATGGAGCCCGAAGATCTGGCGAGCGTACCGTCCATGCCCGGCTCATTGGACGAGGCACTGGACAATCTGGAGGCTGATCACAGCTTCCTCATGAAGGGCGACGTGTTCACAAAAGACGCCATCGAGACTTGGATCAGTTACAAGCGGAGCAAGGAAGTGGATGCTCTCCGTCTGCGGCCCCATCCGTATGAGTTTTTCCTCTACTACGATCTCTAAGCAATTCATGTTATTTATCAGTCCAGACCGGGACCTCTATACTAGAGGTCCCGGTTTTTTGTCGTTGAAGATGCCACCAGATGACATTATTGTCATTCGTCCAAGTACGATCATCTTCAGGTAATAACAGTGCCGTCATGATTCCGGCTTTTCCTTCGGATATCAAAGATGTTTGAGTCGGATGTGAAGATAGGCAGGACTTTTTTGTCTTGATTTTTTCGGCAGTTCGTATGATAATTGCCCCTTTGAAACAATTACAATATTTTTTAGGAGGTTGATCACATGCGTATTATATTATTAGGAGCGCCGGGCGCAGGCAAGGGCACGGTAGCGAAGCTGTTAACGGCGCTGGACGGTTCGGTGCAGATATCGACCGGGGATATCCTCCGGGGTGCGGTCAAAGCAGGCACGCCGCTAGGCAAAGAGGCCCAAGGATATATGGACCGGGGCGACCTTGTCCCCGACTCACTCATCATGGGCATCATGGAACAGCGGCTTCAAGAACCGGATATGAAAAAAGGATTTCTGCTTGATGGGTTCCCGCGGACTATCCCGCAGGCAGAAGCGCTGGATGCTCTTCTCAAGAGACTCAACATCAAGCTCGATCTGGTGGCGAACATCGATGTCCCGCGCGACGTTATCCTTGACCGCCTGACTACGAGGCGGACCTGCTCGAATCCATCGTGTCAGGAGATCTACAACGTGAAGAGCAATCCGCCGGCAGCCGGCGGCAAGTGCAAGAAGTGCGGCAGTCCCGTGGTGCAGCGTGCCGATGAAACCGTAGAGGCTATATCCAAGCGGCTGGATGTCTACAATGAGAAAACGGCTCCGCTCATCGGCTACTATGAAAAGAAGGGGATGCTCCTGACCATACGAGATACGAGCAGCGACGGTGTCGTGAATGCCATCAAGAAACAGATAGCGAAGAAATAACTCCTGATTCAGGTCTAGAAGAAGAAGAGGCGGGATAAAAACATCCCGTCTCTTCTTATTTACACTTGTAATTTCAGGCGGCTGTGCACACCTGCGGAACCGCTGTTCTCAAGGCCGATTCTGTTACTCTTTGCACGTTTTGCCGATCAAGACGGAACACTTCGAATGGGTAAGGATATTTCTTGATACGCTTCCCATTATTCCTTTAATTCCCCTCAAGCCCCTGCAACCAAGAGCTACCAGGTCTGCCTCCGTGGTTTCCTCTGTTTTTAATATTTCCGTCGAGGGATCTCCTACTTTTGACAGTACATCAATATTCTTAAATCTTTTGCTTAAAGCATCTCTGGCCTGTTCAATAATATTTTGAGATTGCGTAAATTCAATTGCTCTGTTGCTGGCGACAACATCCTTGATTCGTTCATTTATTTCCAAAACAAACCGTTCAGGGATGTCGGAGAAGCCGGACGATATTACGTTCAATATTGTTACCTCGGTGCTGTCGGGAAAGGGAATGGACGACAGGAATTCACCCGTCGCCACGGAATAACTTGAACCGTCCGTGGCAAAGAGGATCTTTATCCGATCGGGATTTGCTCTCACTGTTGGTTTTACAATAAGAACCGGCTTAGGCGAATTAATGGCAACCGACCTCGTCACGCTACCGAGAAAGACGGACGCAATTCCTTTTATGCCTCTGGCACCTAAAGCGATGAGATCCATACCCGATGATTCGGCGATGTTAATGATGCATTGATCCGGAGTACATTGGCTTGGTGAAAATTCGTCAATTTCGACGCTGATGATCGCTTGGACGGGTTTTAGAATCGTCAAGGCTGAATCAAGAATCTTTGGTGCGATATCTTTTTTAATCGTTTTGAGTGTATTGAAATAAAATTGCTCATCATATCGAAAAGGGATCGCGTATATGGCATGAAAAACGGTAATAGAGTCATCCCGGGACCAATCTATTCGCGTCAGGAATTTAGCCGTACTTTCCGAGTATTCGGAGCCATCTGTTGCAAGCAATATTTTCATTTCTTATGTCTTTATAAAACAACGAGTCCCGGATTATAATGTTGCGAGCGAATCGTTAGTCTTATTGTCACGATCGTCATCTGCATTTTTATTATAGCAGTTTTTAAAACACAGGTTGCCGTCATCGCTGAATCAATACTATCATTCTCGTTTCATTTTCTTGCATCTTACTAAAGTGCTCCGTTTTATCCACACCAAAATATTTCACGAGGTTCCTGAAGAATGCCTATGGATGACTTCCATATTAAATGTCCCTTTGTCTCAAAAGTTTGTGCCAACGTTTTCACTAATCGACCATAAGCACTTGATAGCCGGTTGTTAATTAAGTTTTTGGCGGGCACATCTTGGCGGACGCAGGCAACCTGTCGATCTTTTCCCAGGGGATTGCAACGATGTCTCCGTCCGTGAGAAGCTCTTTCAGTTCAGGTTGTCCGAAAAGGACGATTGTCCTTTGCGAAGGGAGATAAGGACCACTGCAAACAAGATCAAGGATCAAGCCAGACTTTGGGCCACGAACTATATCAAATTCGGAACAGGGGAACTTCTCTGCTTCTTCCAGATCGCACAAATACCCGCCCCGCAGAAAAAGCGTGCGTCCGTCCTCTAAATGCAGGTAATAGCCGCCGTCTTCACCTTCGAATTCTTTAACCCTGATCGCACGAGTAACACGGAAGCGAGTCACCTCGGCAACGCCGTCAGCCAGATCCTTCTCATAAAGGGTGAGTGAAATCCTGAAACGCAATTTATTGTAAGAGTGAATGCTATAAACAAGACAAGCGGTTATGATGCTTGAAAAGAGGACGGGGAAATTTGGACGCAAAAAACCGAGGAAGCGGCTGACAACAAGAATGATACCAATGCAGATGGTTGACAGAAATGCCGCTATAAGCAAAGCCCTGGTCAAGGTGACCGGATTCTTTGCCTTGGCAATAAGAGCTTGGCGCTCCTTGCTGGTCATCGGCCTTAAACTGGTCATGTACCATCCCTCTGGGACCCACCCCGGCTGGCTAGGTTCAGAAAGCAAACAGGCGATAACATAATGCATGCTTTGGTGCGAGCAAAGTTCTTCTGTTAAGTGACTTAATTCTACAGACGGTATCTGAATTGCATCGCTATAACCTCACCGGGACACCTCGTTCTTTAAGATATTCCTTTGCTTGCCTGATAGTAAATTCGCGGAAGTGAAAGATAGAGGCTGCGAGAGCAGCGTCAGCCTTGCCTTGCGTGAATCCATCATAAATATGCTCCAGGTTCCCGACACCGCCCGAGGCGATGACCGGGATCGAGACCGCTTCCGCCACCGCGCGGGTTAGCTCCAGATCATAACCCGTTTTCTGACCGTCCTGGTTCATGCTTGTGAGGAGTATCTCGCCGGCCCCGTACTCTTCCATCTTCCGTGCCCATGCAACTGCGTCTATGCCCATAGGTTTCCTGCCGCCGTGAGTGTAGACTTCCCATTTGAGCGTTGGGTGAGGAGTGTGGAGATCCGTGCTACTTAGAAATAGAACCCTGTACTTCGGGTCATCGGCCCATCTGAGCGGAGGCTTGAAGTCCCTGTCATGTTTCACGACGCGTTTGGCGTCTATAGCGACAACGATGCACTGGCTGCCAAAGCGCATGGATGCTGCCTTGATGAACTCGGGATCATGGACCGCGGTTGTGTTGATTGAGACCTTATCCGCTCCGGCAAGAAGCAAGTTCCTGATATCGTCAAGGCTTTTAATGCCCCCGCCGACGGTGAGAGGCATGAAAACCTGCTCTGCAGTCCTCCTCACAACATCGAGAATAATGCCCCGCTCTTCGTGAGATGCGGTGATGTCGAGGAAGGTGAGCTCGTCCGCCCCCTGTTCATCGTAGAATTTGGCGTTTTCGACGGGGTCTCCTGCATCGATCAGGTTCACAAAACTGACCCCCTTGACGACGCGGCCACCTTTCACATCAAGGCAGGGGATGATTCTTTTAGTCAGCATAAAATCCAATTACTCCCGAAAGAAATTATATCGTTCGAAGGTGCAGAGAACGGGAACCTTGGTCAAAACATGCAACCTTGCAATCTGACCCGCGATATGGCTTCTATCTTGCGCACCGGTTATCATTCAATTTGACAAACAAGATGGCTTCCCTCAAATTAAGGGACCCGCTGTATATTGCCTTCCCGGTGATTACTCCACTTATTCCGGAATACCTGATAGTCAACAGATCCTGGATGTCTTTCATCGTTGCCACGCCGCCTGAGGCGATTACAGGGATTTGGAGCGATTCTGCAAGCAACTTGGTTGCCTCGACGTTCGGGCCCGAAAGCATGCCGTCGCGCTTGATGTCTGTGTAGATAATTGCTATTACGCCATAATCCTGCATCTGCTTCGCCAGGTCAACGGCTTTTACATTGGTGACTTCCGCCCAGCCTTTGATTGCGACCATGCCGTCCTTGGCATCGACGCCTGCAATGATCTTTCCCGGGAACCTCTGGCAGGCCTCCCGCACAAAAGCAGGGTTTTCGATGGCGGCTGTGCCGAGAATGACGCGATCGACACCGATTAGTATGAGGGTGTTGACTGTGGCGATATCCCGGATGCCACCTCCGACCTCGATTGGCATCTTTACGGCATTCCGGATTGCCTTGATAGCTTCGAGGTTCTTCGGCACTCCGGCAAAGGCGCCATCCAAGTCAACGACGTGCAGAAACTCCGCGCCCTGAGCCTCCCAGTGCTTTGCCGTTGTCGCGGGATCGTCGGAGTAAACCAAGGCCCTGTCCAAGAGTCCTTGCTCAAGGCGTACACATTTACCATCTTTTAAATCAATTGCAGGGATGATTAACATGAATGATCCTTTACAATGTTTGCCGCAAGGATGCCAGGGCTAAGAA
This sequence comes from Nitrospirota bacterium, assembly GCA_035623825.1. GTDB lineage: Bacteria > Nitrospirota > UBA9217 > UBA9217 > UBA9217 > DASPSR01. The sequence continues at coordinate 23,890 of DASPSR010000007.1, forward strand.
GTAAAGATTTTCCTTGTGCCCTGTTGACTACGTTGTTGTGAGTGTTTTAAGACTTCAACTCCCCGAACCGTTTCAGGATAGACAGACCAAGTGTCTGACTCTTCTCAGGATGAAACTGGACTGCAAAGATGTTGTCCTTCCAGATGCTTGAAACAAACTCGGTTCCGTATGGTGTCGTTGTAGCGATTACCCCTTTATCTTCAGGCACCACGTGAAAGGAGTGCACGAAATACACGTGGCTGTTATCCGGGACATCCTGGAGAGCCGGGGCCCGTCTTTTAATGGATATCGAATTCCAGCCCATATGCGGGATCTTGAGATCCGCAAATGCAGGTCCCTTGAAGCGGATGACACGGCCCTTGATGATGTCCAGCCCTTTTGAAATTCCGAACTCCTCGCTTTCCGTGAAGAGAAGTTGGAGGCCTAGGCAGATACCGAGAAACGGTTTGCCCGATCTGATGCCATTACGCACCGCATCGATGAGCCCGTACTGCTCCAAATTCCGCATGCAGTCCGGGAATGCACCCACGCCGGGGAGCACGATTTTGGAGGCGTTTTGGATCTCCTTCGCGTCGCTGCTGACCATGGCTTCATGGCCCATGCGCTCGAAGCCTTTCTGAACGCTCCGTAGATTACCCATTCCATAATCGATAATGGCGATCATAATTTTAGAAAACCGTTCGACGTCGAATGAGCGGATAGGCCGACCAGCAAAAACCGATCAATGACCAGCCGCCGTTTCGTCCTTTCACCCGCTAAATCTTCCCTTTTGTCGACAGCACGCCCTTTATCCTCGGGTCCAAGCTTGCGGCTTGGTCCAAGGCGCGGCCAAATGCCTTGAAGACCGCTTCGAGCATGTGATGGACGTCGCGGCCGTAAAGAAGGCGGATGTGCAGGTTCATTCCGGCATGGTTAACAATGGATTGAAAGAAGTCTTCTATAAGTCCGGGATCGAAGTTCTTGAGTCTGTACTTCTTCGGCAAGTCCACCTGGTATGACAAAAACGGCCTGCCAGAGAGGTCGATCACCACTTGCGCGAGCGTTTCGTCCATGGGCACGGTCACATCTCCGTACCTGCTGATTCCCTTACTGTCTCCGAGCGCTTTTTTGAGTGCCTGTCCGAATGCGATCCCGAGGTCCTCGACCGTGTGGTGGTCGTCGACCATCGTGTCCCCCTTGGCCTTGATAGTGAGATCGAAGAATCCGTGCTTGGCAATGTGAGAAAACATGTGGTCCATGAACGGCACCGATGTCCTGATGTTGTATACGCCCGTGCCGTCGAGGTTCAGCGATACTCGTATGTCTGTCTCCCTGGTCTTACGCGTGATTGTCGCTTTGCGAGCCATTCGGCCCCCTTTTAGACAACAAAAAATATAAGGAGAAACGAAAGCAGGGAGAAATGGGGCAAGCTAAACCATTTTTCCTCTTCACTTGTTCTCCTTAATCAGTAACAATTTTATTCAGCTCATCAAGAAATTCAAGATTCTCCTCTGGCTTTCCCACAGTCACGCGCAGGCAGTTTTCAAGATGGCCGGGCTTGTCTAGATTCTTGATGAGGATTCCCGCCTGCTTGAGCTTCGTATAGACATGCGTTGCGTCAGTGGCGGTTCTGAACAGAATGAAATTTGTTTCAGACGGGTAGGGTGTAATACCCTGCATCTTCACGAGGGCATTATATAGTTTTTCCCGTTCTGAAATCAACAGGGAAATCTGCCGTTTCACGATGTCTTTGCGCTTTAGCGCTGCAACAGCAGCAGCTTGGGACAGGGTGTTGATGTTGTAAGGCAGTCTAATCTTGTTCATCTCCTCAATAATTAGCGATGAGGCTGCCAAAATTCCCACGCGAAGACCGGCAAAACCTATTTTCGACAGTGTCCGGAGGATGATCATGTTCGGGAACTTCCTGAGTTCGGGAAGGTAGGTCTTTCGAGAGAAATCAAAGTACGCCTCATCTATCACCACGGCGGCAGCGGCTTTGCTCAAGATTTTTCTCACAGCGACATCGGAGAAACGGTTCCCTGTCGGATTATTCGGACAAGCGAGGAAGATTATCCTTGCTTGGACTTCATTTGCTTTCTTGAGCATCTTGTCCGCATCGAGGGAAAGATCTTTTCCAAGAGGTACAGTGACAACGCTCTGGGAGAGAGCCCGGGAGGTGATCTCGTACATTGCAAAAGTTGGCGCGGGGATGAGCACTGGCCCACCAAAGGCAAGGATGATCGCTTGAATAAGTTCGTCCGATCCGTTGCCTAGCATCATGAGGTTAGGGTCCATGCCCCAGAGCGCAGAAACCGCCTTTTTCAGCTCCCTTGCCGATGGGTCAGGATAGCGGTTGATGAGAGCCTCACTCGCTGCATTTCCAATCTCGCGACTCACCTGACGCGGAGGAGGGAAGGGGTTTTCCATTGCGTCGAGCTTGATGCGGCACGGCGTTTCGTCAATGGAGTAGGCACTGAGCTCACGGATGGATGGCTTAATGAGTTTTACGATATTTTTTGTTTTTGTCGATTTTGTCCTCATCGCCCGAATAATATACAGGAAAGAAGCAACAGGCACAAGGAGAAACTGACACCAGACGTCACAGCGGACAGACACTGAAACACATGGTCAGCGAACCCATAGCTTCATAATGGTGCGACAGCGGAGAGGCAGCACCATCGAAGAAGGCAGTTCTTCTCTGTGTGGGCAGGGAGTGATTACGCCCGTCATTGAACCTGAAGCTTTCCCCTGAGATTAAAATGCCTTAAGGGTACAGTGCACCATCAGGAAGATCGAGCATATAGGATCAAAAAAGAAAAAGGCGTCCGTTCCGGCCGCATTTTTCATTAAGGAATGACCTTGTTCAGGGGATATTCAACGATCCCTGTCGCGCCTCTGCGTTTGAGCCTGGGGATAAGGCGCCGGGCCTCTCTTTCGTCAAGGATCACCTCGAGGCTCACCCACTTCGGGTCCGCCAAATGGGATATCGTCGGCGCATGCATTGAGGGCAGGATGCCACAGACCTCGCTCAGGACATTCTGTGGCACGTTCATCTTGAGCCCCACCTTCTCCTCGGCGGCCAGGGCGCCCTGAAGCAGCATGGTCATGTTTTCTATCTTTTTTCGTTTCCAAGGGTCCTTCCATGCCTTCTTGTTCGCAACAACCCGGGTGGTGGACTCGAGCATCACTTCGACGATCCTGAGTTTGTTCGCCCGGAGCGAACTGCCTGTCTCGGTGAGTTCCACAATGGCATCAGCGAGCCTTGGGGGCTTTACCTCCGTTGCTCCCCAGGAGAACTCCACATCCGCGGTTACGCCCTTGGACTTGAGGTAGCGCCTCGTGTAGCCCACCAGCTCGGTCGCAATACGCTTGCCTTTGAGGTCCTTGATCGACCTGATGGGCGAGTCCTCGGGCACGGCCACGACCCAGCGCACCGGCGTAAGGCCGCCCTTGGCGTACCGAAGCTCGGCAACCTCCACCACGTCGGCATTTTGCTCGAGGATCCAGTCCTTGCCGGTGAGGCCCACGTCAAAGATGCCGTTGTCCACGTACCGGGCCATCTCCTGGGCACGAACCATGATGCACTCGATGTCCGAGTCATCGATGCTCGGGTAGTAGCTGCGCGAGCTGACCTGGATGCGGTAGCCTGCCTTAGCGAAAAGCTTGAAGGTCGAATCCTGCAGACTGCCCTTTGGCAGGCCAAGCTTGAGTTTTTGGCTCCCGCTTATGTTTGGTTTAGGTGATGTTTTTTTCGATTTCGATGGCATGGTGTCTCCTCTAAAACGATTTAACAGGATGACGAACGATTTCATCCCATTCTGTAGGTCCTGTTCAAGTCACTTCAGCTCTTGTTCTCCATCCTCACCCTGACCGTGTTCCCATGGGCCTCGAGTCCTTCCACGTCCGCAATCTGCATGACGGCGTCGCCCACGTTTTCGAGACCTTCCCGGGTGTAGAAGATGAGGCTTGACTTTTTCATGAAGCTGTCTGTGGACAGGGGCGAGAAGAATCGTGCCGTTCCTCCCGTGGGGAGAACATGGTTCGGTCCTGCGATGTAGTCGCCAACGGATTCGGGTGTATAATGGCCGAGGAAAATGGCGCCGGCGTTTTTGATCAAAGCCAGCAGTTCGAACGGTTTTTCCACAGCGAGTTCGAGGTGTTCGGGTGCAATGGCGTTCGATACGGCAGCGGCTTCTTCTAGGCTTCCCACCATGACAATAGCGCCGAATCTGTCGATGGCCTTACGCGCGATATTTTTTCTCGCTAAGTTCGCAAGCTGGCGCTCGATTTCGGCGTCCATCTTAGCCGCCAGTTCTCGTGACGGAGTAACGAGGATGGAGGACGCCAGCTCATCATGCTCGGCCTGCGAAAGCAAGTCTGATGCAATAAATGCTGGATTAGCGGTATGATCGGCGATTATCAATATCTCGCTCGGCCCCGCGATCATATCGATGTCCACCTGGCCGAAAACATACTGTTTGGCTGTTGCTACATAAATGTTGCCCGGGCCTACGATCTTATCGACCTTCGGGATCGTGGCGGTTCCGTATGCCATGGCAGCGACAGCCTGTGCCCCTCCGATCTTGAATATGTCACTTACCCCGGCAATGTCCGCGGCGGCGAGGATATAGGGATTGAGATTGCCACCGGGTGCAGGTGAACACATCACAAGCTGTTCCACACCCGCCACTTTGGCGGGGATTGCGTTCATGAGCACCGATGAGGGATAGCATGCCTTGCCGCCAGGCACATAAATGCCTGCGCTCCGGATTGGCCGAGCAAGCTGACCCAGGATGACACCATCCGCCTCCTGGCTGACCCAAGAACTCAGCTTCTGTTTCTCGTGAAAAGTACGGATATTGCGCGCTGCGAGTTTCAGAGCTTCGATCTTTTTTGCATCTACATGGGCGTAAGCGTCTTTTATCTCTTTTTGAGAGACTCTGATATTCTTGAGCGTGAATGTTGCGCGGTCGAACTTCTCCGTATACTCGAGCACGGCCGGGTCGCCTTGCTTGCGTACCCGTTCAACCACTTCACGGACCGCGATTGCGACTTCCTCGGTCGCGGTTTCACCGCGATTGATGATGCGTTTGAGCTCGGTGTTGACATCTTTGTGCTGCGAGTCGATGATTTTCATGGAACCTCGCTAAGTGGGCAGGGTTACGATCCTGTATTCTCGCCCGCCAGGTTGTTCGTATTTTGCATTGGTCCTCGCCATCAGAAACGAGCTTCGCGACCGGTTGATGGACCCTGATGTTATATTCTTTTTATATCCGCCCCTAAGGCTGAAAGCTTCTCCTCAATATGCTCGTAACCCCGGTCAAGATGGTAAATGCGTGAAACTACTGTCTGGCCTTCCGCCGCGAGGCCGGCGAGGATAAGTGAAGCGCTCGCGCGGAGATCGGTTGCCATGACGGGAGCTGCCGAAAGTTTTGGGACGCCCTTGACGATAGCGCTCCGGCCTTCAATATGGATGTTCGCCCCCATTCTCCGGAGTTCGGCCACATGCGTAAAGCGGTTCTCGAAAATGGTCTCATTGATGACGCTCGTCCCCTCGGCCAGCGTCATTAGGCTCATGAACTGCGCCTGCATGTCCGTTGGGTATCCCGGATACTCAAGCGTCTTAATGTTTACTGGCTTGATGCTTCGTTGCCCAGTCACTCGGATGGTACCGTCGGCGGTCTTTATTTCGGCTCCCGCCTCGGCGACCTTGGACAGGACAGCGTCAAGGTTCCCTGGGAAGCAGTTCTTGATCGTTACTGTACCACCGGTGATGGCTGCGGCGATCACGAACGTGCCAGCCTCTATTCTGTCGGGCATCACTCGGTAGCTCATGGGGCGGAGACTCTCGACGCCCTGGATCCTGATGACGTCCGTACCCGCCCCTTCGATCTTTGCGCCCATCTGCGTGAGGGCGTTCGCAAGATCAAGGACTTCCGGTTCGCGCGCCGCGTTCTCAATCAAGGTTTCTCCTTGCGCGAGCACCGCTGCCATCATGATATTCTCCGTGCCGGTCACGGTCACCGTATCGAAATTGACATGTGCGCCGCGGAGCCTTCTGGACTTCGCAAGCACATATCCATGCTCGATCTCAACGGCGGCGCCGAGACTTGCAAGTCCCGCGAGATGCAGATTGATGGGTCGGGCGCCGATGGCACACCCCCCCGGAAGCGAGACTCTGGCGTAGCCCATGCGTGCCACGAGCGGTCCGAGCACGAGCACCGATGCACGCATGGTCCTTACGAGATCATAAGGCGCTTCGGGATTCGTGATCAAGCTTGAGTCGAGGAGAATATCGTGATCCTGCCGTTCGAATGCTACCCCCATATTCTGGAGAATTCTTCCGAGCGTGCTAACGTCTGCCAGGCGCGGGACATTGGATATTCTGTGCCCGCCTCCGCACAATAGCCCCGCTGCGATAATAGGAAGCGCTGCATTCTTCGCCCCGCTGATTGCAACTTCGCCCTTCAGTCTTTTGCCGCCTTGAATTACGATTGTTTTCATAACAGTTTAGGTTGCTTTCGTTTATTCGAACGCAGCCAACAAACCGGAGGCCTGATTTGGAAATGACGGACAAACCCTAATGATTTAACATTCCGGCAAATTCAGATAGTTTCATTCGGTATTATTGTTTTAGAGGTTGAAGGTCTGGATTTGCAACATTCATTTTTTTCTTGCTATGATCACTCTCTCAATCCCCGCCAGATCTTGCAATATCTCCGGGATCTTATATTTGCAGGTGTCTTTCACGATCCCTATAAGCGGTTCTGACTGCCCCTGCCCCATCTCCATGATAAGGCTCCCGCCCTGCCTCAAAAACCCTGGGGCGGCATCGATGATCCTCTCCTGAATTTCTGTCCCTTCCGGGCCTGCAGTGAGCGCAAGCTGAGGTTCGAAGTCCCTAACCTCGGGCTGAAGCGCCGGGACGTCTCCGGAGCGCACGTAGGGGGGGTTCGAAACGATGAGGTCAACCCTCCCTTGTAGGTCGAGTTCCACCATCGGTCCGAACAGATCGCCTTCGAGGAACCTGATGCGGTCCGACACTTTGTTGTTCTGTGCGTTCCCTTTAGCAACTGCGAGTGCCCGTTCGGAAGTGTCAGTTGCAAAGATGCGCACAGTGTCGCTCTCTTTTGCAAGGCTTACTGCGATGCATCCCGAGCCGGTGCAGAGATCGACAACCACGACCGCCCTTCCCGCGGGCCGAATGATTTTGAGCGCAGATTCGACGACCAGTTCCGTTTCCGGCCTCGGGATCAGCACGTCAGGCGTGACGTTGAAATCAAGTCCCCAGAATTCCTGTCTGCCGGTGATGTACTGAAGCGGCTCCCGGTGTGCCCTTCGATTGACCGCCGCTTCAAAGAGCGGTAGCCTTGCTTCGTCAAGAGCGTCGTTGCGATGGGTAATAATCCATGCACGATCTCTCACGAAAATGTGGGAAAAAAGTACTTCAGCGTCGAGCCTTGCATTGCTTATGCCCGCTGAGATTAGTTTTTCTGATGCTCTGTTTATCGCTTCGATAAGGGTCAACGGTCTGGCGACACGCTAATTGTAAAAGTAGAACGAAAAGATTAATAGAAATATGCCTATGTTATTCAAGATTGCCGGTTTCATTTCAAATTTGTATTACATGTTCTTCAACCGCTCGGCGTTTGCCGCAGCAGTCAACGCATCGATGAACTCATCAAGATCACCGCCGAGCACAGACTCGATTCGGAACAGTGAAAGACCGATGCGGTGATCGGTCACTCTGCTCTGTGGGAAATTGTAGGTCCTGATTTTTTCGCTCCGCTCCCCAGTCCCGACTTGCGATTTGCGGTCCTGGGCGGTGGCGGCTTCCTGTTTTTCGCGCTCCCGCTCGAGCAGGCGGGAACGAAGGATTTTCATCGCCTTTTCACGATTCTTAAGCTGTGAGCGTTCGTCCTGGCATGCGACCACCTCGCCCGTGGGGATATGGGTGATCCTGACCGCGGAATAGGTCGTGTTCACACTCTGTCCGCCGGGTCCCGAAGAGCAATAAGTGTCTATCCTGAGGTCCTTTGCCTCGATCTGCACGTCCACATCATCGGCCTCGGGCAGCACAGCCACCGTGACGGTAGACGTATGGATCCGGCCGCCCGCCTCGGTTGCGGGGACGCGTTGTACGCGATGTACGCCTCTTTCGTATTTGAGTCTGCTGTACACTCCCTTGCCCTGAATTTGGGCGATGACTTCCTTCACGCCGCCGACACCCGTGGTGCTCATGTCGAGGAGGGTGACTTTCCATCGCTTCTTCTCGGCATAGCGCGAATACATGCGGAAGAGCTCGGCAGCAAAGAGTCCTGCCTCGTCTCCACCGGCGCCTGCCCGGATCTCGAGGAAGATGTTCTTCTCGTCCCGGGGGTCCTTGGGCACAAGCATGATGCGGAGTTCCTGGTCCATCTGCTCGCTCTTGGTCAGCAACTCCTTGAGCTCGGCCTCGGCCATTGCACGCAGTTCGGGGTCCGACTTCTTGTCCTTCAAGAGCTCCTCGGCATCGTGGATCTGCTTCTGAACATCCTGATATGCCCGGTAATGGTTAACAACATCCTCGATTTCCGACCGTTCTTTCGAGTACTTCTGGTACTGTTGATGATTGGCGGCAACCGCTGGATCGGAAAGGAGCCTGGTCAACTCATCATATTTTTCAGCTACCGCGTCTATTTTTTTGAACATAGGTAAAACAACATTCCACGAAAAGACTAAGGAACGGAGAAAAGAAAAGATTTTTATCTCGTGTCCTCGCCTCTTTGCGGCAAGGGGACTCTTACATCAACAAAAAACCCCGCATCAGCGGGGTTCCATCGCGAGGGCCTCGTCGAGCGCCCTGATGGCGACCTCTATTTGATCGTCAGACGGCTCTCGCGTCGTGAGGCGCTGGAGCCAGAGTCCCGGGAGGATCAGCACCTCAATGAGAGGATGCCCTCGCTTCTTTGCACTGAACTTTATGAATTCGTAGCCCAGCCCAGCGATTAAGGGCAGTAGTACGATGCGTGAAAGGCCCTTCGCCCAGAAAGGCCAGCTGCCCGGAATGAGCGAGAACAGGATGATGGAAAACGCTATAACCGTAAGTAGGAAGCTTGTCCCACAGCGTGGGTGGATGCAGGAATAGGGTTTAGCATTCTGCACCGTGAGTTCGACCCCTGCCTCGTACGCGGCGATGGCTTTGTGCTCGGCCCCATGGTACTCAAAGACCCGGCGGATGTCCTTCATGAATGAGATGCCGGATACATATCCGAGGAAAAGAGTTATCCTGAGGGCCCCATCCGTGAGATTGAAGAGGATGCTGTTCCTGCTGACGGCATCGTATTTTGCGCCGAGCACGTTAGTGAGCAGGAGAGGGAGCGCTAGGAAAAGACCGAAAGCGAAAGCAAGCGCCAGGATAATGGTCCCGGCCATGGCAAGCGGGCCGACTTCTTCTTTCCTTTCACTGCCGGCGTCGAGTGATTCATTCGCAGAGAAATTGAGCGCCCGTATCCCGAGCCACAGGGCCTCGAACAGTGCCGCGGATCCCCGGACTATCCTCTTCTTCAGGATTGGGAACCGTTCTCCAAGCGGTTTGAGCGATTGCGTGAGGACCGCGATCTCGGCACCAGGCCTGCCGCCTTTGCGTACAGCTACAGTGAAGCAGTGCGGTGAGCGCATCATCACTCCTTCGAGCACCGCCTGACCGCCTATGGTTAATTTTCCTGGCAAGATGGGGACCTCGTTTCAGGCTTGTTGATATTTCGCTAGCGGGTTGCCTGTGAATTAGGCTTTCTTGTACTTTTTCCTGAACTTGTCGACTCGGCCTTCTGTATCAATCAGCTTCTGCTTGCCGGTGAAGAATGGATGGCAAACCGAGCAGATGTCGAGCTTGACATTCTCTTTTGTGGATCGCGTCTGGAACGATTCACCGCAAGCGCAGTGGATTGTCGTCACTTTGTAGTCGGGGTGGATTCCCTGTTTCATGATTCATCTCCTCCTGATATAAAAGCCATAGCCACAGCGGACTGCTGTGACTCTCATTGTCAAGGCCGAAATAATATATCAAACTGTCTAAAATTACAAGCAAAAAATTATTTGATTACTTGTTCATAGAGTCTAGAAAATCCCGGTTAGTCTTTGATTGCTTGAGTTTTTCGAGCAGGAACTCCATACTTTCCACCGTGGTGAGGGGGTTGAGGACCTTCCGCAGCACCCACATCCGGTTCAGATCGTCCTTGTCAACGAGAAGCTCTTCCTTACGCGTGCCGGATGCGTTGATGTCGATGGCTGGGAACACGCGCTTGTCCACGAGCTTACGGTCGAGGTGGAGCTCCATGTTGCCGGTACCCTTGAATTCTTCAAAGATTACGTCGTCCATACGGCTTCCAGTGTCGACGAGTGCGGTCGCAAGGATAGTCAGGCTGCCGCCCCCCTCGATGCTCCGGGCTGCGCCGAAGAACCGTTTTGGCCGCTGAAGCGCATTTGCGTCCAGACCACCGGAGAGCACCTTTCCAGAAGCCGGGATGATCGCGTTGTGCGCCCGCGCGAGACGGGTGATGCTGTCAAGCAGGATGACGACGTCTTTTTTGTGCTCAACTAGACGCTTTGCGCGCTCGATCACCATGTCAGCGACCTGCACGTGCCGCTGCGGCGGCTCGTCGAAGGTGGAACTGATGATTTCCGCCTTGACCTGGCGCTGCCAGTCCGTCACCTCTTCAGGCCGCTCGTCAATTAGGAGCACTATGAGCTTGACGTCCTTATGGTTCTTCAGGACGGCTTTGGCGATGGCCTGGAGCAGCATGGTCTTTCCTGTCCGCGGTGGGGCCACGATCATGCCGCGCTGACCCATCCCGATAGGCGTGATGAGGTCCATAGCGCGGGTAGTATAGTCGGTCGGGGAATGTTCGAGTCTTATTTTCTTTTCGGGATAGTAGGGAGTGAGGTTGTCAAAGAGGATTTTGGTTCGAGAGATTTCGGGGTCCTCATAATTTATGCCGTCCACTTTCAGGAGGGCAAAATAGCGCTCGCCTTCTTTCGGTGGCCGTATCTGGCCGGAGACAGTATCGCCGGTGCGAATGTTGAACCTCCGTATCTGTGAAGGAGACACGTATATATCGTCCGGGCCGGGAAGGTAATTGTAATCGGGTGCTCGAAGGAAACCAAAACCGTCCGGCAGGATCTCAAGAACGCCTTCGCCGAATATCATGCCGTTCTTTTCGGTCTGCGCCTGCAGGATTGCAAAAATGAGCTCCTGCTTTCTCATACCACTGACGCCTTCGACCTTTAGCTCGTCCGCCATAGTCGTGAGCTCGGCTATGCTTTTCCCTTTAAGTTCTACTAAGTTCATGATTTTACTCCTTGGCCCATGGCCTGCGAGGGCAGACCTGGTCCGCACCCGAGAAGTAGGCTGATAGTTATTCTTCTCCAGCAACAAGCGTAATAGTTGTGTAAATAGTTATGATGCTTTTTTCTAGGGGGAGCGAGTTCCATTAGATTGTCAGTTTGTGTGGTTAATGTGAGTAACCAGCAAGGTGCTGCGTGACTTGGTTTATTTACGGATGAAATTGCCCTTCTGTATTAAGCGGTATGCTTTTATTCTACCTGGTTATTATGCTGGGTTAGGTAATAACAGGGGTTTTTGGTCAGGTTTACATGATTTACTGACAAAAAATATACCTCAGAAAGTCGGGTTTGTCAATAATTTATTTAATGCTATTGCAGACATCGTTATTTTGAGGCAAGTTTAATCGCACCCTTGGAAAACAGTCACCCAGATAACTGAAGTGCCGACTGGAATCGGGCCAGTCAAATAGCGTGAAGACCGACCATGCGCAGCGACCTCATGAACAGCCAATCTTCATCACCCCGGCAAGCGACGTGGACTGATCTCCCGAGAGTACGACAGCGAATCCGAATTGGTCTTATCTACCCCTGCTTGATGAATTCCGGTTGACACCCACTCTTCTCTGTCGTAGTATTTCCCTCATGGAGCCGGACCGAAGAGATTTTATCAAAAAAGCGCTTACAAGCGTGCTCGTCCTTCTTGGTCTTGGTTTCATGATACCGGGTCTTAAGATTCTCTCTCCTGCAGGCAGCCGCAATAAAGAGCTCGTTTATTTCCCCCTCGTCCCGGAGGGGGATGTCCCCAGGTCAGGAGTTAAGAAGAGCGAGCTAGCCTATGTCATCGCCGGCAAGGAGTGGAAGGCAAGGGTCTTTATTGTATCCACTTCGGACAGTTTGAGCGTATTCTCGGCAACCTGCACGCATCTGGGATGTCTCGTCAATTATAAGAAGGAAAAACGTGAGTTCGTCTGCCCATGCCACGGCGGGCGGTATGACCTGACCGGAAGGAATATTGCTGGACCTCCACCGGCCCCTCTTACTCGTTTTCCCATCAAGACGCAGGATGGGATGATTGTTGTCGGAATCAAGGTGTGATTGCGTATGGGGTTTCTCAATTATTTGAACACGCGCCTGGGATTTACGAGCAGGCACCGGGGAGTGCTGGACAAGCCGGTGCCGGGATGGATCAATTATTTTTATTGCTTCGGCGGAATAACGTTCACCCTGTTCATTATACAGGTTCTCACGGGCCTGCTCCTCTCTTTGCACTATATACCAGCCGAGGCAGAGGCTTACCGGAGCATTCAGCGCCTGCACCTGAATGTTCCACTCGGCCATCTGCTCCGCTCATTACATCACTGGAGCGCGAACCTCATGGTCGTGATGGTAATGCTCCATATGCTCAGAGTATTCATCACCGGGTCATACAAGAATCCGAGAGAATTAAACTGGGTCGCCGGGGCTGTACTGCTCCTGTTGACATTGGGATTCGGTTTTACGGGCTACCTTCTGCCTTGGGACCAGAAAGCCTACTGGGCAACGGTGGTGGGGACAAATATGCTCGGCTCGATACCGCTCATAGGGCCCGTCCTCGCTGCATTCGTCCGAGGGGGCCCCGAGGTGACCGGTCAGACGCTCCTCCGGTTTTATAGCATGCACCTGCTTTGGTTTCCTATCTTGACGGCGTTCTTTCTCTGGGTACATTTCCACATCCTGCGAAGGCTGGGCATCTCGGGGGGAATGTGAGCACATGATATGCATAGTAGGGCGTGAGGGATGCATAGAGATTGAGAAGCGTCTATAGTCTCAGCTGAGAGTATCGAACAGAGCCTCGTCACCCTGATGTTGGAGTACCGATGAACAAAATCAGAGAAAAAAAGTTCTTCCCTTATTATCTCTTCGAGATCACGCTTGTGGCCCTGTTCACGGTGGAGGCAGCTCTGCTGTTGGCTGTCTTGTTCCCGTCCACCGTCGGGCGAGAAATAGATTTTTCGGCGCAATATAGCCCAAGGCCCGAATGGTATTTCCTCTTTCTGTACCAGCTTACCAAATACTTTCCCGGGCGGTGGACGTTCGTGGGGGCAATTCTGCTGCCCGGGCTCGCCTTCAGCGTACTGCTCCTTTCGCCATTCCTGGATAGCAGTACGGAGCAATCCCTTGGGAAGCGAAGGGCCGCCGCGGTTATTGGCTTTGGTCTGCTAGCCGCAGTAGTGGCCTTGACTGTTGCATCCATGATATGAATGACATGAAGGAAAGTTTCGAATTGTAGGAGTTGGCTTCAAGGGCATTGGCCTCTCAGATAGGCAAGAACCAGCAGGGTGATGTGTGAAACATCTCATATCGATTATCATTCCCAATTATAACGGCAGTCGGACGATCGGAAAGTGCCTGGAGTCCATCTTTGCGTTCAACGACGATGATTGGGAGGTCATAGTCGTTGACGACTGTTCTGAGGACAGCTCAATCGACATTATCGGGAAATATCCCTGCAGGCTTATCCAGTTGGAGAAACACGCAGGCGCTTCAGCCGCACGGAATGCAGGAGCATTCAGCAGCAAGGGCGATGTTCTGTTTTTTATCGATGCTGATTGCCTCCTGAAAGATGACACCCTGTTAATCATTCGGAATCATTTGTCAGCGCAGCCTGCAGATGTGGTTATCGGCGGCACCTACACACCTGTGCCGCGGGATCCCGGATTTTTCAATCAATTTCAGTCTGCATTTATCAACTACTTTGAGACGAAAAACAGCAGCAGCCCTGATTACCTCGCCACACATGCCTTGGTTATTAACGCCGAAACCTTTAGGAAGTTCGGCGGGTTTAAAGAAAACTTCCTGCCTATTCTCGAAGATGTCGAGTTCTGTCACCGTCTGCGAAGGGCAGGTTACAGGCTGATTATGGATCCTGATCTCCAGGTCCGCCACATCTTTAACCATTCATTCATGAGGTCAATCCAGAATGCCGAAAAAAAAGCACGATATTGGACCATGTATTCCTTGGTGAACAGGGATTTATTTGCAGATTCGGGAGCGGCGTCTAGAGAACTTAAGCTCAACGGTGTCGCATGGCTGGCGACGGTTGTGCTTGCATTTCTCTCCCTCGTGTCCGGGCAACGGGAATTTCTGCTGCCCTTGCCCTTGCTGTGGGCATTCGGCGTTTTTGTCAACAGATATTTATTCAAGGCGTTTTATAAAGCAGGCGGCGCTTTTTTTGCTCTAGTGGCAGGGACGTACTATGTGATAGTATATCCTGCGGCTGTCTGGCTGGGAGCTGCCAGGGGGGCTGTACAATATTCCCTTCAGAATAAAATGAAGTCTGGCAAAGGCGGTCCCCGCGAGTTCTATAAGGGAACATCGAAGGAATAGATACAATGTACTCACCATTCAGATACGTACGGGACATATTCTGGAAGGGAAGGCCGATTCATCTAGCGTTTTTCATCACCAGACGGTGTAATGCCAAATGTCCCTTCTGCTTCTATCTCAGGTCGGGCGAACCCCCCGCTGATTCCCTGCCCGAACTGTCGTTGGAGGAGATCGAGAGGACATCTTCCTCCCTAGGCAGTCTCCTGTGGCTGGCGTTTTCCGGCGGTGAGATTTTTCTTAGAGACGATCTCATTGAGATCGCCCGAATCTTCTACCGGAATAACAAACCGGCGATTATGCTGTTCCCGACGAACGGGCTTATGCCTGAGGTGATCCTTGACAGGATAGAGACGATCGTTCGCTCATGTCCAAAGAGCGTTGTTGCCCTCAAGCTATCCGTTGATGGAGTAGGCGAGGCGCATGACACGATCCGCAATATGCCGGGAAGCTTTGACAAGACCCTGCAGACATATATGGCGGTTTCCGATCTTGTCGATCGGTACCCGAATTTCGAACTCGGAATAAATACGGTCTTCTGTTCAGAAAATCAAGAATCTATGGATGAGGTAATCGATTTCGTGCGGGAGCTCAAAAACATCAAAACGCACACAATTTCTCTCGTGAGGGGCAACCTTACTGACAAGCGGTATGGCGTCGTAGATTCCAATAAATACCTTGATGCCGTGCGGAAGCTTGAAGAGAACCTAAAAGGAGGGAGGTCACCTGTATATCGTTTCAGGGGTGCACGCATCAAGGCAGCACAGGATATTCTTCAGCGCCGTCTCATCCACCAGACGATGCGCGAGAACAAAAGGATCATACCCTGTTTTGCAGGCAGGCTTAATCTGGTTCTCACGGAATGTGGCGATGTTTTCCCCTGCGAACTGCTTACGGAATCTTTCGGAAATGTGCGGGATTTCGGATATGACATAGGGAAAGTTGTCCGTTCAGAGAGAGCTTGCAGGGTGAATGGTTCGATAAGGGACAACACGTGCTACTGCACCCACGAATGTTATTTCATGACCAATATTTTGTTCAACCTTCAAATGTATCCCACTTTAATGAATGAATACTTGCAGCTCAGGACCAAATGATGGTACGTTGGTGGATGCGAGGGCTTTAGTCTTCACAAGCAGTTTTACCAATCATCATGCCGAGCCGGACGTCGAAAGGGTGTGCTTGCATTGATTATTCTATTCCAAGTTCTTTCAGCCTTTTCCACAGAGTGACTCTGCTGATACCGAGGTGCTTCGCCGTAAGGGTCCGGTTTCCTCTATTCAGGGTCAGCGCCGAGCGCAGCTTTTCCCTATCCAAAATCTGTTCACTTTCCTCAGCCTTTTTCTCCTGGAAAACATATTCAGGGAGGTCAGTGACTTCGATAGTGTCTCCTTTACAGGTGATAGTGCTATGTTCCAAAGCGTTGATCAGCTGCCGCACGTTACCCGGCCACGAGAAGTTTTCGATGATCTCCATTGCTTCTGGGCTTATGCGCCGGATGTTCTTGCTGTTGATATGAGATATCTTTTTCAGGTAGTGGAAGGCGATGACCGGGATATCTTCAGTCCGATCCCGCAGCGGCGGAACCTTGATAAGAATGGAGTTAATACGGTAGAGGAGATCTTCCCGAAAGATGTCCGATTTGACGAGGGCGTTCAGGTCCTTATTCGTAGCTGAAATCAGCCGGATGTTGACGGGGATCGGATGGTGATCTCCCACGCGTTCCACGACCTTCTCTTCAAGGACCCTCAGCAGTTTCACCTGCATGACTTTCGGCATGTCGCCGATCTCATCGAGGAAGATACTGCCGTCATGGGCGGCCTCGAACCTGCCCGTCCGGTCGCTCATGGCTCCGGTAAAGGAGCCTTTTTTGTGGCCGAAGAGCTCGCTTTCGAGGAGGTAGTCGTTCAGAGATCCGCAGTTCATAGCTACGAACGGGCCCTCCTTGCGTCTGCTTAGGGAGTGGATGGCCTGGGCCACGAGGTTCTTGCCGGTGCCGCTTTCGCCGCAGATTAGTACAGGTGCTTCGCTCCCGGCAGCGTTCCGGATCTGCTCGAACAGTTTCTGCATAGGGGCGCTCTTCCCGAGCAGACCCATGAACCAGTATTCCTGCCGCAGTTCCTGTCTCAGTTCTTCGAGCTCCATCTCCTTCATGTACAGCGATGTGATATCCGTCATGGACTCCACTGCACCGATCATTTCACCATTCTCATCCCGCAGGACAGTGGCATTTTTCAACAGGTAGACGGCCCTTCCGTCACCGGAGCGTATCCGGCATTTCTTGTTCTCGATCACGCCCATCTTGAATATGCCGCAGTCTTTTCTCTTCCCCTCGTTGGTTAAGAAGACACAGGTGTCACTGTCGAGGATCGTGCACTGTTGCCCAATGATCTCTTCTTTTCGATATCCGGTAATATTTTCCGCAGCCCGGTTGAAGAACAGAATATTCCCGTCCTTATCGACGATCATGAGCCCGTCTCGCATGGTTTCGAAAACGTTGATAAGAAAGTGTGGCTCTTTGAATAATTTTTCGATCATTGATCCCCCTAAGGTGTAAAAAAATGAAACATGTTAATTAGCATTTTGTTAATTGTTAATTTAACATGTTTAACGTTAATTAGCATTTTAACACTTATTTGTCAACATAAAATTATAATGATTTTGTAAGGTATTGAAATATTGTAAAATTGGTTGTATTATAAGATAGGCATGACATTTGCTATTGTATAAAGTAACTTGGAAATATACAATCCGCTGGTTAGGAGGAATGCAGCATGAAAAAGATCCTGATAGCAGTAGATGATACAAAGGGATCAAAGAACGTACTTTCGGTCTTTCATAATTTTGTCCAGAAGCCGGTTGAGGTGGTTCTTCTTCATGTAGAAAAGTTACAGGGCAGGTCCCTGATGATTGACATGCTTGGCGACGCGGAAATGTCGACCCTGAAGGAAATGCTGAGTGGTACCGATTATAAAGTCGCTTTGGATAAGAGGGCGGAAAAGATTCTGGCATTTTACTCGAAAGAGCTAGCACAGGACGGTCTGGGAACGCTCAAGACCGTGAGGAGGGAAGGCGTTCCTTCTGAAGAAATCCTAAAGGTTGCTGGAGAAGAAGGCGCCGACATGATCATTCTTGGCCAGAGCGGAAAAAGAGGGTTCGACAGGTTTATCACCGGAAAAGTCGCGCGATATGTTGAGAACAACGCGAAGGTGCCTGTTCTGGTTGCAAAAAGACCGCTCATGTGTGAAGAACCATACACCAAGAGGGACGCCTGGGCCGCGGTTTCCGTTACATCGGCGATCATGCTTGCGTTGTTCCTTCTGGGCATCATACTTCAGAGGGGATCGCTTATCCATTAAGTTTAATAACGTGTTCTATTGTGTTTCAATGACAGATAACTAAAAAATCAGATAACTAAAAGCAATGTAAGAGGAGGTTCGCATGAAAAAGGTATTGATCGCAGTAGATGAAACAGAAGGTTCAAAATCAGTATTGTCGGTATTTCGCAATATGGTGCGTCCACCCGAAAGTGTGGTGCTAGTCCATGTGCAGCAGCTCGAAGGCAAGTCCCTCATGATCGACATGCTAGGTGACGCGGAGCTGAACACGCTTCGGGAAGCTCTGAGAGGCACGGAGTTCAAAGAGGCGCTTGACCGGAAGTCGGAAAGGATCCTGAACTACTACCGTAAGGAAATTGAGAACGGCGGTTTGGTCAGCGTGAAGACGGTAATCAGGGACGGAATCGCCTCTGAAGAGATACTGAAGGTGGCCCAGGAAGAGGGTGTGGACCTCATTGTCACTGGCTATAATGGGAAGTCCGTCATGCAAAGGCTTTTCACCGGCTCACTCAGTAAAGAGATGGAGAAGAATGCACCGGTACCGGTCCTTGTGGCGAAGGAACCCACAGAAAAAGAGAAGTATGCTTGGACAGCCGCTGCCGCAATGCATTCGAAGTGAGGTCGTTAAGCAGTCGGCTAGTCGTTCACATGTTTCTTAACACAATTCATGTAATTCTGAGCGAAGCGAAGGATCTCTGGTTTCCATAATCGAGTCCTTCGCTTCGTTGTGTGTGACATGCAAAATACAATATCAAATCTTCAATGATTTCAGTGCCTACAGGGCCTGAAATAGCAGGCGTCCAAATTATATTTAGGAGGGGGGGAATGAAGAAGGTTTTAATGGCGATAGACGAGACAGCAGGTTCAAAATCCGTGCTGTCCGTCTATAAAACCATGGTTCAGGAACCGGAAAACGTGATCCTGGTCCATGTGCAGCGGCTCGAGGGCAAGTCCATGATGAAGGATATGCTTGGCGAGTCCGAGTTGAAGGCCTTGAAGGAGTCGATGCGGGGCACGAAGTACAAAGCGGAGCTTAACCGGAAGTCAGAAAATATTACGAGCTTCTACAAGAGGGAGATTGAGAACGGCGGTTCGGTCAAGGTGACTACCCTGGTGAGGGAAGGCATCCCCTCGGAGGAGATTCTGAGGGTCGCCCAGGAGGAGAAGGTCGATCTGATTATTATGGGCCGCAACGGAAATACTGGGCTCCGACGATTTTTTGCCGGATGCGTTACTAAAGAAGTAGAACGAAGTGCAACAGCGCCCGTGCTTGTCGCAAA
This sequence comes from Nitrospirota bacterium, assembly GCA_035623825.1. GTDB lineage: Bacteria > Nitrospirota > UBA9217 > UBA9217 > UBA9217 > DASPSR01. The sequence continues at coordinate 43,175 of DASPSR010000007.1, forward strand.
GACGGCTGGGTATAAAAAATTATTACAATATGGCTGGAGGTAAGCTTATGCTGCATGGTAGCATTGTTTCTTTTGGGACCGCGATCTTGGCCGGTCTTGCACTTGGTTACATTCTGCAGAAGGGGCGTTTTTGCCTCAATTCGGCGTTTCGGGATATCATCTTCGTCAAGGATTATACGCTTTTCCGATCATACCTTTTCGCCGTGGTCATATCGATTGTGGGTTCAAATCTGATGGAAGACTTGAAGCTACTCCAGGTCATTAATATTGACACAGGGACATTGGAGGCCACGAACCTCATGCGCCAGACTTTTGTTCCTGTTGCGAACATCCTTGGAGGTTTTCTGTTCGGCATTGGGATCGTGCTTGCCGGAGGATGTGCAAGCGGCATCGTGTATCGTATCGGCGAAGGCCAGTTGTCTGCCATGGTGGCGATTCTTGGTTTCTTTTTCGGTGCAGTGATGACGGCTGACGGCCTCCTAAGTCCTGTCAACAACTTTCTCAAAAGTTTTCGAGTCGAGATCAACGGCACGACGAGCCCGGCCATATGGGACCTTTTCGGAGGCGGTCCAGTGCTGAAATGGCTTACTATCGCGATTTTCTCCTTCGGTGTTCTGACGTTTGTGTTTGCGGGCAAGCCGACATTCAAGTCGAAGTCGAAAGGATTCGCCTGGGGTACAACCGGTGTCCTGATCGGCGTGCTTACCATCGCATCATGGTGGGTATCTTCCTATTTCGGCGGCGCCCCGCGCGGCATGGCCGTGAGCGGGCCGGTCAGGGAGTTCTTCTATGTCCTGCTTACCAAGAGCACGCATTCCAGCTTCCCTGAATTTAGCTTCCTCGGCATCTTCCGCGGGTCATGGGGTATGTTCTTCATTCTTTCCGTGCCATTCGGCGCGTGGCTGAGCGCACTGAGCCTCAAGGAATTCAAATGGAAGATCCCGCCCGCGGCGGAGTTCCTTACAGTGTTCTTCGGAAGCATCCTGATGGGGATCGGCGCGGTCATCGCCGGTGGCTGCAACATCGGTCACGGCGTTACCGGCATGTCAACAATGGCGGTTTCGAGCCTCGTGGCAATTATCGCCATCATCCTCGGCAACTGGACCATGGTCTACTTCAAGCTGATCAGGCCCATGCAGGAGTAAACTACAGCCCCCTTAAACAAGGACGGTCCCGGCAGTTTTGCGGAACCGTCCTTTTTTTTGCATCATATGATGAAATAAAAGGGGATTGAAGGATAATAAAGTCGTTTATAATACTTGTGTTTTTCACAGCCTGACAATTCGTCTTACCTTCTTTGCCAAGGTTCGTTCAAAAGCGCGTCCTTCCTGTAAAATTAGCTTTTTTTGTCTTGCTAATTCCCCTTTCAGGTGTTATTCTTTTTCTAAGTAACAAAGAACAAATCTCTAATAATTCTGCACACATGTTGGACAAATTATTAAAAGACCCGCGGTTTTTGCCTGAAGTGTTTGAGACCATGAGGGACGGCCTTATGGTAGTGGATAACAAAGGCCGTATCCTCTTGTTCAATCGTGCAGCTGAAGAAATAACCGGGTATCGAAAAGATGAGGTTATCGGAAAAGAATGCACTGTTTTTCAATGTGACACCTGCGTGGTCATAAATGATTCCGAGGGCCAGCGAGACCGTCAGAAGGATAGATTCGAATCTACTTACAATAAGCGATGCCGGATACGGTCGGCGGACGGAAGGTCTGTTCTTCTGTTAAAGAATGCCGTTGTAATTCGGGATGACAATGGCGAGATACTTGGTACCGTTGAGTCGATGACAGATATTACATCGCTATACAACAAGGAATTGGAACTGCAGGGCCTGAAGGAGGATTTGAGACAGGACTACTGGTTCATGGGGCTTTTGGGGAAGAGCGTACCCATGCAGAGATTGTACGAGCACGTACGGAATGCTGCTGTGAGTGAAGCCCCTGTCCTTATTATCGGAGAAAGCGGTTCTGGCAAAAACCTTGTCGCACACGCCATACACAAACTGAGCAGGCGAAGGGATGGACCGTTCATCCAGATGAACTGCGCGTCACTGAACGAACAGCTTCTCGAAAGCGAGCTCTTTGGCCACAAGAAAGGTTCCTTCACCGGCGCGGTCAGCGACCGGATAGGAAGATTCGAGGCGGCCCATGAGGGGGGGATTTTCCTTGACGAGATCGGAGATATGCCGATGACGATGCAGGTTAAGCTCCTCAGGGTTCTTGAAGAAAAAGTCGTGGAACGTGTGGGAGACCAGAAGCCGATTCCTGTGAACATTAGGCTCATTTCAGCCACCAACAAGGACCTCGCCAGCCTAATCCACGCAGGCAAGTTCAGGGAAGACCTCCTTTACCGGATAAATTCCATAGTTATCAACGTACCACCGTTACGGGAGCGAAAAGAAGACATTCCACTCATTGCTCTCCACTACCTGCGGAAGATATCCTCGGTAAATAATAAAGAGATCCGCAGCATCAGCCCTTCTGCGATGGAGATTCTGATGGACTTCCCCTGGCCGGGCAACGTTCGGCGTCTCATCAATGCCCTTGAACACAGCGCCGCCACTTGTAAAAGCGATACTCTTGAGGTCTCGGACCTTCCGGACTATCTCACCTACGAAAAAAAAACGGAAACGAACGAAAGCCGCATCGACATCGAGGAGATCCGCTCCACCCTTTCTCTGTATAAAGGCAACAGGACGCTTGCGGCAAAGCACCTCGGGATAAGCAGAGTTACTCTCTGGAAAAGACTGAAGGCACTTGGCATCGATTGAGGAGGTTCAGAGGAGGATATGAGGGGATATGCCGTCATCATAGGAGGTCTCGTGGCGGTTATTGCGATCCTCGCAACATTGAGTGTCTTTTTCCAGCGGACGCTCGAGACAGAGACAGCCGAACAATTCAACAAGCAGCAACTACTCCTTGCCAATGCGGAAGCGTCGAACATCCAGACCTATATCAGCGGAATAAAGGAGGAAATGCTCAGCATCGCCAGAGCAATGTCGCAGTTCCAGGTCCGCAAGGAACCGGATTGCAGGGTGCTGACCGATGTAGTCTTCAAAGATAACGATAACGTCAAAAAACGGGTAGAATTCCTTGACCGCAACGGGGAGATCTTTTTCAGCCGGGGAAACGTGCACGCCGAAGGACCCGATGAAAAAAAGATCATTAGCAGAGCGGCAAGATTATGCCCTGGCGACGTGCTGATGGAACAGAATCTGAAGATGATCTCCATAGTAGCTCCGATATGCCATTATGACTCCCTCATCGGCGCGGCGGTGCTTACCCTCGATATCCAGGACATCGCCAAGACCTTCCTCAGCTCCATAAAATCCGGTTCACGAGGATATGCATGGATGATGGATGAAAAAGGGAATCTCCTTTACCATCCGACGCAGCCCAACATGGTGGGCAGGAACCTATACAAGACCGACTCATCCTGCTTTAAATGTCATAAGACCTTTGATACTGAGAAAAAAATCATCGAGGGAAGAGGCGACTATTTCGGACGGTATGTCGCACCGACCGGGGAAGACAAGGTCCTTGCCTTTTCTACCGTATCGGCCGGGAACGCACGGTGGATCGTGGCGGTATCGGCCCCCTATTCCGAGGTGACCCTATCGATCAAGCAGTCCATGCGATTCTACGCATGGATCATTATCCTGATCTTCGTGACGACCAGTGGCGTTGCCACCATGCTCATCATCCTAAACCGGAAACGGGAACAAGCAGAAGGACGGGCAAAACATGAGAAGGAGCTTGAGATGATGCATGCCGAAAAACTGGCATCCCTCGAACGATTGACCTCGGGCATTACCTCCGAAATAGGGAACCCGTTGACGTCCATCTTCTCTTTCGTGCAGATATTAACGGACATGGAGGAGGACGAATTTAAAAAGGAAACGCTCGAGACCATCTCTTTTCATATGAACAGGATTGATGATATCCTGAAACAGCTTTCCGGTTTTTCGAAGGTGCCACCCCTTGAGATCAAACCGTGCAAAGTGAACGGCCTCATAGAGGATTCCCTTACCCTCCTCCAGTACGATAAGAGGGTGCAAAATATCACCATTATGAGGGACCTCGGGCTAGACATACCGGTGATCACCACGGACGGGAACCAGCTCTCTCAGGTCATTGTGAACATCATATTGAATGCCGTGGACGCAATGCCGAATGGCGGGACCCTAACGATTCGAAGCAGGCTTAAAGACAACGATGTAGAGATCGATTTTGAAGATACGGGAGTTGGCATCTCTAAAGAGAACCTCGGAAACATCTTCGACCCGTTCTATACTACAAAAGAGAAGGGAACAGGTCTTGGCCTCGCCGTAAGCTACAGCATCATCAAGAAACTCAACGGAAGCCTCACGGTGGAAAGCGGCCCCGATAAGGGCTCCAGATTTGTGATAACCCTTCCCTTGAATGGGGCAAGGTAAAACCTTTGCAATGCTTATTTCTGAGAAACCTTTAGTCCATTGGTCAGACTGCCCCTTTGTCCCCTTTAAGAACAAAGGGACGGCACGTCATGTATAGAGTGATTACAGCGACTTAACGGTTGTTTCTTGCCATGAGCGTGCAACGAGACCGCCAAGTGCGCCAATAAGCATAGCTAATGGGACGAATATGATAAAGGAAACTAAGACGCCGCCAAACGCGGCAAGACCCAGTCCTTGGGGTTTCAACAGATAGTTCAAAAGAAAAATACCTCCTTTTAACAGCACGTGGTCAATAAAGTATATACCTGCTCCCGTTGAAGCAGCTTGCCATATACCCCCAACCTTTTTCTTTATGACAAACCATCCTGCATAAAAAATTATGCAAATCCTGCCAATGTTATATAAAATATCTCCGAGACTATAAGGCAAGAAGGCGAGAAGAGTATTTACTAAAAAGAAATTGATTAGAACGAAGAAAATCGGACGTCTCATCACAGCCAGGTATTTTTTCATAGCTTCACTCCCGATAATGATACCCTTCTTTCGTCCCTCTCTGCAGTAGCAAGCGAAATTTAAATGATTACCTCACAGCCTGTTCCCGCGAGCCAGTTTCATCTTCCTAATCGGAGAGGGCGCATCGAAAAGTCAAATTTGATGTCCGGAGGGTTTGATCGCCGTTGCGTTCAACTCCTTCTCCTGCCTGTGGAAAAGGTCCATTTTGAGCGCCAGCCAGAAGAGGCTTCTGATACTCTTCAAAACTACCTTCACGTCATTGATTGTCCTCAGACCAAACAGTTTTTTAAACATAAAGGATGGCCTGAGGTAAAATCTCTTGAAGGCGATCTGCCGGAGCGTCTGGATATCCTCCCGCTTCATGGTCTTCGGTATGAAGGCCGCACCCTGATACGTAAAGTCTGAGAGTTCATTGGAAATCGCACCGTATCGTTCCAGATTGTCATATAGATAAGTGCCAGGGAACGGTGTTATGGCGTGAAAGTTTGCCATGTCTGGGTTCAGCTTGACCGCGAATTCGATTGTCTTAAGGCCTTCTTCAAATGTTTCACCTGGTATTCCGAACATGAAGGGAGTGCTGACCTTGAGGCCGACAGCGTGCGCAGTCCTTACGGCGTTCTCAATCTGATCCAGTGTTATGCCTTTTCTTATGGTATTGAGATTTTTTTGGACGCCGCTCTCTGCACCGAAGAGAATGGCCCAGCAGCCTGCATCCCGGAATGTCTCGAGAAGGGGCTTGTCTACCTGGTTGACACAGGCAGAGGCAAACCACGTAATCGCAAGTCGGCGCCTCTGGATCTCCTGTGCAATTTGCATTGCCCGCTCATAATCAGCTGCGAAGGTATCGTCCAGGAATTTTATCTCTTTATATCCCAGCTTTACGCAGAGTCCGATCTCTTTCATAACATTATCGACACTCCGGTAGCGGATCCCGCTCTTTCGGTCCTTGTCCAATTGAAAACAGTAAATACAATGCCTGTTACAGCCCCGGGAGGTTATCATCACGGCTACCGGTCTTTTCCGGTAGGTTCCCGGGGGAGGGATGTAGCGATTCGTGTCGCCAAGAAGCTCCCGCGCAGGGAACGGAAGGGAATCCAGATCGCTGATGAGCGGCCTCGGGGGGTTTTTGAAGACCCTGTTCCGCTCGCGATACACCACGCCCAGAACTCCTTCAAGGTTTCTGCCGCTCTGTAGCCGTTCGACGATCTCGAGGACAGTAAGCTCACCTTCACCGGTAACGATCGCATCGATTTCGGTTCCGGCGTCATCCAAGCAATGCTCCTGCACAGCAGTAGGATAAGGCCCGCCAGCACAGATAAAGCAACGTCCGTCAAACAATCTTTTCAGGTCAGCGGCGGTTTTCTTTGCTTTGTTCCAGCCAAAGGTCGTTGAGTAGATTCCGATAAAGTGAGGCCTGAATTGCTCAAGTTCGGCAAGGATCTGCTCGTGGGTCAGGAAAGCGCCATTGATAAACTTGACGAAATGACCGGCATTCTGGAGAACGGCAGCCACGGACAGGGTACCGACCGGCTGCCAGTAGTTAATCTGCGAGCTTGCGGTCTTTGAGGAAAAGATCTCTTCGGGGATCCAGGCGGGTATGACAAGTGCGCACTTCATATAAATGTTATGTGCTTGCAAGGACCAATTCTTCAAGTTCGAGGGCGCCAGCAGAGCGGGATTTTTTAATGACCTTCCCCGCGGTCTCTATGCCCGATCGTATCGCAACGTCCATATTGTAATAGCGGAACATGCCGCTTCTTCCTGCAATGTGAAGGTTGCTGAAGCGTCCCAGGTAGTCCTGCAGATGGTCGGCGTGTTTCCGGTAACCGACTTCGAAAAGCGGATATGCATTCGGCACGCGCACAACCATGCTGTCCAGGACCAGCTGTTCGTTGATAAAGCCGAGCCGGACAAGGTTCTTGACGGTGAGCTCCGCAAGCTTGTCATCTTGCATGTTCCAGATCGCATCGCCTCTAAAGCTGAAAAACTCCGTGATTAAAAGCGATTTGCCAGGAGGGGCCATGGCGGGGCTCCAGTTCGTCGGCTCATGGATCCTGCCGAAGGGGATCTTCTTTTCCGGGATATAGATCCATGTCTGGTTCGTGACCCGCTTTCGGTCCACCATGATTGCCACGACCACTAAATCACGGTATCTGAGCTTTGAAGCTGCTTCGAGGATGGCGGGAGGGGGAGAAGGGTTGAGCATGCTCACGAGCTTTGTAACGGGAATGCTTGACACAAATTCATCAGCCGGTATTGTAAGCACCCGGCCCTGGTCCCGGACACAGATGCTCCCTACTCTGAAATCAGAGTGATTAACAAGTTGGACAATAGTATCGGTGAATACATCGTTGCTCTTTACGATCTCCTCCTTAAGCCGGTCGGACAGCCGCCCGATGCCGAGAAAGGGGTATAAAAAACTGTCTGTCAGGGTGGCCAAGTCTTTGCCGCTGAACTTAAAAAAAGCATTTTTAAGCGCTGTTCCCAGGGAGAGCCCTTTGATGCGCTGGGCAACCCATGTTGCGCTTATCCTGCTGCAATCGATGCCCCACACTTTTTCACTGTATTCCTTGAAATAGATATTGAACATGGTGCGACCGAAATTGCTGGTCACCCAGTCCTCGAGAGATACGGTCACATTATTTCGGATTGTTCTCCTGGTTGTTTGCCGTACGTAGTCAGCCAGGATCCGGGTGGTGGTCGGAATACCAAGACGGAACATCGCGTTGATCGGCCTCAGCGGATAGTCAAAATATCGATCGCGCAGGTAAATCTTGCTGCTGCGCTTGACGGTGAGCAATTCATCTCCCATCAGATTCCGCACAAAGGCATCGATCTGCTCGTCCTGAGTGAAAAACCGGTGACCTCCCAGATCAAAACGGAACCCGTTTTTAACGATAGTTTTTGAGAGGCCGCCGACGACGGAATCGCGTTCGTACACCTTTACGCTGAACCCGGCATTCGACAAGACGTAACCGGCCGAAAGGCCGGAGAGACCACCGCCTAATATGATGATATCATGTAAAGTACCGTTCACGCTATTACCTGTGATATGGGGGAAAAGGTGCAGCGGAGAGGATATTGCCTATTTCACGTGTGTCTGTCAGATGACAGCATGATAAAATCTGATGCAGCTCCCCTCTGATACTGCATCAACTCGCATGTCCGTGTCACCCTTTGCCGGAACGCAGATAGGGACTGCCGGATGCCAGCAAAGGAATTAATGTTTTCCCCGCCTACTTCACTATAAGTACGGGAATTTCAGCATTGTTCGCCACTTCTCTACTAACGCTTCCCATGAAGAGGTGCGTGGTTCGTGTCCCCCGAGAGCCAACGATAATCAAATCCGCTTTTTCCTCCCTGGATGTTTTCAGGATTTCTTCGGCGGGGTGCCCTCTCTTGATGATCGTCGTGACACCTGTCAAGCCTTTATCCTCCAAGGCCTTCTTGTAATAATTCAGGATGGTCCGCGCTTTCCTGTCTAGTGCGTCCTGATATTCAGTCCCCTTCAGCATTTCTTTCAGGGTAGCCATTTCTGCGTTCCCGAGCATTTCATCGATGAGTGATTTGCCCTCGAATTTTTCCACGTAGATCAGTGCGATTCGCTCGGGACGAATACAGGAGCAAATATTCGTGCACGCTGAAAAAGCATTTTTTGTGCCCTTGGTTTCGTCCACTGCAATGAGTATCCTGTTCATGATTTCTCCGTTAATCAGCGATGGTCCCGAAACGACCAGTTAAATTATGGGAACTTTATGTGTCGCAATGAGAAAAGTCACGGATGCTGGTTCCGGGCACTATTTATATCCGCCTGCTGCCGGGGCTCCATAACCACCTGACTTGGGAGCCGGTGCTGCGCCATAGCCGCCAGATGCTGGCGGTGCTGCGCCATAGCCGCCAGATGCGTGTGTCGGTGCTGTACCATAGCCACCGGCTGCTGGCGCGGATCCCGAGCCATAGCCGCCTGCGGCGCTCTGGCCTGGTGAAGCTTTCGCTATCGTCTCATGCTGCTGGCTGTAAACCACCAGGAATCCAAGAATGCACACCACGATCGCAATGAGAATTACAAGGGGTGTTTTCATAGATCCTCCCTCAAGTACAGTTGACGCAACCGCTTAAGCCTTTTGGATTTTAAAGATGATCTTGCCGCCCTCGTGCTTCTTTTCCATAAGCTCATGCCCGCCCTGATCAAGCATCTGAACTATAGTTTCTGCCGATGAGGGGTTGTCGAAGATCATCTCGAGGACCTCACCGGAAGATATTTTCTCCAGGGATTTCTTGCAGTAGATCTGGGGATGGGGGCACACATAGCCGCATACGTCGAGCATATAGGTCCCATCACCTTTTTTTTCAAATTTCATAGCCATGACGAATTTCCTCCTCTATGAGTATTATGTATTCAATGTAAACTGTACGTTAGAATTCGGCCATTTCCGCCGCCATCTTTCTTTCCGACCACCAGTTGAAGAACTTAACTCCTCCAAATGCACCGACCACCATGCCCAGACCGTAAAGCCATCCACTGGGATCGCCGCCAGCAACGCGAATGAAAAACGCGCCGATGTTACAGCCGAGTGCGGGACGCGAGCCCAGCCCCATCAGGGTGCCTCCGAGCAGACCCCAAACGATGAGCTCCCCTTTCGGCAGCTTGAACTTGAACTCCTTGCTCATGAGAGACATGATCATGGCGCCGAAAATGATGCCGAAGGACATCCAAAGGGCCGGGTTGCGCCAGAGTTCGGGGAGCCCGTTATTGACACCGAAGAACACGTTGTTCCGCATATTCCAGCCGAGCTTGTCGAGAACCCATGCTCCGAACTGTCCCTCCTGACTTGTGATATACCAGTAGCCCGGGTCGAACACCGTGCCCCTGATGCTGGTATCGGCGGCATGTCCCATCTTGGTGAGGAGCTGTCCGAAATTCGAGACACCGAACTTGATCTGCATGCCCTTCATGACGAAGATGTGGAGTCCTGCCGTGATGCCAATGATGACACCCATCAGGGTCGTCCTTTTGGAAGCGGTCAGCATGCTCCAGATCCCGGAGAACTCATCAGCGAAGCCGGTTGGCTTGCCAGTCTGCTTTGTTCGTTTTTTGATGAACCCTTTCCGGATATAGAAGGCATAGATGACGATAATCAGGATGAGGGCAGGAATGATCGCACTGATGAGCGCATCTCCGATGAAGTACTTTGTTACGCCGGGGAGGGCTCCTCCGATAGACTTGGTGTGTGAAAGCTGAATGGCGGGCTGGTCCCAGACGTACCCGGTGAGGTAGTAGTCGAACCAGGAATTGACCTTGTCGACGGGGAGGTTCTTTGCGGCAGAGGATGCCTTCCAGGAATCGGGAACCAGTGCCAGGAACGGTCCTCCGACATTCACAAAGATAGCCTGGCCAAAGGATATCCCCAGTATGGAAAGTATCGAGGTGCCGTTGCCTTCGCCGATCTTGTACAGCGACCCCGATGCGCATCCGCCGGCAAGGACCATTCCCACACCAAAGATCATCCCCGATATCAGAGTGTGAACGCCGAACGGAGCCGGGTGGAAGGTGCTCATGTTGGTCGCTTGGAGCGTTGCCTGGATGATGCTGAAAAATATGAGCGCGACCAAAATGCCGACCGCCATTCTTGGAACGCCTGCGGCAAACAAATCCCTCGATGCCGACGCGAAACAGAACCTGCCGTATTGAAGCATTATGCCGTAAGCAATTCCGAACCAGATGTATACTACGAGGTACATATAGTATACATTTGCCTTGTAATAAAGCAGGCTAATGAGAATCAGCAAGCCTGTTATTACGAAGGCCCATATCTGATTTCTTCTTTCTTCCATAATACTATTTCCCCCTTAAAAATAGTTTTGAAAGATGTTGCTCATGTGCAAGGCAGTTTTCTTATTGTAAGATGATCACGCCCCCCTTCGCCGTTGAAATCGCTCGAAAAACCCGTCAATTATTTTAAGATCGTGGATGCGGGTAAATTTATGATGCGCAGGTTATCCGGAGATATATATAATATATAAACGGAGTATCAAAAACAAGCACTATTTTGCATGTAATGTTGCGTAATTGCATGATTTTGCAACAAAAAACGGATTGAACGTGCAGCGAAGCTGATGGACAGCTTATTCAAGGATTTTTTTAGCGGGTAAAGGAGACATCTTTTCGATAGATTCTGACGCCGACACTGTATCGAAATATTTCTTCTCTCACATTGAACACTTTGGTTAATCGGTAGCCTTCGAGCCTCTGTGCAACAGGTTTCGGCAACGGGTCATCTGAAGCGTCCAAAATTACAATGACGGGAACGCTTAAAAATGCATCTGGTTTGACCATATAGTATGCCGGGTTCCGGTATTCCCAGGTAAATCGGAGAGGAGACCGTTCAATCTCCTCGCGGGGTGGGATGCCTTCAGGCCTGTATTGATATCGTATCTGCTGGTCCGTGAAAAGGTCGAGAAGGGGAACAGCTACAGCAGGATTTACAACGGGCTCCTTCGAAGCCAGCGTTATGACTTCGACCTCCCCGGCTTCCATCCTATTGAGATACTCCCCGGCATGTTTAAGGTTAACGATGCTCATGCGTTCTGCAAGCGGCAGGTAGGCGAAGATTCCGATAACAAGCGATGTCGTGACTGTGCTGAAGACAATGAATCGTTTCAACGCATCCTGTTTGATGACCTGCAGCCCGTACCCTGCCATAAGAGTAAGCATGGGAAAGACGGGTACTATGTATCGGATCCTCTTGATGTTAAAGAGGATGATGAGTAGGACGAGCCAGCAGGTAATTACATAATTTATGTCCCGTTTGCGGAATGCAACCACGAGGGAAGCAAGTGCTGATGCCGCAATGAAGGGGTGTGTCTGGAATAGAAAGGTCGAAACGAAGCTTTCTCCCCACCGGGCAAGGCCGCGTTGTTGAAACCCGTGCAGAAGTCCGACCTGTTCTGAAACCACGTCGAACTTTAAAATCAGCATCACTCCCGAAACTGCCGCTGCCGTGAGCAGGATAACAACCCCTCTTAGAAGCGGGCGGCGGTCTTTCGACCATGCATGACCTACGATGTAAACGATCAACACGACTCCGAGCACGGAGAGCATGAGCCAGGCAGAATACTTGGTGAGAACGGTGAGAACAATCGCCGCTATGGCACATGCAACTCTCGCGGACCGACCTTTGTTGAGCGCTTCGAGAAATGTGAACACCGACAGGGCGAGGAAAAACATGGTTGGTACATCCACCAGCATAAGCGGGACCTGGGTCAGCAGATAGGGAATGCCGAGGAGCAGCATCCCGGCAGAAAATCCTGTTTCCCTGTCCCAAAGTGTTTTCCCGATGAGAGATGTCAGAACAACGGTCAGAGAGAACAGTACGGTCGTAAACATCTGGATAAAGATTCTGCTCTCACCGAAAAGTTTGAAGATTATTCCGTAGAGAAATGGTACGAGCGGCATATCCGTCCAGGCAAAGATCGTTCTGCCCCATTCTTTCAGAAAATAGCCGATGCCGTACACTTCGAGGTGCTTTGCCTGGGTAAAATATCGCGACGCGTCAACGATGATCTCTGATTCTTTCCAAAAAAGCGCGCTGGAAGCAAATGAGAGCGCCACAAGAAGCGGGATCTGATATCTATCGGAGACGGCGCCTCGCGACAGGAAAAAAGAAACGATGAGACCCGCGACGATACCGATGTAAATCCGTGAAATATCGACGCTGGCAAATACCCACGACCAGCTGAACAGGGCATTGTCGTCTGCATCGCGGAGGAGAATAAGGGCGACAAAGATCAAAAGACACACAACGGCGATGAGGATAAAACTGGCAGGTTTGTCTTGCACGGAGGCATTATAGCATTGGCTCGTATGAAGTTCTACGATTTTCGACCCGAGCGTCAGTTGTTGCCGGCCGAAAAGGATGACGCCGAAAAGCACTGCTATTTTGGCTGACCGCTGCACGAGGTCATTTAGGTGCTCATGCTTATTCGAGAGATGGCCGCCCTTTGTCCCAGACGAACAGCATAAACGTGCATATTCTCCTCAATTCGACCAAAATAGTCGTCGGAGCATGCCTTGTGACATGTCCTTTGCGTTTTTTTTGAAGATCGCTTGCGGACAGCCCAAACGACGTGTCGGACAGATGAAAGTAATCTCGTAGATGCTGCTAATGGGCAGCTCGTTACTTGAACTCAATGACGCCGAAAATAGTGGGCTAGGAAACAAGATGAGGCCCCGGGAGGCACCGGAATGCCTCCCGGAAGAAGATTCATTTTACGATTGGATAGTTCTTGCTGGCTGCGCCTTGGATGGCTTCCTGCATCTTCTGCCCTCCGCGATAGCCCTTGATCCATGCAGCGTAGCCGAAAGCCATGGTGTAGGCATCGTAGCCGAGCGCGCGCAAGCCCACGATTGGGAGATTCTGTGTTTGGCCGGTTACGCAGACGACAATAACTTTCTTGTTCTTAGGGAGCTTCTTGAGATTTTCGAGCTTAAAGATGTCCTGGACGGTTATCTGCATAGAACCGGGGATGTGCCCTTCACTGTACTCGGCCGGATTGGGCCGCACATCGACGATCACGAAGTCGGTCTTCTTCTCGTTGATCATGGCCATTACCTCGTCGGCCGTGATTTGCCAGAACTTGGCTTCTGGACCTTTGGATAGCACCGCATTCAGCTTTGCTGCCATATCATCTGCGGCAGACGCAGCAGGGATTGTGACAGCCACGGCAAGAATCAATACCCACATTACAAACAAGATCTTTTTCATTGCCCCCTCCTTAAGTGTATGCATAATGTTCACCACTCGCTTCCTTCCGAGAAACGGCTTTTTTATTACGAACGTCACAGTATGATTACTCGGTCCGCCTCATGCTGCATGACGGCGTTGTTGTACTGGCTCCCACAGACGATTTCCGATGGAAGGCCCTCCGATGTAACCCCCAGGTGCTTTGCGCTATGATCGCAGAAACTCACGGTTACCCCTGTTGTCCTGCACAATTCGGCGAATGCGGGTGTTCCAACGAGCTTTGTGCCAGCATCCATGTTAAAGAGCATGACGGTATGTCCCTTTGCAAGGGCCACTTTGGTAATCCCCTGCACTGCGTCAAGATTTTTATTGGTGTTCACAAGTATGCCGAGCTTCATGCGTGCTCCCTCCCCTCGAATCGAATATCGCGCGTCCGGATGTGCCTGTTTCCGGAAAGCCTGAACCAACCTGCAGCTTCTCGTCTACCAGGATATAACTTTATCGCTGGAGAAAATGAGATCGACGATCTGGTCGTAGTTCTTGTTCTCTTTGAGATTCACGACTGTGACGTCATTTCCTTTTTTATGTACTTCCATGATCTTTTTTGCCGTGGCATCGAAATCCTGCTTTTGAATGTATAAAATTTTCATTAGTCATCACCTCGTTCTGGTTACTTTAGTACGGAAGGATATGGTCATATTCCAGAAGTTTTTGCGCCAGTTCTTCAGTTGAAATGTAATCCATTCCCGAGTTCTCTTTCGTGTTCGTGGCAAGCTTCATTCCCAGGTCCTTGATGGTCTCGAGATTCAGGTCGTTGTCATCGTTCTTTTCAACCTTTCGGTCCAACACATATACATCGATGGTATCATCCATGAGCGTGATCCCCACAGACATCCTCAGGGCCTCACCTTGCCGGTCCCTGACGAGTACAGCAATTTTTTTCCCCACGGTATCCTCCTTAATTGAGATTCGCAGCCTTGTCATCGTGTTTTTCCGAATAAATTTCAAGAATTAGAATCTGCGGACAAGAATGCGTGATTGGAATTGAACAACACCTCCTCCCATCCTCAACATCAGGCGGTGATGCAAAATGTTGAGAAGACGTTCAGTACCGGCAGATATGTTACATGCTCCAGCATGCATGATCGCGCTTGCGCAGGCACTTAGTTGCGGGATATAGAATTTTATCGGTTTTTAAATTATATTCTTATTGTATGAGGAAGATAGGGACCTAATAAACACATTAATAACATAATACAAAAAAAAATAAAATGCAAGCAGAGGCCGTTGGCCCTGCCATAAACTCTCATTATGGAGCAATGAAAGTTTTTAATAGGCATGCCGCGGGATGATGTGCGGTCTGACCTTTCATTTTATTTAAGTTCGAAAAACGCATATTGACACGAGGGATGGTTTTTGTTAAGTTACTATACTCAGGAACTCATAAATGCATTCTGGATAATTGCCGATCTGCTGATACGGTAGTGTGGTGTGCGCAGAGTGGGCCACTTGTCCAGCATGCTTCTGAATAAAACATCGGGGATATAGTAGTGATCGTTAAGTTGAAAGAATCGGGCAAATTAAACAGCCCGAATTTGATACTCAATGGTGAGGAGGAATAATCATGGCACTGAAAGATGAAGCACCGAAGCAAACGCTGGATACTCTTGGTAGGGTATGCCCCTATCCGCTGTTGTTGACCAAAAAAGCGCTGGAAAAGCTCGGAAGCGGCCAGATGCTCAAGGTTCTTTGCGATGCCCCTGCTTCTGCCGAGGACAGCATCCCGCGCTACTGCGAGAAAAACAAATTTGCCTTTGAAGCTGTGAAATTGGAAGACAAAGGCATGTGGGAGCTCTATATCAAGAAGTCATAAGCGCGTGAGCAGTACCCTCATAGCTCTCAATGGTTTTATCCGACCGTGATCTGTTATTTTCCGGCATCCAAACTTGCCGCACCACAAGCCGGGCAGTGTTAATCTGCCCGGCACTCTTTATGCCTAAGACAGAATAAAACAGTTGTTAGGAAATCAATCTTGGCAGGTTAATGGCAATTATCGGTCCGATTCCATTGTTTTGCTATATTCTACGAGAGAGGAGGTGAAAATCATGGCAAATGGAATGTTGGGTATGATGGTTACCAAGTATGAGAACCTGGAGCATATCACTGGAGTAGTTAAAGCGGCATCGGATGCAGGGCATCCGGTAGTGATATTCTTGACTGACGAAGGAGTGCGTTTCACGAGGGATCCAAAGTTTCTGGAATTGCTCAAGGTTCCCGGCGTTGAGCTGTCCTGTTGTGACCACAGTTGCGAGCTGATCGGGATTCATGAAAAGACGGCTGGCATCTCGTACGGCAGCCAGTACAACAATGCCGGAATGCTGCATGACAGCACCCGGGTACTAGTGTTCTAGCAAATATGAGAAGAAGGGGAGTTTTCTATGGGAGATACGAAAAAAATAGCAGTGATCGTGAGGGACAGGCCGAGCGAGGCGCTCCGTGTTTCAGGAGGGCTTACCCTGGCCGACGATACAATAGATGTCTTTGTGCTGGACCGGAAACTTGACAAGAGCAATCCCGAAATCGCGACGCCACTTGAACTGGTCAACGAACTTGACCTGAAGATGTATTCCAATAATCCCGAAAACGGGTACACGACAATCACACTTGAGGAGATGGCGAAGAAGCTCCTCGAATATGATTTAGTAGTGCCATACTAACATGATAGGGGGTTTCAACCGTGAGGATCCTGCATATCTTAAAAACAACGCCTGATGCAAGCACAAAAAAGATCATGCAAGTGCACTCGGCAGGGCATCAGGTAAAGACCGTTGAGCTGTATAAGGGAGGCGTTTCCTACGACGGGCTTGTGGCGGAAGTATTCGCGCACGACAAAGTGTTCTGCTGGTAAGGGCAGCATGCAGATAATCCCGGTGGTCGGGATTGTTGGAAGGACAGGCGCGACAACGAGGGCTTGCGCTGGCGGGGGATGAGCGCGGCTCGTGTTTGATCATAAGAATAAGCGAAGCAATTCAGTACCGCATCAGCAGAACCGACTTCGTACACCACTTTTTTAACTGCGACAATAAAACAGGCATCGTAGCCGCTATCCCTGGACCTGCTTTGACTACCTGTGGCAGAAATTTAAAACTCAAACAGTAATCCAGCGAGCCAGCTCGACCCTCCGAGATTGACGGAGCCGCCAGTGTTAGTGTTCGCCATGGCGTGAGTGTACTCAACTTCTACGAACAAGTAGGTGTGAAATACGCCGATGTCTTCGTACAGGCTCGTCGATGCGCTCTGATCGATCCTGTCCAGCAACATCTGGAGCCCTCCCCTGCCGTGATACCCGTCGGCCGTGCCGCGGGCTGTGGACTGGGATTGAAGCTCCTCCTTATAATATATGCGGGTCCAACCGCCGCCGATGTAGGGAACGAGCAACTGCTTTTCACTGAATACCCCGCGCACGAGGACAAAGGCGTTCACAGGAGCGAGCTCATACGTCACCGATCCGGCCGTAATCCCGTGCAGCGGGGCCAACGCTTCTCCGTTGTCCTTTATATAACCGCCCTGGATGCCCACCTCGATCTGTCTGGTGATTTTGTATGCCAATGAGCCCGCGTATTCACCGGTATAATCCTTCCCGTAGTAGGTCGACCAGTTGCTGATGTCCGGATAGAAACGGCCGCCCTTAATTTCCAATGACCAATGAGGACGCTCCTGATCTGAACCAGCTGCGAAAACAACTACCGGGAAGAAGGAGAAGAGCAAAATCAGGATGGATTTCTTCAACGTTTTCCTCCTGCATGCAAGAGCTTCTTACGGGCGTGGAGAGCAAAGACCAGCAGTCCCGCACTCACCAAGGTGAGGGCTTTTGCTAAGGCTGATGCCCGCGTCATGAACAGTGCGCCGCCGACTGCCGGCATGAGCGCCATCCGCACCGCGGGTTTGAGCCAGGGATGTGCGTTGATGAACTCCGCACCGCCCGGCCCGACCCGGTAATACCACCGGACAAAAGCCCTCCCTGGTGCGTTCGTCAGAAGGTACCGCTCACGGAACTCCCGCAGTGCCTGCACCTGAGATGCCGAGTAATGGCCGTATGCTGCGGTTGCTATGAAGCAGCCGTTGTTGACGAGATCCGGGTTCGGTATGATGGTTTCGGGGAAATCTGTCTGGGAGTTCGAAAGGGGGCCTTCCACCGTACTCCCGATAGGAATCGATTGTTCCGCCGAGTAATTGCTTTCATGGGAAACGCCAGGGGTACCGCCGCCCGCGCCTACTACCGTACTGTCAAATGCTGTTACCGAAAAAAAATAGGTGTTCTGAGCTAAAGCAGAGACAGTGATGAGATAATAGTGACCATTTATCAGCCCCCCGAGCGCGTATGAGGTCGTGTTGCCGACATGGATGGTGGTGGTTGTAGCCGAGCTAACAATAGATGTATCAGTGTAATGGAGAAGGTAATCCGTCGCTGCTGGAACTGCCGACCAACTGGCGAACAGTGTTCCGTTACCGATACCCAGTTTATTGAGAACAGGCGCTGAGACTGATTCGACAGCTTCAGATAGGCCGCTGATGACGGTGCTCGTCACCGAACTTGCCAGGGTCGCCTTACTATCATAGGGCGCACCCGACCTGTTCAGACTGTAATATACATTATATCCGCCTATGTTATAGGCATTGTTTGGCGACCAGTCTACCGATACCGAACCCGAACTAGGCGAGCTGAGCGCAACGCCAGAGATTATAAATGGTATGGTATCGGCACCCGCACCGCCGTAGGCCCCGATGTCGGTTCCGCTAAAACCGTTCCCAATGCAGGGTGAGCCTTGCTGTAGATGCAAATCCATTCCTGGCGGCGGACTGCTGGGGTTGACGAACTTAGGATTGGTGGCGGCAACAATCGAATTCGGAATGTTTGTATCGCCTGTCGGCAAGAATGTGTAACCATTATTCGGATTTGCATCGAAATCATTATACGTGATGTTAGTAGTCTGCGGAGAAGACAGCGCAGTGCTGTTTTGGGAAAAAATATTGCTCTGAATCAGGATACCCGTGGGGGGACTGCTTATGGCAGTTAGATTTTGAAAAAAAGTGTTATTTGAGATCGTACCAGATGAAGAAGCGCCTTGGAACTCAATTGCTGTTGCCTTCCCGCTCCCAAAGAAGACGTTGTTGGAAATATTCGCCGATGATACACCCGTGAGCTGTATGCCGACTGATGTGCTTACGATCGTAAGTTTTGAAATATTTACAGTCCCCAGACCATTTGCCGTGATAGCCGGACCGCTGGCACTCTGGAGAACCGTCCTGGCTGTCTCGGTGCCTGATATGGGCAGATTGTCAACAGTCAAAGAGACCGATTCGGTGTATGTGCCGGCTTCAATAACAATACTGGGACTGGTGGTATTACTGGCTGCGCTGACGGCAGCCGAAATCGAAGCGAAACAATTTACATTAAGCGCCGAGCCGCACGATTTACTCACTGTCAATGTCGCCGCCTGCACGATGCGGGGCGAAGAGGTGATGAGCAAGATCAATATGGAAAATGAAAGCACGATGGCATGTCTTGTGCGCATGCTTTTTCCCTTCAATGAGTAAATTTTAAAGCCATACCAAAGAAGGTATAAATTCAAACCGAGATTACCGTCTTCTGCAAAAGAGATGAGAACGCCCGCTTATTGTTAACGTGATTTCCTGCATAGGTGCCGGCTTCGATCAATGCGGAATGGCTTTGCCTGCATTCGCCAGGTCCGCGACCAAGGCCACCGCGACGATGGCTGACTGAGTGGTGAATACTGAGCGAGAACAAAGAGCTTAATAGCTGCAGCGACGGCGGTCGAACGAGCTATGAGCGCAAACAGAATGCGCGTTACAACAGAACATGTAAGAAATTGTTCGCCTCACTTCACCGGTCCTCATGAGAAAGCTCAATAACCATAGCATAATAAGAGTGGGAAAGTCAAACCCATATGAGGAGGAGGCAGCGTTGTCGCCGTGCCCGGAAGGCAAGAATGTCACGTTTTTTATTGTAGCCCGCTGTGATTTACGGTATCATTGGCATTGCGCAGAATTTAACGCTGGGAACAGCTGCTTTCATTTCGCCTTGCACTGCAGCAAATTATAATGCTAAGGTCAGAGACATGATTGACAACCCGTCTTCACGCCGCCGTCTTGCGCTTCGGGGGACGAACGCCATGATTAGACACATTCGTTTGAGTTGTTTCGTCTTAGCGCTTCTCACGATATTGGCTTCAACGGCATTTGCCTACCAGCAGATCGAGTTCATCAGAGAAATCGGCGGTTCCGAAAAAAAAACCAAAGAACGCCTGTTGAGCTCACCCAGGGCGCTGGCACTGTCCGGGGAAAAGATCTATATTGCTGACACCGATGCGCACAGGGTCGCGGTACTTGATATGAGCGGCAAGATGGTTTTCTCGTGGGGCGAGAAGGGTGATAAGTCCGGCCAGTTCAAGTCGCCTGCAGGCATCGCTGTTGATGAGCAGGGCAGGGTTTATGTCGCAGATACGGGCAACGGACGCATCCAGGTGTTCGATGCAGCGGGAAAGTGGCTCAGGAGCATCGGCGGCAAGGGCAGCGGGCCCCGCGAATTCAGCAATCCTTCGGGGATCACGGTCCGAAGAGGGCTACTCTATGTTGCCGATGCAGGAAACAGCCGAGTTCAGGTGCTCACCTACGACGGTATCTTCACCGGACAGTTTACGGTGAAGACCAAGAAGGATGAAATGAGGGCGCCTGTAGCGGTGGCGGTGGATGTTCGGAACAAGGTTTACGTGCTTGATGCCGACGGCAATACGGTCCGTGTATTCGACGCCGCAGGGGTACAGATAGAAAAATTCGGCTCCCGGGGCAAGGGATCCGGAGGATTTAATAAACCGCAAGGTCTTGCCGTTGACAATCGCGGGAACGTCTATGTGTCGGACATGGGAAACTTTAAACTCAAGAAGTTCGATGGCGAGGGAACGCTGCTCGGATCCCTTGGTTCCGAGGGCGACGGACCGGGTCAGTTCCGCGAGGCTGCCGGAATCGACATTGACCGTGATGGCGAAGTCTTCATGCTCGATGCTGGGAAAAACACGCTTCAGATATTCTCATCCGAGCCCGATGATGGCCGGCAGCTTGAGCCAGCTTCTCCGCTGCCGACAGTAGGGCTGGTGCAGGAATCGCCAGGCGAGGTCAGCGCCATTGCCGCGAACAAGCGGGTATGGGCGCTTACCAACGATTCAATAATCGCTGTTGGCGTTCGTGGCGAACGAACCATCGGTTCCCGCGGCAGCAAACCCGCTCTGCTCAAGAATCCCCGTGGACTGACCTTGGATAGAGCGGGAAATTTCTGGGTGGCCGATACGGGCAATGACAGACTGCAGAAATTCAGCCTCCAAGGCAGTCTCCTCCAAGTGATTGGGCAATCGGGTTCAGGCGAGGGGGAGTTCCGTTCGCCGTCGGGTATCGCCATCGACTCCAAGGGGACCATTTACGTTGCAGACACCGGTAACAGGCGGGTGCAGGTATTCAGCTCCAAGGGAATGTTCCTCGGAACCTTTGGCAAAGGGGGGAATCTTCGCGGGCAGTTCAGCGAGCCTGTAGGCTTAGCCGTGGATGGCTCGGACTTCGTTTATGTTGTTGACCGCGGGAACGACCGGATTGCAAAATACGATAACAAAGGAGTACTTGTTTGGGAAACTGGCAAGACAGGAAAGCAGGACGGTGAATTTAATGCTCCATCGGACGTCCTCGTCTTGCCGGAAGGCGAGCTCTGTGTCCTCGATGCGGGCAATGCGCGCGTCCAGGTTTTCGACCGGAATGGCAAATTTCTCAGAAAGTTCGGTAACGAGGGCAAGGGGCCGGGAGAGTTCCGTTCGCCCCAAGGACTGGCCCTAGAGTCGAGCGTCAGACTCTACGTCGGTGACCGGGGCAACAGCCGGGTGCAGGTCTTTTCGCTCCACTATACGCCAGCCGAGCCCCGGGACCTCGCTGTACAGACGAGGGCGAATCAAATCCAGCTGAATTGGAAGGCGAATACTGAACCGTTCTTGGAACAGTATAGAGTCTATCGCTCAGATTCTCCCACAGGGCAGTTCAAGCTCATTGGAACACCGACGGAACCGTTTTTTATCGATCGGAACCTTCCGAGCAACCGGGCCTTCATCTACCGCGTGACGGGCAAGGCGAGAGAAGGAAATGAGAGCGTCGCTTCAGATTCAGTCACTGCCATGACACCAAAGCTGGTCCCCGTTCACCCGAAAAAAGTGCGCATAGAACCGTGGGAGAAGGAGGTCACGCTCTCCTGGCTTCCGAACACAGAGCCCTTCGTAAGCCACTACCGCGTGTACCGAACCAAGCAGGTGAAGACGGGATTTGAACTTGTGGCCAGGACTGAGAAGACCGTTTTTGTGGACAGTCCGCTTGCCGACGAGACACTGTACTATTATCAGGTAACGGCCGTGGGAAAAGAAGGAGATGAGAGCCCGCCAAGCGAAGTGGTATTCGCATCAACGCCTAAAGCGTCCCTCACCATGCCACCGATTGAAATCAGTCGGATCGAGATCAACGAGATTTTTGCAGCCGCGTATAAGAACTACGAATCGAATCCTCTCGGCAAATTAGTGATCACGAACAATACCGACCAGCCCTACCCCAAAGCGAAGATCCGCTTCTCCATTAAGGGGTTCATGGATTATCCCGCGGAGATCGAGATCGCGGAAATCGCTCCGAAACAGAGTATGGTCCTGGAACTCAAACCAGTCTTCAACAATAAGATTCTGGACGTGACCGAGAACGCATCACTGCAGAGCGAAATTAATCTTACTTATTACGAGGCCGGAGAACCAAAGACCGTGACACGGAGCTTTCCGGTCACGCTTTACGAACTGCACGCTATACGATGGGACCAGAAGGCAAAGATAGGGTCGTTCGTTACGGCAAATGATGCGGTCGTTGCGGATTTCGCCAGATCGGTGATTCTGCCGTATGCGGATTCATATCCCTCTCTGCACAAGTCGATTGTGTATGCACGTGCCATATATGATGCCCTCGGCGTTCTGGGCGTGTCCTACATTGTGGACCAGACACCGTTCCAAGAGTTTTCCGAAAACACCGCAATCGTGGATTACACTCAGTTTCCCCGCGACGTGCTTGCGAGGAAGAGCGGGGACTGCGACGACCTTTCAATGATGTACGCAGCATCCTTGGAAAACATCGGGATCGAAACTGCCCTCGTGGGCGTGCCGGGCCATGTCTTCGTCATGTTCAATACCGGGACTGCAGAGAACGAGCGGTTTATGCTCGGTTTTCCCGATGACCTGCTGGTTGTGTACCAAGGCACTGCCTGGATACCGGTTGAAATGACCTTGGTGGGTACGTCGTTCACACGGGCATGGCAGAAGGGTGCCGAAGAATGCCGAGACTGGTCGGCAAAGGGAAAGATGGACATCATAAGCGTCCACAAAGCATGGGAGCGGTTCCAGCCTGTCACTCTGTCAGCTTCGGATATCAAGGTAAGCAAGGTCAAGAGCGATGATATAGAGGCAAAATACAAAGGCGAGCTTCAGACCCTTGCCGAGCAGCGGCTCGCCAATCTGTCTGCGAGGCTTATCGATACCCTTAAGAAGAATTCGCGTGATCTCAACGCACTGGGCCAGCTGGGGCTCCTGTATAGCGAAAACGGTCTCTATGCAGAAGCACTCGAGCAGTTCCAGAAAATGCTTGCCATCGACAAAAACGACGCCATGGCACTCAATAATATTGGGAATATCAACTACCTTCAGGGAAGGCTGGACGACGCGCGCTTGGCGTACGAGGCGACGCTCAAGATCTCCGAATCGGAACCGGGTGTCATGGTGAACTTGGCCCGAGTCTTTTTGCAGATGGGCAAGAAGGAGGAAGCCAAGCAGTGGTTCCAGAATGCGCTTGCTCTCGACCCGAGAGTGGTACGTAGCTACAACGACCTTGCGGCGAGTCTGGGAGTGATAAAATAGAAGATAATAGAAAAAATTTAAACAGCAATTGATGACTGCTAGGACGTCGTTCACTAAAAAAAAGTCGTGAACTAAAACCCGTGAACAATATCCTGACAATTGTTAACAAAAATAAATTCTAAATAAATTAAAATAGTAATTTCAAATGTTGGCACTGTTTTAAATTTTTGACTTTCGGTTTCATTGCGCATTGAGGGTCTCGGTTTTAGTACCTATCGATCCAAGGAGCGTCATGTTGAACAAGATGGCCATCCTTGCCGTTCTTGTCTGTTTATTTTGCGCCCTGGTTCTTGCCCAGGCTCAGGAGCAACAGAAGAAGTCTGGTGATCCTGGTATCTCCGCGTGGCTGCATGGTCTGCAGAACAAGCTAGAACAGATCGTGCCAAGGAAATCCGTCCCTCTGAGAAGCGGGGTTGGCGGGTTGCACGGATCCAGGGAAGCCCCCCAGGTCAGGCTTTATTGGAAAGGCAATAAGGACGACGAGGCGGTAACGGAAGGGGAACTTATGAAATTCAAGTCGGCTGTCGACGCAGCGGCAAAGGACGATCGTGCTGGTTCTGTCAAAGGATTCGAAGAGTTCATGAAACTGTATCCTGACAGCGCCCTTATCCCCGATGCCAAGAAGACACTCGACATCATGAGGTCAGAAGGGAAAGGGGAGAAAAAATGAGATCATATTCGAGTGTTTTTTTTGGCGGTCTTTGAGGGCCGAGCAATGCAACCTCAGGTTTTTGCGTTTAGTACAAACTACGGAATCTTAATGTCATTGGTTTTCGATTGCCGCTCAGCGGCGCGTCGAACCCTGATATTGATCTGTCAAGGACAGGACCATATCCTGCTTTTTTTCTGGATGTTTGAACGGCAATCTGATAGTCTTGCCTGCATGATAAAACCGTCTGCAGCGCCCCATAATCCTTGGACCTTCCTGCCTACCCTCTACTTTGCCGAAGGCCTGCCCTATGTCATCATCAACACGGTGTCGGTCATCATGTATAAGCGGATGGGGATCGACAACGCCCACATTGCATTCTGGACCAGTTTCCTCTACCTCCCCTGGGTCATCAAGATGTTCTGGGGCCCACTCGTGGACATCTATTCAACCAAGAGGAACTGGATACTCTCTACGCAGTTAGCCATGACCGCATGCACCCTTTCCCTCGCGTTCTCGCTCAGAACAGCTGGCTTTTTCTCCCTGTCCCTGTCTGCATTATTTGTTGGTGCGTTCATCTCAGCGACCTATGACATCGCCACAGATGGATTTTACATGCTCGCGCTCACCGAGAATGAGCAGGCGCTGTTCGTTGGGATCAGGGCAGCTTTCTACCGGTTGGCGATGATCTTCGGATCCGGCGTACTTGTATATTTGGCCGGCATCCTCGAAACGCTCACCGGCAACATTCCCTTGAGCTGGACTGTGGTCATGGCCCTTACCGCAATAATTTTTGCACTGGCTTTTCTGTACCATACAGTTATGCTTCCTGTACCTGCTGCTGACAAGAAGCGTTTGGCACGAGAGAATACTGATCATACATCCTTCGGAGAGGTCATCCGGTCCTACTTCAACCAAAGGAAAATTGGGACCATGCTTGCGTTCATCCTGCTCTACCGGCTGGGCGAGGCCATGCTTATAAAACTGGTCTCTCCCTTTCTTCTGGATCCGAAGAGCGCGGGGGGGCTGGAATTAACGACAAAGCAGGTTGGCTTGGTCTACGGGACGGTGGGAGTTCTGTCGCTCGTCTCCGGTGGGGTCCTAGGCGGTTGGCTGATATCAAAATTCGGTTTCAAGCGATGTGTCTGGCCCATGGTGCTTGCCATGCACATCCCCGACCTCTTTTTTGTATACATGGCCTATACGCAGCCCGGCATCGGGCTCATCTATCCGCTTGTAGCCTTCGAACAGTTCGGGTATGGCGTCGGTTTTACGGTATTCACGGTATATCTCATGTATACGGCGAACGGAAGATACAAGACATCTCACTACGCCATCTCCACAGGAATCATGGCGCTTGGAATGATGCTTCCGGGATTCATCAGCGGGTACGTTCAGCAGGTCTTGGGCTATAAAATGTTTTTCATAATTGTCTGCCTGATGACGATCCCCGGGATGCTGACCATTCCGTTTATTCAGAAGGATGGAATGGATATAAACAGATGAATCTATTTTCCGGCTGATTCAGCGTCCGGGGACTCGATCATTTTTCCCCTTCGCCTGCATATTGCGCACTCGGCGACCTCTTCCGAACCGTCTTCCCAAAGTACAATCTTGATGCCTGAGTTCCAGCAGACAGGGTTGATTGTCTTCACCAATGTCGGCGGGAAAACGCAAAAAAATTGACGGCTGCAGGCAGCCTGCAGGCTCTCTCAGGAAAGGGGAGAGTTTTTCAAAGAAGCGTGTCTGTATTGGGAATGACTGTGTTCGAAACATTTGCTGGTATCTTTTTATGAAAGCGGGTAAAATAAAGAAATTCGCTGTGCCGATGTCCTGCGACGTGCTGGTATACTATATTATGAGGAGTTCCGTATCAACAGTGTCCTGTACTCATTCGGCCTGATTATAGCCGCGGGATATCTTTGGAGGTATTTCAATCCCGGTGGTATTGACCGTCAGCGTGCGCGGCATGCTCTGAGCACAACGGTTCTTCATTTTTTCCTGCCTGCGCTTGCCTTCGCGCTAGTTGCAGGCGCTCACGTCGACAAGAGCTTTATCTCGGTGCCGCTGACAGCGGCTGTTGTCACGCTATTGGGGATCGCAGCCGGGTTTGCAGCGTACAAACTGATCCCATGGTTTACGAATATAACGCGCCCCGCGCTCGGGGTTTTGGTTCTCGCGGCTTCCTTTGGCAACGTAACCTATCTTGGTCTGCCGGTCATTACTGAGATTCTCGGCGCGCAGCGCGGGTATGTGGCGATCCTCTACGATCTTCTCGCGGCCACGCCCATCCTGCTTACCGTAGGCGTATTTATTGCCGCACGGTACGGTCGCGGCGATTCGGTATCGTTTGCGCTGTCTATCAGACGTGTGCTCAGGCTGCCACCGCTCTGGGGCGTAGCCGCCGGTATTGCGGTCCACATCGTCGGGATTGCGATTCCGCAGATTGTGTTGGAAACTGCAGGGCTCATGGGTAAGGCCGTGATCCCGATCATGACATTCACGGTGGGCCTCGCGCTTGATTTCAGCGACCTAAGGCGACTGCCAATCGCAATTCCGGCCCTTGCTCTTAAGCTGGGTGCTGCCCCGGTTCTTGCCTGGTGGTTTGGCTCACGATTTGGCTTAACCGGGGAAGAGCTCAAGGCAGTCACCATTGAGGGGGCTATGCCGGTCATGGTTCTCTCGCTCGTGATTGCGGACGAATTCGATCTTGATGTGCAACTTGCCGCTATGTGTATTACAGTATCGACGGTAGCGCTGTTCTTCACGATGCCGGTGGTGATGAATATGCTGTTCTGAGTTTAGATTAAAGAGGCGCCTTACGTCATGCCACCCGCTCCAAGTCTCATGCGCCTTTCGGAGGTTGGTTTATGAGTGACAGACACAATCATTCTCATCTGCATCACGAACACGGACACCACGGCCTGGTGGAGGTCACGCTGCTGCTCGAGGACGAGCACATGGAAGCCCTGGACGAGGTCGCGGCGGAGATCAGCAAGGAGCTCAAGCAGCCCTGGGACCGCGGGGCGGTTGTGCGGCTGGCCTTGAGCGAATTCTTCTCGCGGCGAGGTAAAATAACTTAGCAGGACAGGGAAACGCGAGAACGGGGGAAGCGCCGACACTCGTCGAATACGTTTCTCCATATTCCGCCAGACATGCAGTTCGCGTAATAAGCATCGGAGTTCTTTATGGCTTACGTAATCGGGAACAAGCGATACCTCGTCGATGTTCATGTCCACGGAGCGGCCGCATACGATACGCGCACGAGGAGGCAGGACGATATCCTACAGATGGCAAACATTCACGGAGAGCGCGGCACGTCCGCCATGCTTCCCACCATTTATCCCGGTTCAGTCGAATCGATGCGCGACAATATGGCGGCTGTGCAGCGCGCCATGACAGCACAGCGGGAGGGGGCCCGTATCTTGGGTGTGCATCTCGAAGGCCCTTTCCTGAATCCGGATCGGGCAGGCGCTTTGGACGGAAAGAGCTGTGCTGATCCGTCCGTGGAAACGCTGACACGCCTTGTCGAAGATTTTGAGGATATTATCAAGATCGTTACCGTCGCTCCGGAGTTGCCAGGAGCGCTTCGGGTGATTGAGGTGTGCAGGGAGATGGGCTTTCTCGTGCACATGGGGCACAGCGATGCTTCGTTTGAGCAGGCAGAGGAGGGAAAGAACGCCGGCGCCACCGGCATAACCCATATATTTAACGCCATGCGGGGGTTCCATCACCGCGAACCCGGTCTCGCGGGGTTCGGACTTATGGACGAGGACGTCTATGTGGAAGTCATCGCGGATATGGCGCACCTCCATCCGCAGAGCCTTAAGATGCTCTTCGACATGAAATCGCCAGATAAGATCCTCCTCGTATCGGATTCCGTCAAGGGGCCGGGCTGGGGGAACGGGCCCGTGCGTGGGGCTGGAGGAATTCTTCTTGGGAGCGGCATATCTCTAACGGATGCCGTGAAAAACCTGATATCCCTTGGCGTCCCGTCCGAGAGGGCTCTTCAGTTTGCCTCGGATAACCCGATGAGATACCTGGGAATAACGGTTCTCTAAAAAAATCTCATGCCAAAATCCCCAATTCGTAATTTTTCATACTGCTGAATGCGGAGTCGGCATCTCATCTTGCTTCTTCGCGTTCGTTTAGAGTTGAGATATTTGATTTTTGTGTTTTTTGAACGATGACATCCATTGGACTGCTCATATTCGACCTCGACGGCACACTGGTGAATACGTTGGATGATATTGCCAC
Source organism: Nitrospirota bacterium (assembly GCA_035623825.1). Taxonomy (GTDB): domain Bacteria; phylum Nitrospirota; class UBA9217; order UBA9217; family UBA9217; genus DASPSR01. The sequence goes on from DASPSR010000007.1 coordinate 71,768, forward strand.
GTCAGTGAATCATACCCTTGAGTGCCTGGGTGAAAGCCCGGTCGCCTTGGAGGCCGTCCGGCGGTACGTGGGAGACGGGATAGAAATGCTGATGCAGCGCTCGCTCAGGGGAAAAAAGGGGCGACTTGCTGAGGCCGTCAGCATGTACAAAGACCACCACCGACGTAACCTGGTTGTCAGATCCTCTCTTTATCCGACCGTAAAAGAGACGCTCGAATACTACAGAACGCTCCCCATGGCGGTGATTACGAACAAGACCATGGAATTTTCAAAACCCCTGCTCGATCGACTCGGTATCGGCCACTATTTTAAGCTGGTTATCGGGGCGGACCACGGCTTGCCGCTCAAGCCTGCTCCGGACTCAGTGCTGAAGATCATGACAGAGTTCAACGTGCCGAAAGAGCGCACCGTGATCGTGGGAGACGGGACCACGGATGTTCGGGCGGGAAAGGCGGCGGGCATTATCACCTGCTCGGTGACGTATGGCTTCAGGCCCGAAGAAGAACTGAGGAAGGAAGGACCAGACTATATCATCTCGGTCCTTTCAGACCTGCGGAAGATCTTTGCGCCAGCGACCTGATTCGGCCCTGCTCATGAATTTGGTCTTTACTATTCCGGTCTGATTGGTTAATATGTGCAATGAAAGACTCAATGTCAAGCCCAAGTTCAAATGAATTTTTCGTGACTTGAGCTTTTGAATTTTTGAAATTTGTATTTCGCGATGAAGGAGAGCTTTCATGTCCCATCCACATGCTGTCAAAGCGCCCCATGGGCACGGTCATCCCGGGGGCGATGGTAAGGAAAAGAAGTACCTTCCCCGGCTAATTGCCTGGGAGGTGACGCGAAGTTGTCTCTTGAACTGTGTCCACTGCCGGGCCGCGGCCCGGTATGGTCCATATCCAGGAGAACTGACGACTGAGGAGTGCTACCGGTTTCTCGATGATGTCAAGTCCTTCAGCGACCCTATCATCATCCTTACGGGTGGCGAACCCATGATGCGGCCGGACATCTACGACATAGCAAAGTACGGCACGAGACTTGGCCTACGTATGGTCATGGCGCCCTGCGGCCTCCTTGTGACAGAAGAACTCGCCCAGAAGATTAAGGACTCAGGCGTTATGCGGGTTTCATTGTCCATTGATGGGTTGACCGCCGAGAGCCATAATGCCTTCCGTCGTGTAGAAGGGGCATTCGAGGGCGTGATGAAGGCCATCGAGAACTTCAAGAAGGTCGGCATGGAATTCCAAGTAAATACCACTATCACACAGCACAATGTCAAGGATTTGCCGAAGCTTCTCGAGATGGTGATTAAGCTAGGCGCCGTTGCTTACCACCCGTTCCTGCTCGTACCTACGGGCCGTGGCAAGGACCTTGCTGATCAGGAAATTCCGCCGAAAGAGTATGAAAATACGCTTAAGTGGTTTTATGAAATGCGCGACAAGGTGCCGATCCAGTTTAAACCGACATGCGCCCCGCACTACTACCGCATTTTCCGCCAGGGCGAAAAGGCAAAGGGAAAGACCGTCACTCCGGAGTCCCATGGTTTCGATGCCATGACAAAGGGCTGCATGGGAGGCCAGAGCTTTGCCTTTGTATCGCATGTCGGCAAGGTACAGATCTGCGGGTTCCTTGAGGAAGAGGCTGGCGATATCAGGAAGGAACCCTTCTCAAAGATTTGGAACACGTCGAAGCTTTTCATGGAGATGCGGGACCTCGACCACTACCACGGAAAATGCGGCATCTGCGAGTACCGCAGGGTCTGCGGTGGGTGCCGCGCTAGGGCCTATGCAATCTCGGGGGACTATCTCGCGGCAGAGCCCTTCTGCACGTACGAGCCGGTCAAGGTGCGTTAAGCGATCCTATCGTTATCACCGGGGATGATGAAAGCATCATCCCCTTTTTATTTGATGGCATTTAGCAATGATGGTTGCGGTCCTTATGACTGTAAGGGGCACAGGTCGTTTCTGTCCCTGCCTATGTTGCTCCGTTCCGGGTGACGGCTCATGGAAAAGACAAAGTTCTCACAAGTGTTGACAAAAATTGACAGGCTGCTCGACCGCTACGTGGACGGTAGGCCGGAGACAGCGGATTTCGAGCGGTACCATGCACATCTCTGGGAGGGGAGGAAAGCAGGGCTGCGTCCGATCCAGAGGCCCGTAAGGATTAACCAGGACGACCTCATCGGCATCGATGCAATCAAGAAACAGGTCGTGCGGAACACTCGGAATTTTATCGAGGGCAGGAAGGCGAACAACGTACTTCTGTGGGGAGAGCGGGGTGCCGGTAAATCGTCGCTCGTGAAGTCCCTTCTTATGACCTTTGCTGACACAAATCTGAGATTGATCCAGGTCTACAAGCATGACATACTGACCATCCAGGACCTGTATGACATACCTGCACTGAACAGCTCTTACCGGTTCATCCTCTTCATCGATGACCTCACTTTTGAGGAAAGTCAGACCGATTATAAGGAGATGAAGACGATCATGGACGGCGGCCTGGAGGAGATTCCCGACAATGTCCTGTTCTATGCTACGTCAAACCGGAAGCACCTGATTCCAACAAGATTCTCGGACAACGAGAGCGATGAGATTCGACCCGCGGATACCGTTGAGGAAAAGATCTCCCTTGCCGACCGTTTCGGTCTGAGGTTAGGCTTCTATCATTTTTCACAGGAGACCTATCTCGAGATTGTTGCATCCTATGCCGCCAAGTATGGTCTCCGGATGGACGCTGTGAGGCTCGAGCGGCTTGCGCTCCAGTGGGCTCTTTTCGCAGGGGGGAGGAACGGGCGAATCGCCGAGCAGTTCGTGAGGTCAGTCCAGAATGAGACCAATCCGTAGGGGATTGGAATGTTTCAGCTTCTCTTTTTTCCTCGATTTTCCGGTGTCAGTTCTGCCTTCCCCACCGATTTATCAAATTGCGTTGTAAAAAAATGTTGCATCGGCTGGTTTTGAGGCGCTGATTTTCTATTTGCTCTTTAGCTGCTTGTTTGATATATATACTATATTTATATCGTTCTTTTATTGTTTTTTCTGATTCGCAGCATTGGCTGTCGTTGGTCATGGTTGACGGAGTAAAACTGATATCCACTATTGCGTCCACCATGCCAACGTGTTGTAATCCATCCACGTTACGGTGAATAAGGCGGGGATGTCCACAAATATCACATGTCCAAATTCCTGCTGATTTGGACTCCTCGGCCATCAGGCCGGAGAGGATGTCAGCCATGTCCGAATACAGTGATATAACGGTGCGCAGCGTCCGCTGTTGCTGAATTTGCAACCCCGGGAGGAAAAATGAAAAAAATCCTTATAGCCATTGATGATTCAAAAAGTGCGATGAAGGCCGTGGAGTATGCGGGGCAACAGTTTTCCGACGTCGGTGATTTGCAGATCGCGCTCGTACACGTGCTTCCGAACCTTCCGGCCATATTCTGGGACGAGGGGCATATCCTCTCAGAACAGGAGAAGGCAGAGAGAAAAAAGGTCGTGGACAGGTGGTTGGCAGACCGGAAAACAAAGATGGAGCCCGTGTTTCGTAAGGCCATTGATGCACTGACTGGACTAGGGATCAAGTTGCAGCAGGTGCAGACAAAGTCAATATCCGATTCCACGGATGTTGCTCAAAGCATCCTTGAGGAGGCCAGGGACAACGGATATCAGACAATCATCGTGGGCCGGCGGGGAGCGGCAGAAGGAAAGCATTCTCTGATTGGCAGCGTCACGAGCAAGATCATCAACCACGGAAGCGGGATTGCCGTTACGGTGGTTGAATAGGAAAGCCGAAGGGCTATAAATCAAGGTCCCGGATCAGCAATCTCTATGCGGAAGACTGCTTTTTTCTTGCGGAGGCGCTTTTTGTCAGCATGGTACGCCCGGAGCAGGCTCGTGCCGGTCGGCAAACGGACCGCACATGCGACGTAAAAGAATGAAAGGCGCAAGCCGGGCATTTTTCTTTGTTCGACGGAAAGGCAATTGGTGTGGCAGTGAATAAGGTCATTGGAGTCATCGGCGCGGGCTTGGCCGATGAACGCACGCTCGCTACTGCGGAAGCAACGGGGAGGCTCATCGCGAAGAGGGGTGCAATCCTTGTCTGCGGTGGTCTGGGCGGAGTGATGGAGGCCGCTGCAAAAGGCATGAAAGCCGAAGGCGGAACCACCATTGGCATACTTCCCCAGGACAAAAAAGATGGAGCCAATCCATATATAGACATTCCCATCGCCACAGGTTTCGGAGAAGGACGGAATGTCATCATCGTTCGTACTGCCGACGCACTCATTGCCGTGGGTGGCGAGTACGGCACGCTTTCGGAGATTGCCTATGCCCTCAAGATGGGGAAACCAGTTGTGGGATTAAATACGTGGGACATCAAGGGTATAATAAAAGCGGAAAACGCAGAAGAAGCGGTTGAAAAAGCGCTTGGAAAATCATGAGCGAGACTAAAAAATCTGATGCCCACAGTTGTGTCCGCTATACTGACGCTCGTAATCCATTCACGTCACCGGGAATGCGGACACCAAGCCAAAAAGTATCTCCTGAAACGAAAGCCCTTGGAGTTGGGGAGCGTCGGCATTGCTTGGTGGTTTTGGTTCCCCGACCCACTCTTCCCCTATGAACCTCATTCTGCTGTTTCCGGACGATTTTATAGACGGTACGAGCCGTGCGCGCATTCAGGGTCGCAGGCTCCGACAAGTGTTGGACGTTCACCACGCGTCGATCGACGATGAATTGTGCGTGGGACTTGCGGGTGGCGGCGTCGGCACCGGAAGGGTGATCAGCTTGAGTATGGGTTTCCTCGAGATGGAGGTGTGCTTCACAAACACGCCTCCACCGGCGCTTCCCGTGACGCTAGTTCTCTCTCTACCGAGGCCCAAGGTCCTGAGGAGAGCACTCCGGTCGGTGAGCGCCATGGGGGTCAAGCGGGTCATTCTGTTCAACTCCTTCCGGGTGGAGAAGAGCTTCTGGCTGAGCCCTTTCCTGGACGAGTCAAGCCTCAAGGAGGAGTTGATTCTCGGCCTAGAACAGGCCCGCGACACGATTCTGCCGGAAGTCATGCTCCGGCCGCTATTCAAACCGTTCGTTGAAGATGAGCTTCCAACGCTTATTGACGGGACGCTTCCTCTTGTTGCGCATCCGGCGGCATCCACCCCATGTCCTCGCGATCTCAAGCGTCCTGTGACCATTGCCATCGGTCCTGAAGGCGGTTTCATTCCCTATGAAATCGAAATGCTTGTTTCGCATGGATTTACTCCTATTCATCTTGGTGAACGAATACTCCCAGTCGAGACGGTATTACCTTTTTTGCTCTCGCGACTGTTCTGACGGAAGGCATGAACACTGCGATGATCTTCCGTTTATAAACCGAAATTCAATGAAGGGTTTTTAACAGGATTATTGCCGGTTACCTGCAGAAGGAGAGCCTGGCTGAAAGGTGCCATGCGGGTGTTGCTGTCAAGCACACCGAAGGACCCTGGTTAATTGGCGTCACCCGGTATTCGTCATTGCTCGTTTCAGATACCTTCGGTGACCATAGTCACGTTTGGGTCGGTAGTGATACAGGTGTGAAGTACAATGATGATCCCAATCACCCGGAACATATCTATCGACGAGAATGAAATAGAGATGCACTTCATCCGTTCTTCGGGGCCCGGCGGCCAGAACGTGAACAAAGTAGCCACAGCCGTGCAATTAAGGTTCGGCGTGGGGAACTCTCCCTCTCTGCCGGGCGACGTCCGTGCACGGCTTATCAGTCTTGCGGGGAGGCGTATCACACGAGAAGGGATCCTCATCGTCGAAGCGCATCGCTTCCGGACCCAGGAAAGGAACCGCGAGGACGCAATAGGTCGGTTGAAGGAGCTTATCCGAAGGGCTGCGGAAAAACCGAAGACACGGAAAAAGACGAAACCGTCCAAGGAGGTGAAGATGCGGCGTATAGAAAGCAAAAAGCGGAGAGGCGAAGTTAAGAGGATAAGGAGAGAAATCCCGATTCATTGACATGCGCCGGGAGCAGGCGTGCTGATCGACGCAGAATAATCAAGACACCGCTCATCTTTGATTTGTCACCGTTTTATCTGCTCTTTGTCCTGTTTTTTTGACAAATAGCAGGTTACACAGTAGATTCCTTCATCATCGACATGACTAGACTGCCATCTAATCTCTCCCGATGAAGTCTTTAAACTTAATCGCGTACCGCAGACGTTGCAATGTGATTTTCGTTTAGACTTATTATCATCCATACGATTAACCTCCTTTCTTGAACTTGATCGGCATCCTCGCTTTTGGTCACGCGAGAACTGAATTACGGATAAAATCTGCGATCATGTCTTGTGAGCCGTCGGCAAACCTCATGCCAGCTGTATATGTTAACACTCTTTCCCCGCTGCGACCTTCCTCGATTCCGGTTAATTTACAACGTGCTGCAATGCCATTCACCTCGATACTCGTGTCCCTGTCTTTTATGAGCGTAAATAAATATTCCCTCCCTACACTGAGTCTCCTATCGACTTTCAGGCCAACGCCACCGAAGCTGATGTCGATGATTTCCACATGATCGGACGAGCTCAATTTGCCGCTCATCTCAATTAAATCCAATCCGAATCTTTTATGCCGCCTCTTCTCAAGCAACATCATGGAACCCCCATTCTCGGTATTTCCCTCCGGCAGTTCACAGATCAATTCATGGTTGTTAGAGATAATAAAAAGAGTCTAAATCGTTCTAAGAGCTGTGTCAATGATAGATTGTAAAAAGAATCGAAATGATATCCGTCTTCATTTCCGACGTTCGTGAGCCGCCACTCCCGTGGTATGACCTGTTCACGCGTACTCGCGTATTGGTCGCCTGAACATCCTGTTGAAAACTACTTCTTGTTATCCTTCAGCAAGTCGCTGAGCGCTGCGAACGGCTTATAGGTGGCGTGTGTCTCCTTTTCGCTGCCCGGCGGCGCCTTGCCGAAGGATGCTTCATCCTGATACTTCTGGTGCTCGTTGTCGTGACAGTAGAGACAGAGCAACTCCCAGTTGCTGCCGTCAGGGGGGTTGTTATCGTGATTGTGGTCCTTGTGATGGACCGTCAGCTCTCGCAGCTTCCTGCCCGCGAATTCGCGGCCGCACCGGCTGCAGATATGGGGGTACTTCTTGAGCGCCTGATCGCGGTATTCCTTTTCGCGAATCTCCCGGCTGCGTCTGGCTTCCGCAATGATCTGGTCTCGTCTATCGTTCTCGCTCTGCGTCTTCTTCGGGGACATGTGTGCACCCTATTAAAGCTGCTTATTCCTTACACAAGACGGATGCTTTATGCTGTTCTGCGCTACTTGGCAGTCCCTTTGCATGCCAGCCAAGGTGCTTGCGCAGCTTGTGAGTGTTGACTCGTAAGGATTACCTGTGCGGCGAAAAACTAAAAAATGCTGAAGGAGAAATATTTTTTCGGATGTTCCTTGATGTCTTTTGCCAAGGCGTTGATCTCCTTCAACGTTGAGCGCAGGTCGTCGGCAAGTTCCTTGTCGGTTACAAGCTTTCCCATTGCCCCTTCTCCCCTGTCAACCTTTTCCAGGATCGCATTGAGCCGTATGGCGGCGGCATTCATGTTCTCGTACAAGCTGGCGTCCTCCACCAGCTTGTTTACGGTTCCACGCGATGTTGCCAGCTTTTCAGTGAATGAGTCAAGGGCACTAGATGCCCTGACGAACCGGTCGTAGAGAGCTGGATCCTTTACGACCTTGCTGATCGTTCCCTCGGACGACTTGAGCATGGCAGCAAAGACCTTGATATCTTTCACCGAATACAAAAGCTCCCGATAGAGCGTGTCCTCGTTCAGGAGCTTTGCAAGTGAGCCTTTGCTGGTCTCGACGTTTTCGATGGCCCGCTTGAGCTCCTCGGCAATTTCGGAGCTGGGCGACCCGCTGATTGCATCACCCGGCTTCAATAGAGCGGCCTCCCGGGTTCCGGTGCCTATTTCCACATATTTATCGCCGAGAAGCCCCATCGTGAGAATACTTGCGGTGCAATCTTTTTTAAGATACGAGAACGCCGACTTTTCGATGGCCAGTGCCGCGGTGATTTTTTCGCCTCCCTCGAACCGGAGAGACTTGACCGATCCGATCTGAATGCCCGCGAACCACACCGGCGCGCTCGGACGCAGCCCTTTGACATCGCTGAACGTGGCATACACAATTGCTTGCGGCGTAAAAAGGCGCATCACGTTTCCCGAGAAGAGCATTGCGAAGAACATGACGGCAAGACCGGCCGTGACGACTATTCCGACTCTTAGCTTGGCCCAGCTAGCGTGCCGGCGTGAATCGAACATAACCATCCCTCCGAGTTTAGGAATTTAAAGGATGTCCTTGATGAACCTCTTCAGCTCGGCGTCCTGGGTGCTCGTGAGGGCACCCAAGTCGCCATCGAACCGGATCTTTCCGTTTCTGAGATACAGGAAGCGATCAGCGACCTTGACCGCATCCGCCACATCATGGGTCACGATAATGAGCCCTGTCCGTTCAGACGGATTGCCGGATGAGAGCTCATTAATCAGGTCGCAGATGGTGTCCGCGGTGATGGGATCGAGCCCGGAAGTGGGCTCATCGTACAGCATCATCTTGGGCTTGCACCCTGCTAAGGAGCGGGCGATGGCAACCCTGCGCTGCATGCCCCCGCTGAGCTCCTCGGGCATGAGATCCGCAGCGTCCTTAATGCCTACCCGGTCGAGAAGATTTTTGACCGTGGACTCCACGATATCCTCCGGTAATTTTTCCCTCTCCAGCAGACAGAACGACACATTGTCCCGTACGCTCAGAGAGTCGAAGAGAGCGCCTTCCTGAAACACGACGCTGAAGTTCATACGGATATCCCTGAGCTTGGATTCGGACAAATTCGCGATGTCCGTCCTATTGATCAGGATTTTACCGCTGTCAGGCTGTTCGAGACCAAGGATCAGTTTTAGGATCGTCGTCTTTCCTTTGCCGCTGGATCCCAAGATCGCGATTTTCTCATGGAACTGAATGGAAAAGCTCATTCCGTCAAGAACGGGATTCTCATTGTAGGAGAGCGTTACGTCCCGAAACTCTATCATGCCTGCATCCCCAGAATGAAGAACAATACCTGCGTCAGGAAAAAATCGACGACAATGATCATGATGGTTGAAAGCACCACGGCGGTGGTGGTGGCGCGCCGCAGTCCTTGTGCGCCTCCGTGTGCGGATAGGCCCACCGCGCAGCTGATGCAGGTGATAAGGTAGCCGAAGATAAATGGTTTGGTCAGTCCGGATACAACATTTTGAAAATTCAATTCGTCGCCGATCTGGCTCCAATAGAAGACACCGCTCTGGTGGCTCATCGCGACAGCGATATAGTAGCCTCCTGTCAAGGAGATAGCGTCACCCATCAGTGTGAGGAGCGGCAGCATGATCGTAGAACTCAGCACTCTAGGCGTGACCAGCTTAATGATAGGATCCGTCCCGTACACTCGGAGCATGTCCACTTGGTGGCTCAGCACCATGGAGCCTATTTCAGACGCCATTCCGGAACCTACACGGCCCGCGTAACTGAGAGCAATGGCTACGGGGCCGATTTCCCGGATGATGGCGATACCTACGATTTTCGCTGTGTACATCTTGAGGCCGAGAGGCGCCAGCTCGGCTGATATCTGTAGGGAAAGGGCCATGCCAATGAAGAGGGAGACAAGAAAAACGATAAAAAAAGATCCCACTCCTGCATAATCCATCTGATCGATGACGTCCCGCCAGTTCAATGATCTGCGGAATATTCCCAGCAGCGCATTAAGGGAAAGGATGTAGAAATTCTGCAGTTCTGAGATTAACCGTCGGAGAGTCATCTGTCGTATCGTAAAAGGCCGCACTCATGGGAAACATGATCATTCACCACAAGGCGGAGAACAGCCCGTCATGTCGGACGCGCTTCCCTGAACCTGTGTTGGGCTGGGAGTCCGGGGGGATATATGAACAATATTAGCATCTTCTGCTTGAGCTTGCAATCGTGTCGGGAAAAATATTTTGCGGACGTTCTTGTCCTGTCATGCGATCGATGGAACCATCCTCATCAAGATACATCGCACGCTGAAGAACGACTTGAGCATAGAGAGGTGCGCAAAGGTTGAGAATGTGTCGACAGTTCCGCTAACGTAAAATATCCTTCTACAGCCGCTTCGACATCTTCCACTCGTAACAGGTGGTTCACCTTTGTCCTGAACTCTGCTCCGCCTGGCAATCCTTTCGTATACCAGCAGAGGTGCTTGCGCATCTCTCGAACACCTGCGCTCTCGCCGAGTAGTTTAACAATATCATTCAGGTGACGGAGCATGATCGCTTTCCGTTCTTCATGAGAAGGGTTAGGAGGGACAACGCCGGTTGCAAGATGTTGCTTTGCCTCACGGAAAATCCAGGGATTTCCCTGAATCGCCCGCCCAATCATGACACCGTCGCACCCTGTTTCGGCCATCATCCGTTTTGCATCCTGGGCGATGCGCACATCACCGTTCCCGATTACGGGGATGCCAACCGCGTCCTTCACTGCCTTGATCATGCTCCAGTCAGCATGGCCGGAGAAGCCCTGCGCCTTCGTGCGGCCGTGTACGGTTACGGCGGCGATACCGACGGATTCTGCAGCTCGTGCGAGATCCACTGCAACGATATTCTGAGAATCCCAGCCGAGGCGTATTTTGACCGTCACCGGTACGCTGGATGCTTCCACAACCGCAGTCATGATTTCTGTTGCCCGTCCGATATCGCGCAGGAGCGCCGAGCCCGCGCCGCATTTCAAGATCTTCGGCACGGGGCAGCCCATGTTGATGTCGATAAAATCCACTGCCCCTCGTGAAACGATGCGGGCCGCAGCTTCCATTGACTTCGGCTTCGAGCCGAAGATCTGGAACGCGACGGGCCTCTCCGCAGGATCGGTGCGAAGTATGTCGAAAGTCCTTTTGTGCTCCCGGATCAGCGCCTCGACGCTAACCATCTCGGAAAACACGAGTCCTGCGCCGAGTTCCCTGCAGATCCTGCGGAAGGGGAAGTCGGTGATCCCGGCCATGGGAGCGAGCACGAGTGGGTTGTTCCTGAGGATTTCACGGATCGACATGAAGCTATTATAACCGAAAGAAATCGAAATGCGAAAGCTTTTCGGGAGTTGATTTCGAAGAAAAGGGCCCATGACAAATGAGGAGAAAAGCGAAAGAAGGGGGGAACCGTCAATATTCAAACCGCCATTCCCGTTCTGTCAGCCTCCTAAGGTAAGAAAAAAGCATTACCCCCAGAGGAGAACGAATGTGATTGGCCTCACGGTCGTGTTTGAGAAGATTACGTATAATGAGCAGAAGAAAAAACAAAAAATTTGGTGTGTTATGTAACTCGCTGCAGCTCCGAGCGATTATCCATTCTAAAGAAATGAGGCGGGAAATTTCGCAAACGGGGAGCGACCGAGGCAATGGTCTGCTCTCTTCAGGTGATGAAAGTGAAACTGAGCATTCTCTTTCGGTTGTTTCTAGGATATTTTTTCTTGCTGGGCCTGGCAACGTGCCTGAGCGTCTACGTCATTGTTCAGCTCGGCCGCGTAATCGATGTCACCCGTTCCATCATCCTGGTGGACAATTCCCTTATGAGCCATCTTAAAGATCTGACCGATACCCTTCTTTCCGAAACGAGGTGCGAAAAAAAATATCTTATTGAACAGGATTCGTCGCTCTATGAAGGCTTTTTGAAATCAAAGGGAGAGTTCGAACATTACTTGAGTGAAGCACGCCTGCTGGATATTACAATCGAGGCACGGAATGTTTTGGACAACATAGCGGACTTTCATCTGACGTATGATGCACTGTTTCAAGAGGAGGCTGATTATCTGAAGGACGGTACAAACTACAACAAGGAATGGTATGCCAAAGAGAAGGAACGGGCAGTCAACGCCGCAATAGAAGAGTTAGTCAAGGTCAGGCTTTTGAGCCAGCAGGGCATCTTCTACAAAGTGAAAAATCTAAGCGAAGAGGGCACGAGGTCGCGGGCAATTTCCATTGCGGTGAGTGCGGCATTGCTTCTGGCCGGAATTCTCCTGGTAGTCTTGATAACTAGGAGTATTACGCAGCCTCTCGCGCTCATGCAGAAGAAGACGAGAGAAATCGCTGACGGCGTGTTCGAAGCGGACTTAAATCTCCCTTCCCCTCCGGAAATAGGGGAACTGGCACAGGCATTCAATATCATGTGCCGTAAGCTGAAAGAGGTGGACAAGACGAAGTCTGATTTTTTTGCTCTCATGTCCCATGAACTGCGAACGCCACTCACCGCCATCAATGAGGGGACCAACCTCTTCCTCGAAGGCAAGGGAGGGGAGGTTACGGAAAAGCAAAAAAAGCTGCTTACCATCGTATCTGAGGAAAGCAACCGACTCATCGGGCTGGTCAACTCCGTTCTGGATTTGTCGAAGCTTGAATCGGGAATGCTGAATTTCAATTTTGCCAGGGCCGACCTGTCTCCACTCATCGCGAGAGTGGTGGATGAAGTGGGGCCGCTGGCAGAAGCGAAACGAATCAGGATAAAACGCGAGATGTCAGATTTGCCGGCGCTGTCAATGGACACCGAAAGAATGCTTCAGGTACTGCGGAACCTTATGGGGAATGCGCTGAAATTCACGCCTCGCGGAGGAATGGTGGGTATTGCCGCTCGGCGTCTGGATAATGCAGTCATGGTTTCCGTTTCCGACACAGGGCCAGGTATTCCGAAGGAACATGAAGCGGTTATTTTTGACAAGTTCCGGCAGGTCCCCGGTTCCACTAGGCTCCCCGGGACCGGTCTAGGCCTGGCTATCGTCAAACACATTATTCAGGCTCACGGAGGAACGGTATGGGTAGAATGCGAAGCAGGTGGCGGCAGCACCTTCACTTTTCGGCTGCCTGCCTGATCCTTTTCATGGTCGTCACAGCCTGCGCTCCTCTCACGCAGACTTTCGCAGAACGCGAGGGTTGTTGCCATCTTACGCGCCTTAACAGCTTTATCAGCAGGGGAGATTTCGAGGGCGCGATGAAGCAGTGCCAGGATGTTCTGGCACGCTCGCCAAAAACTCCTCCGGGAGATGAGGCGCTCATGGACATGGGGCTCATCAGCGCCCATTACGCCAATCCGAAGAAGGATTATAGAAAAGCGCTGGGCTACTTCACGCGCGTCGATAAGGAATTTCCCCAGAGCCCTCTTGTGGAAGAGGCGAAGATATGGACGAGCGTGCTGCAGGCCTTCGAGAAGGCTAAGCAGGTGGATTTCGAGATCGAGGAAAAGAAGCAGGGCCTGGGAAAGTAGGTATGGCCGTGACGTCCGGAAAACTCTTGATCGTGGATGACGATCATAACCTCCTGGAGCTGATGAAGATCAGGCTCGAATCATCGGGTTACGCCGTAACAACAGCGCACGATGAAGACGAGGCAAAAACGGCGACGGTCGGACAAGCATTTGACCTTGCGATTGTCGACCTTCAACTCGTCCACCAAGACGGGATCTCTCTCATGGAGGAGGTCCACCGTGTGAGCCCCGGAATGCCCGTCATCATCCTTACCGCCCATGGCAGCATTGAGAGCGCCGTGGAGGCGATGAAGCGGGGAGCATTTACCTATCTCACGAAACCCTTCGATGCCCACGAGCTGATTCTGCACGTAGAGCATGCCATGGAAAACAGGAGGCTTGCTTCGGAGATTAATCGGCTGAAAGGCATTTTAGCCGAGCGGTTAGATTTTCGGAACATCGTTGCTCGAAGTGCAGCAATGCAGACAGTGCTAGAGGCAGTTTCCCGGATTGCGAAGACGGATTCGACCGTGTACGTCCAGGGAGAAAGCGGCACGGGCAAGGAACTCATCGCACGGGCCATTCACCTTGCGAGCGATAGAAGAGACAAGCCCTTTGTGGCAATCAACTGTGCAGCCCTTCCCGAAACGCTGCTTGAGAGCGAACTATTTGGCCATGAGAAGGGCGCGTTCACCGGGGCTGTGAAAAGTTCAAGGGGTCTCTTTGCCAAGGCCCATGAGGGCTCTATATTTCTTGACGAAATAGGCGACATGCCGCTTTCCACCCAGGCAAAATTTCTCCGCGTCCTTCAGGAGCGCCAGTTCTATCCCGTAGGGAGCGAACATTCGCTGGACGTGGACGTGCGCGTCATAGTGGCCACGAACAAAGATCTGGAAGAGCACGTCAAACAAGGGCTGTTCCGCGAGGACCTATATTACCGCATTCACGTTATTCCCATAGCCCTTCCGCCCCTTAGGGAGCGGAAGGAGGACATCCCCGTTCTGGTGGACCATTTCATGAAGCAGTTCTGTGGCCAGATGGATAAAAAGATAAAAGGCCTCACGCCTCTGGCGCTTCAGCGGCTGATGCTCCATAATTGGCCCGGAAACGTCCGCGAGCTCGAAAACACCATTGAGTATGCTGTAGCCATGACGAGGCAGGACGTTATTACCGAGGACTTGATCCTTCCAGCGAAAAGCGCAACTGAAGAAACGATCAAGCCGCTGAAAGAAGCCAGAGAAACCTTCGAAAAAAGCTATCTCATCCGGGTTCTCGAACTGACCAGGGGAAACGTGAGTCGCGCCGCAACCTTGGCGGGGAAATACAGGGCTGATTTGTACAATCTCCTGAAAAAATATGTTATTAATCCCGCTGATTTTAAAAAAGAGTGAAAAACATGGAATCCGCCGTCTGTCCGTTTCCATCAGTACAAACGCCCCGAGTCCGAAAGGCCCGTGAACAAATAATCCCATATGTATGCATTTTCATACAGAGGCATAACCACGTGATTTCTTGCCTCTAATCTGTCAATCAAGTCATTATAGGCAGTATTTACTGCAGAGGATTCCATACGCTTTTGACCAACCAGCCATGAGCGTCAAAGCACGTGCGAGTGAAAATTGCACCAAGAAATCAATACGATTGCACTATCAGTACATCCACGGCATTTGATTTGCTTTATATGACATCAGGGCGGGACAAAAAAGGAGATTCACGCACTGCAAAAAAAGATGAGTGTGGCATCGCTGTTATCTTCTATTGAATGCCCTTTTCAGGATTAGAGAAAAAAAGAGGGAGGAATCGAACATGTCTGTCAATTTTTTCCCAAACAGAAAAGAGATGTTGAAGGAAATAGAACGGTGTACAGCCGAGAGCAAACTGGATATGTTGCTGAGTTTATGTACGTGTTGTTTGTATAGCAGCTACGATGAAGGGCCCTTGGTGTCCCAGTGCCTCAAGTGCAGTGTACAGCAGGGGATAATGAAAATATCGGATAAGAGAACGCCCTCAGGGACCCCTCATCTCGAGTTTCTGAGAGTAAGTTGATGGTTGGGGGTGCATGAGGATTTCAACGGGGTGCGGCATGTTCACTCTACGCACCATACTTAACATGACCACCGTTGTGCAAGAAGAGCCGGTATGAGATTCGCGAATCTCTGTAATAATCATGCAACGAAAGGAGCGTGGAGATGCAGCAACTTATTAGACATTTCTTGATTCCGCTGCTTGCCACCACGATGTGTGTAGTGGTCTTCGAAGGATTGTCCCGGGCCTCCCTGCCGGGAGGAGGGGAACAGAAGCCTTCGCTCCTTGAAGACACACGGCTGTCGCCGGCACATAAGGATTATGATGTGAACAAGATCATCAATGTCCTTGAGAGCAGGATTAAGAATCATAATCTGCCGGAAAAGGCAAAAAACAAACTCGCCGCTATGAAAGATGAAGATGTCCAGATCTTAAAATCCCTTTGTGACCGGATGTCCGAGACGGGTGATACGGCGATTGCAGATTTTGCCCTCCTGCTTGCCGCCGCTGTCATCGTGATATCATAAGAAAGCATTCGATTAATTGTGGGCGATTATTGCACATCTCACGAGAAGGAGCGACCATGAAGAGAAGCGTAGCTAACATTTTATATCATGTAAGTGTCGTTATTCTGAGCGCTGGCATTGCACTCTCACTTCCCAATACCATTAAGTATCTGGCACAGAAAGTTCTGATGTACTGGTCTCTTCTGGAAAACGAGGAGATCTTCCTGATCGTCACGGAAGTAGCGGCTGCAATAATCCTGATCTTTCTAGTGAATGTTGTCGTAAGAGATTGGAGACTCAGGAAACTCGCGCGGCTTGCTAAGGATGCCGGCTTGGCAGGTGTTGCCCCTGCCACGGCGCTCATTACGAGGAGACGGTTGAAGAAGAAGAAGGAAGAGCAGGGATTCGGACGAAACGTCATGATTATCAATTCAACGGGTTTTCAGACGTTCACCGACTCTGAGGGCGATCTGCATCAGGTCCTGCGAAATTGCCGTGAGGCGAAGATAATGCTCCTTAATCCGCTGATGGATGGCGTAACCGCCCGCGCGAAAAGCCTTTCCGACCCGGATACAACCCCTGAAATATTTCGAGAGAAGATCATACGAAGCATCGATTTTCTAAAAGGCCTCAAAGTGCTTCAGAAAAACGTCAGACTGAAGCTCTACGGGAACGCACCCCTTCTCAAGCTGGCCATACTCGGAGATTATCTGTGTTTACAGCATTATCCGATGGGCTTGAATGCGCGGAATATGCCCGAATATGTGTTCAAACATGACCAGCACGGCGGTCTCTTCAATCTCTTTTATCAATATTTCGTGAGCCAGTGGTTCGATTTGAAGATACCGGAATACGATCTCGACACCGATGAGCTTATTTATAGAGACAAGGCAGGCAACGAGGTGAGACGGGAAAAGTTCAATGAAGTTGTTATGGAGTCTTGACTTTCGTATCAGTACTTCTGACCATACTCAGCCCCCCCCACAGGGCGTCCTGACGGTCATTGAGCGGCAATCAGGATGCCCTTTCTTCGTTGTGTCACTAACAGAAGCTTATTACGGCGTCTGATAGGATCATGCAATAAACGCGATAAAGTCCCGGATAAAATCCAGTCCCGGAGAAAATCCTTGACAATAACGGGCTTATCTTATATATTTTATATTCTTTTCCGAGCGGGTGCTTTCTATGTTTGATTCCCTGACGGGTAAATTAGAGGCCGTATTCAAGAAGCTTCGGGGCAGGGGTGTTCTCAAAGAGGATGACGTCAAAGAAGCCATGCGCGAGGTGCGTCTGGCGCTCCTCGAGGCTGATGTAAACTTCAAAGTCGTCAAGAACTTCATCGACCGTGTCCAGGAACGGGCAGTCGGGCAGGAAATCCTCGGCAGTCTTACGCCGGGTCAGCAGGTTGTCAAGATCGTCCACGAAGAGCTTGTAGCCTTGCTCGGTGGTGCGCAGGCAAAGCTCCATCTGGTGCCGAATCCCCCAACCATTATTATGATGGTCGGATTGCAGGGTTCTGGTAAAACGACCACTGCAGGTAAACTGGCAAAGAACTTCAAGAAAGATGGCCGACGCGTTATGCTTGTCCCGGCAGACACGCGAAGGCCGGCAGCGGTCCAACAGCTCATGACCTTGGCAAAACAGGTTGGCGTCGATGCCTACCCTTCGGACAGGCAAGATCCGGTAATCATCTGTCGCGAAGCAGTGAAGCAGGCGGCCTCTTCACTGTACGAGGTCGTAATCCTCGATACGGCGGGGCGGCTCCAGATCGATGAGCCTCTCATGGAAGAGCTCCGGCAGATCAAGACGGAGGTCAAGCCGCACGAGACGCTGTTCGTGGCCGACGCCATGACCGGCCAGGAAGCCGTGAATATCGCGGCGAAGTTCAACACTGACCTCGGATTCGACGGCGTTGTCCTGACCAAGCTTGACGGCGACGCGCGGGGCGGGGCGGCGCTTTCGGTCAGGGCCGTCACGGGCAAGCCGCTCAAGTTCGTCGGCATGGGTGAGAAGCTCGACGCCCTCGAGCCGTTCCATCCGGATCGTATGGCCTCTCGCATCCTCGGCATGGGCGATGTCATGTCGCTCATCGAGAAGGCGCAGGAAACGGTTTCCCAGGAGGAGGCGCTTAAGCTTGCGAAGAAGCTCAAGAAAAACTCTTTCGACCTCGACGACTTCCGAAGCCAGCTGAAACAGGTAAAAAAGCTCGGAGGACTTGAGCAGATCATGGGCATGATTCCTGGGATGGGCAAGATGAAGATACTGGAAGCGCAGGTGAACGAGAGGGAACTGACGAAAATAGATGCCATCATCAGTTCCATGACCCCCAAGGAGCGGGCCGATTATACCGTCATCAATGGGAGCCGCAGGTCCCGCATCGCCAGGGGCAGTGGCACCCAGGTCCAGGACGTGAACCGCCTGCTCAAACAGTTCGCCGAGATGCTTAAGATGATAAAGGCCATGTCGGGCGGTAAGATGGGAAAGATGGGCAGAATGTTCGGCGGCAGGATGCCGTTTTAAATTTGTCACTAGGCACAAAGACCCTGAGGCAAATAAATACATTCCTGACAGTATCTCTCAGATCTATTTAGTGCCTTCGTGGTCAAGATTCGTGATTATCAGAAGAAAGAGGTGAAACAATGTCAGTAAGGATCAGGCTGAAACGGATGGGGACCCACAAGAAACCCTACTATCGGCTCGTCGTGGCGGATTCCCGGTCGCCAAGGGATGGTCGCTTTATCGAAATGGTCGGCACCTACGACCCGCTCAAGAAGCCGGCGGAGATCAAGGTCGACCAGACCAAGACGATCGACTGGCTCAAGAAGGGTGCGATCCCTTCCAATACAGTTAAGGCCCTGCTCTCCAAAGTAGGGGTCATGAAGCAGTTCGCAGAGGCTAAATAAATAGACAGCTTGCACGTCTGCCAGATTTCAAGATTGCAAGCCTCGGGACCATGCTCATCACCATCGGCAAAGCGGTAAGGCCTTTTGGAGTCAGGGGCGAGATGAAGATCGAGCCCATGACGGACTTCCTGGAGAGATTTAAGGGACTCCGCCGCGTATACTTGGTCTCGCCCGCGGGAAAAGAGATCGCATGCGAGGTGCGGTCGGTACGATATGCCGGGGACATCCCGTTGATTCTTTTTACTGGATATGATTCTCCAGAGAAGGCTAAGACGCTCAACGGGTGGCTCGTCAAAGTACCGGAAGAAGAGACGGTCCCGCTCCCGGAAGGCACTTACTACTGGTTCGAGCTCATCGGCATGGAGGTTATTTCCGAAAGCGGTGACAAGCTTGGTAAAATCGTTGATATCTTCAGAACGGGCAGCAACGACGTCTATGTGATGAAGCAGGGCAGGAAAGAAACATACATGCCTGCCACGGCAGAGGTGGTAAAGAAGATCGACCGTAAGGAAAAGCGGATGGTTATCCATCTCCTGGACGGCCTGATGGACTGAATCAAGGGGACTAGGCAAGGCAGCCGCTATGCGAAGATTGAACTTTGAGGTGCTCACCCTGTTCCCGGGGATACTCGAGGGGCCGCTGAACGAGAGCATCCTCAAGCGTGGCAGGGAGAAGGGTCTACTGAACATAACGGTACGGAACATCCGGGATTACGCCGAGGATAAACACAAGACCGCCGATGACAGCCCTTACGGCGGCGGTGCGGGCATGGTGCTCAAGCCAGAGCCTATTTTCGCAGCCTTTGAGGCTCTCAAGAGCGAGTATCGTGGAGAAGAATTCATAACGATCCTGCTCTCACCGCAGGGCAGGCTCTTTAATCAGAATCGGGCGGAAGAGCTCTCCAGAGAGAGGCGGAGGATCATTCTGCTCTGCGGCCACTATGAGTCAGTCGATGAACGCGTGATCGACGCCCTCATTGATGAGGAACTCTCGATCGGCGATTACGTGCTCACCGGCGGCGAGATCGCGGCGCTCGCGGTGATCGATGCGTCGGCGCGCCTCCTGCCGGGAGTACTCGGCGACGAAGAGTCAGCCTGCCGCGACTCCTTCGTCGAAGGGCTGCTTGATCATCCGCATTATACGAGGCCAGCTGAATTCCGCGGCATGAAGGTTCCGGACGTGCTTCTCTCTGGCAACCACGCCGAAATCAACAAGTGGCGACGGCGCGAGGCTCTCAAGGCTACGCTAATGAAGAGACCTGATCTTCTCGCGATGGCAGATCTGGCATATGAGGACCGCGAGATACTGAAAGAACTGAAGAGAGAGCTTGCTCTCTGATGGGTGAAGTACCAATGGCGGAGTACGGAATTACCAATTAAGCCCCAATGATCCGGATCGGAATTCGGCATCTGGGATCATGTGTAACTATAGCTGTTGAATTTGGAATTTACACAATGCTGGGAGGTCAGCCATGGACATTATACAGTCGTTGGAAAAGGCGCAGTTGAAAGAAGGAATTCCGAGTTTCCGCGTGGGTGACACCATCCGCGTTCATGCGAAAGTCGTCGAAGGAGATAAGGAAAGAATCCAGGTCTACGAGGGTGTGGTG
Source organism: Nitrospirota bacterium (assembly GCA_035623825.1). Taxonomy (GTDB): domain Bacteria; phylum Nitrospirota; class UBA9217; order UBA9217; family UBA9217; genus DASPSR01. Next base: position 92,077 of record DASPSR010000007.1, read on the forward strand.
ATAGGCCGCCAGGGTGCTGGCGCGCGCGAGGTCATCCGGGTCCGGAAGCTGTCCTACGGCGTAGGTGTCGAGCGGCTTTTTCCGCTCCATTCGCCCATGATCGACAAGATCGAGCTTGCGAAGCAGGGCAAAGTTAGGAGAGCAAAGCTCTACTTCCTCCGTGATCTGCGCGGCAAGGCCGCCAGGATCAAAGAGAAAGAACGCGCCCTGGCGACCGCAGCCGGTGCAACGCAGCCGGATGCGGCTTCTCAACAGAAGTAAGGGCAAATACGAATTTCAAAACACCGGCAAAGTGCGAACATCACTGTAACAAACATTACAGTGGTTATGGCTGCTTATCTGAAGTTCGGGCTTTCTAAGTTGAAACCATCGTTCATTGAGGTTGTTATGCCTCGAGGCCGGCCCCACGGGGGGAACTCGCATCAGGACCGGATTGATGATCTGTTCGGCAATGAACTGGTATGCGATCCTCTATTCTTCGAGGTCCGTGCACGCGCTTCCGGTTTTACCTGCATCGCCGGGCTGGACGAGGCTGGAAGGGGGCCGCTGGCCGGACCCGTAGTGGCAGCTGCCGTGGTTCTCCCCGTTGGGCTCCTTATACCTGGCCTCAAAGATTCCAAGCAGGTGCCGGAACAAGATCGGGAACGACTCTTTGATAAGATACGAGAGCAGGCAACCTGTTACAGCATCGGCATCGTTGACGAGCGGACCATTGATGACGTGAACATCCTCCGTGCGACTATCATCGCTATGGAACGGGCGCTTGAAACCCTCGCCCTTCGACCCGATTATCTTCTTATTGACGCACTTATCCTTCCTCGCGTGCCGCTTCCGCAGAAACCGCTCATAAAAGGCGATTGCCGCAGCCACAGTATTGCGGCAGCTTCAATCCTCGCCAAGGTGACCCGTGACCGGCTAATGCTGGAACTTCACGAAAAATTCCCTCAGTACAACTTCCAGAAAAATAAAGGTTACGGGACCAGGGAGCACATGGAACTGCTCAGACGGCACGGCCCCTGCGATGCGCACCGCAAGAGCTTCAATCCCGTTGCGCAGATGCTGCGAGGTGAAGCCCGCTGAGATAAATGAAAACGATCAACCACAAAGGGTCGAGGACCTTGCAGCGAATTTCCTGGGTGGCAAGAGACTAGGCCGCAACACGGCCGAAGCAGCGCAGAGGGAGAAGGAAATAATTCATTCTGAAGGTGCTGCCAGCGGAACGCTTCCTTACATTGAACGGTGACGCTCCAGATGTCAAGCTGGCCCCCGGCGAATATTAACTTTTTTCCCTTTGTCTGCGCCTATGTCAGGTGGTATAGTGATGCTGCCGCAGTGATCGCTCCTTGTTGAGTTGTCTGCGCGTTATAGCTATTTCAAATCAATGGGTTGGAAATCATATAAAGTAGGAATGGTCAGCCTGGGCTGCCCCAAGAACCAGGTGGATGCTGAGCAGATGCTCGGGGTACTCGCCGGCTCGGGTTTTGAAATCACCTCTGAGCAGAGCGAGGCCGATGTGATCGTGGTGAACACCTGCGGGTTCATCGAGTCGGCCAAGGCAGAGTCCATCGAGGCCATACTTGATGCAGCGAAGATGAAAAAGCAGGGAAAGTGCGCGAAGCTCATTGTCGCCGGCTGCCTCGCCCAGCGGTACAAGGGTGAGCTCCTGAAGGAACTCCCTGAGGCGGACGCCGTCATCGGCACGGCCGAAATCGGCCGGATCACCGAGATCTGTGAGGCGGCGCTTACGGGAAAAGAACACATCCTGAAAACATCGGGGCCGGCGATGGTCTACGGACTGCCCCGCGTGAGCACAACGCCACGTCATTATCGCTACCTCAAGATTGCCGAGGGGTGCAGCAACCGCTGCTCTTACTGCGCTATCCCCATCATCCGCGGGAACTTTACGAGCAGACCCTACGAGTCTATTCTTGATGAGGCACGTGTTCTCGCGGATGAAGGTTCGAAGGAGCTCGTCCTCCTTGCGCAGGACTCCACGGGATATCGTGACGGGGAGGCCGATCTGCCGCTGCTCCTGAAAGGTCTGACCCAAGTTCCCGGGATCGAGTGGGTGCGGCTAATGTATGCGTATCCGGGTCGGATCAGCGCGGAGCTCATGACTGTCATGGCAGACGAAGAGAAAATTTGTAAGTACCTCGATATCCCGGTCCAGCACTTCGACGACAGGGTGCTCCGGGCGATGAATCGCCGCGGGACGTCTGAGGACATCCGAAAGACGATCGAACAGCTCCGGAAGCGGGTGCCCGGCATTACGCTGCGCACCTCACTGATTGTCGGATTTCCGGGAGAGACCGGAACTGCCTTCAAGCGGCTGCTAGCATTCGTTAAAGAAGCGGAGTTCGAGCACCTTGGCGTGTTCACCTTTTCACCTGAAGAGGGGACAGTCGCCTATGATCTTGATGTCCATTCGCACATTCCGTCGGAGGTCGCCGCAGAGCGGCTTGATAGAATTATGAAGGCCCAGGCAAAGATATCGCTGAAAAAGAACCGTGAGCTCATCGGCTCGCATCAGCGCGTAGTCATCGACGCTGTGGAAGATATGACGCTCGTCGGCAGGCTCTCAACCCAAGCTCCGGAGGTCGACGGCGCGATCTACCTCTCCGAGACCACGGCAGAGCCCGGTGAGTTTGTTGAGGTAACCATCACCGATGCCAGGGAATACGATCTGGCAGGAAAGGCAATAAAGCCGGAACATGAATGACCCGCATAGTCGAATGTCCGTGAATAACAGAATTGCACGTAACTTTATTCCGTGACTGTTGAATAATTTTCTCAACACGTGTGACTATTTTGTGGAAGGGACTTTATGGGTGATAACAATCAGTCAGCCAACAATAACAATGAAGAGAGCTTTGCGGATCTGTTCGAGAAGAGCTTCAAAAAGCGGGGTCGGCTTGAGCCAGGACAGATGGCCGAGGCAATGATCGTGAAGATCACGCCGGACTGGATCTTCCTCGATCTCGGTGGCAAAGGCGAGGGCTATCTTGACAAGAAAGAGATGATCGATGAGTCTGGCAATCTCACCGTAAAAGAGGGTGACACGATTCGAGCCTATTTTGTGTCCTCAGAAAACAACGAGATGCATTTCACGACCAGGATCGGTTCGGGTCCTGGAAAGCAAGCCAAGATCGAAGAGGCCTGGAGGAACCATATCCCCGTCGAAGGCACGATCTCGAAGGAAATAAAGGGCGGGTTCGAGGTCAAGATCGGCGGCAGCGTGAGAGCTTTCTGCCCCTTTTCCCAGATGGGAATCCGGCGCGAGGAACATCAGGCTGATTACATCGGAAGATCCTTCTCATTTAAGATCGTTGAGTACGGTGAGGACGGCAGGAACATTGTTCTTTCACGGAAAGCTGTCCTGGAGGATGCACGGAGGATTAAGAAACAGGAATTGCGCGATACTCTTAAGGAAGGCATGAAGGTGAAGGGAACCGTTACCTCTCTTCAAAAGTTCGGTGCCTTTGTGGACGTCGGCGGCATAGAAGGCCTGCTGCCGGTCTCTGAGATCGCCTGGAGCAGGACGGAGAAGGTCGATGATATCCTCTCCGTAGGACAGGAAGTCGAAGTGATCATCAAGAAGCTCGACTGGGAGCAGGACCGATTCTCCTTCAGCCTAAAGGACGCCCTGCCAGACCCGTGGGACCGCGTTGCGGACACCTATCCTGTCGGATCCTTTCACACGGGGAAGGTTTCCCGTCTTGCGCCCTTTGGAGCGTTCGTCTCTGTGAAGGATGGCATCGACGGGTTGATCCATATTTCGAGACTGGGTTCGGGAAGAAGGATCAACCATCCTCGAGAGGTGCTGAAGGAGGGCCAGGAGGTTGAGGTGAAGGTTGAGGCTTTTGACCAGGCACAGAGAAAGCTCTCGCTCTCTCTGGCTGACATCAGCCGAGAAGAAGAAGAGGCCGCCGCTACGCTCAAGGACTACCAGCAGAAGTCCGCGGCCGCTCCGAAGAGCATGGGGTCTCTGGGAGACCTCCTGAAGGCGAAAATGGACCAAAAGGGGCACAAGTAGCAACAAAATGCGCGGCTCCGTGGTTATCCGCGAGCCCAGAGACCTGTCTCATTGAGATGACTGTTTCGCTTCAACGCCATAAGCTTGGGAAAATCTGTGTTGGGTAGTAAGATCCAGTTCTATCGCGGCTGCCCTGAACGGATACAGCAGTTTTTCAGGGCCTTCAAGTCTTGGCTCTATGATATATCGAGCTATAGCGATATCTTTGAAGCAGCCGTCGCACCTGTTTTTTCTGACCCGATATTTCAACCTCATCGAAAACGCCCCGTCATTCGAGGAAATGATGTTATTCATGATGCTGGAGAACTTTTCGACATCAGAGGCGGTCAATATGGCCAGAATATTAAGTGATTTATATTTCCTCTTGCCGTAAAGGTAGAGATTCTTGACTGCTTCTCCTCCCAGATAAATGACATGACCTGAATTGCCGATAAAGTAATTGACAACGGGAACGATGTGTTCCCTGTCTTTTTTCTTCAGGAGGTGAGCATATTTTTCAGGATTCTTCTCGAGTTTGAACAAGGGCATCGAACTGAAGTGGATCAGCGAAGGATGGTTGACATCCAGAGGGTCTCTAGAAAAAAAAGCGGATATGTTTTTCTTCTTAGGCAGTTTCGAAGCATGCTCCGGATGCCCTATTAGGTGTTCAGTTTTATGCTGAACCATAATGCCGTTCCTCTGTACATCAATATTATAATCGAAACCTGAGAAAAAAAGAAGGGGATTATTTTTATGATAACAGTAAAACATGCATTTTTTGGGTGCTTGCCATGTAATCAAGCACAGCTGCAGTGTAGCAGACATCAGTTTTTTCGTAAAATGAAGGCGACACAAGTCATTGATATCGCCATGCTCACTGCCCGTTAATATGCCGACTGGGTAAGGATATACAGGCGGCACATATCACGTGCTCATTGCACATTCCCAGATTTTGCACAATGCTTGAATTTACCCGCCCGTCCATGGTAAAGTGCCTCCGTGCTGAGCGCGTTCATCATCTTCATCATTACCTATCTTTTCATCGGCCTCCGGCAGATCCCGCGGATCCATATCGACAGGCCCGCGGGTGCGCTCGTGGGCGCGGTGCTGATGGTCGTCTTCGGTGTGCTCACCCTTGACCAGGCTTTTGCCGCGATCGATATGCACACACTGCTTCTTCTCCTGGGGATGATGATCGTAACGAGCTACCTCAGGGCCGCGGGGTTCTTCGAACTCATGGCAGACAGGATCCTCTCTCTCTCGAAAACGCCCCTCCAACTTCTTATCTTCATTATGGTCTCGTCGGGAGTACTATCTGCCCTTTTTGTGAACGACACCATCTGCCTTCTTTATACTCCGATCGTCCTGGAATTGACGATCCATCTGGGGGTGAATCCCATGCCATATCTGCTCGGGCTCGCCATGTCGTCGAACATCGGGAGCGTCATGACTGTGACCGGAAATCCGCAGAATATGCTGATCGGCATCCATTCAAAAATTCCTTATCTAGCATTCCTTGGCGCACTCTTTCCGGTGGCGCTCCTGGGTATAATCGTCAGTATCATTGCAATCCGCGTTATATACAGTCAAGATATGAAGAAGTCGCGTTTCCTCGAGAGGCCCACAATACCCCCCTACACCATAAACAGGCCGCTTTTGATCAAGTCGCTCCTGGCCTGTGCCTCGATTCTTGTAGCGTTCTCAATCGGCTATCCCTATTCGCTCGCTGCAGCGGGTGGCGCGGTCATGCTGATGCTCATCGGCGGCGTGCGCACTGAACGGGTCCTGGAAGGCGTGGACTGGACGCTCCTGCTGTTCTTTTCCGGGTTGTTTGTGGTGATGCACGGTGTTGAGGTCTCGGGCCTAGCGTCGGCCATTATTGACCGCACGGGCAATGTCGGAGCATATTCGGCCGTGGGTAAAATCACAGGGATTTCCCTGGCCTCTGCCGTTCTTTCGAATGTCGTGAGCAACGTGCCAGCGGTAATGCTGCTGAAACCGCTCATCGTATCGATTGGCGGAGAACGCATTGCCTGGCTCGCACTTGCCATGAGCAGTACCCTGGCCGGGAACTTCACTCTCATCGGTTCGGTTGCGAACCTGATCGTTGCTCAACAGGCCAGAAAGAAGGTGGAAATCGGTTTCGTGGAATACTTCCGCGTTGGCGCTTTAGTCACGGCCATCACCATCGCGACCGGTATCCTGGTCCTCGCCTTTGAAGTGGAAGTTGTTCAAGGCGCTGAAGCTCTGGCGGGTGAACAGCAGGAAAGACAGATGACCGTAACGGTCACTCCACGTGGTTACTCGGCCGGTCGCCGGACATTCACGGTCGTGCTTCTGTGCGATACGGACCAGTCCCGTGCCAAGGGGCTCCAGGGATTCAGGCCGCTCCTGCCGAGGGAAGCAGCGCTCTTCGTCTTTCGTGAACCCGAGGCTGTAACCTTCTGGATGGGAACCGTCACCTACCCGATCGACATTATTTTTGTCGGTCCTGATGGGCATGTCATCGAAGTCGCTCAACGATGTCTGCCTGGAAGCCATGAGTTCTACGGCTCCGGAGTGCCGGTTAAATGGGTGGTTGAAACTGCAGAAGGATCGGGCATCATGATTGGCGACAGGGTGAAAATAGAAGGGTTCGGTGCCCATGGTCACAGGGGAACGAACAGGTCAGGGACGGGAGAGATCGAGTGATATGAGACGGCGGAACGCGGAAGTGCAGGTTTTGGACCAGAAGTGACAGATCATGATCCATGAGCTAAGAGCCATGAACTATCAACTTACGCATGATAACAATCCAGTCTGATTTTGAAACATCACTCATTGCGCTTGGATGACGAGCGAAAATCTGACGAAAGCCCTTAAAAATGCTTGTATTTCACCGCTTCATCGTTTATAATTAAAATTCATCATTTATTTTCTGTCTTGGAGGTTAACTCGTATGCCTATTTATGAATACCAATGCGGCAGTTGCGGCGGCCGCTTTGAGGTGACCCAGAAATTCAGCGATCCCCTTCTCTCCAGGTGCAAGCTCTGCAATGCCGAGGGTGTACGAAAGGTGCTCTCGCCCGCGACCTTTGTACTCAAGGGAAGCGGCTGGTATGTTACGGATTACGCTTCGGGCGACAGGAAAAAGGCCGGGGAGGAGTCAGAGAAGCCCTGCAAAGAGGGGTCAAAGCCGTCCACGGGTTGCACTACGGGCACGTGCGCGTCGGGGGCCTGTGCATCTAAAGGTTGAACCTGATGGAACCGGTCCACATCCACATCCCTTATCCCAAGCTGAAGGATTATGTCGAGCTGCTGCGCAACCGTCGGTACGATCTCGAGATCTATCTTTCCGCTGCGGTGCTCGACCAGATAGAAAAACCTGACCTCGAGAGGCTGCTTGAACATCTCGACTGGACGCCCGCGCTCACCCTCCATGCACCGTTCATGGACATGAACCCTGGTGCCGTGGACCCCATGGTGAGGTCGGTGACCCAAATGCGGTTTCGACAGTTCCTGAAGGTCGCAGCCTTTCTCAAGCCCCGAGTAGCCGTGTTCCATGCGGCCTACGACCGGTGGCGCTACAGCGGGCGCAAAGATATCTGGCTCGAGTACAGCCTTGATACCTGGCATAAGGTGATGGACTCCGCGTCGAAAATCGGCCTGCGGGTGGCTGTGGAGAACGTGTTTGATGAGGACCCCGAGGCGCTCCACATGCTCGTCGAGAAGATCGGGAGCCCGGACTTCGGGTTCTGTTTCGATACAGGGCATTTCAACATCTTTTCCTCGGTTTCGATGGAGCAGTGGTTCGAGAGCCTCGGGAAAAACCTCATCGAAGTTCATCTGCATGACAACGACGGTAAGGCCGATTCCCACTGGGCTCTTGGGCGCGGTGATATTGATTTTCAGCGGTTCTTCCGATTGATGCGCCGCCATTCACCGAAGCCGGTTTATACCATCGAGGCGCATGACAAGGACGATGTGGAAGCAAGCCTAGGCCGTGTAAAGGCCCTCCTGCAGGAGCAGCGTATCGAAGGCGGAAGACGTTAGACATAACGAATACCGTATCGGCGGCAAGTTTACCTTGACATGACCAGGGTCGTGCCTTAGACTATTTGCATGAAAAATACCATTATAATCAGCATATTGATACTCTTCACCGCATCCTGCGCGACGGTTCCACCGAACATGTCCGAGACAACCGCCGGAAGCATGACCAAAGAGGAGCGCGCTCAAGCCGATGCCTATTACCATTTCGCGGCCGGTAACCTTCTGGAACAGGACGGGGAGTTCGATGCGGCCCTGAAGGAATATGAGGCGGCGTACAGCTTGGACCCTCACGCCGCCGAGATCGCACTCTCGCTAGCGGCCCTTTATATCCGCAAGGGGCAGCTCGACCAAGCAACAGTTTTTGCGCAAAAGGCGGCCGAACTCGCACCGAACAAGACCGACGCCCTTTTAATGCTTGCCAGCGTCTATACCAATAAAAAGAAATATGATGAAGCAGCGGACATCTACCGGAAGGTTATCGCCCTTGACCCCAAAAGAGATGAGCCTTATATGTACCTCGGGTCACTCTATGCCGCGATGAAACGGTATGATGAAGCGGTTGCGACGTTCAATGCGCTCGCGAAAGTGAATCCGTCCTCGCTGATGCCGCCATATTACCTAGGCAGGATCTATACGGAACGCCAGATGTATCCTGAAGCGCTCGCAGAATTCAAGAAGGCCGTTGCGCTCCGGGACGATTTTGAGCCCGCTTACACCAGCATGGGTTTCGTCTATGAACTCATGGACAGGACCGGCGATGCCATCGAGATGTACAAAACGTCCCTCATGATCAATCCCCATAACCTTGAGATCATGCAACATCTGGGTCAGCTCTACATCCAGCAGAACGACCTTAATGACGCCTTGGAGCAGCTCAAGCGCGTGGTGGCTCTGGATCCGAAGAACTACGACGCCCACATCAAGATGGGGCTCATCTACGCAGAGAAAAAACAGTACGACAAGGCGGTTGATTCCTTCATGATCGTTTCAAACGCCCTGCCCGACGACCTGAAAGTGAAGCGGTATCTCGCCTCCACATACGTTGCCATGGAGCGATATGATGATGCGCTCAAGGTATACACCGCAATCCTTGCGGCCGCTCCAGACGATACCGATACCCTGCTCCAGATAGCCTATATCTATGCTCAGCAGAAGAGAACGGCAGAGGCGGTCCCGCTCCTCGAGAAGGCTCTCCGGGAACAACCGGGTAAGCCAGAACTCTACCTCTATCTTGCCAATGCATATATGGACGTAGACAAGCCCCAGCAGGCGGTGGACATTCTGAAAAAGGGAATCGAACTCGCTCCGGACCGAGACGATCTTGTGTTCAGCCTGGCGATAGCCTACGAGAAGCTTGGACGGCGCGACGATATGATTGCTGCCTTAAAGAAGACACTCAGCCTCAAATCCGACAACGCCGATGCGCTGAATTATCTCGGTTACACCTACGCCGAGAAAGGCGAGTATCTTGACGAAGCCATCCAGCTCATCAAGCGGGCGCTTGTTCTCAAGCCGGACAACGGCTATATCCTCGACAGCCTTGCCTGGGCCTATTATCAAAAGGGCATGCTGAGCGAAGCCCTCGAAGTGATGACTAAGGCGGTCGCCAAGACCCCGGATGATGATCCGGTGATGCGCGAGCATTATGGCGATATCTATCTGAAGCTTTCCAAGAAGGACAAAGCACGCGAGCAGTGGCTGAGATCGCTCGAGCTCGATCCGAAGAATGAGAAGCTTAAGGATAAGTTTAAGGCAGCGGGATTCGGCGATCCCGACATTCTGCTGAAAGACGTGAAACCGAGGAAGAACAAGAAGTGAAGATATCCCGGCCCATTGCTCTTGCCATTATTCCGCTCCTCTTCGCATGCTACCCTAAGAAACCAGAAATTCACCTGAACGAAGTCCCGTCCGCACCATTGGTCCAGATGCTAGAACAGCGCCAGCAATCGTTTTCCGGCCTCAAGGCCATTGTGAGCATCGAGACGGTCAGGTCCGGCCGTAAACGCGCCTATGATACCGTCGGCATCATCATTGACGGCCAGAGGCGGCTTCACATGGAAGCCTATGGTCCCTTGGGTCAATCCCTCGTGACCCTCGTGTGGAACGGCACCGATATGGCGGTCCGCCTCGACGATGGCAGAGTGGTGAGGCCAGGGCAGGCCGGCCTTGAGAGGATTTTGGGCGTGGCCATCGATGCGCGAGAGCTCTGCGCCGTGCTGTCAGGCAACATTCCCGCTCTTGCACCATCGACGACAACGCGTGCGTTTCGTGAACCCGACGGCAGCTTTCTGACCGAGACGACCGACCGCGACATGCGTCGCCTCGTACATGTCCTACTTCCGAAAGCTGGTTCTGGACAGGGCATCCGCATCATTGATTCTGAACTATACCGGTCGGACAAGCTCATATATCGGGTCCGGTACGAAGAGATGGAGCAGATCTCGGGATACCTTATTCCAAAGAGCCTCCACATGGAAAATCCCGAGAAAAAGATTTCCATGGAGGTCGTCTATAACGAAACGGATGTGAATGTACCGCTCAAGGAGGACTCCTTCAGGCTTCCTGAGGAGGGGGCCGTGGAACCATGAACGAAATTACGGTCAATGCGCCGGCAAAGATCAATCTTTGCCTGTCAGTGCTCGGGAAAAGATCAGACGGCTACCACGAGGTGGAGATGCTGATGCAGATGGTCGGCCTGTATGACGAGGTAACGGTGGCACGGACGAGCCGCGGAGTCTGTGTCCGGTGTGATGACAGCTCGATACCATCGGGCGAGGCAAACATGGCCTGGAAGGCCGCAGCAGCGATACTCAAGCTTTCAGGCAGTAATACGGGGCTCGATATAGAGATCAAGAAGGCTATTCCCGTAGCTGCAGGCCTCGGCGGGGGGAGCGGGGACGCCGCGGCTGTGCTTGCGGCTGCCAACAGGCTGCTTCAGACCGGTCTCAGCCGAGAACGGCTGGCTGAGGTGGGCGCCAATCTTGGCATGGACGTGCCGTTCTTTTTCTACGGGCCCACAGCCATGGCACGGGGTCGGGGCGACATAATCACTGCGCTACGGCCGCTGCCGAGGTTCCCGGTTTTACTCGTAAATCCGGGGTTTGAGACCCCTACGGCATGGGTATACAATAACTTGAATTTGAGGTTGACAAAAAAAGTTGACTGTAATAAAATTGCAAGGCTTACGGTCCGAAATATCGCGGAAGGGCTCCATAATGACCTCGAGACCGTGACGGCGGCAGTACATCCCGTGATCGGAAAGATCGAAGAGGCATTGAGGGCCCAAGGTGCCGCCGGCGTGAGTATGAGCGGCAGCGGCCCCACGGTGTTCGGGATATTCGAGACCAAGAACGCCTGCCGGACAGCCGCGGAGAACCTTTCCCAAGAGGGATGGCGGCTCTATCCGGTGGAGTCATTGACCGAGTCGCCGATCGCGGAGTATCTTATAGAAGGGAGTTGAAGTGATGATAAGGCACGGCGGCATGATGGAATTTCAGCGCTGAACGGGCGTCCGCGATTGTCCAGCATGAGGGGGCGTATATGGAAATCACAGAGGTCAGGGTATTTCCGGTAACGAACGAAGAGCGGCTGAAGGCCTATGCTACGATTACCATCGACAATGTGTTCCTCATCAGGGACCTCCGTGTCATCAATGGCAATGCCGGGCTGTTTGTGGCCATGCCGAGCAGGAAGATGAAGGACGGGACTTTCAAAGACATCGCTCATCCTCTGAACAGCGAAACCAGGCAGATGATCGAATCGAAGGTCCTTTCCGAGTATGAACGGGAGCTGGCGAACCCCACGAAACGGGAGTATCCGCCGAAGAACCCAGAATAGCCGTTGAGTCGCACCTGTATAAGTTCTGCCGATTCTACATCTAATACGAGAGGATAGGCGCATGCCTATCCTTTTCATGTTTGTCCGGCCTAGATCTCATTTGAGATTCGGCCACCAATCGGGGATCGTCTAATGGTAGGACAGAGGCCTTTGAAGCCTTTAATCGGGGTTCGACTCCCTGTCCCCGAACCAGTCTGACAAGAGAGGTCTTTGAAGATTATGGTTAAATCACGAGAGATCAAGGTATTCACCGGGAACGCAAACCCCGCACTGGCAAAGGAAATCTGCCAGAAGATGAGCATTCAGCTTGGAAACGCACTTGTGGGTCGGTTCAGCGACGGCGAAATCAACGTTCAGATCGTCGACAATGTGCGCGGTATGGACGTCTTCGTGGTGCAGCCCACGTCGAGCCCGGTGAATCGGCACATCATGGAGCTTCTCATCATGATCGATGCGCTCAAGCGGGCCTCCGCCGAGAGGATCACGGCCGTGCTCCCCTACTATGGGTACGGCAGGCAGGACCGCAAGGTGCAGCCGCGAGTGCCCATTACCTCCAAGCTCGTGGCGGACTTGATTACTACTGCGGGGGCGAACCGCGTGCTCACTGTAGACCTGCATGCGGGCCAGATCCAAGGGTTCTTCAATATCCCCGTTGACAACCTTTTCGCGGCACCGGTGCTTCTCGAGCATCTACGGCCGAAGAAGTTCACGAACCTGACGGTGGTGTCGCCGGACGCGGGTGGCGTGGAGCGGGCCAGGGCATTCGCCAAGAGGCTTAACGCCGCGCTTGCAATCATAGACAAGCGGCGAGACAAGCCGAATGTGGCCCAGGTTATGAACATCATCGGCGATGTGAAAGAGCATGATTGCCTGCTGCTCGATGATATGGTGGATACCGCCGGCACCCTGACCGAGGGCGCTTCTGCTCTCAGGGCGAATGGCGCGGGCAAGATCTACGCTGCCTGCACGCACGCCGTGCTCTCGGGGCCAGCCATTACCCGGATCAATGAATCGGCAATCGACGAGTTAATCGCGACAAACACAATTGCACTCGATAACAAACAGCAGGAATGCAAGAAGTTGACAGTCCTTTCGGTAGCGCAGCTGCTCGCCGATGCGATTACGAGGATCCACGAGGAGACTTCGCTGAGCTCGCTGTTCGTCTGAAATAAAATCAAACCGTTTGAACCGTACAGATAGTTCAAACGGAGTTTACTTACGGAGGAGATATGGAAAAGATCGCATTAACAGCACAGGTCCGAGAGAAGGCAGGCAAAGGAGTCGCCCGGGGCCTCAGGCGAAGCCAGATGGTGCCGGCGGTTCTCTATAGTCGTGGTAAGTCCGTGCCCATCGCGCTGGGCAATAAGGAAGTAACGAGGATCCTCAACGCCAAGGGCGGGGAGCACGCGCTCATCAGTCTCAAAGTCGAGGGAGCCAAAGGGGCGGCCGAGCGGATGGCCCTGATCAAGGATTATCAACTCGACCCCATAACCAGTTCGCTCCTGCACGTCGACCTCATGGAGGTCGCCATGAACGAGAAGGTGAAGATCCCGGTTGCGGTGCATTTGAGCGGCGCATCCATAGGCGTGAAGGAAGGCGGCATCCTCCAGTACGGGATCCGGGACGTCGAGGTGGAATGCCTCCCGTATCAGATCCCTGACCACATCGAGATTAACATTTCGGCGCTCAAGGTCAACGAGTCTCTCCACGTGAGGGATATTGCAATCGCGGAGGGTGTCAGGATTCTGACCGATGGGGATGCTACCGTCGTGACCATCCAGCCGCCGATATCTGATGCCAAGCTTGAAGCCATGCTGTCCGCGACGCCCGCGGTGACGGAAGCCGGCGAACCAGAACTCGTCAAGAAGCCCAAGAAAGAAGCTGAGGTCGCAGCAGCTGCACCGGCGGCCGCCGAGACCAAGGGCAAAGAAGCAGCCCCTAAAGAGACCGCGCCGAAGAAGGAAGCCGCACCCAAGAAGTAGGATCCCGATGAGGTGCCGTCTTCTGCAGTGAACATGGATCACATCCTGAATTCTCGATGAAAATCGTCGTCGTTGGGCTTGGCAACCCTGGCAAGAGGTACGAGCGCACGCGCCACAACGCTGGTTTTATGGCGGTGGGAGAGCTTGCCCGCCGTCTCCGAATCGAGGTTTTCCAGGAAAAGAGTCACTCTCTCATCGGCAGGGGGCGCATTGAGACCGCACAAATCGTGCTGGCCAAACCGCAGACATTTATGAACGAAAGCGGCAGGGCCGTCGCTGCGATCCTCCACGATTTCTATGTATCCCCCGGCGATCTCATCGTGATCCATGATGATCTCGACCTCCCGCTCGGTACGGTCAGGATAAAGACCGGCGGCGGACACAGCGGCCACAATGGGCTACGGTCCGTCATCGAATCCCTCGGTACGCCTGATTTCGTCAGGGTGCGTATGGGAATCGGGAGGCCTGCCCAGGGCGTGGATTCCGCGGACTATGTGCTCAGCCCTTTTCTCTCGGACGAGAAGAAGGCAGTGGCCGATGAGGCTGACAGGGCCGCTGACGCAGTGTTGGCCATTGCGTCACAGGGCATGACCAAGGCGATGAGCCTGTTCAATCAACGGTAACCATACGGTGACCCGGACCTGTAGGCAGCATACCAACAGTCCGGGTTTTTTATTTGAAAACGCATTTGCGGCGGAGACCATCGAGGTCATCGGGAAAACGATTAATGAATCTCAGAAGGAGTGGAGAAGAGGTTCTTATTCTCATCCGATTTTCCGAGAACATCCGCCTATCCAAAAAAGAAAGGACCTTTATGGGTTTTAACTGCGGTATTGTCGGCCTGCCGAACGTAGGCAAGTCCACCATCTTCAACGCGCTGACATCGGCTGGCGCCCAGGCATCGAACTATCCCTTTACGACCATCGATCCGAATGTGGGGATGGTGGACATGCCTGACGAGCGGCTCGACAGGCTTGCTGAGATATACCAACCGAAAAAAGTCACACCGACGACCATGGAGTTCGTAGATATCGCAGGGCTTGTCAAGGGCGCAGCGCAGGGAGAGGGGCTCGGGAACAAGTTTCTGGCCAACATCCGCGAGATGGACGCCATCGCCCATGTGGTGCGCTGTTTCGATGACCCGAACGTGGTCCACGTGGCGGGGAAGGTCGACCCGCTGACGGACATCGAGGTAATTGAGGCCGAGCTCATGCTTGCGGACTTGGATTCAGTCGAGAAGAGGCTCTTCAAGGCCGAGAAGCTGGTCAAAGCCGGAGACAAGAAGGCACTGGAAGAACTGGAGTTCATGACGCGGCTCAAGGACATTCTCGGCAGGGGAGAGCCCATACGCCGCTCGACACATTCCGAAGATGAGGTGATTTGGCTCAAACAGTACAATTTGTTGTCGGCAAAGCCTGTCCTGTACGTGGCGAACGTCGCCGAGGACATGCTCGACAAGCCCAATCCGCACGTGGACGCCGTCCGGAAAATTGCAGCGGAAGAAGGCGCGAAGGTTGTAGTAATATCGGGCCAGGTGGAGGGAG
Source organism: Nitrospirota bacterium (assembly GCA_035623825.1). Classification (GTDB taxonomy): domain Bacteria; phylum Nitrospirota; class UBA9217; order UBA9217; family UBA9217; genus DASPSR01. The sequence goes on from DASPSR010000007.1 coordinate 107,484, forward strand.
AGATTGCCCAGCTTCCGAAAGAAGAGCGTAAGGAATACCTCGCAGGCATGGGACTTAAGGAATCAGGCCTCGATCGCATGATCCGCGCGGGTTATGACCTGCTCGGCCTCATCACTTACTTTACAGCGGGAGAGAAGGAGGTCCGCGCGTGGACCATCACCGAAGGCACCAAGGCGCCGCAGGCTGCCGGCAAGATTCACACGGATTTCGAAAAGGGGTTCATCCGCGCCGAGGTGTTTCATTACGATGACCTCATGAGGCTCGGGAACCCACAGTCGGTGAAAGAGGCGGGTCTGCTCCGTTCAGAAGGAAAGGATTACGTGGTTAAGGACGGGGACATTATGCTGTTCAGATTCAATGTCTGATTTCCCTCCGGATCATGATCCCCCTGCACTCGCGGTATTTTGATTTAGTAGCTTGATTTTTACTTGTTGCGCTAAACCTGTGCTGAAATTCGCTTGATGTTTGCCTTATGAATGTGGTATTTATGAACTATTCACGATCCCGCTTATCAGGTTTCTGATGATATTTTGTTCGTAGTTTCACGACGGTCATCGTGTGAGCTAGTCTTGTGGACCGGCTGCGGGAATCTATCGAAAAGGATCTTCAAACAGTGGTGAAGCATTGCAGTATCATGTTTCTCTTGCTCTTCAGCATCTTCGTTCGCGGCGCCTCCTCCGAGACGCCTGAGGATAGTTGTCTCACCATTGCCGCCGTCGGCGACATCATGATGGGCACAACGTACCCTGAGAACATGCTCCCGCCGAAAGACGGAGTCGGGATCTTCGACGGCGTGAAGGACGCACTCGCGGGCAACGACATCGTATTCGGTAACCTCGAGGGGCCGCTCGTGGACGAGGGGACCACAACAAAATGCAAGGGGCCGGGAAAGACGTGCTATGCCTTCAAGACACCGACGCGGTATGTAAAGTATTTGAAGGAAGCGGGTTTCACAACGCTAAATATTGCCAACAATCATGCCTCCGACTTCGGGCAGGAGGGACTCGAGAGCACTCTCCGCACGCTCGACGGAGCGGGTATCCAACCCGTCGGCGGGAAGGTGGTCGCGCATTTTGAAATCAAAGGGAAACGAATTGTCGTGGCTGGATTCTCCTTTTCTGATTCACTTTATTCCTTTTCCATCCTTGATACTGATGCCGCGCAGAAGGTCGTCCGCGAACTGAAGGCCGCAAACGATCTCGTTATCGTATCGTTTCACGGCGGAGCCGAGGGATCATCTGCGGCCCACGTGACCGGCGAGAACGAGGTGTTTCTTGGAGAAGAGCGGGGGAATGTGGCCTTTTTTGCGAAAGCGGTCATCGACGCCGGCGCGGACATGGTCATCGGCCACGGCCCACATGTGCTGCGGGCCGTAACGGTGTACAAGCACAAGCTGATAGTATACAGTCTCGGAAATTTTCTGACCTATGAGCGGTTCAATCTCGACGGTCCGAACGGGGTGAGCGTCATCCTGAAAGCGCGCATCGACGCTTCGACGGGCGATTTCATCGACGGAGAACTGGTACCGGTGAGGCTTGTGAATGAGGGCATTCCACTGCGCGACCCGACAGGTCGAGGCATCACGATTATCAGAAAGTTGACGAAGGAAGATACCGCCGGAGGGAATATATCGATTGCTGACAATGGCAGGTTTTGCATCGGAGATGACTGTCTCAACCGTACCACCTCCGTAAGGGCTCTTCATTAGAGGGATCACCGGAACCGGATACGGAGCTGTCCCGGCGACAGCACATAGAAAAAGGTTTGATGAACCGACGGCGAAGAGGTTGTGGGCAAAAAGCCAAGAGATGGGGAATGATCCGTTGATCTACCCGGCCTGGAGGCCGGGGGTTTCAAATCAGGAAAAACCTTAGGATATGCTTCTGGACTTCCCCGAGTCATGGGCTCAGGCTTGGTATTATTCCAGACGACGCGGTGACCACAATCTGTAGCAAGCAGGCTAACCTTATATGCTTTCGCTTTGGAAGATGCCTTCAGGCCAAGAACATGTTTTTTGGCATACCGCTCATCCCCTTCATAATTAAACTCTCATGCCGGTCAACTCGTTCATTAGGGTTTTGACGGGGAGAATCCTGTCTACTCTCGCGGCATTGGTACCTACCGTATAGAGCGGTTCTTCCTTGTCCGTATTGTATCCTGCTGAACTCAACAGACCGTTGCAGATACAGAAGTAATCCTTATTGTCTTCCTTTGCGGGGCAGACGGTAAAGTTGCCCTCTGCATCCTTCATGAGCACATATCCCTTGTCGCACTTGGGCGGTCTCTTTTGCTGCAGCGAAGAGACATACATGGGGGACTGCATTATGACCCGAAATGGCAGTCCGCAGGGCGATCCCGGATGATGCGCGACGAGGATGTCCTCTTTCTTTGCCCTGACCACGGCCTGCTTGTATGTCGTGGAGGCACTGCTTTCCTCGGTTGCGAGAAACCGCGTCCCCATCTGCACGCCGTCGGCGCCCATGCTCATGAATCTCGTTATGTCATCATGCGTGTAGATCCCGCCAGCGACTATAACGGGGAAGTCCCCGCATTTGACTGCCCTGTCCTTGATCAGCGGGAGGAGGTTCTCAAGCCTATTGGATTCAAGGTCAACTTGGTCGATCCTGAAGCCCAGGTGGCCCCCCGCCAAGGGGCCCTCAAGCACAACGGCGTCCGGACGGTACCCCAGTTTCTCCCATTTCTTGCAGATGATATCGAGCGCCCGAGGCGACGATACGATGGGGATCAACGCCGTCTCCTTCGGCGGCTGAATTGCCGGGAGGCCGAGCGGCAGGCCGGCACCGGAGATTATGACATCGGCTCCGGCATCAAGGGCGCCCTTAACCGAATCATTGAAGTCTCTGGCAAGGGCCATCATTATGTTTATGCCGGCGAATCCCCCTTCCGTCTTTGCCAGCGAAACTTCCTCGTATGCTGCTTCATAGGTGTTCTTTTTCTTCCCCGTTCTGCTGCTTACCAGCCGGTCAAGGCATGCGCTTGATACGATACCGAGTCCGCCTTCTTTCGCAACCGCCCGTGCCAGGGGATGCAGCGACACCCCAACGCCCATCCCGCCCTGGATGATGGGTATTTTTATTCTTTTGCCTTTGATGATGAGCGGTTGTAACGCCGAATTAGAATTCAAATTGCCCCCTTCTCTCTTTCCCGCTGCCAGAAGATAATCTCATCCTGTTTTTTCTCAAGCAGTCAACATCGCAAGGTTTCGAAAAATAATGACACGAAAAACGGGTGATATTATACCACATGGATAGTCCTTATACAAACAAGATTTTACAAGATTTTACAGAACGTGATGTAAAAAAGCGCATGATGGGGCTATAAACAATTTATTTTCAAAATCACACGGTTTTAATCCACGTCGTGGATGATATTTCCGCCTTTTCCAAAAATGAATTTTCTTATTGACGACATGAGCTGAATGAGGTATCATAAAAAAGTCGTCAATTTATCAATAATCTTTTTTCTGGGCACTCCCAGGAAGAGCGGACTTATTATAATGTACTTTGTTCTTCTTGTAGCCGGATTTATACTTGTTCCGTCCTTTGCGTTCGCATGGGGGCCCATGACCCACATGTATCTCGGCAATGAACTTCTCTCCTGTGCTCCGCTGCTCCCCGCCGGCATCCTCGCGCTTCTGAAAAAACATAAGCAGGACTTCCTCTATGGCAATCTCATGGCCGACATCATTCTCGGGAAAAAATATCTGCCCGATGATAAGAGTTCGCACTCTTGGGATGTGGGATTGAAACTCCTAGACCAGGCCAAGACGTGGCCCGAGCGGGCTTTTGCCTACGGTTATCTCGGCCATCTTGCCGCTGATACCGTGGCTCATGAAGCCCTTACGGACGAGAAAGGGAACATGGGACACACTTGGATTGAGATGAAGGCCGACAGCCTGATCGATAAGATCTACTGGTTGCAGTGCGTTACGATTAGCAAGACGGTCCGCCGGAGGAGCGATCTTCTCCTCGAGAACTCCCTCGACAGCTATATTTTTTCGTTCAAAACGAATAAGAGAATATACAAGAGCATGGTCTTCCTCTCTTTTCTCAATAAGAAGAGACGGCGAGGCGTTGACAGGGAGCTCATTCACGATCTTCACGAGGAGTCTATTGCGCGCATGCTGGACCTGCTCAAGAACGGCACTGATTCCGCGGTCCTGCAGAAAAATCCGCTCTAATCACATCATATTCTTTCCCCCGTCGTTTCTTTCTTGTCTCGACTGGCGTTACGTCAAAGCTGGTATAGTATCATCGCGGAGAGGATTTCACGAAAATCCTGAGAGGAGGCGAGCATGGAGACGATTACAGTCCCGGTTGACATCCCTGAAGGCTGCAACATCATTCTCGGCCAGACCCATTTCATTAAGACAGCGGAAGACCTATACGAGATTATCGCCGGAACCGTGCCGCAGGCGAAGTTCGGCATTGCCTTTACCGAGGCATCGGGTCCCTGCCTGATCCGAGTCGAAGGGAACGACGAGGGCCTCATTGCGGCGTGTGCAAAGACCCTTGGGGCCATCGGCGCGGGCCACATATTCTGCATCTATCTGAAGAACGCCTTTCCCATCAATGTCCTCAACCAGATCAAAGCCTGCCACGAGGTCTGCCGTGTTTTCTGCGCCACGGCGAACCCGCTCGAGGTTGTCGTAGCGTCGACCGCACAAGGACGGGGCATCCTCGGCGTGATCGACGGCTTCTCTCCGAGAGGTGTGGAGACTTCATCCGACCGTGCGCAGCGGAAAGAGTTCCTCCGCAAGATAGGGTACAAGCTTTGAACTTGTTTGAAGACCATGAAGATTTCAACGGTATTTCACATCTTGCCATATTGTGTAAGCCAGTGAGCAGGAACCTGTCGGTCAGGTCCTATTGTCATTTTAAGAAACGCGTTCCGACAGCCCCACTTTATATTAAAAGAGGGTCGTATGAACACTACACATGATGATGTCCTCGGTGGCCATTTAAGATCAACGCTAGGGCTCGAGATGCGCGTTCACGATGTGATGACGAAAGAGGTTATTTCAATCCCGAAATTTGAGAGCATCGTGCGCGCGGCAAATATTTTATCGGAGAAAAACATAAGCGGGCTGCCTGTAGTGGACAAGGGACAGAAAGTGATCGGCATTATTACGCAAGCTGATATCCTTTCTATGTTGGGCGTGGGCAGGGATCATACTTTCAAAGACCTGTTAAAATATATGCTCGGAGAGCCGCTTCCTGAACGCAAGATCGGGGACCTTGTAGGAGACATTATGACTGCTCCGGCATTAACCATAAGACCCGACGCGAACATTGCTGAAGTCGTACGGATTATGGATGAGAGAAAGGTCAGAAGATTACCGGTGGTAGATGAAAGGGATATCCTGATCGGGATTATATCGAGAGCCGACATTTTGAAGGCGGTAATCAGAAAATTAAAATGATACGCCCGAGCTGCTCTTCATGCTGCGTCTGACAGACTTCCTCGTGATCGTCTTCGTTCTTGACATGTATAGGAAGCGTCTGTTGTTATCGCCCGTATCGGGTCGATACCAATGCGAACCCACCCGCTGCTGCGTAGAAAGGATGCAATCGCCCCTGTCTCCATAAACTCATCAAGGCGGGAATCCTTAACAAAATCATGTCCCTGACTCTGAGGTGAGTGCTGGCATGGTTAGAAAAAATAAGAAAAACTAGCTTGCTTATTTCCTCTAAAAGAAGTAAATTTTAAAATTCAGGACCGTGACAGTTCAAAGTGCCGGTCCGACACTTGTTTTAAAGAATGGAGATGAATGATGAAACGATCGATATTTTTGCTTATAGCGGGTTTTTTGGCCCTGTCGGCCTCGGGCGCTTATGCCGCTCCTGAGGGTGAGAGATCCTTGCCGTCGAAGCAGACCCAATTGGCCGAAGAGACGGCGGGAACGATGGGACCGTCCCCCTCCGGGAAGGTGGTGGAAACAATGAACGCTGGCGGGTATACATATGTCTGCCTTGAAAAAGGCGGGAAGAAGACCTGGGTTGCTGTCCCCGAGATGAAAGTGACCGTGGGGCAGCAGATAACGTTCAAACCAGGGCAAGAGATGACGGATTTTAGCAGCAAGACGCTGAACAAAACGTTCGCGAGCATCATTTTTTCCGAAGGCCCTGCTGCTTCCCAGAAGAACACCGGCAATAAGGTTGAGCCTGCAAAGGCCCCTGGCAGCAAAGCGGCGGTGGTAGCGTCCGCAGGGGAAATTTCCGTGCAAAAGGCCGCCGGTCCGGATGCTTATACCGTGGGCGAGGTGTACGCGAAGGGAGCGTCGCTGAACGGAAAATCCGTTATCGTCAAGGGCAAGGTCGTGAAGGTGTCAAAGGCCATCATGGGGAAGAACTGGCTCCATCTTCAGGACGGCACCGGAGATTCCGGCAAGGGGACACACGATCTGGTAGTGACGACGGCCGCGGACACGGTTGCCGTTGGTGACGTTGTGACGGCAAAAGGGACCGTTTACAAGGACAAGGACTTCGGGTCCGGATACAAGTATGACGTGATCATGGAAGAGGCGACCATCCAGCACTGATTGGGATTTCCACGTATCCACGGTTCGATGACCCAAGCCCCTTGCTCGGTCTGCAGGGGGCTTTACTTTTATCTGGCAATCGTGCATAATGATCGCTCTCTCGATCGGTATCGACCGGAAAAGGATACCGCCCTTTCTGTGCGGGCATGGGGATATGGTGGCATGAACATAATGAGGAGAGCGCTTCAAGGAGACTGCTCATGACAGAAGGATCAAGGAACAAAAAACTGAACTCCTGGGTAAAGGAGGTCGCTGACCTCTGCCAGCCCGATTCCATCTATTGGTGCGACGGATCGAAAGCAGAGTACGACCGGCTTATGATGCTCATGCAGAAACGGGATATGGCGTTCCCTCTTAGCAGGCGGCCCAATAGTTTCCTATTCCGCACCGATCCCAGCGACGTGGCACGCGTGGAGGACCGTACGTACATCAGTACGCCGTCGAAAGACGAGGCCGGCCCCACGAACAACTGGGTCCATCCCGACGAACTGAAGAAGACCATGCGGGGCCTTTACAAGGGCTGCATGAAGGGCCGGACAATGTACGTCATCCCCTTCTCCATGGGGCCCATCGGTTCTCCCATCGCGAAGATCGGAATCGAGCTGACCGATAGCCCCTACGTGGTATGCAGCATGCATATCATGACCCGGGCCGATTCGAAGGTTCTCGATACGCTCGGTGAGACGGGAGAATTCATCCCCTGCTTGCATTCCATCGGTGCACCTCTGGAGAAGGGGCAGAAGGACCTTCTCTGGCCATGCGCTCCTCTCGAACGCAAATACATCAGCCATTTCCCGGAGGAAAACCTCATCTGGTCCTACGGCTCTGGATACGGTGGTAACGCCCTGCTCGGGAAGAAGTGCCTGGCACTCCGGATTGCCTCGAACATGGCAAGGCGGGAAGGTTGGATGGCCGAACATATGCTGATCTTGCGCCTTATCAGTCCCGAAGGGAGGCGCTACCACATCGCGGCCGCTTTTCCCTCGGCCTGCGGCAAAACAAACCTCGCTATGATGCAGCCGTCCGTGCCTGGCTGGAAGTGTGAGTGCATCGGAGACGATATAGCCTGGATGAAGGTTCGCGGAGACGGCCGGCTCCATGCCATCAATCCCGAGAGCGGGTTCTTCGGCGTAGCGCCCGGCACGTCCTACGGCACCAACCCCGTGGCCATGGACACACTGAGGGAAAACGTCATTTTCACGAACTGTGCACTGACGGATGACGGCGATGTGTGGTGGGAGGGCATGACCGATGAATCACCATCGCATGTTATAGATTGGAAGGGCCACGACTGGACGCCGGAGAGTACCGAGGACGCGGCGCATCCGAATGCGCGTTTCACTGCACCCGCATCGCAGTGCCCGGGCATCTGTCCGGACTGGGAGGACCCAGAGGGAGTGCCCATCGACATCTTCATCTTCGGCGGCCGCAGGAGCAGTGTTGTGCCGCTGGTATTCGAATCGTACTCCTGGGACCACGGCGTGTTTCTCGGTGCGACAGCCGCGTCGGAGACCACGTCGGCGAACATCGGCGCCGTGGGCAACCTGCGCCGAGACCCCTTCGCCATGAAACCATTCCTAGCATACCATATGGGAGACTATTTTCAGCACTGGCTGAACATGGGAGATCGGCTCGGGAAAAAAGCCCCACGGATCTTCTATGCGAACTGGTTTCGGAAGAGCAGTGAGGGCAAATTCCTCTGGCCCGGTTTCAGCGAAAATAGCAGGGTGCTTAAGTGGATGTGCGACCGTGTGGACGGCAAAATTGGCGCCAAAGAAACGCCAATTGGCCTGATGCCCGAGGACGGGGACCTTGACCTCGCGGGTCTGGACATTTCCAGTGAGAATGTGAAGGCACTGATGGAAGCGGACCCCACGGAGTGGAGGGCCGAGGTTTCCGACATCGAGAAGCACTTCTCAGTATTCGGGAACAGGCTGCCGGCACGGCTTACGAAACAGCTCGAGGAACTGAAGAAGCGTCTGAGATAATTGAAAGAACATTGCGGACACAGAAAAACGGGATAATATCCGAAAGAAACGATAACAGGCCTTCGCGGGGCCAAAGATCGACTTCTGTCTTAAAACGACAATCCCCTCGAGCGCCTTGAAGGAGATAACCAGTTTTCATGGATCCATCAGCAGAAATGATCCGCACGAAAAAGCCCTCTCAACAGAAGGCTCTTGTCAACGTGCTGGGCGTTGTCTACTTGCACTCCACGACGGAAGACGGGGGGGACCTGTATCTTACCAGGTTCGCCGAGTCCCACCATCAACATCTCGATATCAGGAACTGGTACGAAGAAAGCTGGTTCACCAGGCACCGCGTGCGGCTACAGGGAACAAGCTCCGTTTACCGAGTCCCGACGAGACGCATCGGAGGAGTGCATCTCGACCTCGTGGTCAAGAACTGCCGCGTTGGGGAGGATGTTCCCCTTAACACCCATACCCTGAAGGAGTTCATGAGCGCCGAGTTCAACAGCCCCTGGGAGGAATTCGCCCTGGTCATGGAGATGGGCGACAAGCAGTTCGGCCAGCGGATCGAATGGGTCAAGGTGCAGCAGCCTCTGGCCATCTACGTGCCGCCCCAGCGCATGCAGCTGTGGCAGAGCGGACGGTCCCGGGCCAAGATCAACCGCATCCGCGCGCGCCATCCCGGCATCGATCTCGACATCCTAAAGCAATACAAGCTTGTCTACGAATGGATTCGAGGTAAGAACCTCATCGAGATCTTCGAGCACATCAGGCTCGGGCTCCCCGATGTTGTTCATCACCTGCAAGCAATGCAGAAGAAGGCCTTCGAGGACCTCACCACAAAGGGTTACCACATGGCGGACATGAAGCCAGAGCATATCATTCTCGACGAGGAGGACTGTGAACGCATCGAGCAGGCCGGTGAAGACACCGATGCGAACAGGAAGCAGGTCGAAATGCTCTATCATCTGCTGAATATCGGGAAATACTCAGTGGTCGATTACGAGCTGCTCTTCCGTACTCCCGAGCATGAGGACAGGGTTAAGGCCTCGCGGCGGCATTCCTATCTTGATGAGATGCGAGGCAGGCTCACGCCGACACCCCTGCCTTCTTACCTGACGCGGGCAGAAATCTTCGGAGTCCCCTATATCTTCGGCCATGCGGAAAGCACCGGTGGCCGCATGTGGGTCGTTGGGAAAAACGGACGCCTATTCGACTACTTTCTTCCGGAACGCTGGCGGAAGACACCTTCCCTGAGCCTTTCCGATGACAATGAGGTGTACTATACGGTCACCAAGGACAACATCCATCTTGTCTGGGAAACTTCCCGGGTGGGCGAGATACCGGCCGACAAGAAATACAACATGGAGGAGATCGAGAAGATCAAACAGTACGGGATAAACAGCCCGTTCGAAGAGTTCGCCATCTCGCAGGATCTCAATCAACGGGGCATCCATGCGGTGTACGTCCGGGCGATCTACGCCACGGGAAGCGAGAAGGTGGAGCGGTCGGTCGACCCAAGGAGATACGAGTCCCATCGGTCAATCCTGGACAATGACGGCAATCCGGTACTGGAGGAGGACCACAACTACATTTCGATCCGCGGCTACTACAACGGTCCAGACGACTGGGTGCCGGAGAACGAAGGCTCATTGCTGACACCAGTAGATCTGGCCAAAGCCTTGCGCAAGAAAATCATCGATGAATCCCAATGCAGAAGCTATCTTGAAAAGGTTGTAGAAAGGCTGCGGCATGCAGGATACGACGGCACGTTGTTGAAGCCGAACGACTTTCTCCTGACTTTGGACGCAAGAGGAGAGGTCATGAAGGACGGGAACGGCGACCCCGACATCATAATATGCAATTTCGAGGTCCTTTGGAAGATCATCGGTTCAACATCAACGTCATGACGTTCGTGCGTTCGTCCGGGCGGGTGCAGGCTCCGGACGCCGTTAAATTCGCAAGGCCGGAATGAAACCCGGCCTTTTTTATTTCTGAGGTGCTACAATAAAAACAGGTTCAGGAGTCATTATCCGTTTCTTTCAATACTCATTTGTAGCTTTTATTGGGGTTGAATATGAAGAACCAGCAGATAGCGCGGATCTTCAACGAGATTGCGGAGCTTCTCGAACTTAAAGGCGAGAACGTATTTCGCATACGGGCGTACCGTAGGGCTGCACAGAACATTGACGGCCTCTCAAAGGACGTAGCCGCGCTCTCCGTGGAGGATCTTGAAGCGATTCCCGGGATCGGGAAGGACCTGGCCAATAAAGTCCGGGAATATCTGGAAACGGGGAAAATGGCAAAACACGAGGAATTGAAAAAAGAAATTCCTGAAGGGGTATTGCAGCTTCTGCAGGTCCCCGGACTGGGACCCAAGAAAGCCAAGATGCTCTTCGACATGCTCAAGGTAGAAAGCATAGAAGAGCTTGAAGAGGCTGTTCAGAAGGGGAAACTCACCGGTCTGCCGGGTATTCAGAAGAAAACGGAAGAGAACATATTGCAGGGCATCGAACTGCTGAAACGTGGTACCGAGCGGCGGCCCCTGGGAAGAGTGCTGCCTCTAGCGGAAGACATAGTAAGGCGCGTACGCGATACCGCTCCCGTCGACAAGATAGAGATCGCAGGCAGCATCCGACGGATGAAGGAAACGGTTAAGGACATCGACATCCTCACCACGTCGAAGAATCCCGCAGCTGTCATGGATGTTTTCGTGAAGCTCCCGCACGTGTCCCGGGTCCTGATGCACGGGCCGACAAAATCGTCGGTTATCACCGAAGAGGGGATTCAGGTGGACCTGAGGGTGGTCGAAGAGGATTCCTTCGGCGCGGCGCTACAGTATTTTACCGGAAGCAAGCAGCACAATATCAAGCTTCGGGAAATGGCGGTCAAGTCGGGCTTCAAGATCAACGAATACGGCGTGTTCAAGGAACCAGGTGGCAAGAAGATTGGCGGGAAGAAGGAAGAGGAAGTCTATAAAGCGCTCAAGCTTCCTTACATTCCTCCAGAGCTGAGAGAAGACACGGGCGAGATCGAGGCCGCCCAGAAGGGCAAGCTCCCTGACCTCGTAACGCTTCATGATATCAAGGGCGACCTCCACGTCCATACAAAGTGGTCCGACGGGAGTCATGAACTTGACACGGTGGTTCAGGCAGCAAGGGAGAAAGGTTACCAGTACATAGCGATCACTGACCATACCAAAGGGCTTGGCGTTGCACATGGCCTTGACGAAAAAAGGCTTGCACAGGAGATCAGGCTCATCGATGGGGCGAACAGAATGCTATCAGGGTTCAAGATACTGAAGGGGACAGAGATCGACATTCGTTCAGACGGCGGACTGGACCTGTCCGACGATGTACTCATGCGGCTTGACATCGTGGTGGCCTCCATCCACTCAGGGTTCAAACAGCCGCGGGAACAGATAACGAAGAGACTCCTCTCGGCCATTCGCAGCCCCTGCGTGAGCGTGATCGCCCACCCCACAGGCAGGCTTATCGGCGAGCGCGACGCCTATGCCGTTGACATGGTGATGGTGCTGAAAGAGGCGGCAAAGTATGGTGTGGCAATGGAAGTGAACGCATATCCCCTACGGCTGGACCTGAACGATATTCACATCAAAATGGCCAAGGAGTATGGCGTGACGCTGGTCATCAGCACGGATACCCATGTCACGAGCCAATACGATTTCATGGCCTATGGAGTTTCCGTTGCGCGTCGCGGCTGGGTTGAAAAGAAGGATGTGCTGAACACGCTTGGCTACGAACAGCTCATCAAGAAGTTGAAGGCATGCGCGGCACGGAAGGCAAAACTGAAACAATAAACCGACATGTTCTGCAGGATAGCAAACCAAACCCGGCATTGAATCGGCCCGCGTTCTCTGATCATTGCATGACCAAAGGGAGCATGGCAAGAACTGCATAGTAGCAGCGTATAATCTGGCAATACGTGATCGCTTCCTGACGCCGCTCCCCGCAATGATGCATTGTGATTATCCCTTCTTGATCTGGCATCCCTTGTAAGTCCTTTCAATCTCGGCTTGAAGATTGTTGAAATCTCCTCTGCCTTTTGTTCTGATGACAACTCTCCGATACCCTTCCTTCACCCCCTCGTAGGAGGTCAGGATCCCCTGGAGGCGGAAATTATATTTTCTGACGATATCCGCCACTTCTTTTATCGAGCCCGGCCGGTCTTCGATCGTAACGCACAACCGATGCCCGCCGTGCCGCGCGCCGGTAATATCCACGAGCGCGCGGAAGATGTCTTTGTCGGAGATGATGCCGACGAGTTGTCCCTGCTCGAGCACCGGCAAGCATCCTATATTACGATCCAGCATAATCATTGCCGCCTCTTCAACCGGGGTACCGGGATCAGTAGTGATCACCTTAGCCTTCATCACGTCTTTTATCTTTGTTTTCGCGAGGAGATAGTGGAGCTCGTAGATATCGAGCGCCGTGGCCTTTGAGGGACTATGCTCCTTGATATCCCTGTCTGAGATAATGCCTAACAGCTTGCCATTCTTCAGGACGGGGAGGTGTTTTATGCCGTGCTGCTTCATCATGGAGAGCGCATCGGAAAGATAATCGTCGGGATACAGAATAATAACCTTTTTCGTCATCCAGTCGGACACGTACATGGAGCACCTCCGGTGGAAATTTCGAGATTCAGTTGACAAATCCTGGAAAAACAATAATATGCCGAATTTCTTGATGGCGCTTTTAATTTATTGTGGCGTTGAACATGGGCGTTTGGCATCTTGCCACCTTCATTCTGCTTGTTCACAAACCCAGATACGCCGTCTTCACATGCTCGTCATTCAGCAGCGCTTGGCCGGTCCCTTGCATGGCCACCCTGCCGTTCTCAAGCACATAGGCGCGGTCGGCGATGGCAAGGGTTTGCTTTACATTCTGTTCGACAATGAGGACCGTCGTCCCCTCTTCGCGGATCTTCCCGATGATACTGAAGATCTCACGGACGAGGATCGGAGCGAGTCCGAGCGATGGTTCATCGAGCATGAGGAGTTTTGGCAACGCCATGAGCCCTCTCCCGATGGCGACCATCTGCTGCTCCCCGCCTGAAAGCGTTCCCGTGGACTGTTTCCTTCGTTCTCGTAGTCGAGGAAAGAAACGGAATACCATCTCCTTGGTCATCTCCCTCATCGCTTTTGCTTCACCGCGGAGCGATCCCATTTCCAGGTTCTCTTCCACGGTCATATCGATGAAAAGCCGCCGCGCCTCGGGGCAGTGGGCGATTCCCAGCTCGATGAGCTTGAACGGTTGGACGGTGTGGATCGGCGAACCGTCAAACAGGACCGACCCGGTTCGGGGGCGGAGGAGACCGGAGACGGTTTTAAGCATTGTTGATTTGCCTGCGCCGTTCGCTCCGAGAAGGGCAACGACCTCTCCCTGCTTCACCTCGAATGAGACATCCCAGATCACTTGGACGTCACCGTAAAATACGTCTATGCCTCGTATCTCCAGCACTTTATGCCTCTCCCAGATAGGCCTCGACGACCAATCCATTATCCCGGATCTCCTGAGGTGTCCCCTCGGCGATCTTCTCACCGTAGTTGAGTACTACAATCCGGTCTGATATGGACATGATCACCTTCATATGGTGCTCAATGATCATGATGGTGATGCCCCTTTCCCTTATCTTGCCGATGATGCCAATGGACGCGTCTAGCTCCGAAGGGTTTAATCCGGCAAATGACTCATCGAGGAGCAGGATCTCCGGCTGAGTAGCGAGTGCTCGCGCGATTTCAAGCCGCTTACGCTTGCCGAGCGGCAATCCCCTCGAGATTACTTCGCGGTCGTTATCGAGAGCGGTGAAATGGAGTATATCCCGGGCAGCCACTTCAGCCTGTTTCCTGTTCCCGGTTCGGAGCAAGGCTGATGCAATGACGTTATCCAGGACGCTCATACGCTGAAGCGGCTTGACCACCTGAAAAGTCCTGGCGATGCCGCGCTGGCATATCTCGTGCGGCTTGTGCCCCGAAATTGTGATGTCATTGAAAAAGACATCACCGCGCGACGGTTTGTAGAATCCGTTCACGACGTTAAAGAGCGTGGTTTTTCCGGCACCATTGGGACCGATGAGCCCCAGGATTTCTCCCTTGGTGATCCCGAATGAAACATCCTTGAGAGCGGCAAGACCTCCAAAGAACATTGAAACCTTCTTGATCTCCAGAAAGCTCATGACGGCCCCCTCGAAAGGTCACGAAGCTTCCTCAGTTTAGGAAAATCGCCGACAATACCGTTGGGCAGGAAGATGATGATAACAATCAAAAGGATGCCGAAGAACGTATGGTGGGCCGTGCCGAGCGCAGGGACCGATCTGATAATCTCGGATAAAAGCACCATGATGATCGCACCTACCACCGGACCCCAGTAGGTTGCGACTCCTCCAACCATGACGACCATGATGGTCACGATCGAAATGTCATGAAGCGCGAAAACCACCTTGGGATCGATATAGCCCATATAGTTCATATAGAAGACGCCGGCAAACCCTGTGAGCATGGCACTCAGACACAGCGCAATGGTTTTATAAAGCGTCGTGTTAATTCCGAGCGACTCGGCAGCATCCTGATCCTCGCGAATGGCAACGAAGTAATAGCCGAGTTTCGACTCGATGACAATTTTGATCGCGAGGAAGGTCCCGCAGGCGACGGCGAGGATGATGTAGTAGTACCATGTTTTTTCGATCCAGGTCCGTTCGCGGATCATGATGCCGAGATCTCCGCCCGTGAAATTCACAAGATTCTCAGCAGTGATCCGAAGGATGACCCCCATCGAGAGTGTAGCAAGGGCGAAGAACGGTCCTCGAAGACGCAGGCAGATGTATCCGATGACAAGGGCTAATAGGGTCACCACGATGATGCTGAATGGCAGCCCCCACCATGCCGAGATGCCGAACTTGCTGTAGAGCATCCCGGACGCATAGGCTCCGGTTCCAAAGAACGCGGCATGCCCGAAGGATACCTGGCCGCAGTACCCGCTCAGAAGATTCCATGCCATGCCGATCACCGACCACATGATGACGAGGATGATGATGTGCATTACGTAGGAACTGAGGCCGATGAATGGCAACGCCGCAAGCAGCACTGCGATTATGATGGGAAAATATTTTTTCATTTGAAATCCGTTGTCTCGCATCTGCATAGCAAAGTGAGCCTAGATCTTGCCGCCGTTTGCCTCTGCGAACTTGCGGAAAATTATAAAACAGTTATGGTTGTCTTCATCTTCCGATTCCGAGCCTTTTTGCCTTCAGGAGCGAAGCAACCCCACCCGGCAGAAAGATCAGAGCCATCACGAAGATGACGAAGCGTCCCACCGGCGCCCAGCCCATGCCCACGTAAGTCGCAGTGAGCGATTCAAAGAGGCCGAGAATCACACCGCCGATGATGGCCCCCACCGTGGACCCGAGGCCGCCAAGGATGGTGATGACGAAGGCAATCAGCGTAAACTGCCCCCCGATGTCGGGATAGATATAATAGATGGGAATGAAGAGGCAGCCCGCCGCACCGACGAGAGAGGATCCGAGCCCGAACGTGATCACTCGCATCTTGTCCACGTTGACGCCCATCAGGAGTGCCGCATCACGATCCTGGGCCGTTGCCCGGATAGACTTACCGGTGTCCGTCTTGGCCAGGAAGAACCAAAGACATGCTGTTATGAGCACGGCGATGACGAATGAAACCGACCAGGGCATTGAGAGCGAGAGCTCGATAGGTGTTTTTTCCCAGATATCGGAGAGGTACCATGCCTTGGTGGCGTAGTCCACGGGCGTTTGCCGGTAGTCGGACTTGAATATAAAGGTCGCGATATTGGCAAGCACCATGCCGATTCCTACGGTAAGGATCACCTGATTCTCTGGCAGAATGGACTCGACCTTAAGCACGGGGTTGATCAGATACTTCTGAATCGCTATACCCAGGAGGAAGAGGGCCGGAGTAGCGATAAAGACTGAGAGATAGGGATCCATATGAAAGAGGGAGAAGAGCACATAGGCGATGTACATGGCCACCATCATGAGCTCGCCATGGGCGAGGTTGATGATCTTCATGACGCCCATGATTATGGTCATGCCGATGCCTATCAACGCATACAGTCCACCGAGCAGAATGCCGGATATCAGAGTCTGCAGTAGGACTTCAAGCTGGATCGATGTCATGAAGCACCATACTTTCCGCCATGGAGTTCACAGAGGGCACTGAGGATATGAAGCTCCAGTTCCCGACGCCGGATCTCCAAGAGACCCAGACATCAAAGACACAGTCTCGACCCGAAAACACCGATCATTAGGTGCTCATTCGGATTTTCTCGAGGCGATTTGACATGGTCTCCTCTCGCGCGCAATGACCAAAACACTTTTACCTTCTCTCCCTCCAGGTGGGAATGGGGTAAATGTAATGAGCGCTGGCATGTTGTTTCGGCCAGATCGTCTCGAACTTGCCGTGAATGACTTGGATAGCGAGGGTATCCATGAAGTTCTGGTTCTGATAGCCGTCCTTGTTCTGAAACTTGATGGGACCGAAAGCAGTCATGAGGTTTGCAGCCTTCAGTGAGTCGCGAATGCCATCCTGGGTCCAATTCTTCGCCCTCTCGAGAGCGTTCTGCACGACGAACAGAGCGGCATAGGCTGACGCACCATGATAGGAAGGATAGTCGCCATATTTTGCCTTGTATTTTTCAGCGAATTCCTTCGCGCCGGGATACTTGAGCTGCGGCGTCCAGAGAGTCGCGCTGACCACGTACTCGGCGGCATCCTTGGCGCCATCGATGAATTCCGGTATCGCAAAACCTGCTGCACCGCCGGCGTAAAGCTTAGCATCGACCCGCAGTTCTTTAACCTGCTTCATCAAGAGCTGAGCCTCGTTTGCATATGATACAGTGTAGATGACGTCTGGCTGTGCTGCCCTTACCTTGCCGAGGATTGGTCTGAAGTCGATAGCGCCGGTCTCGAATTTTTCCTTCAGCACAACCTGGATGCCCAGCTTTTGAGCATCCTGCTCCATGGCGTTTGCACCTGATGTGCCGAACGCCGAACTCTCGTAGAGGATCGCCATCGTCTTGGGTTTGATGACCTCTTTCAAGAAGGAGACAAGAGCGTCGGCATAGTGCTCATTAACCTCGTTCTGGCGGAATACATACGTGTAATTCTGCCTCGTGATATCGTCATCGGCGCTAGCCACGATCAGATAGGGGGTTTTACGCTCCTCCGCGACAGCCGCGACTGCCTTCGCGCAGGAGGATGTATATTCTCCCACTATGATAGGCTGTTTCTTCACATCTATCAGCTTCTCCACGATGGCGCGGGCGGTCTCGGGTTTACCGCTCGAATCCTCGAAGGAAAGAGCCAGCATCTTACCTTTGATGCCACCCTTGGCATTGATTTCCTCGGCAGCCATTTCATAGGACCTTTTCATGATTTCTCCGAACTTTGCCTGCTTGCCAGTAAGTGGCAGGGGGATTGTAAGATCGAAGTTCTCCGCTGCGTACAAAGGCGCTGCGAAGAGAATCACGGCCAATGTAAAAGTCATTGCGAGTGTCAAACGTTTCATGGAAACCTCCTTGTACGGGCAGAATATCTTTTTTTGGATACGAAAGGTGTTCGCCATGGTGATATTTGCCCTGCTTTTTATGTTTAGTGGCTCCCGCTCGTTCGATCCCTCCCCATGATCAGGGCCTTGATGAACTCCCGGTTCAGTTTTGCGATGAACTTCACCTTGATCCCTTTGGGACACACGGACTCGCATTCATAATGATTACTGCAGCTTCCGAAGCCCTGCCCGAGCATCTCATCGGTCATGACGCAGACGCGCCGCGCCGCCTCGACCTGGCCCTGAGGCAGCGATGCAAGGTGCGATATTTTAGCCGCGGTAAAGAGCATGGCCGAGCCATTCGGGCAAGCGGCCACGCAGGCGCCGCAGCCGATGCACTCTGCAGCGTCCATGGCGGTATCTGCGTCGGTTTTCGGAATGAGGATCGTGTTGGCGTCCGGGACGCCGCCGGTGTGGACGGAGATGTATCCCCCTGCTTGGATCACGCGGTCGAAAGCGCCACGGTCCACGACGAGGTCCTTCAGCACCGGGAACGCCTGGGCCCGGAAGGGTTCGACGTAAATCGTGTCGCCGTCCTTGAAATGTCGCATGTGGAGCTGGCAAACCGTGGTTTTTCTCCGGGGTCCGTGGGGGATGCCGTTGATGACCTGGCCGCAGGAACCGCAGATCCCCTCGCGGCAGTCGTGGTCGAATGCTATGGGCTCCTGGCCCTTTCTGACTAGGTCCTCGTTCACCACATCAAGCATCTCGAGAAAGGACATATCGACGGTAATGTCGCGGGCTTCATATTGCTCAAGCCTTCCCCTCTCTGAGGGATCTTTCTGACGCCAGACATATAAGATCAGGTTCATTATCAACCTCTGTGAAAAGTCCAAAATCCCGAAAAACGTCAAGCGCCGGTGTCAAAATTTTTAAGCATACTCGACACGCCTCGTTGACGTCACAGGTCGTTATTTGGAACGTGTCGCGTGAATTTCCGTTGCTTGCCTCACTACTTGTAGCTTCTCACCGTCAAAGGCGCGTTCTCGAACACGAGCGGCTCCTTGTGAAGTTCAGGCTCGCGGTCAACTCCCCTGTACTCCCAAGCCGCAACATACGCGAAGTTCTTGTCATCACGCACGGCCTCGCCATCGGGTGTCTGGTACTCTATCCTGAAATGCGCACCGCAGGATTCGTCCCGGTGAAGAGCGTCTTTGGCCATAAGCTCGGCAAACTCAAGAAAATCGGCAACGCGGCCCGCCCTTTCAAGTTCCTGATTCAGTTTCTCTCCGCTGCCGGTCACTTTCACGTTCTCCCAGAACTCTTCACGCAATTCCGGAATCCGCCTGAGGGCCAACTTCAGCCCCTCTACACTCCGCTCCATGCCCACATTGTCCCACATGAGCCTGCCGAGCTCACGATGAATCTCGGTTGCAGTCTTGTTGCCGTTTATGGAGAGCAGTCTTTTGGTGAAGGACATGACTTCTTCGCGTGATTTCTTGAATTCTAGGTTATCCGCATTCACGGCGCCCGGATTTATTGAGGCCAGATAATTTGCGATAGTGTAAGGGATGATGAAGTATCCGTCAGCGAGACCCTGCATGAGTGCGCTCGCACCGAGTCGATTCGCGCCGTGATCAGAGAAGTTCGCCTCACCGAGGACAAAAAGCCCTCTGATATTGCTTTCGAGATTGTAGTCAACCCAAAGCCCCCCCATGGTGTAGTGGGGCGCGGGGTAGATACGCATCGGCTGTTTGTATCCATTCTCTGCCGTGATTCGCTCGTACATCTCGAAGATATTGCCATACCGATCGCGGATTGTGTCCTCACCGAGTCGTCTGATGGCATCGGAAAAATCAAGGAACACGCCCCGTCCACCGGGGCCCACGCCTCTGCCATCATCGCAGACCTCTTTTGCAGCACGAGACGTGATATCGCGAGCCGCGAGGTTGCCGAAGGCGGGGTATTTACGTTCCAGGTAATAATCTCGCTCTGCTTCCGGAATTTCGTTCGGTACGCGAGTGTCGCCTTTCCTCAGCGGCACCCAGATCCTGCCGTCGTTCCGGAGCGACTCGGACATGAGCGTCAGCTTGGCTTGGTGCTCGCCCGTGACGGGGATGCAGGTGGGGTGGATCTGAGTATAGCACGGGTTTGCGAAGAACGCTCCTTTTTTGTAAGCCCGGTACGTGGCGGTGACGCTGGAGGCGAGAGAGTTTGTCGTCAGGAAATAGATGTTCGAGTATCCGCCGCTGCAGAGGCATACCGCGTCTGCTGCCATGGACTCCACTTTCCCGGTCACAAGGTCCCGAGCCGTTATGCCTCTCGCATGACCTTCAATGACCACGAGGTCGAGCACCTCTGTGCGCGGGTGAAGGATGACCGTGCCGGCCTTCACCTGTCGTGAAAGCGCGCCGTAGGCGCCGAGCAAGAGTTGCTGGCCTGTCTGACCGCGCGAATAAAAGGTGCGTGATACCTGGGCGCCGCCGAAGGAGCGAGTCACGAGATAACCAGCATAGTCGCGGGCGAAGGGCACGCCTTGTGCTACGCACTGATCGATTATGTTTGTGCTCACCTGTGCCAAGCGGTATACGTTCGCTTCTCGTGATCGGAAGTCTCCGCCCTTGATTGTGTCGTAGAAGAGACGGTAAACGCTGTCGCCGTCGCCGGGATAGTTCTTGGCTGCGTTGATCCCCCCCTGCGCCGCGATGCTATGGGCGCGGCGCGGGCTGTCCTGTGCGCAGAAGGACTGCACCTCATAGCCGAGCTCACCAAGGGTTGCCGCAGCGGACGCCCCGGCGAGCCCGGTTCCGACCACGATGATGCGGTGCTTCCGCCTGTTCGCTGGATTCACGAGTTTCAGTTCTTGGCGACGCCGTTCCCACTTCTCGGCAAGATGGCCGGAAGGAATTTTACCGTCAAGGATCATTGTATCAAGCTCCGGAATTTGGTAGGCAGCATAGCACATCGAGGATGGTGCTTTTTATCCTCTGACTCATGGGGTCTTTCACCCTGCTCTATGCGTCATTACTGCCTCAATATCCCCAGAACCACTGCCACCGGGATTGACATGTACCAGAAAAAAAGAATGACCGACGCTATCGCTCCCGATTTTTCGAATGCGGGGATCGTCCTCTCGTTATTCAACCCCCATGTCTGAAGGGAGCTCTGCATGCCGTGGAGCAAGTGAAGCCCCAAGGCCGCCAGGGCAATGACGTAAGACCCGCAAACGGCGATATTTTGAAAACTGCGAACTACCATCATGAGCACGTCCGGTCTTCCCATGGCATCGACATGGCTGTCCGCAGAAATCGCAGGATTCGTGATTTGGAATGTGAACTGCAGGAGATGATAGATAAGGAAAATGACGATAACAATGCCGGTCCAGAACTGATTTCTTCCCGCAAAGGTCGCGTGTAGGTAATGTGTCACTGCGTAGGGCTGCGGCTTTGCCGCCTTATTGTCGATCTTGATCACGATGCCATAATACAGGTGGACGGTAAAGGCCGCTATCAGAACAATCCTGCCTCCCCAGACAAACAGCGGCAGGGTATATAAAGCCGCGACATAAGAATTGAGCTTGTGAAAGAAGATAGTTGAGTTACCGGCTATGTGAAAGATGACGAAGACGACAAGTACCTCTCCAGAGATTGCCATAAGTATCTTTCTGCCGACAGTGGATGTGGGGAAGACCATTCAGGATTCCTTTGTAGTTCGGAGTCGGTTACGATGACCGTTTCGAAAATGAGAAGGTGCGTTCTTCGCATTTGGCGCCACCGGGTGGCCCCGATCGATGCAAGCCTCGTAACCGTTTTGCACCAACCGTCATTTTCCCGGTTCTTCCATGATTCCGCCCTCGGTCATTTTTCTCGGATCGAGCAGTCGGTCCAGCTCCTCTTTCGACAAATTCGTCATCTCGGCAGCGACGTCTTTTAGCGAACGTCCTTCGGCATAGGCTTTCTGCGCGATCTGGGCCGCCTTCTCGTAGCCGATGACGGGGTTCAGCACCGTCACGAGTACCGGGTTCTGGCCCACAAGTGCCTCAGTACGCTCCCGGTTCACGGTAAAGCTTGCCACGACCTTGTCTGCAAAAAGTCGAGCAGCATTTCCAAGAAGCGTAATCGACTGGAGCAAGTTATGGGCGATTACCGGCAGCATGACATTCAACTCGAAGTTGCCGTGCTGGTTGCATACGGTGATGACCACGTCGTTCCCTATTACCTGGGCGCAGGCCATCATCATCGCTTCGCATATCACGGGGTTCACCTTGCCGGGCATGATGCTCGAACCCGGTTGGAGCGCGGGCAAGGATATCTCCCCCAGTCCAGCGACCGGACCGCTGTTCATCCACCGGATGTCGTTGGCGATCTTCATAAAGGACGATGCAGTGGCTTTCAGATGCCCGCTCAGCTCCACGGCCGTATCCATGGTTGCCTGGGCTGCGAAATGGTTGTTGGTCTCGGCAAAGGGGTGCCTCGTGCGCTGGACGATCTTGTCCACGACGCGCCTGCCGAATCCCGTCGGTGCATTGATGCCAGTGCCCACGGCCGTGCCGCCGATGGAGAGCATTGCCAGACGCGGCAGGCATGACTCGAGACGCTCGATTGCCTGCGCGACCTGAAAAGCCCAGCCGCCCATCTCTTGACTGAGGAGGATTGGCACGGCGTCCATAAGGTGCGTGCGGCCGGTTTTGACGACATCACGAAAATCAGGTTCACGCTTTTTGATCACTTTGTTGAGGTGCTTCAATGATGGCAGAAGCAGTTCGGTCACGTGAAGGAAGGCGCTTATATGGATAGCGGAAGGGATAACGTCGTTTGACGATTGGCCCATGTTCACGTGGTTGTTCGGATGGACCTTTGTGCCTGAGCCGCCGAGGAGCTGTGTAGCCCTGCGTGCGAGCACCTCGTTGGCATTCATGTTCGTCGATGTTGCCGAGCCTGTTTGGAATATATCGAGGGGGAAGTGGTCATCCCATTTCCCCTCGACAATTTCGAGTGCCGCTTGGCGGATAGCCTGCGCCGTTCTGGGTTCGAGCAGGCCGAGCTCCGCGTTCACCTCGGCAGCGGCAGCCTTGATGAGCCCGAGGGCCCGGATAAAGACATGGGGGAAGCGAATTCCGCTCACAGGGAAATTGTCAATCGCTCGTTGCGTCTGTGCCCCATAGAGGGCGTCTGCCGGAACCTTGACGTCACCAAGGGAATCTTTTTCGATACGGTAGTCGGTCATAGGGATAAGAATGTGGACCCGGAATTTGCTTAATCACAAATCACGATGTTATTTGAAGTCAATAATTAGGATGACAGTGTTGCTTTTTTACACCTTTATTGCGTATTGTGCTAAGAGTCCAATCCTTGAAGAGACATGGGATGCAAAGAACTTGTTTTGTGATCAGACGCAGCCGTGAATCATGGATGTTATTATAGCGACTTTGAAAGGATTTTGCACTGTGTTTTTTAAAAAAGAAAATACCGGAAGCTTTGCCAGTGACGATGCCGAAAACCTCTTCTTTAGAAGAGGGTCGGGATTCAGCAGGCGACAAAAGGGCCGCCAGTCCTCGATTTTCCGCAGCGAAGTGTAGAAAACTCGAGTTGACCGGCACAATAATTAATTCTATAATGAGGGCAAGAGGAGATGCGCTATGGACTCTGGATGCAACCCCGGACCCAGTCCCAGCTATAGCATAACAATCAGGCTAGAGATCGAGAACCGCATAGGAATGTTTGCCAAGATAGCCACGGCCATCAGCAGCGCCGGCGGCGACTTGGGTTCTGTAGACATCGTTCGCGTCCAGAAGGGCAAGATCATCCGGGACATCACTGTGAACGCCAGCAATGAGGAGCATGAGAAGGCGATTGTACGATCGATCAAGACTGTGGTTGGCGTGAAGGTCCTCAGGGTCATGGACCGAACCTTTTCGTCGCATGAGGGGGGAAAGATCGAGATCAAAAACAAGCTCCCTATGCGCGACCGGAGCGACCTCTCCCAGGTCTACACGCCGGGCGTTGCACGTGTGTGCATGGACATCCATGAGAACAAAGAACACGCCTACCGTTACACGATTAAAGGTAACTCCGTGGCTATTGTCTCTGATGGAACCGCCGTGCTCGGCCTCGGTGATATCGGGCCTGAGGCTGCGCTGCCGGTTATGGAAGGCAAGGCCATGATTTTTAAGGAATTCGCAGGCATCGATGCCTTCCCGATTGTACTCGCGACCAAGGACGTCGAGGAGATCGTGAATACGGTTAGATCTATCGCTCCGGCCTTCGGAGGCATCAACCTCGAGGACATTTCCGCCCCGCGGTGCTTCGAGGTAGAAAAGAGACTCCGAAAAATGCTTGATATTCCGGTATTCCATGACGATCAGCACGGTACCGCCGTGGTCGTGCTCGCCGCGCTCATCAACGTTGCGCGTCTGCTGAAACGCGATATCAAGAAGTTCAAAGTCGTTGTTGTCGGTGCAGGCGCAGCAGGCTCGGCCACAGCACGGATCCTCCTTGCCTCAGGCATCAGGGACATCATCGTCTGCGACACAGCCGGGGCCCTGTACGCCGGCAGAAAACAGGACAGGGATCCTGCTAAGCGAGAGCTCTCGAAGGAGACGAATCCGCGGAAGGTGAGGGGGAGTATTTCTGAGGCAATGAAAGGAGCGGATGTGTTCATTGGCTTGTCTGCACCGAACGTCATCACGAAAGAAGACATTCAGAGGATGTCCAAATCCCCTGTGGTTTTCGCCCTTGCCAATCCCGATCCCGAAATCAGACCTGAGGATGCCATGCCGCTGGTGCGCGTCATGGCGACGGGCCGGTCCGATTATCCGAACCAGATCAACAATATGCTCGGGTTCCCCGGCATCTTCCGGGGCCTCCTTGATGTCCGCGCTAGGGGCGTGAACGAAGCAGTGAAGCTCGCCGCTGCACGCGCCATCGCCCATATCGTAGAGGAGGATGAGCTGCACGAGGACTATATTATTCCGAGCATCTTCGACCGCAAGGTGTCCGCATACGTGGCCGCCGCAGTTGCAGAGGTGGCGAAGAAGACGGGCCTGGCACCGGAATAAGTAAGTGCGGGAGACGCCGGGCGACCTGAGGGCCTCTCCACTAGTGAAATTAAATCTTTTGCCACCCTTATGTTTCTGCGAATGAAGACATCTTCGTCTCCACTTGTCCGAAATTGATCATCAGGAAGGAAAACCTATGGCCGTGAATCATGAGAGATTACACAAAGACGAGAAAGACCTCCGCAGCCTGGCCATGACCGAGCTGCAGGCCATCTATGCCGATCTCGGGCTCACCCGGGACGAACTCGACCTCTTGGTTGCTCCACGCCGCTCCTTCACGGTGAGCTTTCCGGTAAAGACATCCGCGGGCAAGACGCAGATGTATACAGGCTACCGCGTACAGTACAATGACGCGCGCGGCCCTGCAAAGGGTGGCATCCGGTTCCATCCGGATATGAACCTGGGTCACACGAGCGATCTCGCCTTTCTTATGGCCCTCAAGTGTGCGGTCGTGGATATCCCCTTCGGCGGCGCTAAAGGCGGTGTAGTCGTAGACCCCTTGGAGCTCAGCCGGGGGGAGCTTCAGCTCGTTACACGCGGCTACATCCGGGCCATCGCGGACTTCATCGGACCGTTCAAAGATATCCCCGCCCCCGATGTCTATACCGACGAGCACATCATGGCATGGGTCCTTGACGAGTATGAGCGCATCAAACGGGAACACATCCCCGCTGTGGTAACGGGAAAGCCGCCGGAGCTCGGTGGCATCAGTGTGCGCAGGTATTCAACCGCGCTCGGCGGGGTGCACGTGCTCGAGCAGGCCATGAAGGAGAGGGGAATGGAGGTTCGCGGGACGCGTGTCGCGGTTCAGGGCTTCGGCAATGTTGGCGGGAATGTCGCGCGCATCCTCCATCATTGGGGCTACACGGTAGTTGCCGTGAGCGACGTTAATGGTGCCATCCTGAACCCGAGCGGCATCGACATCTCCTCGCTCAGGCGACACAAGAACAAAGAAGGCAGCGTCGTGGGCTTTCCCGACGCAAAAAGCATCACGAACGCCGAACTTCTCACGACCGACTGCGACATCCTTATTCCCGCTGCGCTATCTAACCAGCTCGATGAGAACAATGCCCGTGACGTAAAGGCAAAAATCGTTCTCGAACTCGCCAATGCGCCAACAACCGCTGCGGCCGACGACCTCTTATTCGGAAGGGGAGTCCTGGTTATTCCGGACATCCTCGCTAATGCCGGTGGTGTAGCTGTGAGCTATTTCGAATGGAGCCAGAACCTAAGTAACGATCGCTGGCCGGAACATAAGGTCCTCGAAAAATTAAAACAGACAGTGATAGCTGCCTTCAATGATGTCCATGGGCTCTGCAAGGAAATCGGTTGCAGGCTACGCAAGGCCGCGTACCAGCTCGCGGTAAAACGGATCCTGAACGCGGAGAGACTACGCGGTAATCTCTAGGGACTCTTTGGAGTTAAAGCGCAGGGTACGAAATCAAGTACCTTGCCCGCAGGTGGAATCAGGAGAGGGCTGCTTCGCGCCAAGCACATAAAGAGTCACATTAATACTAAGGAGCGGCTTATGATGAAGTGCAGGTCGTCAGTGGTGAAGCTTGTTTTTTTTATATGCTCTATAATAGTATTCTCAGCATGTGCGAAGCCAACAGTGTCTGTATGCTTTACGACCCGCGACAACTGCTCCAGCGCAATCACCCATGAGATCGAACAGGCCAAGACCGAGATCCTCGTACAAGCCTATTCGCTCACGTCCAAACCGATTGCGGATGCGATCGTGAAAGCAAAGGATTCTGGCGTGAGCATCGGGGTCATCCTCGATCGGTCATCCAAATTTGCGCGGAACAGTGCCACTTTTTTCTCCGTGCTCAATGGGATTCCCACCTATCTTGACGGAAGACATTCGATAGCAGACAACAATATGATTGTAATCGACAAACGGACGGTCATAACCGGCAGTTACAATTTTACGAACGAGTCCGATGAAAAGAACGCCGAGAATCTACTCATAGTCAAGTCGGACGAGTTGGCAGGGGCCTATATCGACAACTGGCAGGAGCACAAGGGCCATTCCGAAGAGTTCAAGAACGAACCCCCAAAGGAGCAGCCCAAAACTGAAAAGAAGAAAACGGTGAAGAAGAAAAAGAAGCCAAAGGAAGGGCAATGACAACGAGCGGCTGGCGGCGGATGGCACATAGAGGTTGGTTCTGTTAGCACGTAATGGGGGTGTTCTAGCCGGAGCGACGTCGCGAGATTGGATTATACCGGCCAGAACGACCCGATACCGAGGATGAGCGCACAGCGGTTCTCGTAAAGATATAATCAATAATAGTCAAAAAAAATGTACACACAGCGATCTTGATGGTAGCGCATCGGCGTTGAAAGGTACTTTCCGATTTATTCTGCACATACCTCCTCGCGCGCAGAGGTTCTTCATAAGGGGATCCCGATGATTTCAAGGATAGTTTTAACGTGTGGCAAGGCTTGAAAAACCCTGTAATCCGGGTATAATCTTTATATGAAAACGAAGAAGAACCTTATCATTGTCGGAGATCGGGTCCTTATTGACCCCGACGAACGGATGGACAAGACGCCTTCGGGGCTTTACCTTCCCCCCACTGTCAAGGAAAAGGAGAAGATCATGGGTGGGCACGTGGTGAAGACGGGACCAGGCTATCCGATCCCTGAAGCGACGCCGGATGAATCGTGGACCTCAGGGAGGAAAGAAGTGAAGTATCTTCCCCTGCAGGCGGCAGAAGGAGATTATGCGATCTTTCTCAAGGACGCCGCAATGGAGATCGAATTCGAAGACAAGAAGTACCTCATTGTTCCACATTCGGCGATACTTGCCTTGGTTCGTACGGAAATTTCCGAGGAGAATTAAAAAACGTCATGACTACCGATAAGCGCTGCATCGAAAAAATTCGCATATTAATCCTCGATAGTCATTGTTCCCCTTTGATTCAATCCGGCCCTCTGGTGCTGAAATCAAAGTAAGTCTTGATGTCATCGGGTTCTTCTGTTACATTCATTAAACAACCGGAGGAAGTCATGAAAACCGGCAGTATTCGTTTCACACTTATCTTGTCGCTGCTGATCTGTTTCGTCCCGGTCACGCTGCCGGCAGCAGATAAGGACGTTCTTCGTGCATCGCTCGCGAACGGGCTTCGGGTGGTGATCGTGAAAAACGCGCTGGCACCCGTGGTGACCACAGAGGTGAATTACCTAGTGGGGTCAAATGAGGCGCCGGAAGGGTTTCCCGGTATGGCACACGCGCAAGAGCACATGATGTTTCGGGGAAGTCCGGGAATGTCCGCTGCCCAACTTTCGAACATCATTGCCCTGATGGGAGGGGACTTTAACGCAGATACTCAGCAGACCGTTACCCAGTATTTTTTCACCGTACCCAAGGATGCGCTGGATGTTGCACTCAAAGTGGAAGCAGTGCGCATGCAGGGTGTGCTGAACACTCAGGAGCTCTGGGAGCAGGAGCGGGGGGCGATAGAACAGGAGGTGGCCCAGGATCTCTCGACCCCGGATTACGTTTTTTCAATGCGACTCCTTGCGGAGATGTTTGCAGGTACACCCTATGCACATGATGCTTTGGGCACGCGACCTTCGTTTCAGAAGACGACGGGTGCTATGCTCAAGCAGTTTTTTGACTCGTGGTATGCACCGAACAACGCCATCCTCGTCATCGTTGGTGATGTGGACCAGCAGAAGACCCTGGAAAAGGTTAAGGATCTTTTCGGAGCGATTCCGAAGCGGACATTGCCAGACCGTCCGGCGGTAAAGCTTCAGCCGGTGAAGCCAGCGACGATCGCATTTGATACGGATTTATCGTACGGCCTAGCGGTTGCGGCCTATCGCCTGCCCGGATTCGACAGCCCTGACTACGCCACAGGCCAAATTCTGGCTGACGTTCTGGACAGCCGGAGAGGAAATCTCTACACGCTGGTTGTCGAAGGGAAATCGCTCTTCACAGGCTTCGATGGGGGTACGCTGCCGAAGGCAGCATACGGATACGCCTTTGCTGCATTTCCGCCGGGAGGGGACGGCAAAGGCCTGGTTACTACAATAAAGAATATCATTGCCGAGTACGTGAAAAATGGGGTCCCTGCTGATCTCGTCGAATCGGCAAAACGTCATGAGATCGCTGATGCGGAATTTCAGAAGAATTCAGTTGCCGGACTCGCTGCCGCCTGGTCCCAGGCCCTCGCAGTCGAAGGCCGAGGCTCACCTGACGACGATATTGAAGCAATCAGAAGAGTAACGGTCGAAGACGTGAACCGCGTGGCCAGAGAATTTCTAGTGAACGATTCGGCGATCACTGCAGTTCTTACACCGCGGCCATCGGGAAATCCCGTCTCCTCCAAGGGGTTCGGCGGCAAAGAGTCCTTTGCCCCTCAAGAGACCAGTCCTGTTGAACTTCCCGCATGGGCGCAGAAAGCTGCAATACCGCCCGGTGTGCCGGTGTCCCTGGTTAATCCCGACGTTTCCACACTGCCCAACGGGATTCGCCTGATTGTTCAGCCTGAGAATGTAAGTCCCACGGTTAGCGTTATTGGCCAGGTGAAGAACAACGACGATCTTGAAGAGCCTGCGGGACAAGAAGGGGTCTCCGACGTGCTGGGAGGCCTCTTCTCCTATGGGACAACATCTCTCGACAGGCTCGCGTTCCAGAAGGCTCAGGACGATATTGGTGCAGATGTTTCAGCCGGTTTATCGTTCTCGCTCAGGGTTCTCTCAGACCATTTCGATCGGGGCATGGAACTCCTTGCGGACAACATACTGCATCCGGCTCTGCCTGAAGCAGCCTTCGTCGTTGTGCAGCGGGAAACGGTCAGTTCCCTGCAGGGCCAACTCAAGAGCCCTGCCTATCTTTCGAGGCGGGCGCTTCGTGAGGCCCTCTATCCCAAGAACGACCCAGTGCTTCGCGATCCCTCACCAGAGACCGTGGCGGCGCTTTCACTGCACGACGTTAAATCCTATTATGCAAAGGCTTTCCGCCCCGATATGATGACCATCGTGATAATCGGCAATGTGACTCCGGAACAAGCGCGTACAACAGTGGGAAAATACTTCGGAACCTGGACTGCGGCGGGGCCGAAACCGGCGACGGATCTTCCAGCCGTGCCGCACAACAAGCCCTCGGCGTCTTCGGTCCCCGATACGAGTAGGGTTCAGAATGAGGTGCTGCTTGCCGAGACAATTGACGTCACGCGTTCTCACCCGGATTACTACAAACTTCAGCTCGGCAACCACGTTCTGTCCGGTGCATTCTACGCTACGCGTCTCTATCGCGACCTTCGTGAGAAGGCCGGACTTGTCTATTCGGTAGAGTCTTATCTCGAGACTGGGAAGAACCGATCCCTTTTCAGCGTTTCATACGCATGCGACCCGCCGAATGTGTCGAAGGCGCGGGCAATGGTCGAGAGCAATCTGCGCGAAATGCAGACTTCACCCGTGACGGAGGAGGAATTGCAGCGGGCCAAAACGCTTCTCGTCAGGCAGATTCCCCTCACTGAAGCGAGCACAGATAGCATCGCCCGGAGGCTGCTCTCCCTCTCGCTGGAGGATCTGCCTCTTAACGAACCTGTCCGTGCTGCACAGCATTACCTTGAGACGACGGCCGAACAAGTAAGGGATTCGTTTGCCAAATGGATACGGCCCGCCGACTTCGTTCAGGTAACAATCGGTCCTACCCCGGAATAGGCAAAACGAACTGACACCACTTCGGCACATTTCCGTTTTGGCTACCAGTGCGCAAATGCTGCTTCATCTCCTCTTCTGCGAAGAGAAAGCCGCTAAAAAGTCACCCCGCACGTTCAGGCGTGATTCCGGCGAAGGCTCATCTTAAGATCCTGATCTATTTGATAGCCCCACACGCTACCCTTCCACCTCCGCCTCCCAGCGGAGCCGGCATATCGGAATAATTGTCGCCTCCGGCATGGATCATGAGAGACCGTCCCTTCAAATCGGCTGTCTTGAGCCGTGGTGCCAGAACGGGCGTTGTGGCTTTCCCGTCAGCGCCGACGTATAAAGCCGGCAAATCGCCGAGATGCCCCTGAGCAAAGGGCCCTTCGTGCTTACTTGTTCCAGCAGGATCGTAGTGCCCTCCCGCCGCAAGGCCTGACACCTGCTTGCCATCTTTCATAGCCGGGCCGCAATCAGGATTCTGATGCACATGAAAACCATGAATACCCGGCGTCAACTCACTGAGATCCGGAACCAGCAGCAGCCCGTACTGCGTGTCCGAGATGCTCACCGTGCCGATGCTCTTTCCTGTGCCCTGGTCTGTTATGAGGTTCATTTGAACGACAATTCCTCCGGCGAACGCAGTCCCTGCGATCACTACTGCAAACACAATCAGCAGAACATATAGACCTTTTCTCATGATGTTTTCCTCCTTTGGAAGTTTTTATGTTTAAATTATAACACATCCTACATGCCCGAGACCTGGCGAAACATTGACAATCAGGTTCAAGGTGGTAAAATTAATCATAGAAAGGCCCATTAAAAAGGACTACTAACATCCTGTTTTTATGAGGTCTTGATTACGGCGAATGGCCCTTTGGTCTACCCCTCGGAAGGGGGGCTATGCTGAACGGGCTTTCAACCATAAGACTATGGACGTATGAAAGTGAACAAGAACCTAACTCATCAAATTTTAGAGGCCCACCTGGTGGAAGGGAAACTGGTTGCCGGCAGGGAGATTGGCATCAGGATCGACCAAACCCTGCTTCAGGATGCCACGGGAACGCTCGCCATGCTGGAGTTCGAGGCATTGGGACTCAATGCGGTCAAGGTAGGGCTTGCAGCGCAATACGTGGACCATAATCTCCTCCAGACGGATAACAAGAATGCCGATGATCACAAGTTCCTCCAGACCGCATCCGCACGATATGGTGTTTTTTTCAGCAAGCCGGGCAACGGCGTATCGCATCAGGTGCACATGGAGCGTTTCGGCGGTCCGGGCAAAATACTTCTAGGCGCGGATAGCCACACCCCGGGTGCTGCGGGTGTTTCCATGCTGGGCATCGGGGCGGGGGGATTGGATGTCGCCTTGGCTATGGCCGGATATCCCTATTATCTTCCTTGCCCCATAGTGCTCGGAGTCAAACTTACGGGCAAACTCCCTGAATGGGTGAGTGCCAAGGACGTGATACTGGAGATGCTGCGGCGTTACGACGTCAAAGGCTGCGTAGGCAAGATCATCGAGTATTACGGCCCGGGGGTCAAGACTCTGTCCGCCACAGACCGCGAGACGATCGGCAACATGGGCACGGAGACGGGGGCAACAACCTCCCTCTTCCCGTCTGATGAACGGACGCGGGAGTACCTGTTCGCCCAAGGGCGAGGTGATGCGTGGACTCCGCTTTCTGCCGATGATGGGGCGAAGTATGACGAATATATGGAGATCGACCTCTCGAGGCTTGAACCGCTTATTGCCAAGCCTTCGTCGCCGGGTAACGTGGTGCCCGTACGCGAAGTGGCTGGTATCAAGGTGGACCAGGCGATCGTCGGCAGCAGCGTCAACTCATCCTTCCGAGACCTTATGATTGCGGCCAGAATGCTCGAGGGCCGGCGTATCAATCCCGATACCTCGTTCCATGTAAACCCAGGGAGCCGCCAGGTGCTCGAGAACGTGTATCGGGCAGGAGGTCTCCTGGCCTTTCTGGCCGCAGGCGCACGCGTCCATGAACCCGGATGTCAGGGGTGCATCGGCATGGGACAGGCGCCGGGCACCGGTGAGGTGAGCCTCCGCACGTTCCCTAGAAATTTCCCGGGCAGATCGGGGACCAAGGAAGACAGGGTCTATCTCTGCTCTCCCGAGACGGCGACGGCAGCGGCACTGAAGGGAGTGATCACGGACCCGAGAGATCTTGCACAAGACATGGGATACCCCCGGATCGAAGAGCCTGAACAGTACCTTATCGACGAGAAGTCCATCATATTTCCGTCAGAGGCACTGAGGAAGACTGCGATCATCCGCGGGCCGAACATCAAGGCTCTGCCAGAACTGAAACCCCTTCCCGAAACGCTCGAGGCTGAGGTCGTGCTCAAGGCAGGAGACAACATTTCCACGGACACTATCATGCCGGCAGGGAACCGTGTACTTCCCTTCCGTTCCAACATTGAAGCGATCAGCGAATTCGTATATTCGCCGATAGATCCCGATTTTGCAAAAGAGTGCAAGTCACGGGGTGCCGTGGTCGTCATTGCCGGCGAGAACTATGGTCAGGGGTCGAGCCGAGAACATGCAGCGCTCGCACCACGGTATCTCGGCGTTCGAGCAAAAATCGTGAAAAGCTTTGCCCGTATTCACAAATCGAATCTCTGTAATTTCGGCATCCTACCGCTCACTTTCAGAGACCGTTCGGACTATGACAGGTTGAACAAAGGCATGATGGCAGTGTTTTCGGATATCCGAAGGCGGATTGAACGGGGTGACCGGGAAATCCCGGTAGAGATTAATGGACAGACCATAATCACGGTTCTGGACGTGTCCGAGCGTCAGCGGAAATATCTGCTGGCGGGAGGGACGCTGAATTTCGTTAAGCAGGAGCTTTTGGCTGGAGTGTGACAGTGTCAAGATTTTTTTGAAGGCAGCGCTCAGCATGGCCGCGATAGATGAAAATAGGACCCAGAGGGGAGGCAAGGATGTCTGATGCCGTGAAAGTTAAAAACATCGGGTTGCGTGGGGTCACGGTGGCGGACACAAAGATATGCCATATAGACGGCGAGCATGGTATCCTCATCTATCGCGGATACCGAATCGAAGAGCTCGCCAGAAACTCGACATTCGAGGAGACTGCTTATTTACTTCTCCACGATTCGCTGCCGACCGAGCAGCAGCTCGAAGAATTTAAAACCCGGCTCGTTGAAGCACGGGAGGTCCCGGGATATATCTTCGACAGCCTCAAAAAGCTGCCCGTACGGTCACACCCTATGGACGTTCTCCAGGGATCCATACCGCTTTTGGCCACGGCTGATCCAGATCTGTCGGTCGAAACGAGAGAGGCGAACATTGTAAAGGCCGTAAGGCTTATTGCTCGCATCCCCCCGGTTGTCGCAGGCTGGCAGCGAATACGGAACGGCAAGGATCCGGTGCCGGCTGACGATACGCTGTCCCATGCAGGAAACTTTTTGTGGCAGCTCACGGGCACGCAGCCTGATGCCGAGATAGCCCACGATCTCGATACCGTGCTGGTGCTCCACGCCGACCATGCATTCAACCCGTCCACCTTCGCCTGCCGTGAGGTCGTGTCCACGCGTGCGCACATGTATGCAGGCGTCGCTGCAGGGGTAGGCGCTTTATCAGGAAGCCTCCACGGTGGCGCCAACGCCCAGGTGATGAAGATGCTCTTGGAACTCCGCAACGAAAAGGACATCGCGGCGTGGGTAAAAAGACAACTTGATAGCGGCCAGAAGATAATGGGCATGGGGCATGCAGTCTATAAGACGCTGGATCCCCGAGCCGTGTTTCTGAAGGACATGTGTTTCAGACTTGGCGAGAAGCTGCGTGAGCCGCACTGGTGCAGGCTTTCGACCCAGATTGAGGAGAGCGCAGTGGCGGAATTCGAAAAACGAGGCAAGACAACAATCAAGCCCAATGTCGATTTTTATAGCGCACCGGTCTACCACATGATGGGTATTCCACGCGATCTCATGACGCCGCTCTTCGCAGTGTCGAGGATCGCGGGCTGGACCGCACATATCATCGAGGAAAAGTTCGGCGACGCACAAGATAAACCCGCGCTTTACAGGCCATCATCAGAGTATATCGGCAACTACTGCGGCAAGACAGGTTGCGTTTATGAGCCGATTGAAGAGAGGAAGTAAGGCGCTGAAAGGTATGGTGCCGCAGAGTCAGAGGGCAAAAAAAGAAAACCTGGCTCAACATTCAAGATTAAATGTTCGATACGGCATGATCAGCGCTGCTACTTAAAAAAATCAATCATGGGAAAATGCAAGGGGGGTGACAGAAATGAAAGTTCGATCCATGAAAACATACCGAGACAGAAGCATTAAGATACAATCGATCAACCCCTATAACGAGCAGGTGGTACAGGAATTCGATCTACTGTCGCGTGCCGAACTTGACCGACAGGTTGAGAGGTCCCGCGAGGCCTTTAACGCTTGGAGGGGCGTTCCGGTCGTTGATCGGGCCAGGCGCGTGAAGACGCTTGGCGACCATTTGCGGGCTGAGAAGAGGAAATATGCGGAACTCATAACAAGGGAGATGGGGAAGCCCATCAGGGAATCGTTAGCCGAGGTCGAGAAATGTGCATGGCTCTGCGATTATTACGCGGAAAATGCCGAGCGTTTCCTAAAGCCCGAGGAGATCAAGACGGAGTCGAAGAAGAGCTACGTCGCGTTCGAGCCACTGGGCATCGTGCTCGCGATCATGCCATGGAACTTCCCTTACTGGCAAGCGTTCCGCTTCGGCATCCCCGCGATAAGCGCGGGGAACGTCGTTTTGCTTAAGCATGCGTCCAATGTGCCTGCGACTGCGCTGTCTATCGAGGGCGCATTCCGGGCTGCTGGCTTCCCGGAGAACGTGCTCAAGACCGTGCTCATCGATGCGAATGCCGCACTTAAGCTTATCGACGATGATAAGGTAGATGCCGTTTCCCTGACGGGAAGCAACAAGGCCGGCGAGAAGGTCGGCGAAAGTGCTGGGAGGAATATCAAGAAGTTCGTGCTAGAACTGGGCGGTTCCGACCCCTACATAGTCCTTGACGATGCAGACGTAGAAAAGGCGGCTAGGACCGCCGTGAACGCTAGGATGATCAACACCGGTCAGAGTTGCATCGCGGCAAAGCGCTTCATTGTCATGGAGAAGGTTGCCGAGGAGTTCAAGAAGGTCCTCGTTTCGCGGTTCAAGGAGCTCACGGTCGGCGACCCCATGGACGATACAACCGATCTCGGCCCCGTTGCCAAGAAGGAGATCCTTGATTCCCTGAAGGAGCAACTCAGGGATGCGAGGGCAAAAGGCGCCAGCGTCCTGCAGCCCGATCATCCCTTTAAGAAGGGCTTTTACTTCGCACCTGCCATTGTCTTCAATCCCAAGGAGAACATGAAGGTCCTCAAAGAGGAGGTGTTCGGACCCATCGCACCGGTTATCGTCGTCAAGGACGAGGACGAAGCGGTTCGGGTCGCGAACAACACCGACTACGGCCTCGGCGCCTCTGTCTGGAGCCGGAACACGGACAGAGCAGAGCGGATAGCTTCACGGATCGAGGCTGGTTTCATTGCCATCAACGACATGGTGAAATCCGATCCCCGCTTGCCCTTTGGAGGCGTGAAGAAGTCGGGTGTCGGCAGGGAGCTATCACATTATGGACTGAGGGAATTCGTGAACATCAAGACCGTGGTTGTAAGGGAATAAATCATAAAGACGATCATAACCGTGGAGGCACGGAAGAAAGTTCAAGATCCAAATGCCAAAGATAGTTTAGCGGTCGAAAATCAAACAGGTTGCCGAAAGGCTTTCACATTAATATGATATTTGAGCAATGATGCTCGCCTTTCTTTTATCGGTGTGCCTCTGTGGTTAAATTTTTGTTTGAGACGTTCGCGAGGATCGTACCCTATGAAGGCATCTGATCTATTCGTAAAGCAACTCGAAGAAGAGAGCGTCGAGTATATATTTGGCCTTCCCGGGGAGGAGAACCTCGACTTTCTCGAATCGCTCCGCACATCCTCGATTAAGGTCGTCATTACGCGGCACGAACAGGCCGCAGCGTTCATGGCCGCCACTTATGGCAGATTGACAGGAAAGGCCGGTGTCTGCTTTTCGACGCTGGGGCCGGGGGCGACAAACCTCATGACAGGCGTGGCTCATGCGCAGCTCATCGGCGCACCGCTCATCGCCATCACCGGCCAAAAAGCTCTTCGCGATAACTGGCAGGCAGCCTTTCAGCTCATCGATGTTGCGAGCATCATGCACCCCGTCACGAAGTATTCCCTCTCAATTGCCGATCCAAGCACCATCCCTACAGTCACGCGGAAAGCGTTCCGGATCGCACAGTCGGAACGTCCGGGCGCCGTACATATCGAGTTGCCTGAGGATGTCGCCCAGAGCGAGGCGCGCGCGGCCGTACAGAAACGAGGCTATGAACGCCGGCCATCTCCTGACCCCAAGGCCGTGGACCGCGCAGCATCCCTGATCAACGCTGCGCAGAACCCCCTCCTCATTCTCTCCTCCGGCGCCAACCGGAAGTTGATCTCGCGCCGAATAAGCGAGTTCGTGGAGAAAACGGGGATCCACGCGGTTCATACACAAATGGGCAAAGGCGTGCTGAGCGATGCGTCTGAATATAGTCTCTTTGCCACCGGAATCCACAAAAAGGATTTCGTGAACTGTGGCATCGATAAAGCCGACCTCATCGTCACGGTGGGATACAACATCGTCGAGTATCCGCCCTACCTCTGGAACGAGCGCTTGGACAAGGAAGTGATCCATATCGGATTCACCCCGGCCGCACTGGACAGGTATTACAACCCTGCTGTCGAAGTTGTTGGGGATGTGTCAGCGACGCTCAGATCGCTATGTGAGAGGGTTGGGCGAAAGAGCGGAAAAACGTTCCGAGCCATCCGCGCCTATCTGGGGAAAAAGCTCGCCATTGATCCCACCCGTCAGTTCCCACCCACTCCCCAAGAGGTGGTCTGGCATGTGCGGAATGTGCTGTCCGAGGACGACATCGTTACGATGGACAACGGGATCTATAAACTCTGGTTCTCACGGCTCTATAAGACCTATAACCCCAATACTTTTTTACTCGATAATGCCCTTGCGACGATGGGCGCAGGTCTTCCATCGGCCACGGCAGCGAAGATGCTCAATCCCGACAAGAATGTCCTCGCTGTAGTGGGAGACGGAGGATTCATGATGAACTCTCAGGAACTGGAGACGGCGCTCCGATACAACATTCCCGTTGTCGTGCTAATCCTTAACGATAACGCCTTTGGGTTCATCAAGTGGGAGCAGCAGGCCAAGGGCTTCAAAAATTTCAGCTTGGACTTCGGAAACCCCGACTTTTCACGTTTCGCGGAGAGCTTCGGTGCGGCGGGTTTCAAAGTCCGGAAAGGGGACGACCTCTCGAATGTGTTACGCGAGGCCTTTGCACTCAAGAGGCCGGCGGTGATCGAATGTCCCATTGATTATTCCGTCAACTATGCAACTTTCTCAAAAGAGCTCTCGAACTTTGTGTGCGAGGTGTGACCCTAAACAACAACAACAAGAACGACGACGCCGATGAGTGATGATGTATCAGGAGACAATAAAGTTCGCCCAGAGATAACAAAGTTTGCCCTAGACAATAGAATTCTTCCAATTAGCACCACTTCAAGCTCAATTAAAGACTTCCTCAGGATAGACTTCCGGTTTGTAGTAATGTAATGTATCCTCGGAATGTAACGGATGATGACCAATTGTATGAGCAATAGTAAAACGCTGCATGTGCGCATGATCGTCTTCTCTTCCGCCAAGAAATAGTTGCTCCCTCTTTCTTAAAGAAAACACCCGAGATGCCGCCATCAGAAAATGGAAAAGGAATAATATCAAGCTGTTCGTGAAACTGCCAGATTGTTTCAAAATTCCTGGCCAGCCCCTATTCCCTCGGAGGGCGACTCAGCACATCGAGGGCTACCGGATTTATAAGGCGCAGGTCCTTTGTATAGATCCCGACGCCTGGATATTCGGAATAGTATTCCCAGAAGCTCCAATGAAGACCTTCATCGCGCATAATACTGGTGAGATCCTGTAGGTATCTGACAACACTTTCCCGAGCCGGGTTCGCGTGGGCAGTGAATTCTCCAACATAGAGCGGTACCTTGTGAAGGGACTTGAACCGCAATGCATAGCCAAGTTGTTCGAGGATCGCTTTCCTGTCCACATGCCCAAGCATTCTTCGTTTGTGCCAGGACAGGGAAAGAACATTTTCTCCGGTCGCTCGTTCTGAGCTATACCATCCTGAAAGACGGTACTCGCCTTGTTCAACTTCAAAGGGGCTGCTCGTTGCTGAACCAGGCGTCTGGCACCCGGACAAAGCCAGGGAGAATTTCCCGGTATGTGCGGCCTTGTCAGTAACACTCACGCATGCGCCCCGAATATTCCAGCTTATTCCCGGATAATCTATCTCAAAAGAGCTGTTCGAGACGAGGGGGGCGGGCAGTTCAAGAGTGCGACCATCGACTTCAAGCATGATATCATCGACAAATACGGTCCCGGCATTACCATATGATGAGATGTTCACCAAAAGCAGTTCAGCCCCTTCAGGGGGCCGCGCCCGGACGCTTACGCGTGACCATCCGTTGTCTCCTGTCATCGTTCCGGTCTTTGTTTCACCGATCTTTTCCCCGAATGTTGTCATCGCTCCGGGGTATGTTAATGCGACTCGTTCCGTTGTGGTCACGTAGAGGGTGAAAGAGGACGGGTAGAAAAAGTGAATGCTGTAAACCGTGTTCTTGTCTGGGAAAAGAAACAACTCGTTCCTTCCACCAGGCAGCAGGGCTTCTTCAATAATAAGAATATGGTTCTTGTCGCGTGAGCGTA
Source organism: Nitrospirota bacterium (assembly GCA_035623825.1). Taxonomy (GTDB): domain Bacteria; phylum Nitrospirota; class UBA9217; order UBA9217; family UBA9217; genus DASPSR01. Next base: position 147,138 of record DASPSR010000007.1, read on the forward strand.
TCTTTTTTATTGTGGTGCTCATGACGCGGATATAATCCTTTCCTGTTGGAGGCTCCCCTTCATTCAGGAGATCATATCCTGCGACGATAGTTTGCTGGGCATACCTTTCAGCGATTTTTTCCCACAGCGAGTAGAAGCATTCCTGATGCTCGTCCTTAGACCAAAAGTCGAAGGCTGTTTGTCTGTGGACGACAAAATCATGGGAGTTCTGGATTCCCGGAGCAAGGTGCATATCGAGGACGACAAAAACAGCATATTTCTTGCACCAGTTCAGGAGAGTATCGAGGAGGGTAAAGTTGGCTTCGTTGTAGTTGAACGGCTCGACCACAAAGTCTCGATAATCAATCACGAGACGAATGCTGTTCCAGGCTGAATCGGCAATTCTCCTTATGTCCTGCTCGCCCAGTGCGTGCTTGAAATGCTTGAACTGTACATTGATGCCACGAAGCAGTATCCGTTTGCCAGAAGCATCAAGGATCTTTTCTCCCTTGACCTGGAGAAATTTTTCTTGGGTATTGCCGGAAGATACTTGTGTGGTATGAAGCAGTATCGAAATGAACAGGGTAACCGTAAGAATGGTCTTTATCATTATCGTCAATGGGCGGGACAGGTAATGAGACTTTTTGAAGGCCTGATGTTAAGATGTCTTCATTGTCCGGGGATCTGAGCAAGGTTCCCCTCTCCTGCACTGCGAAGACTTAGTCCCGCATAGAGTGTACCAGTTCTTGAAGCCGTAGTAGAATACAAGCGTCACATAAATGCAGATCGCCGCCACGACGGCTATGATGATCAGCATGATCGTCACCATACCACCTCCTGCCGATATATCTTAGTATATGATAGCGCTGAGACAGAAGAAGTCAAGAGGAGAAAAGGCTGAGGAAAGAGTACCCTATCGTGTCACTCTAACGCTGCACCCATATCATCGATGGAGCCTTCATCTTTTATCACCATGAAAGTCTCCGGCTTTAGTTGTTGACTCAGAACCAACTGGATCGTTACAAGAAAACAGGCCATTAAATACAGAAGATGAGAGATATTCCAGGAGGATCTTCACCGAGCTGCGTATTTCTCGGCGAACACAGAATATATCCGCTCGCTCAGTTCATCTGCTTGTTGGGCGATCGCAAAGCAGGACAAGAGAACTAACGCAACGATACTGCCGGCGAGAAACGATACTGCGCACAGAATCCCATTCCCTTTTAATTCAATTGGTTCTGACGCAAAAGACGCATTTCAGCATGTGATGTGCATCGGTAATAACAAAAAAAGGCAAAAGTAACGCGACCGACGGCCTAAGATGTTTCTTCAAGAATGTCCTTTTGATCGCGCACAGCCAGATGGGCGGCCAAGGACCTTGCCACAATAGGGTTCGAGAGTTCTGGCGGAATCGAGATATCCTTCAGCACGCATCGGGACAATTCCATGAGATCGGACGTAGCCGCATGACGAGAGCACTTTCTTACCGCCGTATGAACGCGTTGAAGATACTGCAGCCCCTCATTCATGCGTTGGTAGACGAGGGCACCTTGCCGGGGTTCATCCCAAGAGGGGAGGAGATAATGAAGGTCCTTAACGGCCTTAAGCTTTTGTATGGACGCAACCGAGGCCGGGACATCCTCGTAGATGGGCAGCTCGCCGGGAACGGGGATGGCATCTCCTGAAAAGAGCGCCTGGTATCCGAGCAGCAGAATGGCGATCGAGCCTTTCGAGTGGCCCGGGGTGTGGATCACCTGCAGCTTGAGGCCGCAGCCGAGGTCAAAAACCTCACCGTCCTCGAGCAGCCTGTTCACTACCAATGATCCAGCCACAAGAGAGCCGAAACCGGGTACCGGCCTCTCCTTTGCCTGCAGCTGTACATTCTCGATCCAAGCCTTTTCCGCGGCGTGAGCGGCAATAGCGCATCCCGTCTCCCCCTTTATGGTTCTTGATGCCCCGATATGGTCCGGATGAGAATGCGTCTGGACAATCAGCGATATGTCGCTTACTCTCCGGTCTGTCGCCCTCAGATAATTGAAGATCGTCTCCTCGGCAGACGCCACGCCGGCATCGATAAGACAGATCCCATGCGTGCCGTAGATAAGATAGACGTATACGAACCGCTCCAGCGTCACGCCCCACGGGGTCGTTATGGTAAAGGGAATCTTGATTGCATGAATTTGCTTGTTGATCTGCATTGATACAGTATTTCCTTTTCCCCATACTATAGAATATTTGAATCCATTGCAAGATAAAACAAGGAAGACCTCGCAAGGGGCTGCCTTTTTGTCAGTGATCCACATAAATGCGCTTCAACGTATTTAACGGCGCTCTCTACTATGCAGCCAATGATGCCACGAATGGTTGAGAGCATTGGAATACTGACGGTACCATGGCCGAATTAATAAAACTCAAATCTATACTGGAACACGCAGCAGTTGCGTTTCTTGGAAATTCTAATTTTATCCTATCGGCTAAAAAAGTAAGAACTTTATTGTTTGCGATTGGAAGAACTTTATTGTCTTAAACGGGGAAAAGTAAGAACTTTGTCTTTTTTGCCGATTTTCGAACACTATATAAATCAATGAGTTAGAATAAGCATTTTGCAACAACTTTGTTGTTTGCAGACAACAAACGTCGTCGGCGAAACAAGGGAGAACCATGGACCGTAAAGGCAAGACTGCACCTCAATTTCACAAAGAGGAAAGAGAATCTTGGAATTACCGATCTTACTAAATTTCCGCCCAAGTTCTGACATGACGGCTATCTCTGCTTCCTCTCCCATTCCCATGCAGTCTTGATGATGTAATCGAGGGAATCGAATTTCGGCTTCCAATTCAGTTTTTGTTTCAACCTGGAACTGTCAGCAACCAGGACTGGAGGGTCTCCTCCCCTTCGCTCAGTCTCCTGGACCACAAAGCTCTTCCCAGTTACCTTCTTGGCGGTATCAATCACTTCCCTTACGGAGTATCCATGGCCGTAGCCACAATTAAAAAAATCACTCTTGCCACCCTCAAGAAGATATTTGAGTGCAAGAAGATGAGCATCGGCAAGGTCTTCTACATGGATATAGTCCCTGATACATGTGCCGTCAGGAGTGGGGTAATTTGTCCCGTATACCTTGATGCTCTGGCGCTCCCCTTTTGCGGTCTTTAATATAAGCGGAATTAGGTGCGATTCAGGGTTGTGCCGCTCCCCGATTCGTCCCTTAGAATCCGCCCCTGCGGTATTGAAGTAACGGAGGGAAATCTGTTGAAAATCCATGGCAGCCGACAGATCCTTTAAGACCTGTTCAACAATGACCTTTGATTGACCATAGGGATTGATGGGGCTTATCTTCTCATCTTCGGTTATCGGGACTTTTTCGGGAATGCCGTACACGGCCGCGCTAGAAGAAAAGATGAATTTGCGCACCCGATGTTTTGTGAGGACATCTAGAAGGTTTAAGGTGTTTCCTACGTTGTTTACATAATATTTAATAGCATTACTGACCGATTCGCCGACCTCGATGAAAGCCGCAAAATGCATCACCGCATTAGGCCTGAACCATTTTACGGTATGTTCAAGTCGCATCGTATCAGCTAGGTCACCAACGACTAGTTCACCATCCAAGACAGAATCACGGTAGCCCCTCGAAAGGTTGTCGTAGACCAGTATCGTAAAACCCGCTTCATCTAGGGCTTTGACGACGTGACTTCCTATATATCCGGCACCGCCGGTGACAAGGATATTTCTCAATAATGTCTCTCTTATAGTAAAAGTATTATGATCGTATTTCTTTACGACTCAGTAAGTTAATAACACGAACACGACTACGAGTCAAATCGTATTTTCCGCTTTTGCAAATTCCTCAATCTAGCCACTTATTTAGTAAATCAAACTGTAAGTCCGTTACCATCCATTTCTCTGGTAACTAATCGGCTATTGAACAGCCCCACTTAGCTCATTGGAATGCACCTTGTTTAGTTCTTGCCATCATCTTGATGTCTCCATAAAATGCTCTTGCAATTTGTAAATCGTTTTTAGTATGATAAGTGCATATGCGTTTTGCGGCCTTAGAATGCGGTTTATGGGCCAAAAAAACAAGAAATTTATCGTCTGCGATTGTAAGAACTTTATTGTCTTAAACAGGGAAAAGTAAGAACTTTGTCTTTTTTGCCGATTTTTGAGCACTATATAATTCAATGAGTTACTACGAGCTTTGTAATAACTTTATTGTCCGCAGACATCTCCTCCTCCTGTATGTTTCATATCGTAGTTATTACTCTCATCAACAGAATATTCTTCGTACGGATGTTTGCAAATAAAGAGATGTGATGTTGTGCAACATTCTGCCCAGTTTTATTGACAAGCATAGCGGCCATTGCTATCCTTAGATTAGTTACAGAGGTATGATATCGCGATAAACTGAAAATAAGGAGAAGACGCCGTACGAAAGCTTGAAATGTGCGCGATTCACAATACTTCACAAATCAGAATGAGGAGGTGACATTTATGCCGGCAATGGAGACCGTTAAAGAGATGAAGGAATCCATAAGCATACATCGGGGCTTCGGTAGGTCGCGAGACGTGGAATTCGTGCTTTATGCGCCTGAAGCTAAGAAAGCTTATATCGCAGGTAAATTCAACAATTGGAACACAGAACAGTATCCCATGAAAAAAGGCAAGGATGGGTTTTGGAGAATAAAAATCAAACTATCTGCGGGGACGCATGAGTATAAGTATTTTGTTGATGGCGCTTGGGCTCAAGATGTTCCCTGTGCCGCACTGGTGCCGAATCCATTTGGCACTTCTAACTGTGTAATTTCAGTGAAGTGATCGATTGTCGGGGTGACGATGCAGTCGAGGTCGTGTAAAAACCTCTGGGTGTTTTTCCCAGGCAACCGTTAAAGCGAATCTTGACAGCCCCGTTCCGTGGACGTTAGGAGCGGGGTTTTGTATTTACTGCTCGTCTTTGCACTAGCAAATCGATGCGCGGACCTTTTCCGCTGTGTAACTACCAACCAGGGATTCACAATTTAATTTCGATATAGCCTCATGCCTATTAATAGGTGTCTTCGATACTGATGCGAATTCTAAAAAATAAGGATTTCCGCTAGATGACTTTCGCCAGGCCTTCCTATTCGAAACGTGTGACTAAGACGTCTTATCAGCAAGAATAGATACATCCTGAAGTCGTTGTCGATGTAATTCTTTGCAACCTTCATGTTTCCTGCCGAACGAAACAGCACGTATCCCGACTATCTCCATCCCAGGTGGTTGACAATTGTATCGTTCAGGAATATAGTTTTTTCGATCCATGAATATCATGGCACAATCATTGCTAAACTCGATAATACCGGAAATTCGTTTTTTACGAGTTAAGCATAACCAGACAATCACTTGTTAGGCCTGTTAACAATTTCAAAAATCACCAAGGAGAAAACATGCGCTGGTATCACTACATTGCTTTCTTTTTTGCTGGAGCGTTTCTAACAAACGCAATTCCTCATTTCGTCAACGGTATCTCCGGCTCAGCTTTTCAAAGCCCCTTCGCCTCTCCACTTGGGCAAGGCCTATCTTCAGCGTTGGTCAATGTTCTTTGGGGCTTTTTCAATTTTGTACTCGGCTACCTTCTGGTTTGCAGAGTTGGGACCTTCAGCCTCAGAAAGACCAGCCACGCAATTGCATTGGGTGCCGGAATCCTTTGTATGTCGCTTATGCTGGCCCATTCATTCGCGCGGTTCCATGGCGGATTGTAGTAATGGTCGGCCTAACCATAATACGCTCAAATCGGACCCAACAGCCGCTGATTGGTTCCTCCACCGGACATCCGTCCTTCTCGTCTCCTTCGTGCCTCCGGCTGGCGGTTGGTCCGGTTAGCGAGACTCGTTCTGAATAGTACTATTGGAATTATTGGAGTTTCCAACTCTGAGACTTAGTAGGTGCCGTTAACTCCGGTCGAGAGAAGGTCGTCTGATCTTTTCTGGTTGAAATGTTCAGCCTTAGTGTCTTCCTGAAAGGCGCTAGTTGCCATTCTTTTAAATATTGTTCGTTTCTCGTGAAAGTTGCAATTCTGGATGCAAAATGGTAAGAAATTAATTGTCTGCAAATTTCACAACATTATTGTTTATTGAATTAAAATGTAAGAACTTTAGTTTTCGGGCGGTTTTCCGGCCATTGAAATATCAATGAGCTACAGACTTGTTTGTAAGGACTTAATTGTCTGCAGACACCCCTCCTCTCTCGCTCGTCGTCTTTTTTTCATGGCTAACTGCAACTAGCTTCAGTTTTTCTCGCCTGCATCTCTTCCCGTTGACAATGCAGCGCTAAAAGAATAAAATGTCGGACTCGCAATACCCGTAGATGATCAAGAACTCTTTCGGAATCCAACGCTATCTACTCCAAAACCGTTCACCATTGACATCGCACTAGTTCGGGCATATAGTTGGTGTGCTGCGATCTAACTGCAGGCCAAGAGTCAGAAATGACAAAAGCAAACGATACGATAGGCCGTGATGATCCATTTGGCTTAAGTCGCTTCATAAATGCTCAAGACGGCGTCTATGATCGTGTCCTCGAGGAGTTGAAAAACGGCCGGAAGAGATCGCACTGGATGTGGTACATATTTCCGCAGGTTGATGGATTGGGATACAGTGCTACCTCGAAACACTATGCCATAAAAAGTGTAGAAGAGGCTCGGGCATACTTAAATCACCCTGTTCTTGGATCAAGACTGTTGGAATGTGCAAACACTGTCTTGGCCACTGAAGGACGGTCAGCTTCTGGTATTTTTGGCTACCCCGATGATCTGAAGCTTCAATCCTCCATGACTCTTTTTGCATCCGTAGCGGATCAGGACTCCGTATTTGCCCATGTCCTTGATAAGTATTTTCAGGGCGAACGCGACGTGAGAACGCTCCAGATATTGAAGAAAATGAGGGGGGACAAGGGCCGAGAATAGCCTGGCGATGCGCTCCAACAGATGAGCTAATCAAATGATAACTGCGCTTATGGTTATGAATCGTATATCTTTTATAGATCCTTTCTGTCATATTATGCCACCGAACCTATACCTATAAATTTGCATTTCGGAAGCCTTTTGCTTCCAATCGTGCCCGGCAAATATATGCTTCCATAAAATAAGCGAAAAACACTTGGCTTGGACAAACTCAGCCATAGAACGGATATATCATCACACCATATGTAAATATATCTAGCAAGCTCACATAGTACTCCCTATATGAATTACGGGGCCAACAGCGTGAATACATCTGAAGCGAATAACAATTTCAATCCCCTTGCTAATTGTGCTAACATGATAGCATCAGATACAGGCATGCTGATCAACAACAACCCGGCACAATGAACAACAATGGTGCGCTAAACAATTTCGGGACACTGAACAACTTCGTCAATCAATAGGGAACAAAATAAGTTACAGATTCATTAATTTCAGGAGGCATTTTGACCATATCAAAAAATATTAGGCAATATTATTATAGCTTGTTTGATCTGTTAAAATTGGATAAAAATGGTGGGGATCCCAATGGGCCTGTGGTATCCCTGACAACTGTCCCGCACCGTATTGATAATATCAAGCCAACGCTGGTCAGCTTATTGCGTCAAACGGTAAAACCAAAACGAATTGAAATAAACTTGAGCGAAGAATTGTTTGCGGGGAGAAAAATACCCATGTCGCTTCTAAACCTGGAAAATGTAAAAATATGTTGGCAAAAAAAGGATTACGGTCCTGCTACAAAATTGATTGCCACGATCGAAAGATATCAAACTCAAAACGAGAGAATAGTTATAGTTGATGATGATATGTATTATTCGAAAGATATGATATCGGATTTAATGGCTGCTGATATGAAAGCAGATGGCAAACACGTTTTTTGCATCAATGGCTTTTTATTACCAAGGGACCTTAAATCAGAATCTATTGGATCGGACAAGGCATTGAAGTCAGGCACCAGAAAAGTAGCGGTTATTGAGGGATGTGGTGGCTACATATTACGTTCTAACCATCTTGATTGGAAGTTACTGTTAAATCTTGAAAATGCTCCAGCAAGAGCCTTGTTTGATGACGATATTTGGTTTAGTGGTCATTTAAGCAAAGCTGGCGTTGACAAAATACAGATTCCGACCGGCAAAAGGAAGTCTCTGGTCAACTCCCATAAAGGATCTGCTATTAGTGGCGACAGGTGGCAATTGCAATCGGATTTGATGATCTTTTTTAAAGATGATTGGAAAGATTATGAGTATGAACGTGATCAACCACGTACCTGCTGAGCCAGCCCAATCATTAATCGTCTGTGCATGAAGAGATAGAGACCTGACGAGCACCGTGGTCTGTCATGGGTGCACGGTACACGCAGGGAAAGTGCCGACCACAGAGAGCCGGAAAGCTCGCCCAGACCGGCTTGAGGCAGGCGGGATTTTCGTCAGTATCTATGCCGGGTCCGTGCGCGCGGTCCGTAGTACGGCGATGAATGAGTTGCGGTATGAAATCAGACGAGAGAAAAGACTTCGACAGAGAGGCGGCTACCTGGGACCAGAATCCAGGCAGGGTCAAGCTTGCCGATGACGTAGCCGATACGATCATCAGAGAAATACACCCGACCAGAGATATGGACGTTCTGGATTTCGGCTGCGGTACGGGGTTGGTGACTCTCCGGCTGCAGCCTTTCGTGAAGACGATTACTGGCGCTGACAGTTCAAAAGGCATGCTCGGCGTTCTCCAGGACAAGGTCAGCAGGTCGGGCCTGAAGAACGTTAAGATGCAATTCGCGGATTTTGAAAAGGGGGAGCGAGTAGAGGGAACGTTTCATTTGGTTGTGAGCAGCATGACCCTGCATCATGTGTCTGACACCGGCCAGCTGTTCAGGCAGTGGTATGGTCTGCTGCTGCCAGGCGGCGTGCTCTGCGCCGCCGATTTGGACGCGGAGGACGGTTCTTTTCACGGAGACAATTTTGGCGTGCTGCATTTTGGTTTTGATCGGCGACACCTGAAAGGGCTTCTCCAAAAGACTGGTTTTACGGAAGTCCGTGATGTAACGGCCGCAGCCGTTGAGAAAGAGATCGAAGGGAAGGGGAAACGGACGTTCAGGGTGTTCCTGATAATCGGGAAAAAATAGCAGAAGACGAATCATACAGGTGGTGGCATGAGGAAGCGGTGCACCGTGAATCACATCATCGCCTCAACACGTTGCCTGCGATCCGCTGCCGAGCATTTCCGCTACCTTGTTTAAGAGCTTATTGGGCGACACGGGCTTTGAAAGAAAGTTAACGTCGTCTCCCAGGAGGCCTTTTTTATAGATGATTTCTGCGGTATATCCGCTCGTAAAGAGCGCCTTGACTGAGGGGTTCATCTTCCTGATCTCGTTATAGGCCTCTCGGCCGTTCTTCCTCGGCATGATGACATCAAAGATAAGGAGCCGGATTGTATCCTTATTATCCCGGTATTTCTCTAGAGCCTCTTCGCCATCGGAAGCCTCAATGACGGTATAGCCAAATCCCTGTAGCACCGCCGTCGTAAGGTTCCGTACACTGCTGTCATCTTCTGCGACCAGGAGGGTCTCCGTGCCACCAGTCGGCACGGGGGCGCTGACAGACCTTGCGTGATGGAGCGCGGCCTTGATCTGCGGCAGATAGACCTTGAAGGTCGTACCTATCCCGGGTTCGCTATAGACACTGATATACCCGCTGTGCTGTTTTACGATACCATAGACGATGGCAAGGCCAAGCCCGGTCCCTTTGCCCGTGGACTTGGTGGTGAAGAACGGTTCAAAGATCCTCTTTACGGTTTTCTTGTCCATACCCGTGCCAGTGTCCGTTACGGTGAGCAGCGCGTAATTACCAGGCTTCCCGTATCCGTGCGCCTTTATGAAATCGCTGTTCAACTCAACGTCTCCCGTCTCAATGGTCAACTTTCCCCCTCGCGGCATGGCATCCCTCGCGTTCGTGACGAGATTGATCATGATTTGCTCGATCTGGCCCGTATCCGCCTTAATGGGCAATGGTTCATCGTGTAGAACTTGCTTGATCTCGATGTCCTCTCCGATGAGCCGCTCTATGAGTTTCTCGACCCGCCGCACGATTGTATTCATCTCCACGTGCTTTGGAGTGAGTATCTGCTTCCTGCTGAATGCTAGAAGGCTTTGGGTAAGGCTGGCTGCTCGCTCCGTAGACGCGAGAATGCTGTTCACGCTTGGCCGAAGGGGGTCGTTTTCAGCCATCTTCATCTGCATGAGGCTGCTATAGCCGATGATCGCCGTTAGGATATTGTTGAAGTCGTGCGCCACACCGCCCGCCAATGTTCCTACAGCCTCCATTTTCTGAGAGTGAAGAAGCTGTTCCTCTAGCCTCTTTTTCTCGGTGATATCATTGTGAATCTCGATTGCCGAAATTATTTCACCGCGGGAATTCTTCAAAGGGAAAGACCTGACCTCGGTATAGACGGAGTCCCCTTCCTTATCATAGTGCGTATGGACTGCGGTATGTGGTTCGCCGGTCTCAAATGTGCGCTGCACGGCGCAGTCTTCACCTGACTCGTAACAGGGTGAAAGCATGTGGTGCGAGATCTCATAGCAGTGTCTGTATATTATATCGTCCGACGTCATCTTAAGCTTGCTGCAATAGGCTTTGTTGACGGAGACTATCCTGAAGTCGCGGCTGATTACGATGAACCCCTCGTCTACGGTGTCGAGGACATTTTTGATGAACTCCTCGTTATGCTTGTGTTCGGTGACGTTTTTGAATATGCCCTGTGTCTGCACAGGCCGACCGTCGATGACACTGCAATGAACACTGCCTTCGACGATGACTGGCTTACCGGCCTTGGTCATGAACGTAGCACCGATGCGATCGATTTTTTCGCCGCCCAAGATGCGCTCGAACATCTCCTTGAAGTGATCCCTGGAATTAGGGTGGACAATGTCGAGGACGCTCATCTGGGCTATCTCCTCCTCGTTGTATCCGAGGGTCTCCCGCCAGGCCCGATTGACATGCCGGAAGCTGCCGTCCGGCCCAGAGCTCTGGATGAGGTCATGGGCATTCTCAAAGAGGTCCCGGTATCGTGTCTCTCTTTCCGTGAGCGACTGTTCCATGCGCTTCTGACCGGTGATGTTGCGTGCTATACCCAGGATTGCGAGCATTTTGCCGTTCTGAATCTGCGGCGCCGAAATGATTTCTGTCGTAAGATATTCTCCCGATTGCGAGAGAATGCGCAGTTCATAGGGAGACGGGGTCTGACCTGCTGTAAGGCGTTTGAACGCATCGAATGCTAGGTGAAGATCCTCGGGATGGATGATCGAGTGAAAATGCCTGCCGATATATTCCGTGCGCGGGAACCCGGTAACGGTTTCAAACACGGAGTTCAGGGTGGTGAATGTCCCTTCGGGGGAAAGGATAAAGATGATGTCCGGAGCAGTTTCGACGAGAATGCGATACCGTTGTCCCGATTCGGTCAGTTCTAACACGGTCGTCCCGAGCCTCCTCATCATGAGGCTGCTATACGTGCTGAGCCCGAGAAGAACGATCATGATGCATGTCAGCGTGATGATCTCACCGGCGGTGGGCTTAAGTAATTGACGGAAGAAAGACTTCTCCTGGGAAAGGCAAGCATTAATAAAGGGCCCTGAGACCCAGACGAACAAGCAGAGGCTAATCCCTGCGAAAATCATTTTCCATGGCATCCTCTTGCGCTGTAAGACCTCTGATTTCATTTTTACCTGCCTGACAATGAGGTTTGCCTGTTTATCCGTTTCGACGCACCTGTATAAAGGTCTTATCGGAATTCCAGGTCAAAACTTTAACTTGCCATGCCTGCGAGCGGTAAGTGCATGGGCCATCCCCCGATTACCCGAACAGATTCATAATTCGAGCGTTCGGAAAGCAGCAACGTCATGAAGGTATGGAATAATAGATCAGAAATGATATAATATTCTGGAATACTGGAAGACCTCTTTATTAGTATGATAGATGCGATCATATCCCATTTTGAGATCCCCGGGGCGCTCACAAGGACGGTGCGGTTCGGCTCCGGACTGATTAACGATACCTACCTCTGCGAGATGAAAGATGGCGGAGAGATACGCAAATACATTCTCCAGCGCATTAATACCTCAGTGTTCAAAAAGCCGGAGCAGGTTATGGAGAATGTGGAGGTCGTGACCAATCATATTGTGAACAGGCTCCGTGCGGAAGGCGTCAGAGACCCCTATGCAATCACTCCGGCGCTCATCCATATAAGCGGGGGTCGCTCGTTCCATAGAGACGATTCCGGTGCGTACTGGCGCCTGTTTCATTTCATTAAATCCGGAGTGGTGTATGACAAGGTCAAGGATGTACGGCACGCCTACGAAATCGGTCGAGGCCTCGGAAGGTTTCAGTCGCTCGTATCGGACCTCCCGCCAGGACGACTCCACGATACGCTTCCCGGGTTTCATCAAACACCGCACTATCTTGCCGAGTTTGATGAAGCGCTCAAGGCAGATGTACAAAGACGGTCCGCTGAAGTTCTAGCTGAAAGAGAGTTCGTGTATCACAGAAGGTCCCTTGCACCCGGGTTGACCGGTCTAGTCGCTTTGAAGGAACTTCCGGTCCGTGTGGTGCATAATGACCCGAAAGTGAACAACGTTCTGATTCATGCCATTACGGGGGAGGCCCTGTGCATGATCGACCTGGATACGGTCAAACCAGGAATCGTTCACTACGATTTCGGCGACTGCCTTCGCTCCGCAGCCAACCCGGCAGGAGAGGATGCGGAGGATCTCAGAACGGTCGGACTCGATCTTCCTGTCTTTGAAGCGGTGACCCGCGGATATCTGCGCGAAGCTGGCGGGTTCCTTACGGGAAAAGAGATTGCCATGCTGCCGGCAGCGGTGAAGATAATCACCTTTGAACTCGGGATCCGCTTTTTGGCCGATTACCTCCGCGGCGATACCTATTTCAAGATCAGATATCCCAAACATAACCTTCAGCGGGCAAGGGTTCAGTTCAAACTGCTCGAGAGCATCGAAAGGGCGGATGAGGACATTGCCTCCATTGTGAGCAAGGTCATCGATACCGAGGGCAGAGATGATCCGCCGATGCAATGACGAAGACTTCGATGGTATCCTTCCCTACGTCAACTGGGGAGCACAGGCAATATATAATATAGAGGAGCGATTCCTGCGGACCTTTGGAAGGACCGCACAGCTTCAGCAAGTACTTGGCGCAGCCGGTGCTAAAATCCGGTGCTAAAATCCTGTTTCTCAGCCCCCCGAATAATGCTATAATTCCCCATGCGTTTTATCGCCGACCTTCACGTCCATTCACGTTACTCACGGGCGACAAGCAAGGACATGTCGCCCGAAACCATCGGGAAATGGGCGCAGCTCAAGGGCATCACGGTCATGGGCACAGGAGACTTTACCCATGCCGGGTGGCTCAAGGAGCTTGAAGAAAAGTTCGAACCGGCGGAAAACGGGTTATTCAGGCTCAAAAAGGAATGTCAGGACGGTGACATACCTGGGTCGTGCAAGGCCGATGTCTACTTCATCCTCTCCTCGGAGATAAGCTGCATCTATAGCAAGGGCGGAAAGACCCGGAAGATACACTCCGTTATTCTTGTGCCAGACTTTGAAAGTGCGGCTCGCTTGAATCTTGCCCTATCGAGGATCGGGAATCTCAATGCCGATGGAAGGCCGATCCTCGGGCTTGATGCAAAGGATCTCCTCAAGATCACGCTGGACTCAGCTCCTGAGGCGGTGTACATACCTGCGCACGCATGGACGCCGCACTTCTCGGTCTTCGGCGCTGCATCGGGCTTCGATTCACTCGAAGAATGTTACGAAGAGCTTGCTCCGAATATCCATGCCATTGAAACCGGACTCTCATCAGACCCGCCCATGAACTGGCGTCTCTCCGCCCTCGACCGGATCACGCTCGTGTCCAATTCCGATGCGCACTCGGCAGCTAAGATAGGGCGCGAAGCGAATATCTTCGACACGCGGATCTCATTCGCGTCTATGATGAGCGCCATCAGGACGAAAACTGGTTTTCTCGGCACCATCGAGTTCTTCCCGGAAGAAGGAAAGTATCACTACGACGGACACCGGGACTGCGGTGTGAGCCTCTCCCCCCAGGAAACGATCCACCGCAACTATCTCTGCCCAGTTTGCGGGAAGAAATTGACTGTAGGCGTCATGCATAGAGTCGAAAAGCTCGCGGACCGGGGTTGCGGTTTCAAGCCTCAGGGGTCGCCTTCATTTCAGTCCGTCATCCCCTTGCAGGAGATCATCGCTGAAGGGTTGAAAGTTGGGGCGAACACGAAAAAGGTGAATGAACTTTATTTTAGTCTGCTCGAAAAGCTGGGAAATGAATTCACGATCCTTATAGATGCTCCGCTCGATGATGTCGAACGCGCAGGCTCGCCTCTCGTCCGGGAAGCCATATCGCGCATGCGTGCGGGGAACGTTCATATCGCGCCCGGATACGATGGGGAATATGGGAAGGTCAGGATATTTCAGGAAGTGGAGCGGAGAGAGATTAAGGGGCAGATGAGGCTGCTATGAGAAAGGCAATGCCGCTCTTGTTTGATGGCTTGAACGAATTCCAGAGGAAAGCCGCCGCATTCGACGGTTCTCTCTTGACCGTCGCCGGACCAGGGACGGGAAAGACGCTGACCATCGCCCACAGGCTTGCCTATCTTATTCATCAAAACGTTCCACCTGAAGAAATTCTTGCGGTGACATTCACGAATCGTGCGGCGCGGGAGATGCGGGTCCGCGCGGGTGACGTGATCGGGAGCGATGCGTCGAAGATATTCATAGGTACGTTTCACCTTCTCGGCCTCAAGATCATTAAAGACAACCGCACGGATGATTTTCTTGTCTATAGCAGAGAGGAACAGGTCAAGCTTCTAAAGTCATTGATGAATGATTCAACGAGGAAAGCACAGCGTGCTGCAGAACAAATATCGAGGATGAAGAATTCTCTGGGTAATGAAGATTGCGAAATGCAGGAAGCGTATGAATCCTATGAGGCCGCATTAAGGCAACGGAACGCTTTCGACTTTGACGACCTCATAAAGATACCGATCGGGATGCTCCAAAGCAGGCAGACCGCGCGAAAATACCGGGACAGATTCAAACACATCATCGTCGATGAATATCAAGACATCAATCCTGTCCAATATCAGCTCTTGAAGTGTCTCGCCGGAAACAGCGGAAATGTCTGCGTTGTGGGAGATGCCGATCAGGCGATTTATGGCTTTCGCGGGGCCGACATCGAGAACTTTCTGAACTTCGAAAAGGATTTTCCTGGTGCAACGCGAATAACTCTCACCGAGAACTACCGGTCAACGGGCGCCATCGTTAATGCTGCGGACGGCCTGATCAAGCATAATGAGAGGCGGGTCGATAAGAAACTCGTTCCTCTGAAGGAGAAAGGCGTCCCGATTGCCATCCTCTCTGTTCCTGATGAATATGCCGAGGGTGCTGCCATTATACGGAAGATCGAAGAGCGCATGGGAGGTACCAGCCATTATCAGATGGTGCGGAATGGTTCAGGAAGGGGTGATTCGGAACGCTCCTTCCGATTTTCGGATTTTGCTGTGATCTTCAGGACCCATGCCCAGTCGAAGGTACTGGAGGAGGTGTTCGCGGCATCAGGCATTCCCTATCAAATGATCGGTCGTCGGAGCAGCGCGCAAGTTGAGGAAATAGAGGAGACCCTTGCCTATCTTCAGTCGCTTATTCATCCCCACGAGACAATCGGGTCCGGCCGGATCGATGCACTGGAATCCAAACTTCTGACCGCTGCGGATCTATTCGATCCACGGGCCGATGCCGTTACGTTGATGACCCTCCATATGGCAAAAGGTCTGGAGTTCCCGATCGTGTTCATCACGGGGTGCGAAGACGGCCTGCTTCCCTGTACAATCATGAAGGAGGGCGTGGACATCGAGGAAGAGCGAAGGCTGCTTTATGTCGGGATGACAAGGGCAAAGGACGAGCTTCATCTCATCTACGCGCGGTCCCGGTTCCTTTACGGACAAAGGCTAGCTCCTTCGCCATCTCCGTTCATCGGGGAAATTCCCGAGGAATTTATTTCCAATATTACTGTTCATGACCGAGCGAAGAAAAAGAATGAACCAGATCGACAACTAGGACTGTTTTAACCCTTATCCCCGATACACTAACGCGAGGAAACCCACGATGCCGACCAGAATTAAAATTATCATGAGGAATATCGCCGTCTATGCGGAGCTATTCGACACCAGATGCGCAAAGGAAATTGTCGGTGCACTCCCTGTAGAGACAAGGCCAAACGAGTGGGGCGATGAGTTCTATTTCGAGATCCCCGTCAAGATGCCGCTCGACGAGACGGCATCAACCGCGGTAAAGTCCGGAGATATAGGATTCTGGCCTCCGGGTAACGCTCTGGCTATTTTCTTCGGTCCTACACCCATGAGCTACGGCAACGATCCCGTGCCAGCGAGCGCCGTGAACATTGTCGGAAGAATTGTGGGTAATGCTTCAGTATTGAAGAAGGCAAAGGGGGCGTTAAAGATCAGAATCGACAAGGCTTGATTCATTGTCGATCCATCTGCCCATCCTTTCTTTTTTGTCCTTTGTCTCTGACGTTCGATTTCTGACTTACTTCTTTACCTCCCCCTTCTCCATGTGTTAATATGGTTCTGTGAGTATACAGCCGGTCATCATTTCCCGATCTGAACATCCCCTCTCCCGGAAGTGGATCAGTGCCAACGCGATCCGGGTGCTTTACCGGCTGAAGGAAAAAGGGTATCAAGCGTACCTCGTCGGAGGCGGCGTGCGAGACCTGCTGCTCGGCCGGGAACCTAAAGATTTCGATATTGCCACCGACGCAAGGCCTCATGAGGTCAAAAAAGTCTTCCGCAACTGCCGGCTCATCGGTCGACGGTTCCGTCTCGCCCACATCCACTTCCCTAACGAAATCATTGAAGTCGCAACGTTCCGTGCCTTGGCGTCCGAAGAACCGGAGACCGAAGCAGGTCCGGGAAATGTGGAACAGCCTGCCCTCCCGGCCATACAGCCGCCGGCTGACAGCGCGGCGCCTGATGATCGGGTCCCGCAGCAGCCGCAGAAGCCCCGTCCCCCGCGGCTCCTGAAGACCGAAGACGGCATGATCCTGCGCGACAATATCTTTGGCACGCCGGAAGAGGATGCGCTGCGGCGCGATTTTACGGTAAATGCTCTCTTTTACAACATCGTGGACTTTTCCGTCATTGACTACGTGGGGGGGATGCAGGACCTTCGGGGCGGACTCATCAGGATCATCGGCGATCCAGTTGTGCGCTTCACCGAGGACCCGGTGCGTATGGTGCGGGCCGTGCGTTTTGCCGCCATGCTCGGGTTCGAGATCGAGGAGAACACGTACAGCGCCATGATTGATCTGAAGGACCGGGTGGCGCTGGCTTCGCCTTCCCGGATGTACGAGGAGGTTCTCAAGCTCTTTTTGCTGGGCGAAGGCGAGAAGACCTATCAGCTGCTCAGAAGGACCGGCATCTTCGGCGTCCTGTTTCCGCGCCTGAATGAGTGGGTGGATGCGGAGTCCGACGGATTCCCGCATATTTGGATCGGCAAGGCACTCGAATGGGTTGATGCGTGCGTGCAGGCGGGGAGACAAGTGCCACCGCATGTCCTGTTTTCGCTCATGTTTGGCCAGTTCATCGAAGAAAAGGCTGCGGAGCTCAGAAAAGCCGGTTCGTCTGCGCTGGATTCTGTAATACGGGCTGTAAGCGAGTTTCTCTCGGAAGAGGCGCAGCGGGTGATGGTCCCGAAGAAGGTTGGATACCCGATGCGCGATATTTACTGGAACCAGTACCGCTTTGAGAAAACCGCTGGCAGGAATCCCCTCTATTTTCTCAGAAGGCCGGGGTTTGCCGATGCATTCGAGTATCTGCGTTTCACGAGCGAAGTCACGGGTGAGAAAAAAGAGCTACGCGCCTGGTGGAAGGGATTCATAAAGAACAATCCGCTATCTCCAGATGAAGAAAAGGATATTCGAAGGAATCGTGAGAAGCGCGTAAAGCCAGCCAGAAGAAGAAGGAGACGGGGAAGAACAGGAAAACCCGAGACGCTTAAGCCGGAACTGTAATCCGGGATTTTTTAACACGAAGACGCCGGGGCACATAGGTATTGAGGTTTTTTTCGAGTTTTCGCGGCGTCGTGACAGCTGTGGAGGTACACATCATGCCCAAACTACCGCGTTTTTTTATATCACCAGAACAGGTTTCCGACATGTACATAACCGTCACTGATGAAGACGTGCACCATATTGCGGCAGTGTTACGAATGGGTATCGGAGATCATCTCCTCCTGTGTGACGGGAAAGGAACCGAGTACACCGTGAAGATTGATCAGATGATCCGGTCAGGGATCAAAACGAAGATCCTTGATAAAATCAAGAAGAAGATCCGTTTCCCCCTCGTTACGCTCGGCCAAGGGTTGCCCAAGGCCGACAAGATGGAATGGATCGTGCAGAAGGCAACGGAACTCGGCGTTGCGGCCATCGTGCCCCTGGTCACGGAGCGGACGATCGTGAAGGTCAGGGACGCAGAAAAGCGCCTTATCCGATGGCAGAGGATCTGCCGGGAGGCGGCCATGCAGAGCAATAGGCCGGACATACCAAGGATCGAATCTATTCAAAAATACTCGGCGTTCATGGTAGAATTATATGATCCCATCGAGCCCCCCTTTGCTAAAGGGGCGGATATGGCACATCCCATTTCGAAGAAAGCGGATAGAGGGGGATTTTCTTCACAAGAGACACTCCTGATCCTTCCTTGGGAAGAAGCGACAAGCCCCATCAAGGACGTGCTCAGGGCAAGTCCTGATATTAAGAGCATCGTCGTACTCATCGGACCGGAAGGCGGATTCTCCGCCGCCGAGGCGGCGATGGCGCGAGAAAATGGTTTCCGTGCTGTGAGCCTGGGTCCGAACATTCTGCGCACCGAAACCGCGGCCATGGCGGTCCTCAGTATGATACTTTATGAAACAGGCGCCAATAGTCAAGATACCAGTCTCTCATAATTACCAATAATTATCGAACCGGTCAATAACAGGGACAGCGCACTGTGAAATTGAGATTTAAAACTTCATTGGAGCTTGGGATTCGGAGCTTGGTTATTCCTCCACCCGTATTTTCCTTGACACAAAAACAGCGGAGATGTTAATATCAATGTCTACGAAAAGGCGGGGTTCTTATACAACCGGCCTGAATGGGGGTGAAAACCGGGGTTGTCCAGCATCCTGATCATCACCCCCACCTTCGATTTCTTCCCCATCGGGCGGAGGAGATAAGGAGAAAGGCATTTTCACGTGAAACTAGCGATAGCCTGCGACCACGGCGGTTGGGATCTAAAAGAAGAGATCGCAAAATTCATAAAAACGATCAAGAATATCGAACTAATAGACCTCGGAACGACGGACAGAGCCTCCGTTGACTATCCCGATTACGGGAAAAAGGTCTCCGAGGCCGTCTCGAACAGAGGCGTGGACCGTGGAATCCTGATTTGCGGTACGGGCATCGGTATGTCCATAGTTGCCAACCGGTACCCGAACGTGCGCGCTGCGCTCTGCCATGACCATTTTACAGCGCAGATGAGCCGTCTGCATAACGATGCCAATGTCCTTGTCATGGGCGAGCGGGTCATCGGGAAGGGCGTTGCGCTGGAAATCGTGAAGACTTGGCTCGATACAGAATACGAAGGCGGCCGGCACCAGAAACGGCTCGACAAGATATCGGAAATAGAAAAGTCGATTAAAGGATAACACGATGTCAGAACTCAAAGGGACGGATCCGGAGGTCTACAATGCGATCAAGGGCGAAGAGGAACGAGAGCTTTCCAAGATCGTCCTCATCGCGTCCGAAAACTATGTGAGCAATGCCGTTCTCGAAGCACAGGGCTCGGTGTTCACGAACAAGTATGCCGAGGGGTACCCCCAGAAGCGCTACTACGGCGGATGCGAGTTTGCCGATCAGGTCGAGTTGCTGGGCATCGAGCGGGCCAAAAAACTCTTCGGAGCCGAGCATGTGAACGTCCAACCCCACTCGGGTTCGCAGGCCAACATGGCAGTGTATTTCAGCGTACTTCAACCCGGGGACGCAATTCTCGGCATGGGCCTTCCGCACGGCGGCCATCTCACGCATGGTGCGAGTGTAAGCTTCTCAGGAACGCTCTACAAGGCATTCGCCTATGGCGTAAACAAAGACACGGAACTTCTTGATTATGACGAAGTGGAGCGACTGGCTGTTGAGCACAAGCCCAAGATGATCGTGGCGGGATATAGCGCCTACTCGAGGATCATCGACTTCCCCCGGTTCCGGAAGATCGCCGACATGGTGGGCGCATACCTGATGGCGGATGTTGCGCACATTGCAGGGCTCATTGCAGCAGGGGAACATCCGAGCCCGGTCCCCTACGCGGACTTCGTCACAACGACGACGCACAAGACCCTGCGCGGTCCGCGCGGCGGTATGATCATGTGCTCCGAGAAGTTCGCCAAAGCCATTGACAAGGTCGTCTTCCCCGGGATCCAGGGCGGGCCGCTCATGCACGTGATCGCGGCCAAGGCCGTCGCATTTAAAGAGGCGCTCCAGCCCGAGTTCCGCGAGTACCAGCGGCAGGTGGTGAAGAATGCCAGGGCCCTGGCGCGGCGTCTGACGGTGGATGGGCTTCGTATCGTTTCGGGGGGCACTGACAACCACCTCATGCTTGTCGACCTTACGCCGAAGAACATCACCGGCAACGAGGCCGAGGATGCGCTCGACGCCGCGGGCATAACGGTAAACAAGAATAGCATCCCTTACGACCAGAAGCCGCCGCGCGTGACAAGCGGCATCCGCTTGGGGACGCCGATTGTGACCACGCGGGGCATGCGTGAACCCGAAATGAAATTCATCGGAGACCTCATCTGCGAGGCGCTCGCAAACGTCCGATCCCCAGAAAAACTCGCTGCGATCAAGGAGCGGACCCGGGCATTCTGCAGCAAGTTTCCACTGTTCGCAATGGAAAAGGCAGGAGTTTGAATACAAGAAACAGCCAAATCTCATAATAAGGGTTCCCGAGCGTAGCCATTTAAACTTGGACAACTGACGGTTTGACCTTGAAGCGCTGATTCTTGGAGCCCATTTTTGGATTTGGTTGTTGTGATTTGGAGGTTGCTATGACCAGACCTTCGTGGGACGAATATTTCATGGAGATCGCGCACCTCGTGAAGAAGCGCGCCACGTGCCTCCGGCGGCAGGTCGGCGCCGTGATTGTCAAGGACAAGAACATTCTCGCCACGGGCTACAACGGTGCGCCCTCGGGAATCGAGCATTGCCTCGAGCGCGGGTGCCTGCGCGAGCAGCTCGGCATCCCGTCGGGCGAGCGGCATGAGATCTGCCGTGGGCTGCACGCGGAGCAGAACGCAATCATCCAAGCGGCCAAGCATGGCACGACGATCGAGGGCTCTACCCTCTATTGCACGAACCAGCCTTGCGGCATCTGTGCCAAGATGATCATCAACGCAGGTGTGAAGCGAATTATTTTCGAGGACGGTTACCCCGATGCCCTGGCCGCTGAGATGCTGAACGAGTCCGGGATCAAGATCACGCAGTACAAGAAATCAGAACCAGTTCGCAGCTGATAGCCTAGGTTCTTGCGGTTACTATGAGCTTCGAGCCGCGAGCAAAGAGCTAGAACGAGCCAAACGATGCGCTGTCCCTATTGTTCCAACATTGACAATAAGGTGGTGGATTCCCGGATGGGGAAGGAAGGCGATACCATCAGGCGCCGGCGCGAGTGCCTCAAGTGTGAGGGACGGTTCACTACATACGAACGCGTCGAGGAAGTGCTGCCGTCGGTCATCAAAAAGGATGGGAGGCGTGAACCCTTTGACCGGATGAAGATATTGAACGGGCTTAAGAAAGCATGCGAGAAGCGTCCCATCAGCATGGACATGCTTGAAAAGACCGTGGAGGCAATCGAGAAGTCGCTCCAGGATAAGGGTCTTAAAGAAATCCCGAGCACAGTCATCGGTGGAGAGGTCATGGAGCGGCTCCATAAGTTGGACGAGGTTGCTTATGTCCGCTTCGCTTCGGTTTATCGGTCTTTCCGGGACATCAACGAGTTTATGAGCGAGCTCAAGGATATCTTGAGCAATAAGGAAATGAAGACCGTGAAGGAAACCACCGAAAAACCTAAGAAAACGGAAGAAAAAAACAAGAATTCCGAAAAATTGTCCTTGCCCCTTGATACATAGACCATGACCCCTGTGATTACACCCAATGACCGACCTTGTCGTTGATATAGCCGTCGGTATTTCCGTATACAAAACCTTCCATTATTGCGTACCCGAGGAGATACAGGGAAGTCTCATACCTGGGTCGCGCGTGCTTGTTCCCTTCGGAAGTAGGCATATACCCGGAACGGTCCTCGGGTTTACAAGCCAGAGCGACACGGCCGGTCTTAAATCCATTATCGAAGTCCTTGACAATGCCATTACGCCGGAACTCCTAGCCCTTGCACGCTGGGTGTCAGACTACTATATGTATCCCCTCGGCCAGACTATCGAAGCGCTGGTGCCCAAGGCAGTTTCACGCGCAAAACCAAGAAAGAAAAAATTCGTCAGGCTGTTGCGCCAGCCTTCGTCTCCTCTGCGCGGGGCAAAGCAGGCAGCGCTTCTCCAGATGATTCTAGAACGGGGAGAAACAGCGCTCGATGCCTTGATTGGTTTTTCACACGCCACGGTCAACGCGCTCAGGGGAGAGGGGATCATCGAGATCATTGAACGTGAAATTCAGGTTCCTGCGGCGCCTGAGGGTTTTGTCCCGAGCATCCCGCCCCTACTCATGCCCGAGCAGGCCGAGGCAGTTCAGGGAATTACAGAAGCAGTTGAAACGGGTCGCTTCGAGGTATTCTTGCTGCACGGCGTGACTGGGAGCGGCAAGACTGAAATTTATCTTCGGGTAATCGCGAAGCTTGCGGATAGATGCGGCGGCGCAATAGTGCTTGTTCCCGAAATTGCGCTCACGCCGCAGCTCCTTGCTAGGTTCCGAGGACGTTTCGGCAATCGTGTTGCCGTCCTTCATAGCGGGCTTACGGACCGCGAGCGTGCCGACGAATACCGGCGCATTCAGGCCGGCCACGTTGATGTCGCAATCGGCGCACGATCGGCAATTTTTGCCCCTTTCGAACGTGTGAGGCTCATCATCGTCGACGAGGAGCATGAGAATTCTTATAAGCAGGAAGAGGGACTCCGCTATCACGGACGTGACGTGGCGGTCATGCGAGCGAAGCTTCAGAAAGCCGTTGTCGTGCTCGGCTCTGCCACGCCGTCACTTGAAAGCTACCACAATGCGAAAAGCGGCAAGTACCGCTATCTGCACCTCCCGCACCGCGTGGACCATCGTCCCATGCCTCGGGTGGCGGTGGTCGATGCTAAAGCCCTGCCCAGACCTTCACTCTATTCCCCTGTTCTCGTCGAGCAGATCAAGAAGCGGCTCGAAAAGAATGAACAGACGCTCCTCCTCTTGAACCGCCGAGGTTTCTCATCCGTGCTTATCTGTGGGGACTGCGGCATCGCCATTAAATGCCCAAGCTGCAGCGTGTCCCTGACCTTTCACAAATCGGATCAGAAGCTCAAGTGCCACTACTGCGGCTATCTCACCCGGCCTCCGGACCGCTGCCCGTCGTGCTCGAGCGTCAACCTGAAGCTGCTGGGCTCGGGTACGCAGAAGATTGAAGAAGAGCTTCAGATGCTCTTTCCGGCTGCGCGGATCAAGAGGATGGACAGCGATACGGTCAAAGGCAGGCAGGCTTACGATACGTTGATCCGCCAGGTTGACCGGCGGGAGGTGGATATCCTGCTCGGCACCCAGATGGTCGCGAAGGGACATGACTTCCCGTCCGTGACGCTCGTGGGTGTCGTGGACGCCGATGTCGGGCTGAATCTGCCCGACTTCCGATCCGCGGAAAAGACCTTCCAACTCATCACCCAGGCCGCGGGAAGGGCCGGGCGGGGAGACGCTTTGGGCGAAGTGGTCATCCAGACCATGAACCCGCACCACTATTCCGTCCAGCACAGCAGAAACCACGATTACGAAGGCTTCTATCATGACGAGATTTCCTACCGCAGGGAACTCGGGTATCCGCCAATCGGCAGGATCATCAAGCTCGAAGTGAAAAGTCCCAATGAATCACGTGCCGCAGAAGGGGCGAAGGCCGCGCAGGACCGAATACGCAGCCTTATGCGGGGAAAAGAGACCATGTTGCTTGGTCCCGCGCCTGCACCAATAGCAAAGGTTCGCGGCCAGTACCGGTTTCAGCTGCTCCTGCTTTCCCAGAAACGCGACGTGATCAGATTTCTTGCCGCAGAGGGCAGAAATGCGGTCGCAGAAAAATCCGGCGGGAAGTGCAGAGTGATTGTTGATGTGGACCCGATGAATCTGATGTAATGCGCGGAAAGTCAGTATCAGCTCCCTCCCATACAAACCCGATCAATGCGCCGGCGGAGGGTCGCCCGGCGACGTGGCCTGCTGCATCACGAATACGAGCGGAAGAACACACAGGATGAGCACGCAGATGGTAAGGAAGGCATCGGCGAACGCGAGGGTTGTTGACTGTCTGATCAGCTCCCCGTATATCAAACCGTTGGCGCCGGAACCCGGGAGGCCCTGGGTTCCCAGAAAAGCCGCCATTTTATCCCGGGAGATGGAATAGGCCGGATCGAAAGGGGACAGGTGTTCCACGAGACGCGTCTGGTGAAACTGGGCCCGCCGGGAAAGCATGGTAGTCGTAAAGGCGATGCCCACGCTGCCACCAAGGTTCCGGAGCAGGTTGTACAAAGAAGTTGCCTCGGTCATATTTTCCCGGGGAACATGGGATAGGGTCATAGTCGTGAGCGGGATGAAGGTTAAACCCATGCCGACACCGAGAACTGCCCGGGGCCAGACGAAAGTCCAGAAGTCCGTCGTGAGATTGAAACGCGACATCAGGTAGGTGCTCAGGGCACAGATCGTTATCCCGACCGCAATAAGGCGCTTAGGATTGACTTTGCCTATCAACTTTCCCGCAAAGGGCATTGCGAGCATAGTTGCGAGACCGCCGGGACCGAGGACCAGCCCAGCATAAGACGCCGTATATCCCATGATCGACTGGAGAAAAATGGGTAGCAGCACGATGCTCCCGAAGAGGTTCAGGAACACGAAGAACATCACCGTGCATCCGTTCGCAAACGTACGGTCCTTGAAAAGGCGAAGATTGACAATTGCTTGTTTGGAATAGATCTCGTTGACCGCGAGAAGCACTAGCGACACGGCCGAGATGACCGCGAAGGTCACGATCAGTTTTGAGCCGAACCAGTCTTCACTTTCTCCCTTGTCGAGGATGAACTGGAGAGAACCCAGGCCGGCTGAGAGGAAGGCAATGCCCCAATAGTCGATCTTCATCTTTACACGCTTCATGTATGGTGGGTCCTGGATTACGATGATGTTCATGATGATGGATAGGATGCCGATGGGAATGTTGATATAGAAGATCCAGCGCCAGGACCAGTTGTCCGTGATCCATCCGCCGAGCAGCGGGCCGGCGATAGGGCCGAGCATGGCACCCATGCCAAAGATGGCCATAGCCGTGCCGTGTTTTTCGCGGGGGAAACTTTCGAGCAGGATCGACTGGCTCAGCGGAACGAGTCCGCCGCCTCCGATGCCCTGGATGATCCTGAAGAACACGAGGCTCTGAAGGCTCCAGGCCGAACCGCACATGAATGAACTAAAAGTGAAAAGGGTGATGGAGGCGATGAGATAGTTCTTTCTGCCGATAAGACGGGAGAACCACCCCGCCATCGGGATTATGATAGCATTCGACACAAGATAGGCAGTGATGGTCCACGTGGACTCGTCTATGCCTGCGGACAACGCTCCCCTGATGTGATTGAGCGACACGTTTACGACCGACGTGTCGATGATTTCGATCAATGTAGGGAGCATGACCGTGAGGGCGATGATGCCACGGCTCATGGTATTCCGTGTCATTTTGCAATCACCGTTGGGTCGACGGACATGCCGATGCGCAGAACGTGTTCCTTGTCCGTCCCTTCTTCGAATACGATCTTGACCGGGATGCGCTGGACCACCTTGACGTAATTGCCTGTGGCGTTCTCCGGAGGGAACAGTGAAAAGGTCACTCCGGTCCCGGCCATGATGCTGTCGATCCTACCCTGGAAGACCTTGCCAGGATAACTGTCCACCTTTATTTTTACAGCTTGGCCCGGCCTGATGTTCTCCATCTGTGTTTCTTTGAAATTTGCCGTTACCCAGATGTCGCTCAGAGGGACAACGGCCATGAGCGGCTGGCCCGCCTGTATCTGGTTTCCGGTCTGCACGGACTTTTTCGTGATGTAGCCATCAGCAGGCGCATAGATCTTCGTGTACTGATAGTTGAGTTCGGCGAGCGTCGCCGTCGCTTCCTTCTGCCTGACCGTTGACACCTGTGTCAGTCTTTGAGATTCCGCCGACCGGAGCTGCTCTTCGGCCGCCTTTACCTGGGCTACGGCTACCTCGTAGGCTGTCATGGCGCGATCGTAACGGTCGCGCGGGATGACTTCCTTCTGATAGAGGTTTTCTGCCCGCCTCTTCTCAATATCGGCCAGCTTAAGGTTGGCCCGTTGCAGCTCGAGGTCCGCCCGTGCAGCCGCGATCTTCGTCTCAGCCTCATCCAGCTTCGCCTTTTCCGCATTGACAACGGAGGACGCCTCACGGAACCGCGCGCTATAATCTGCCGGATCGATATCGAGCAGAAGGTCGCCTTTTTTAATGGGCTGATTATCCGTGACGTAGATCTCCTTTACCGTGCCGCTGATTTTCGCCGCGATCGTGTGGATGTTGCCGTCGATGAAAGCGTCATCGGTGGAGACGTGCGTCTTGCGGTACCCGACATAGAAATAGCCGATGATCAGACCGGTCACCAGGACAGCCCCGACGATCATAAACGCCTTTTTCTTTTTCTGGTTGTCCCCTGTCTGGGGATTCGGTGCTTGTTCTTCTGCCATGCGTAATTCTCCTTGGTGGTTATGACACATCGCAGGGGACATGGAGCCGAAAAATAACGCGATGTTGCCCCGTACCCATACCCTCTGCTTCCTTATTTAGCAATCTATTTCCCATACACACTTAGGAGGTCCTTGCCCATGGAATAGAGCAGGCCGGCTTCGGCCCGCTCAAACCCGTATTGCGCACTCCACGTATTGGTCCGAGCTGCCGTCAGGAGCGTCACGGCATCGAGCAATTCGATGGCCGTACCGACGCCTTCCTGGTAGCGAAGACGCTGGAGCCGGAGGTTCTCCTCGGCCTGGGCAACGGCGGTCTTCGTCACCTCGATCTTCTGCGCCGAGGTCTGGAGATTGAGGTAGGCCTCCTGCACATCAAGACGGACAGCATCGACGATCTTGTCTCGGGTGATCCTGAGTGACGCCAGTTCGCTCTTACCAATGTGTATCTTGGCGCTGCTTGCGCCGCCTGACGAGAGGTTGATGTTCACGCCTGCGATCAGGGACCAGTTGGACTGGTTAACCACGTACTGGTTTTCCTGGTATTCATATCCGCCGGAGAGATAGAAGCTGGGCAAATACTCAGCCTGCGTCGCTTTAATGCTCTCTTCCTTGGACCGTATCCCTGCGTCGATAACCCTGATCTCCGGGCTCTCGGCCTCGGCCACAGTCCAGGCGGCTTCGAGCGAGATGCCGGCTGAGGGGCTCTTCCTAACCTCTTCGGGCTGCACTGCTTCGTTCAGCGGCCGCAAAAGCAGGCTGTTTATGTGCGACGCCCGGACGGACCGGAGATTCTCGAAGGTCAGGTACCGTTGGCGCGAATCGGCGAGCGTGACGTCAGCCTGAAGCACGTCGTTCTTCGTTACCACACCGGCGTCATATCGCACCAGAGCATCCTGTTTGTGGGCCTCGTACTGTTTCACTTCTTCGGCCGCCACCTGAAGCAGCTTTTCCGACTCGAGGAGATCAAGATAAGCGATGATAAATTCCAAGGCCGAACGGTTCTTTGCCCGCAAGGTCTCTATCTCTCTGGCTTGGAGCCCGAATGCGGCGGCGTCTATGGATGACGAGGTTTTGCCAAAGTCATAGAGCAGCTGACTTGCTCTGACGCCGTAGGTCAAGTACCTATCCTGCGAGGTGGGGACCACATTGGGGCCGAACTTAAACTGAGGCTGATACTGAAGCCATGTCTCGTTTCCGTACAGGTCCACCGAGGGCAGCCAGGGGGAGCGCGCCAGGGATACGGCGCCCCGGGCGACTTCTTCATCCGAACGAGCGATCTTCACGTCACGTCCTTTGGTCTCGACGATTTGCAACCCTTCTTCGAGGGTGAGCGAAAGGCCCGCCGCAGGGACGAAGAGTACGAAAAAGAACACTGCTATTGTCAAACGCCGCATGGAAGTACCTCAGGAAAGGTCTAAAAAAAATGTAAGTGGTCACTATAATACGCTAAAATGAATAAAAAGGGAAGTCCTCATTATATGGCAATAAAATCCGTTCGTTGAGGACGAATTTTGTTTCACCTTGAATCTGGGATGAGTTATATTGTCAAGGATACAAAAGCGTAGAACGAGGGGAGCATGCCGCAGGTGATATCCGCAAGTAGAAGGACTGACGTCCCCGCCTTTTATACGGATTGGTTCGTTAACCGGCTCAGGGCGGGTACAGTCCATGTCCAGCAGCCGTATACGAGCAAGCTTATACGCGTATCGCTCGAACCTGAGAACGTGAGCGCCATCATCTTCTGGTCAAAGGATTTTGCACCGCTTCTTCGCAAACTCGAAGTGATCGAAAAAACAACGAAGAACCTCTTTTTTCATTTTACCATCACAGCAAACAGAGAGTTGGAGCCCGATACCCCTGATTACAGAGACGCGATAGCGGATTTCATCTTTATCACCCGGCGATATTCCCCGGAGCAGATCATCTGGCGGTACGATCCCATCTGTATTACCGACACATCGTCCAGTGAAATTAACGAGGAACGCTTTATTCAATGCGCGGAGCTGCTGAAAGGATATGCGCAGAAGTGTACGATA
The DNA here is from genome assembly GCA_035623825.1 of Nitrospirota bacterium. Taxonomy (GTDB): domain Bacteria; phylum Nitrospirota; class UBA9217; order UBA9217; family UBA9217; genus DASPSR01. Next base: position 176,200 of record DASPSR010000007.1, read on the forward strand.
AGTTACGTGCATCCTTACAAGAAAGTTCTGGAAAACTTGAAGAAGAAAACCGGCCACGCATTAATAGATCTATCCGTGGATAAGAAACGTGAATACGCACATCGCTTGGCAGCGAGATCCGAGGTATACGGGATCCATCTCTCCGCCTGCTGCAATGATTATCTGCTGTCCGAAAAAATAAAAAAGGCAATCTGCATAGACGGTCGTTATCTGACTAAGGTATTGAGAACGCCTGCCGATACGCGGCGAGCCGCAACGCGGAAGGAATGCGCCTGCACAACGAGCATTGATATCGGGGCATACAACACCTGTGCGCATGGCTGCTTGTATTGCTATGCAAACGACGATAAAGACAGGCCGAGACTGGCGCAGCAGCGGCATAATCCTGAGTGGAGCGCACTGAGTATGAATGTGTCTGAAGCCGAGTCAAGGAAAACAGAAAAGCAAGGGCAGCTTTTTCAGGATGACTAGACGCAGGGAACGTTTAGAGGGCGCGGCATGCAAGAGAAGGCGTGGAATGCTTAGCCAGCAGGCCCGGATTTATCGGGCCTGCAATATTTGATTGCGAAAGGGAGTTACGTCAATGTCTTTACAACGTGCGCTGCTTTGGGGCCTTTGGGGCTGTCAACAATTTCGAACGTTACTTCCTCGCCTTCGGAGAGGGTTTTGTAGCCTTCGCTCTCAATTTCGCTGAAGTGTACAAAGACATCTCCACCCTCCTCCCGTTCAATGAACCCATAGCCTTTGGACTCACTGAACCATTTGACTTTCCCTCGAGTTGCCATATAGGTACCTCCTTCGTGCGGAGTCGAAGATCGGAATTACGTAATAAAAAAGCCGCGAAGCTGACAGTCTTCGCGGCGCCACGTCGTTCACTGCAAAAAACTTCGAACTTCCAAATATATGGTCACACTTTCATGTCAAGATGTCAAGGATAATGATACCATGTCTCGGGAGCTTCGGTTTTCACATCCTTCACGCAGAGATCATGGGTTTTCCTCTTTGACGATCATTGACAGGCGCTAGAAAAAGGTCTAAATTACCATCTCCTGCCAGTCATCGTGGCATAATGATGGTGATTTCGATCTGTAATTCATTAATAGGGGATGAACATACCCTACAGAACCGTATATGAACCTCTTCGCATCCGAGTCGATCCGTTGGATTCCCTAAAGATTTTGGAGATAGTAAGGTGAAAAGGACACAGAAGCATACATACTACCTTGCAGCCTGTGTTTCACTCATAACATTTGTGGTCTATCTCTCATCTCTGCATCATGATTTCGTAGAATGGGATGATGCCCAGTATGTTACTGAAAATCCTCATATCCGCTCACTAAACATGGCCTTTATCAAGTGGGCTTTTTTTGATTTCCATGCAAGCAACTGGCACCCCCTTACATGGATATCTCATGCCGTTGATTATGCCATTTGGGGATTGAACCCATTGGGGCATCATCTGACAAATGTTGTTCTTCACGCCGCTAATACTTTTTTGGTGGTATTTCTCACAGTAATGCTTGTCAATGCATTGAAGGATACATCAATAAAAAATGGATTATCTGAATTCTTGGATGATCGGACGACACTTATAACTGGAGGGGTAACCGGGCTCTTGTTCGGTCTTCATCCCTTGCACGTCGAATCAGTGGTTTGGGTAGCGGAGCGGAAAGACGTCCTGTGTGCACTGTTCTTCCTGCTCAGCATCACCATGTATACGCAATATGCGGTCAGTATATCAAGCAGACCGCCTGAAGGACATCTATCTCCTCGATTTTTCAATAAACGGTATTTAGCTGCACTCGCATTCGGCATCCTCGCGGTTCTCAGCAAACCAATGGCGGTTACCATCCCCGTCGTGCTGCTGATTTTAGACTGGTATCCTTTTGAGCGAATTCTGTCGCTGAAGACACTTCTGGTTGCCCTTGTCGAGAAGCTTCCGTTCATCGCATTGAGTTGTATTTCCTCGGTCCTGACGGTGTTGGCGCAGGGAACGGGAGGGGCCATCGTGCCCATAGAATCCGTGCCACTATCAGCACGAGTGCTGGTAGGAATAAGGTCCCTTATTTTGTATCTCTGGAAGATGATATGGCCTGTGAATTTGATTCCCTTTTACCCATATCCAGCGGACGTATCCCTATCATCATTGGAATATCTATCAGCAACGGCTATGGTGATCGCGATCACGGTGATCTGTGTGGTGAGCGCTCAAAGGCAGAAATTATGGTTATCGGTCTGGAGCTATTATGTCATAACCCTGGCTCCCGTGCTCGGTATTATTCAGGTGGGAAGACAGGCAATGGCAGACAGATATACGTATTTACCGAGCCTGGGACCATTCCTCATTGTGGGTTTAGCCGTCGCATGGACTTGGAGAAAGGTCAATGCCATAACGAGATGGAATTCGATCAAAAAACCGTTCAGCGCTGCCACCATTTTTGTGCTGATAGCCATGTCATATTTAACCTTGGCACAGATAGGCATTTGGAACAACAGCATTCGGCTATGGAGCTATGTCATCGGGAAAAATCCAGAGAGAGCCCATCTTGTCTTTTATTTTCGCGGCCTGGCTCTTCTCAATACCGACCAGGCAGACAAAGCCATCGATGATTTTGACAGAGCGATAGCTTTGGATCCGTATTTTAGTGATGCTTTTTTAAATCGAGGCAATGCTTTCGAAAAAAAAGGCGAGTTTGAGAAAGCAATCAACAACTTCGATAGGGCAATCGCCTTGAACCCTTCTTATGAAGCCTATTTCAATCGAGGTATCACATTTGAAAAAATGGGACAACTCGACAAATCAATCGGGGACTATGACCGGGCAATCGCCTTAAACCCGTCCCGGTATGAAGCTTATCAAGCGGGAGGCACGCTGTATGGCAAGATGGGCTTGTTCGATAAGGCGATAGAATATTTTAATAGGTATATTGCTATAAATCCAAAGCATTCTGAATCTTACAACAATCGTGGTCTGTGCTACGCATACCTAGGCGAGGATGATCGAGCACTACAGGATTTTAATAAAGCAATTGCACTGGATCAAGACTTGGCTGTTACTTATCGTAACCGCGGTAATCTTTATCTGAGAACGGGCAGGAGAGAACTCGCCTTCCCGGATTTTCAAAAAGCCTGTGATCTCGGGAATGAACCGGCTTGTAACGCATTAAAAGCGATACGGTAGCACAGGTTATGTGAGAATTAAGAATTGCAAGTCCCGGGGCATTTTTGCACGCCGTTCCTGGGAAATTGCCACGAAGGTGAGTGCTGATTTGTAATACGCAATCCAGCGCGAATCAATAGCTTCGACGGGTGATAACTGCGAATAAATAGGCAAAACGATAAAGCACCGATCTCTCTATGAAAAAGATTTTGATGATATGTCTTCTTCTCGTCCTCGTGGCCTGCGCCCGACCCCCGATGCCGGTCACGAAGCCCGAAGATGCGCTTGAGAGAATCTCCTGGTGGCGGGCTGTTGCGCCGCGTGATGACCGGGAGTTCAAGGATGTCGCCACGGCGGCACATCAAAGCCTGGAGTATTACAAGAAACTGCCTTCCGGGACGAGCTTCTCTTTCGGCCGGGAACAGGTCACCGCACTGGACATGGTCGTGACTCTGCAGAACTTTCTCTTGATCGTTGAGAACGATTCGCTCACCGCTGACCAGAAAGTAAGGCAAATAAAGAACGAATTTGTACTCTACCGTTCGGTTGGTTCGAACGGCAAGGTTCTGTTCACCGGATACTACGAACCGGTGCTCGCGTGCAGGCTGGTTGCCGATGACATATACAAGTATCCTCTTTACCGAAGGCCGGATGATATCATCGAGATCGACCTCACCCTGTTCGGAGACAGCTTCCCGAAAGACAAGATATTCGGCAGGCTGGACCATAATAAGGTCATCCCGTATTACTCGCGCGAAGAGATAGACAAAAAGCAGGTCATCGCGAACAGGGGTTTGGAAATGCTCTGGTGCAACGACCCCGTCGCGATGTATTTCCTCCAAGTCCAGGGATCAGGCAAGGTGGATCTGGGTGACGGGAACGTTGTGAGTGTGCTGTACGATGGTCAGAACGGCAGGCCTTACAAGAGCATCGGCAAATATCTTATCGACGGCGGCTTTATTCTCAAAGAGAACATGTCCATGCAGGCGATCCGCGAATACCTTTACGCCCATCTTGACGATGTCTTTGGGATTTTAAACCAGAATCCGAGCTATGTTTTCTTCCGCATGGACATGGGGCCGGCGATCGGAAACATCGGCGTGCCGCTCACCCCCGGCCGTTCCATTGCCACGGACAGCAGGCTCTTCCCCAAAGGTGCCCTCGCACTCATTGCAACCCAAAAGCCGGTTGTCGAGAATGGCGCTATCAAGGCGTGGGTGCCTTTCACGCGGTTCGTACTGAACCAAGACACGGGCGGAGCCATTAAGGGGCCTGGTAGGGTGGACCTGTTCTGGGGTCAGGGCGAAGAGGCCGAAATAGGGGCGGGGTACATGCAGCAGAAAGGGGAGTTGTATTTCTTGATGAGGAAAAAATCCCAATAAATTCTGAACGCTCAGTGCAAAACCACGGAGGACAAAACATTTAAAAAATTATCTATTAGATATCGCTGATCAGAGAATCGAATGTGGCGTTCCGTTTCCCTAGTCCATCTTCCAAAAAATTCTTTTGTGAGCTTCTGGTTGTGTCCTCAGGTGGGAGGCCAAGCGGGCTGTTGGCACCTATATGGGCCCCTCGAGGCGGTACGCATGAATGCCGGGGAACGGGAAAGGAATCCGTCTTGTGTGCGGCGCAGGATTTTTTCGCTTGCCTTGACAATACCGCTCGCTGCACCTACACTCTAAATAAAATCTTTCCGAAGGAGGACAGCTGTGAACATGAGAGATAGAGAGCTGCCAGCATCCGAACTCAGGCACGCGACAGACCCCGCCGAATTCCCGTTCCAGACCACCGCCGAGATCTCGCTCAAGGATGAGGTGATCGGCCAAGCACGCGCTGTAAATTCCATAGAGTTCGGGCTCTCCATCCATAATCACGGCTATAATATCTTCGTTTCCGGGATCCCCGGCACGGGCAGAAACACAATCGTCAAATCCATTGTAAAGCGGATTTCCCTCGGACGTCCAGTGCCTGACGACTGGTGCTACATCAATAATTTCAAGGATGCTGACCGGCCGCATGCAGTCAATCTCCCCCCTGGAAAGGGAAGCGAATTCCGGCACGACGTGGATGCTTTCATCGCGTTCATGCAGAGCGAGATCCCGAAAGTCTTCGAGTCAAAGGAGTACGAGGAGCAGAAGACCCGCATCGTCGAGGGAGAGGAAAAGGCCAAGGAAGTCCTCTTCGGTGAGGCCGGCCAGCGGGCACTCGGACTCGGGTTCCAGCTTTCGATTACCCGCACGGGCATTGTAAAAGTCCCTCTGTGGAAGGGCAGGCCGCTCCAGCAGCAAGAGTTGGAAGGTCTTGCGCCCGAGCAGCGGCTCGAGCTCGAGGAACGCGAAAAGAAAGTGGACGTCGAGATCCGCGATTTCCTAGCCAAGGCCCGACAGCTGGACAAAGAAGCGCACGAGAAGATCCACGAGCTGAACCGCCGCATAGCGCACTTCGCCATGGGGCACCAGCTTGAAGATCTCAAGGAAAAGTACGGCGTCAACCAGCGAATTCACGAATATCTCTCCGAGATTGAGGAAGACATCCTGAACAACCTGCGCGAATTCCTCGGCCAGACACCGGAACTGCCCATAGCCATTGAGGGAATGGACAAGGTGAGCTTCTTTGAACGCTACAGGGTGAATGTCATCGTGGACAATTCCGGAACGAGGGGCGGACCCGTGGTGGACGAGGCAAACCCCACGTACAACAATCTTGTGGGCCGTATCGAGCGCAAAGCGCGGTTCGGCGCATTCTATACCAACTTCACCATGATACGCTCAGGCTCCGTGCTCCAGGCCAACGGCGGATATCTCGTGCTGAACGCGCTCGATGTGCTCCGGAACCCATTTTCCTGGGACGCGCTCAAGCGTATCATAAAGAAGAACGAGGTGAAGATCGAGGACGTAGCCGAACTCTACGGCTTCACTACGGGCGGTATCAAACCCGAACCCATACCGGTTTCTCTCAAGATCATCATGCTTGGAAGCCCGTGGCTTTACTACCTTCTTTATTATTATGATGAGGACTTTCGCGATATCTTCAAGGTCAAGTCCGACTTCGATACCCAGGTCACGAGCACCCATGACGAAAAGATGCGTTACGCGAACTTTATCGGCAACATGGTGAAGACCGAGAACTTGCTTCCCTTTGACCGGAATGCGGTAGCAGCCGTCATAGACTATGCCGTCCGATTGAGCGAGAGAAAAAGTAAGCTTTCCCTCAGGTTCAGCGATCTCACGGACCTGGTGCGCGAGGCGTCGTATTGGGCGTCGCAGGCACGGAGCACAGTTGTGACCGTTGAACACGTAGACAAGGCGCTAGACGAGAAGGTCTATCGGGCCAATTTGATCGATGAGCGCATCCAAGAGCTCTTTGCCGACGGAACACTGATGGTTGATGTGACAGGCGCAGTCACAGCGCAGGTGAACGGTCTGTCGGTGTACGATATCGGGAATTTTTCCTTCGGTAAGCCGTCGCGCATAACGGCCAGGGTATACCTAGGCAAAGGCGGTGTCCTTGATATCGAGCGTGAGGCTAAACTTTCGGGCCGCATTTACAACAAAGGCGTGCTCATTCTCTCAGGATACCTGGGTGGCGTGTATGCACAGGATAAGCCGCTTTCGCTTTCGGCCAGCTTGGCCTTTGAACAGAGCTATGGAGAGGTCGAGGGGGACAGCGCCTCGACGGCGGAGCTCGTCGCGCTCATATCGGGTATCGCCGAGGTTCCGGTGAAACAGGGAATTGCTATCACGGGCTCAATCAACCAGAAAGGCGAGATCCAACCCATCGGCGGTGTGAACGAAAAAGTCGAGGGATTCTTTGCTGTGTGCAGGAACCGGGGGCTCACTGGCGAACAGGGCGTTGTTATTCCGAGGATCAATGTAAAGAACCTCATGCTTAAAAAGGGTGTTGTCGAGGCGGTCAGGGAAGGGAAATTCAGGATCTACGCCGTCTCGACTGTCAACGAGGCGCTCGAAATACTAACCGGTATGCCTGCGGGGGAGAGGGACGACGAAGGAGCCTATCCCGAAGGGTCCGTTAACTTTCTAGTCGATAAAAAGCTGAAGGAGATGTCAAGAAAGCAGAAAACCGAGGATAAGGGCGAGGAAAAAAAAGAGAAAAAGGAAGAAAACAATGAGATGCCACCCAACAAAACGCAGCCATGATGATCCGTTCTACGACGATATGTGAAATCTGTTACTGGTTCCGTTGCTACGCTTTCGAAAACGTTGCTTTTCAGGTTGTTGAGGGTAAAAGTTTGTTGTCGACCCGTTTCGTCATTAAAGTTGTTTATGTGGACGGTTCCCTGATCCCGTCGCGAACCGTTCGGGGGCGGGGGGCGGGAGCCGGCTTCACGAGAGGTTTCAAATGTACGAAAGCTATTAGTGCTTAATCGGAATGACATCATATTATGGGGTGGAACAGATTGCTTTCTAAAGCGTGCATCCAATTGCCCGATTGGACCAAGAATATATTAACGACATCCCCTGAGGTGTTCTCGTCAGCCGAAGACCGTCTGCGCTTTGTCATAGCACTTGCGCGTCAGAACGTGCAGCGTCAAACGGGCGGCCCCTTCGCCGCTGCCGTCTTTGACGAAGGCGGCCACTTGACCGCCCTAGGGGTCAACATGGTCGTCATCTCGAATTGCTCCGTTCTTCATGCGGAAATTGTGGCGCTGGTTCTCGCTCAAAAGGCCTTAAATAGGTACGACCTCAGCGACGGAGGCAGACTGCACTATGATCTTGTAACCGCCGCAGAACCCTGCGCCATGTGCTTCGGCGCCATAACCTGGTCTGGCATCCGGCGACTTGTGTGCGGGGCGCGAGACGAGGACGTGCGGGCCATTGGATTCGATGAAGGGCCCAAGTTGAATGATTGGGTCGCGGCGCTCAATGGTCGCGGGATAACGGTGGTGCGGGACGTTCTCCGTGAGGAAGCAACGGCAGTACTTCGAGAATACGTTGCAGCAGGAGGGACAATCTACAATTCCGGTCGTCCAGCTGGGTCATCCTTGAAATGAATTCATCCTTGATGTTGTCGGTTGACAAACAGAGGGTCATCAAAATGTGCCGAGGAAATGCAACGTAATTATCCTCTGCAAAAATACACGCCTCGTGCCAGGGTGATGGCGCTAGGTTGCCTCCCGAAACTTGCAGTTGACAATATTCAACAAAATGTTTAGATTACATCACGATGCGGGAGGATCCCAGACGATCTTTAAATCCGGCACATCACGTGAACGTGATCCCGGAGCCGAGTCGGGAGATCGAAGATTGCGATGGAGACTGGTCCTGCTCACTGTCACACGGTGCACCATGCATTGAGGATACGCAAGCCGGAACTCCTCTTAAGTGGTGCAGCGCCGGTGAGTGCCGGCTGAATTCCATGATCTCTGAATGGATGGGAGTATGAAGACTATATTGCTGGTAGACGATGATAGCGATATCTTAAGTTACCTAGAGGACACCTTGAGCATGTTCGGGTATCATGTTATACCGAAACCCGATGCTGGATCTGCTTTGTCAGTCATTCGGGAAGGGACGAAAGTTGATCTTGTCGTGACGGATTACTCGATGCCCGGGATGGGGAGTCGTGAATATTTCACTGCGCTCAAACAGGCCTTGCCGACCGTGCCGGTTATCATCCTCACTGGGTATGGCTCTGTGGAGAACGATATAAAGTCTCTCGGGCTCTCACTGGTCGAATATGTCAGCAAGCCGGTCGAGTCAAAGGAGCTAGATCGTATCGTAAAGGCGGTGTTGGACAGAAGATAAGAAGCCAAGAATTTTCAGGAAGGATTTGGTTTTCCGTTTCGTCCTAGCAATGTGGATCAGGAAGTGCAGCAATCGTGCGCTCAACTCTACGTTGGCTGGGGATACTCGGTTGGAATCGGCATCCCGCGCGTATAACAGCATTCTCCCCACTCAGTTTCCCGAACCAGAAGATTTTCTAAGACCAAGCTGGCTTCATAACAGGCTTGGGGCTGAGATACGCTACGATAATCTGCACTAATACCTTCTTTTCTCATGCCGCCTACCCTTTGTATAACCTCGGAACAAGCTCATCGTTTTTTACATTTGATCCTTAATTTGTTGTTGGTCAAAGGACGTTAAAAACTTGAGAAAATAACACAATATTGTTTGACTTTGTAATAATATCCATATCCTGTGATTTGAATCACTTTCTTGCAGGTTGTTTCGCTTTTAAAATGGTCTTTCACATACTGCAATGGATTGATCTGCTGCCGGTCATTATGAGGCGCAATCCATCAGATTTTTGAGGACTGCGTGATAGATCGTGTTATACGGTGAAGTCAAAAAGAATAGGCTCCGGGGATTCCCGGAGCCGCTACAGGTTGATCCATTTCACGGGTATGTTATCTTTATTTTGCCTTTACTTCGATGTCCGTTGCCTTCATCTCGTACTGGATAGTGACCTTGGCGCCGACCTTGAGGTCGCCCTTGACCTTGGTGTTCGCGTCCTTGGCTATTTCCCATTTGTCCTTGCCCTTCTGGACCACGATCATCGTATCCTTGACCTCCAAGACTGGGCCGGTCACTTGATAGGTCTTGACAGACCCGGCGAATGCTGCTGCTGCCACGATTATTGCTACGACTGCTGCTACGATTGCTGCGCGCTTCATAGAAGACCTCCTTGAAGTGAGATGATAACAGCAAAACTATAGCGAATACCATCGCCTCTGTCAAGGGTACAGTAATCCTTTCGGCCTCCTGATGCCGTCCCCGGCGTTTGCCGCCAAGGACTGAGCCCGACACGCTACGGATGATCTGGCGTCATATCCGGCTGCCGATAACATGGGCGCACTTCTGGCAGTGATGCAGAAGGCCTTCTCGGCCTCTGAAACGGCTGATGCGGCAGAATTGTTCGGCCATCACGCAGATCGTGACGTCCTTGCACATCCGACTCTGTGGCGCGACACCCCCGCGATGCGACAGAACGGAGCTGAGCAAAATCTGGCGAATAGGATTGTTCCAGGCCGGCCTTGGCTTAAAAGCGCTTTTGACCAAGGTTTTCACGCATCGGCCATATCAAGCTTGCATCAGGGGCGTATGACGACGCAAATCGAATAAAACTTTTCGTTTGATTTTATCTCGGCGTGATGCTATTATTTTCGATACTGCCCAAGAGGAACGCGGTCGTTCGAGGTTCTCGTTATGATGAAGAAATGGTTTGATAAAATCCTTGGAATAATCCATAAGTGGTATTTGTCGGCTTGGGAAAAGTTCAAGGTCTTCTGGTTCGCCTTTGCGCTTCCCTGGTTTAAGGACTTCACTCCCAAGAAGGCGTTAAAGATCCTCGTCATAGCATTTGTGGCCGGCATTCTCTTTATCGCGCTCTTGTTCTACATTCTCTCTTTCGGCCTGCCCACGGTCGAATCGCTCAAGGACTACAAACCGAGCCCGGGTACGCTCATCTTGGCCGAGGACGGCAGGGTACTGGGTCAGGTGAAGATCGAGAAGGGCATCTACGTACCGCTTCAGCGGATCCCGAAGTTCATGGTGAACGCGCTGCTTGCGACCGAGGATCCGCGCTTCTACCAGCACAAGGGCATCGATTACCGCGGCATCATGCGAGCTGCGCTGAAAGACATTATGTCGGTCCGGCTGAAGCAGGGTGGCAGCACAATCACGCAACAGCTCACGAAGGTGGTTTTCCTTTCCCCGGAACGGAAGTTCACACGCAAGATAAAAGAAATTATCCTTGCACGACGGTTGGAAAAAGAACTAAACAAGGAGGAGATCCTCGAACTCTACCTGAACAAGATCTACTTCGGCCACGGAGCCTACGGCGTACAGATGGCTGCCAAGACATATTTCGGGAAAAACGCTTGGGAACTCAACCAGGCCGAGGCTGCGCTTCTTGCCGGTCTGCCAAAATCGCCCATGGTATACTCACCCTACAGCGATATCGACCTGACCAAACTGCGGCAGTGGCAGGTGCTCAAGAGGATGGTGGACGAAGGTTACCTGACCACCGACCAAAGCATGAAAATCTACAACCAGCCGCTTAATCTCGAGAACCTGAGGCCCCAGGAAGAGCTTGCGCCGCACCTCGTGGACTATATCCGCAAATACATCGAGAAGAAGTACGGGCCTGAAATGCTGTACCAGGATGGGCTCAAAGTCTACACGACGATCGACCTCGATCTTCAGCGGGCAGCGGTATCGGCACTTAGGGAAGGTCTTCGTTCGCTCGACAAACGGCAGGGGTTCCGCGGTCGCGTGGGCTTCAAGAAGCTCAAGTCCACGCCGATCCAGTGGGGTTCGCTCCATGTGATGGTAAAGCCCGGGGAAGGGTTCAACGCGCACGTGCTGGCGGTCGGCGATAACTATATCACGGTCAGGGGTCGCGGGCTTGTCGGCTACATCATGCAGGAGGACATGGCCTGGGCACTCCTCAAGCATAAGAAGAAACGGGATGATCCTGATGAATACAAGAAGCCTCAGGAGATCGTCCAGCCAGGCGACATCATCAGGGTTCGCTTAAAGGACTACGACAAGAAGCAGCAACTCGCCTCGTTTGTTCTGGACCAGACGCCGCTCGTTGAAGGCGCCGTGGTGTCGATCGAGCCTTTCACCGGGTATGTGCGCGCCATGGTCGGCGGATATGACTTCGTCGAAGGAGGATTTAACCATGCTACCGAGGCCAAACGCCAGCCCGGATCGTCATTCAAGCCGTTCGTGTACGGCGCGGCGCTCGAAAACGGGTTCACTCCGGCCTCGATCCTCATGGACCTGCCGGTAATCCATGAGAAGACCGAGTTCGAAAAGAAAGGATGGAAGCCCGAGAACTACGATGAGCGGTTCCTCGGCCCCATGCGGCTTAGGACGGCGCTCGCGCTCTCACGGAACGCCGTCACCGTTGGTCTGCTTGAGAAGATCGGGCTGGACAAAGCCATTAACTTCGCGCGCAAGTGCGGCATCACCAGCCAGATCAGCTACGATTATACCACGGCCCTCGGCTCGTCTGCGGTCACGCCGCTGGAACTGACCTCTGCCTATGCCACGTTCGCCTCTCAGGGAGTGCACACCGAGCCCATCATCATTACGAGCATCATCGACGGCAAGGGTGCCGTGCTCGAGAGCTACCAGCCCAAGCCTGAGGAGACGATCGATAGGAACACGGCCTTTCTGGTCACGAGCCTGCTCAAGAGCGTGGTCGAGGAGGGCACGGGCAAGGGCGCACAGGTGCTTGGAAAGCCAATCGCGGGAAAGACCGGAACGACGAACAATTATGTGGACGCATGGTTTGTCGGATACACCCCGAGCATCGTGACGGGCGTTTGGGTTGGATATGACAACGCTACGGCTTCACTCGGTGACCGGGAGACCGGCGCGCGCGCAGCACTTCCAATCTGGATTTCTGTCATGGCCAAGGCGCTCGCAGGCAAGCCTGCCGAGGACTTCACGCCGACGGAAGACGTGGTCTTCGTGAAAATCGATCCCGAGACAGGGCTGCTCGCGCGGGAAGGCGCGCCAGATGCGGTAAGCGACGTCTTCCGCAAGGGCACCGAGCCTACGCAGTATGCCGATGCCAAGAAAGGGCAGAAAGCAGGCCAGTTCTATATGATTGATCAAGGAAGCCCCGTCGAAACAACGAAGAAAAAACAAGAGATGGACGAGGCTGCCGACTAATGGATTACAAGACGACGCTCAATCTTCCCAAAACGGATTTCCCCATGAAGGCCAACCTCAAGGACCTCGAGCCCAGGGTCATCGAGAAATGGCAACAGGAGAAGGTCTACGATCTCATTCAGAAGCAGGGTGAGGGCCGGAAGAGCTACATCCTGCACGACGGGCCGCCATATGCGAACGGCCACATTCACATCGGTCATGCGCTGAACAAGATCCTGAAGGACATCATTGTGAAGTACAAGTGCCTGCAGGGGTTCTCATCTCCTTACGTCCCCGGTTGGGACTGTCATGGACTCCCTATCGAGCACCAAGTGATGAAGAACCTGGGGCCGAAGAAGGACGCCGTGAACCAGGTCGAGATCAGGAAACTCTGCCGCGACTACGCCGAGAAGTTCATCAACGTGCAGCGCGACGAGTTCAAGCGGCTCGGCGTGTTCGGCGACTGGGACAACCCCTATCTCACCATGAACAACGCCTACGAGGCGGCGATCGTTCGGGAACTCGGCAAGTTCGTGGGGGCCGGCGCTGTATATAAAGGGAAGAAGCCGGTTTACTGGTGCGGTTCCGACGAAACGGCGCTCGCCGAGGCAGAAGTGGAGTACGCTGACCACGAATCTCCCTCAATCTACGTGCGATTTCCGCTGCCTGACGCGGCAAAGGTGCTCCCCCCCCTCGCGGGAAAGAACGTCTCCATCGTGATCTGGACTACCACACCTTGGACGCTTGTGTCGAACCTTGCCGTGGCTCTCCATCCCGAGTTCGATTATATCGCCGCTGATATTGGTTCCGGTTCGGTCCTGATCGTTGCCGAAGCGCTCCTTGCTCAGTCCATGCAGAAGTTTGGCATAAAAGATTATCAGGTTCTTCAGAAGTTTAAAGGCAGAAAGCTCGAAGGCCTCAAAGCGCGTCATCCCTTCCTTGATCGGGATTCCCTTGTTATCCTTGGCGAGCACGTGACCCTCGATGCAGGCACCGGGGCCGTGCACACGGCTCCGGGCCACGGCCAGGAGGACTATGAGATTGGGCTCAAATACGGCCTCGACATCTTTGCCCCTGTTGACCGGAAGGCTCGGTTTACGAAAGAAGCGGGTCAGTTTGCGGGCGAGCAGGTGTTCAAGGCGAACAAGGGGATCATCAGCCTTCTGCGAGAGAAACATGCCCTCCTTGCCGAAGAAAAGATTTCACATTCCTACCCGCATTGCTGGCGGTGCAAGAATCCCGTGATCTTCCGCGCGACCGAACAGTGGTTCATCTCCATGAAGACAAACAACCTGTTGAGGAAAACGGTCGAGAATGTTCACACCGTGACATGGGTCCCAGCGTGGGGAAAGGACCGGTTCCTGAGCATGATCGAGAACCGGCCCGATTGGTGCATCTCGCGCCAGCGGGCATGGGGAGTGTCTATTGTTGCGTTCACGTGCAAGGACTGCGGCGGACTGCTCTTGGACGAGGCAATCATCGACCATGTGGCTTCGATTGTCGAGCAGGAAGGGGCCGACGTCTGGTTCACCAGGTCGGCCGAAGAACTGCTGCCTGCGGATGCCATGTGCAAGAAGTGCGGGAAAAAGAATTTTGCCAAGGAGATGGATATTCTCGACGTATGGTTCGATTCGGGCGTGAGCCACGCCGCGGTGCTCAAGCATCGCCGTGAACTGAACTGGCCGGCCGATATGTATCTCGAGGGGAGCGACCAGCATCGCGGATGGTTTCAGTCCTCGCTCCTCGCGTCAGTGGGCACTACGGGCCAGGCGCCATACCGCACCGTGCTGACGCACGGGTTCACCGTCGACGGATCGGGTAAAAAGATGAGCAAGTCTGCCGGGAACGTGGTCGCACCACAGGAAGTTATCGACAAGTATGGAGCGGAGGTATTGAGGCTCTGGGTCTCTGCGGCGGACTACCGCGATGATATCAGAATCTCGCAGGAAATCCTCACGCATCTTGCCGAGGCGTACCGAAGGATCAGGAACACAAGCCGCTACCTCCTCGGCAATCTCTCGGACTTCGATCCCGAAGAGGACGCAGTCGTGCACAAGGATCTCCTGGAGATCGATTGCTGGGCGCTTCACCGTTTGCAAAAGCTGATCCGGCGCGTCGAGAAGGCGTATGATGATTTTGAGTTCCACGTTGTGTTCCATTCCCTGCACAATTTCTGTGCTGTGGACATGAGCGCATTCTACCTTGACATCCTTAAGGACCGCCTCTATACAACGAAGACCGCGTCGCGCGAGCGGCGCTCTGGCCAGACAGTCATGCACGCTATACTCTCGGCCATGGTCCGACTCATGGCGCCGGTGCTGTCGTTCACCGCCGACGAAGTATGGGGCTACATGAAAGATGCTTCAAAGAAAGAGAGCGTTTTCCTCACGTCCTTCCCCAAAGCAGAAGTGAACTATATCGATGAGGCACTCGAAGCGCGGTGGGATAAGATCATCGCGGTGCGCAGCGAAGTGGCGAAAGTGCTCGAAGCACTCCGACGGGACAAGGTAATCGGCCATTCGCTCGATGCCGGAGTCGCATTCTATGCCGGGCCCGAGCTCTCTGATTTCCTGAACTGTTACCGTAACGACCTTCCGTTCATCTTAATCGTTTCATCCGTCACGATCGCAAAAGAGTCCGATGCGCCGGCAAATGCTTATACGAGCGACGTCATCAAGGGGCTCAAAATTACTGCCGGCCCGGCAAAGGGCGCAAAGTGCGGCCGCTGCTGGATGTATCAGGAAAGTGTCGGCACAGTGAAAGGGCATCCGCAGCTCTGCAGCAGGTGCGCCGGGAATCTGGTCTAGGATAGTCGCTAAGACAAGGCGCGACGAAGAAAAAAATTGAGTCTCAGGGCCTTAGTGGCTGGAAAAGGTTTTATGAAGAACAAATACCTGTGGGTCGGCCTGATCGTAGCCATTGTCCTGATCCTGGACCAGTGGACAAAGCATCTTGTCGATGTGCATCTCCGCAGACACGAGGTCATAACGGTCATCCCGGGTTTTTTCAACCTCACGAACGTACGGAATCCGGGGGCGGCGTTCGGAATCTTCTCGGACGTGCACAGCAGATGGCGGAGCCTGTTCTTCATCGTGATTACGCTCGTGGCTGTGATTGTGATCGCCGCACTGATACGGAAGTCCCATGAGCGCTTGCTCGTGTTCGCTTTTTCGCTCATCGCGGGTGGGGCGATAGGGAATGTGATCGATCGCGTGCGGTATGGGGAGGTGGTCGATTTCATCCAGTGGTACGTTAAGTCGTACTACTGGCCTTCGTTCAACGTGGCGGACTCCGCCATCTCCATTGGTGTGACGCTGTTGGCAATCGATATGCTGATCAGAAAGCCACAGAGGTAGTCATGTAAATACCAAAGCTGAAGATTCTGATCAGGCCACATGTCAGAGGATCGAAATTTAAACGCTGACCGTCATAATTGAACATTCCAAAAGAGTCAATATGCATCCCATACTGTTCGAAATACCGAAAATCACTTTCGGCCCCTGGGTCATCGGTCCTATCCCGATCAGGATGTATGGCCTCATGATTGGCATCGGTTTTCTCCTCGGCATCTGGCTTGCGTCGCGACGGGCGGAGAAGGAGGGCGTTAAGCCTGATCTTATCCTCGACATGGGTGTCTATCTGCTTCTGGCGGCCATCATCGGTTCTCGTGTGCTCTATGTGCTGACGACCCTGCAAGAATTCACGAGGAACCCCCTGGATGTGTTCGCAATCTGGAAGGGTGGTCTGGTGTTTTACGGCGGGTTGCTCGCGGCCGTGCCAGTTGGCATCTGGTATGTGAAGAAGCACAGCCTGCCGGTCTGGAAGACGGCGGACATCATGGCGCCATACATCGCGCTCGGGCACGCTTTCGGCAGGCTCGGCTGTTTCTTTGCCGGCTGCTGCTACGGTGCGCCCTGCAGCGGCTTTGTCTGCATCACGTTCAATGACCCTCATTCGCTCGCGCCCCTCGGCGTTCCGCTGTTCCCCACCCAACTCATGGAGTCGGGCGGGGAGTTCATTATTTTTGGGGCCCTTATCTTCCTCCGGCGGCATAAAACGTTCGATGGCCAGTTGTTCTGGCTCTACCCGCTCTTCTATTCTGTTCTCCGGTTTGCGGTCGAATTCTTCCGTGGTGATGCAGCGCGGGGCCTCTACTTCAGCGGCTTGGTTTCGACCTCCCAGATCATCGCGGTCTTCATGTTCGGATTTTCGTTATTTATGTTCTGGAGACTCGGCAAAGAACGGGCGGCCAATGTCAGATAGCGCTGCCTAGGGTTCAAATAAGACCAAGGCCCGAATATAAGAGACGCACTTGATGTTTTGTCATCCATCCCATGCTCACGACAACCCTCACAGTCACCGAAAAACATATTGGCAAACGCTTCGATATCTTCATCGCACACTATGAGCCGAACATCTCCCGCAGCCGCATCCAGGCCATGATCAAAGAAGGCCTTGCACGCGTAAACGGCAGGATCGAAAAGCCGGGGTATAAGGTAAAGCTCAATGAGACAGTTGCCCTCGAACTGCCGGAGAAGAAGGTGCTGGAAGTGCTGCCGGAGCCTATCCCGCTGTACGTCATCTATGAAGACCCCCACATTATTGTGCTAAATAAACCACCTGGCCTCGTGGTGCATCCGGCACCAGGCAACTACACGGGCACACTCGTGAACGCCCTCCTGTTCCACTACGGGAGCCTTCCCGCTTCCGGCCCCGGCATTCGGGGAATCGAGCGGGAGCGTGCTGGCATAGTTCACAGACTGGACAAGGACACTTCAGGAGTCATGGTGGTGGCGAGGACGCAGGAGGCTCTCCACTCTCTTTCGGCCCAGTTCAAGAACCGTACAGTGCAAAAGCACTATCTGGCCCTGGTCTCTGGCGTAATCAAGAAAGGCTCAGGAGCGATCGAGGCCGGCCTTGGCCGGCACGTGAAGGAGCGGAAGAAGATCAGTGTGACCACTCATCGGCCGCGAGAGGCCATCACGCTCTACACGGTCAAGGAGCGGTTTGGGAACGCGACCCTCGTCGCGGTTGAAATCAAGACCGGCCGCACGCACCAGATTCGCGTGCACATGGCTCACATCGGTCATCCCGTCCTAGGTGACAGGGTGTACGGCGGCGCTAAAGCCGCGAAAATCGGCGAATTCCCGATATCGCGCCAGATGCTCCACGCCGAATCGTTATCCGTACTCCATCCTGAAACAGGCCATCCTATGACTTTTACAGTCCCGCCTCCCGCTGATATGGCAAGCATTATCGAAAAATTGCGCAAGAAGTGATTGTTTTGTGGTGTTTGACTTTGCCATAAGGCTCAAATTGACCTTAAATTTTCCTGCCTGGATGCTATAGTTTTTCACAAGTTGTTCGATAAGGTTATTGAGGTCTGTCGTGTTGTGTGGAGATAGAGATTATGCAACAAAAATTCTTTTCCTCTCGATTATTCCTAATGATTTCAATGTTCGTGGGCATGAGTATTTTACAGTGGAGCAGCTTCAGCGATGGCCAGGATAAAGCAGCATTGCAAGAACAGGATGAGGTATTGACCATTGTGAAATACGGGTCCGTGATGGTAAAAAGCTCGATTCCGGATGCAAAGGTCTTTGTTGACGATGTTTACAAAGGGGTGGCTGAGAACATCATAGAAAGCGTGGTCGCAGGAGAACATATCGTTTCCTGCCGTGCAGGGAGCAAAACAGTTTCAGGAGTGTTTAACGTGAAAAAGAACGATATGTTGCGGCTCGAAGCTCGTTTTGATGAGGGCAGGCTTGTCATCACACCGGTGGTGGCAGAGAAGGTTGAGGTAGAAAAACCCGAACCCGAAAAAAAGAAGAAACCCGAGCCGATCAAGCATGAAAAACCGAAAAAACCCGCACCGGTAGTTGAGGCGAAGCGGGAGGAGCCGAAAGATCCACAGGCAGAACGGCGTAAACTGCACCTGACCCCCATGAAAATCTTGTTTGAGATCACACCATCCCAAGAGGTCCGAATCGATCATAGGGCAAACCAAGCGACGATCAGCAAATATACGGAGAACAAAACGCTGATCGGGAGATATTACAGGACGAAGCAGAATGTGCTGCTGTGCGACGCGGGCCCCTGCGAAATGGGCTGGTCAGTCAGTTTCCTCTACGCGAGCGAAGCTGGGAAAAGCGATGCTTTTCTCCTGTCCTGGAAGGAGATCGTCTTTAACGGCATTACTCCCATTGGGACGAGTAAGCGGGTGCTGGAGTGGTGCTTGGACGGTATATGCAGGAAGCTTGAAGATACCAGTACCGTCGATACGGAACAGAATCTGGAAATGGAGACGTATAAGCTGATCTGGACAAAGACATCGGTGACTATCAGGCGTACGGACATCATGAACGAGATAGCCGCCGCAGGTAAATCGCTTTCTGATTATTGATGAGAGATGCCTGCGAGCAACGCACGGGAATCCCCCTCCGCATTTACGCGAGAGGGGGATTTTGTTTCCAGGCTTTCATTGATCGGCAGGAGCCGACAGTGCAGCCCTCAGCTGGCCGCAGGCGGCGTTAATATCCTGTCCCCGGCTGTTTCGGACCACGGTGATGCACCCGTGGTTGAGAAGGAAGTCCCTGAAGGCGTATACCTGCTTCTCATCCGGACGCACGAACGCGCTCCCCGGGAAGGGGTTGAACATCAGGAGGTTGATCATGCACGGAAGACCCCTGAGAAGGGCCGCGAGCCGCTTCGCGTCTTCGAAGGAATCGTTAATGCCCTTGAGCAGCACATATTCGATTGTTATGGTGTTGCCTGTTGTCCTGCAGTAATGATGCAGGGCCTGCATCAGCCTCTCGATCGGATAGGTTCTGTTCACCGGCATGAGGCGATCCCGCTGTTCGTCTGTGGTTGCGTTAAGCGATACGGCGAGGCTTGCATCCATTTCTTTATCCTCGGCCATCCGCTCTATCATCGGAGCAAGGCCGCAGGTGGAAATCGTCACCTTTTTATTCGGGAATCCCATCCCGTTCCGGTCGGTGGCAATCAAAATAAAAGATTTGACAGCATCGTAGTTGCTGAGCGGCTCACCGGTTCCCATAAGGACGATATTCGTTATGGGGACGTTTGCGATTCTGTGAGCTGCGAAGACCTGGTTCACGATCTCCGCAGGAGTGAGGTTCCGCACCAGTCCGCTTGAACCGGTGCGGCAGAAGCCGCAGCCAGATGCGCAGCCCGCCTGGGTAGAAGCGCATAGTGTGAGCCTGCCTGGTCCAGGTATGAGGACGCCCTCAATTGTATTCCCGTCAGAGAGACGATAGAGGAGCTTTTCGGTGCCGTCCCGTGATGCGCTCCTCTGCTCGACCGTCAGCCTGGAGAGGGTGCCATACTTCTTGAGCTGCTCCCGGAACGGCTTGTTCAGATCGGCCATAAAATCGAAGTCCTCGACCTTCCTCCGGTACATCCAAATTGCTACACGAAGTCCCTGTCCCGGCCTCTGTCCCATTCTGTCGCTACAGAGGCTGTCTATCTCGTTCGGGGTTAGCCCCTTCAGGTCTATGGTATCATCAAGTGCCTTTTTCATGATTTGTAAACTTCGAAGTACGAAGAGGATCATCGGATAGACCCGCAGTTATTACGTCTCGGTGTCTTTCGCTGTCTTCGTGATGTATGCTGTCTTAAATTTTAATCCGGACGCTAAAACAATGCAAGATGATTGTGTGGAAATGAATTGACAGACTTGCAGCTAACATGATAAGAATTATCCATGAAGGCACTGCTTCAAAGAGTTTCTGAGGCAAGGGTCACGATAAACGATGAGACCGTGGGGAATATAAGTAAAGGCCTCCTCGTGTTCCTCTGCGCGGTAAGAGGAGATGTGGACAAAGATCTCAACTATATCGTCAAGAAAGTCGCACAGCTCAGGATATTCGCAGACGACCAGGGCAAGATGAACCTCTCGGTCACGGAGATCGAGGGAGAAGTCCTTGTGATTTCGCAGTTCACCCTTGCCGCATCCAGCCGCAAAGGAAACCGTCCATCCTTCGATGCCGCGGAGGTCCCCGACCGGGCACGGGCTATATACGACACATTCGTTATGAAGCTTCGAGAGACCGGGCTTTCCGTCAAGACGGGGGTGTTTGCGGAGT
Organism: Nitrospirota bacterium; assembly: GCA_035623825.1. Taxonomy (GTDB): domain Bacteria; phylum Nitrospirota; class UBA9217; order UBA9217; family UBA9217; genus DASPSR01. The sequence continues at coordinate 197,091 of DASPSR010000007.1, forward strand.
CAATGTCAGTGTCGCTGACTAACGACGGGCCTGTCACCATACTCATTGACTCACGAGAATGATCGATGAACGATCAGAAAGAAGGATCCGATCGAGCGCGTATGCGACTCTCAGCGAATAAGATTCCCCATTTCCTGCTTTTTCTGCTCTTCCTGCTTGTCTCGGGATGCAGCTCTCTCTTTTTTTATCCTCAAAAGCAGCTTCACGATAATCCTGTAGCCCAGCTCTTCTTTCCCGAGGACATTTATTTCAAAACTCCCGACGGGCTCACTCTGCACGGATGGTTCTTCCATGCAGCAAAGCCGGATGCTCGTGCGACCATCATGGTTCTTCACGGCAACGCGGAGAACCTGAGTACGCATGTGAACGGCGTCCTGTGGCTTGTCAAGGAAGGATTCAATCTGTTCATCTTTGACTACCGCGGGTATGGAATGTCACAGGGAAAGCCTAGTATCAAGGGCGTTCACGTGGATGCCGAAGCGGCGCTTAAGACGCTTCTTTCCCTTCCCGACATGGACAAGGAACAGATCATAGTCCTCGGCCAGAGCATCGGCGGCGCCATTGCGGTCTATACCGTGGCCAACACTCCATATAAAGACAGGATTTCTGTCCTGGTGATTGACAGCGCTTTTTCCAGTTATCGCCTCATCGCACGCGAAAAGCTTGCTCAGGTCTTCATCACCTGGCCCTTTCAGTATCCGCTGTCGCTTTTCTTCAACGACGATTACAGTCCCGTAAAGTGCATCAAGAGGGTCTCTCCGGTGCCCCTTCTCATAATTCACGGCGAACAGGATCCTGTAGTTCCAGAACATCACGGCCAAATGCTGTATGACGCGGCGTTACAACCAAAGGCTTTCTGGAAGACCACAGTCCCGGGGCATATCAGATCGTTTGCCGACGAAGGGGTACGGGAAAGGCTTGTAGGCTATCTTAATGAGCAGGTCAAGAAAGATGTGATCAGCGTCACCGAGAAATGAACCAGCAGCGCATGGCTTTTTGGTTGACAAAAATAAAAAAGTACGCTTTAATGGTTACCATCGTATCAAAATTTCAATTAAGGAGGACTTTATGAAGAAGCTGTTCGCAGTTGCTGTATTATCCATTATGGTTGTTTTTGTAGTCAGTTCGGCTTTTGCTGCTTCTGCAACCGGCACGGCGCGGTCAAACGTAGGTTGCGGCCTGGGTACCATGCTCTTCCAGAACAATGCCGACCAGTCATCTTTGCTCCAGGCATTTCAGGCAACAACAAACGGCACCGTGGGCAGCCAGACCTTCGGCGTCACCTCGGGCACATCGGAGTGTAAACAGCCTACCAAGTTTGTGAGCAATGAACGCCTGAACGAATTTGTTGTCGCCAACATGGATAACCTGGCAAAAGACATTGCCAGAGGCAATGGCGAGACTCTCGAGGCATTTGCAGATTTGATGCAGGTTCCCGCCGAGCAGCGCCCCGAGTTCTATCAGAAGCTTCAGGTCAGCTTCGCCAAGATCTTCACCTCCGAGAGTGTTGTTCTTGCCAATGTCGTAGATAACGTGGCAGATGTCTCTTCCACGAAGTAATCATGCGTTTTGCGGATTTTTCGGTTACCGCGGTATACGGGGTATCATACCCCGTATACCTTTTTTTTGTAGTCCTCTCGGTCCTTTTCTTTTTCCCCTTGGCCCGTCCGTCCTCAGCTGCGGACGACAACTATCTCGATGTACTGCTTAAGTCCGCAAGAGAAAAGCGCCTTTACGAAGACCGCTACTGGGACATTCTTGTCCACTATAAACATCACGGTTCCGGGATGAAAAGCCTCATCGATGATCCCAAGTTTTTTCTTGCGCCGGACGGGAAGCGGAATCCTGCTGCCGAACTCGAAGCCACCATCAGGAGCTTTTTCCGAGAGGAAAGGAATGGTGAAGAACACCCTCGCTGCAGATTCGTTGCGCGTTATGCCTGGCTCAAGGAAAAGCTGGATATAGACGAACTCAGGCTTCCACCCGTCGACTGCACTGAATTCGATGAGGCGCTCAAGAAGGTAAATCCTCACTCTGCGGCGCTCGTCTTTCCCACGACCCTTAACAACAGCCCGGGATCCATGTTCGGCCATACCCTGATCAGGATAGACAGCGAGAAGCAGAGCGATCTATTGTCCTATGCAGTGACTTATGCCGCGGCTGCCACTGACACGAACGGGTTTCTCTATGCTTTCAAGGGAATATTCGGTTATTATCCCGGTTATTTCTCAATTCTTCCTTATTACGAAAAAGTGGCAGAGTATAGCAATATCGAATACCGGGACATATGGGAATATCATCTCAACCTGACCGAAGAAGAGGTGCGCAGGCTGGTCATGCATGTCTGGGAACTCAGGGACATCTACGCAGACTATTATTTTTTTGATGAAAACTGTTCTTTTGACCTGCTTTTTCTCCTGGAAGTTGCCCGGCCGTCGCTCCATTTGACTGATGCGTTCTGGGACAATAAGGTCCGGTTCTGGGTGATCCCGATCGACACCATACGGGTCATTAAGGAGAGTGGTTTGATCACCGGGGAGAAGTACCGTCCCTCCCAAGCAACGCGCATCCTAGCCATTGCGTCACACATGGAAAGCGGCAACGAGGACGTGGCGCTCGATGTGGTGGACAAGAAGACATCACCGCAGGCCGTTGTGGAAATGCAATTAGCGCGTGAAGAAAAAATGATGATCCTGGACCTGTCCGCTGAACTGCTCCAGTATAAATATTCGCGCAAACAGCTGGAGAAAGAGGAATACCTGAAGCAGTATCTGCCCGTGCTGAGCGCCCGGAGCTCGCTCGGGAAACAGGATGCAGACGCTTACTCCATTACGCCACCTATCCCCCCCGAGCAGGGGCACCTCCCGGGAAGACTCAGCTTCGGCGGGGGCTATCGGACAGACTCCTTTTTTACGGAGATAGGGTGGAGGGCAGCATATCATGACCTTCTCGACCCGGATGAGGGGTTTACCGAAGGCGCACAGATAAATTTTTTCGACATCAGCGGCAGATATTATTTCAAGGAAGACAGGGCGCAACTCCAACGTCTCCGCCTAATCGACATTGTTTCGCTCTCGCCCCGGGATGCGTTTTTCAAGCCCGTTTCGTGGAAAGTGAATACGGGGTTCGACCGCGAACTTTTCTCGGACGGGGATGAACACCTCATCTATCGGTTAAACCCGGGTGGTGGTTTTTCCTATAAGAGCGGTTTTCTCGGTCTTTCGTATATCATGATTGAAACGGACCTGGAGCTCAGCGGGGGGCTTCAAGACAATTATTCGCTCGGGTTCGGGGCTTCCGCAGGCATCATTAAGAGATTGAGCGATTCATGGAAAATCGACCTTTCCGCGAAGAGTGTCTACTATGTAGCAGGGGACGAACACCGCAGCATAAAGACCTCGCTGGTTCAAAATTTCAAAATCACTACAAACAACAGCATTGCTTTTTCCCTTTCCTGGGAAAAGACCTTCGATCGGTATCAGTCAGAGGGGAATTTGAGCTGGAATATCTATTTCTAAGCAAGACACGGGAGGACGACTCCCCGCCTGTGGCATAGCCAAAGCATCTAGAAATGCGGTAAAGAAGCAATGTCGTCATAAACAACTTAACGGCCATGGTGGGAAAAACGTCCTTGACAATCGCGGCCGTTCTCTTTATTATTACAGCCTGTTGTCGTGTACCCGTGCCGAAGTGGTGGAACTGGTAGACGCGCTGCGTTCAGGGCGCAGTGGGAGCAATCCCGTGGGGGTTCGAGTCCCCCCTTCGGCACCAATTTTCCCGGCCGCTTTGCTTTCATTGATATGAGAAAAACATCCTCCATACTCCCCGTTCTGATTGTAATGGTCATGGCAGGCTGTGCCGAGAAAAAAGAGGTCTTCGACGCTTCAGCCGTATTCAGAGCTGCCGAAGAAGACATGCAGAGAGGCAACTTCGAAAAAGCTCGCAAGGGCTATCAGGAAATCGAGGAAAAGTCGCCTGACAAGAGCTATGACGCGGCGCTGATGCTCCGTGTTGCGGACACGTACTACGGCGAAGAGAAGTACGACGAAGCACTCGTGGAGTACCAGGCGTTCCTGAACTACCATCCCGTGAATAAGGACGCGGCATATGCGCAGTACCAGATTGCTATGTGCAGCTTCAATCAGTTCACTACCATCGATCGGGACCCGGGTCCTAACCGGACGGCAATGAAGGAGTTTCAGAAGCTCCTCCAGAAGTATCCAAAGAGCATCTATGAGGAGGATGCAAGCGGCAAAATCGCCATTTGTGTCGACAGGAGCGCTGAATACGAACTCTATGTCGCACTTTTCTACTACAAAAGGGGTTCGTACCTGTCTGCCATCGGCAGGCTTGAAAAGCTGCTCAAGGACTATCCTGGCTCCTCTGCGGAAAAGGACGCGCTCTATTATACAGGCATGTCGTATGCGGAGCGCGGCGACCGAGAGCAGGCACTGGCTGCGTTGGACACGCTCGTGAAGAAATACCCTTCCATGCAGAGGGAAGTCAGGCCTCTCATAGCAAGACTCCGGACAAAATGAAATACTATCCTGTCTACCTTGATCTTCGAGAACGGCCCTGCGTGGTTGCCGGCGGAGGACAGGTAGCCGAGCGCAAGGCGCTCTCCTTACTTGAAGCGGGCGCCGAGGTAAGGGTCATCAGCCCTTCGCTCACGGCCAAACTGCAGGAACTGTCGCAATCGGGCAAGATAGCCCACATCCCGAAAACGTTCGATGAAAAAGACTTAGCCGACGATCTTCTCGTCATAGCAGCTACGGATTCCCCGGAGGTGAACGCTGGTATAGGCAGGCTTTGCAGAAAAAGGCATATCCTCGTGAATGTAGCCGCCCCGCCTGACGAAAGCACGTTCATCGTACCGTCGGTAGTAGAGCGCGGTGACCTTTTGATCGCTGTTTCGACGAGCGGCGTGAGCCCCGCGCTGTCGAAAAAGATCCGCAGGGAAATCGAGGAACGGTATGGTCATGAGTATGAGGTGTTTCTCCGAAAGATGTCAGTGTTTCGCGCCCGTGTCCTGGATGAAGTCAAGGATGAGGCCGCTCGCAGAGAGATCTTTCAGGCCATCGCGGATGCAGATGTCATCAGTCTTTTGAAAGAGGGAAGAACGCACGAAGCAGATTGCCGGTTAGAAGAGATTGCCCGGTTAAAATCAAAATAGTATGGCAGGGTGTTCGGTGCAGTGGCACTATTTGTTGTCCTTAAAGATCCTGCTGAAGATGCCGCCCTTAGATCCCTTGTCCAGCTCTTTTTCTTTCTTCACTTCTCCTTCGCTTGCCGCGGCAGCGATTGCCTGCCTCAACTGCGCAGAGTCGAGCCCCCTGTCCCGAGCCTTGTTGAATACGGCAAGGGCCTTGGCCTTGAGATTGTTCTTTAGATAAAAATTCCCGAGCTCCATATAATACTCCAGTCTGCCCGGTGACATCTCGATCACTTTATTGAAGTGCTCCTCGGCTTCATGGCGCCTCCTTGGCATGTTGGACAGGGCAAGCCCCTGATAGAACAGGAACCGCGGATTTCCCGGATCGAGACGGGAAGCCCACCGGAAGGCCTCTTCCGCTCCCCAGAAGTTCCCTGACTTAAACTGCCTCATCCCTTCATTATACTGGTTAACGGCGGACTCCTTCTGGGCCGCTTTCTCTGGTGCCTGCTGTTCCGCCCCGGACCTTTTCCCCGTTTTGCTCAGGTTTCTGGAGTACTGATCTCGCGCGTCCTGTGTGCGGAGCATATCATATGCCTTGTGGATCCTCATGAAGAGCGCTTCTAGTTTCGGCTTCAGGTCGCTCATCTCAGGGTCAAAGTGCCTGTCTGGGTGATAGAGCTTTGCGAGCTTGAAGTACGCCTTCTTGATTACCTGTGCGGTGGCGTTGCGGTCCACGCCAAGCACCTGGTAATGGTCCTGGGATTCCATATCTTGATACGCCTTCTGTATCCTTTCTTTCGTAGCAGAAGGTGATGGACGCTCGGGTTCAACCGGCTTTTGTTCTAAGGTCGTTTTTGCCTTTACTGTCTCGCGCACAATCTCGCGCGCGAAGCTCTTTTCCTCCTCGGTCTTGATTTCACCGGGCTCGACCATTCTAAGCGCGAGGAGGACATACACCGCCTTGAGCGTGTTGAAGTCACCGATGCCGGAATGTGAACAGAGCTCCTCGATATTCTTCTTGCCGTCGATGAGCGAAAGAATCGCCATCTGGTCCGGGGTGAGATCCGCGCCCTGAAAAAGCTGCGATGGGTCTTGGGACGGGCGGAGCACCGTTTTGAGCTGTGGGAGCGATTTGCGGACGAGCTGCCAGTCGACACCTCGCAAACCTTCAAGGATTAGGTTTCCGGTGCTCATCTGGAGCGGTACGATGTCTGCCTGCGGCAGCGAGCCTTCCTCGAAGGTATACCGACCTTCACGCCAGCCGAACAGGCTGAGAATGATATGCTTGACCTGGTCCTTAACGCCGGCGACGAGATTCTGCGGCGAGATAAAGCCGAGCTGAATGAGAACAGCCTCGTGTTTTCTCCCTGATTTCTTGAGAGCCTCCATGGATGCATCGTATTGTGTTTTGGTTATAGTGCCGGCCCGGAGCAGATATTCTCCAAGGCTGTCCTCCGCTAGGCTGGACGAGGCAAAGATGATGTCGCCTTCCTTGAAATAGACCTTTTTAACGACCTCGTCTCGCTCGAACACGACCGTGCCGGTTTTTTTCTCCGTGCGCAGTCCCTGGAAAAGCGAGGGTATTTTCATATCCGTTATATCGCCGGGAGGGTTCATCATAACATTCCCTTGGGGAAAATGGCAGCACGTTACCGGCATTATACCATGATTTTGTATTTTTGTATCTAAATCCTTGTACCTTGGGGTCAAGGTTTTTTGAATACCTCAGTTTGACGGGGAATCGGCAAGCATTAGTGTTGACTGTCACCTTTGTTCTTATTATAATGGTAATTGCTTCAGATACATCTGATCTCCGTTGTTCGCCGCAATGATGCTCGTGTGAAATGAGAACGGTTGCAACGGTTAAATCGCGCACGTTTGGTCAACGATCGCAGCATTCTGTCGTAAACCGCAAGTTAAATCAACTCATGCAGGATCAGGAGCGGCACTTATGCAGAGAGATTATATTATCGGTATCGATATTGGTTCCGTAACCGTTAAGACAGCGGTTCTTGATGAGGACGGTACCGTTCTCGACACGACCTATATCCGCATCAAGGGGGATCCTGTCAATACACTTGTAGGCGCCCTCTCCGCGTTTTCGTTACAATTCCCTGAAGCCACGATCCGGTCGGCGGGTATCACCGGTTGCGGAGGGAAACCGATTGCCGACATCATCGGCGCGCGGTTCATCAACGAGATCCTCGCCCAGTCCGTTTTCGCCGGTCACTTTCACCCTCGCACGAGGACCGTGATTGAGATGGGGGGGGAGGATGCGAAGCTCATAAGCCTTGTTGCCGATCAGTCCTCCTGCGGCGTCAAAGTAGAGGATTTTTCCATGAACACGGCCTGCGCAGCCGGGACGGGATCGTTCCTTGATCAACAGGCGTCACGTCTTCACCTTTCCATAGAAGAATTCAGCCGTATCGCACTTCAGTCAAAAATCCCCCCCCGTGTGGCGGGGCGGTGCAGCGTCTTTGCCAAGAGCGACATGATTCACCTGCAGCAGATCGCCACGCCGGATTATGATATCGTGGCGGGACTATGCTACGCCATGGCGAGGAACTTCAAGGCCACAGTCGGGAAAGGGAAGAGCTTTTCGGCACCGCTTCTTTTCCTTGGCGGCGTGGCCGCCAACCTCGGCATGCGCAGGGCGTTCCGAGAAGTCCTAAAACTGGCCGAATCAGAAATAACGGTTCCGGAGCACTTCAATACCTCCGGGGCAATCGGTGCCGCGCTTATGGTCATCCAGCGTCCCGAGCGTACGGTTCCATACCGCGGTGGTTCCGCGCTCGCCGCCCACTTGTCGGCAGAACAGCGGCATGATCGGAGAGGAGTACGTCCACTCGAGAAGCCCACAGGCGTCATGCCGAATCCGGACCAGGACGCTGTCCTCGGAGAGGACGGCCTGATCGAAGGGTATCTCGGCGTGGATGTGGGGTCTGTTTCGACCAATGTGGTGGTTATCGACAATCGGATGCGCGTCCTTTCTAAGCGGTATCTGCCTACGGCCGGCCGGCCGATCGAAGCCGTGAAACAAGGACTGGCAGAGGTGGGCGAAGAGGTCGGTTCTCAGGTGAAAATCGCAGGCGCGGGAACCACGGGCTCGGGTAGATACCTTACAGGCGACATGATTGGCGCGGATGTGGTCAGGAACGAAATCACGGCGCAGGCAACGGCTGCTGCTGCGATAGATCCTGCTGTGGACACCATCTTCGAGATCGGTGGACAGGATTCCAAGTACATCAGCCTGCGGGACGGGGCGGTAGTGGACTTCGAGATGAACAAGGCCTGCGCGGCAGGAACAGGGTCCTTCCTCGAAGAGCAGGCCGAACGGCTCGGCATCCGGATCAAACAGGAGTTCGAGGCCCGGGCGTTCTGCGCTTCCTCTCCGTGCGAGCTCGGAGAGCGCTGCACCGTGTTCATGGAGTCGGATCTCGTGCACTATCTGAGCAAGGGCGCCGGTGTTGAAGAGCTGACCGCCGGCCTTGCCTATTCCATTGCCCACAACTATCTAAACAAGGTAGTGGCAGGGAAAAAGGTCGGAGAAAGGATCTTCTTTCAGGGTGGAGTGGCAGCGAACAAAGCCGTTATTGCTGCGTTCGAACAGATAACCGGTAAATCAATCACCGTTCCTCCGCACCACGAGGTCACCGGAGCGATCGGTGCGGCCATTCTCGCAATGCGCGAGGGCACCGGCAGGAGCGGGTTCAAGGGATTCGACCTCAGCAGGCGTGCGTACAGCATCTCGACATTTGAGTGCGCCGAATGCGCGAACCGGTGCGACATCCGCAGGGTAAGCTTTGACGGAGAGAAACCGCTATTCTACGGGAGTCGTTGCGAGAAATACGACGTCAAAAAAAAATCATCACCTGCGTGCGCGTTGCCCGATCTGTTTGCGGAGCGCGAGAAACTGATCATGGCAGGGGGACCCTCTCGGATGCGTGTGGACAACGCGCCGAGCATAGGCATCCCGCAGATGCTCTACGTGAACGACTACCTGCCGTTCTGGCGAGCATTTTTTACGGAGCTGGGGTTCCGTGTCGTCCTGTCCGAGCGCACGAACCGGACGCTGATCAACCGTGCGCTCGAGGCCACGGTCGCCGAGACGTGCTTCCCATCAAAGGTCGCCCTCGGACACATCCAAGACCTTCTCGATAAAAAAGTTGACGTCCTGTTCCTGCCGAGCTTTATCCGGTTCCCGGTTTCTAACGGAAGGAGGGATAACGCGCAGGCCTGCCCTTACGCGCAGGCCCTGCCGTATATTGCGCGCGCTTCCTTGCGGCTCAGCAATATCAAAACGGTGGAACCGGTGCTATATCTCCAGGACAGACGCTACTTCAATAGAAGCATGAAAACGCTCGGAGCGGCACTCGGAAAAAGCGCCGGGGTGGTGAGCCGTGCGCAGCGGCTCGCATGGCGTGCACAGGAAGCATTTCACCGGGCCATCGCGGAGCGTGGGAACTCGGTTCTGTCCGGGATGCAACCGGGCCAGAAGGCACTGGTGCTCGTCGGGCGGAGTTACAATACCTGCGACTATGGTGTGAACATGAACCTCCCGTCCAAGATACGGGACCTGGGGGTTCAGGCCATTCCCATGGATTTCCTCCCGCTTCACACCGCGGACATGTCTGGCCTTGAGGCGATGTACTGGAGATCGGGACAGAAGATCCTGGCTGCAGCCAGGCTTATACGGGAGCGCAACGGTCTGTACCCTGTGTATATCACGAATTTCGGGTGCGGCCCGGATTCTTTCATCACGCATTTTTTCAGGCAGGAGATGGGTGAAAAGACGTTCCTCCAGCTTGAGATTGATGAACATAGCGCGGACGCCGGCGCACTTACGAGGATCGAGGCATTCATGGACAGCCTTAACAATGCGGGAAAATCCAGACAGCTCAGGACGGCTCCAGTTAAATCGAACGGCTCGCCCCGCACTAAGAAGGTCTTCCTGCCGCCCATGACGGACCATGCCAGCGCTCTCGCCGCGGCGTTCCGTGCTTGCGGCGTCGAAGCGGAAGTGCTGCCTGAATCCGATGAGGAGACCGTGAGGATCGGCAAGGAATTCAGTTCGGGCAGGGAATGTTATCCTCTCGCCCTCACAACCGGTGATATGATCAAGGCCACGCGAAGGTCTGGATTCGATCCCAGCAGGAGCGCGTTTTTTATGCCGACGGGCAAAGGTCCGTGCAGGTTCGGTCAGTACCATCGCTACCACCGTCAGGTGCTTGATCGGATCGGGATGAGTCAGGTGGCGATCCTTTCGCCCATGCAAGATGAAAGTTTGCACAGCGACGTGCGTGCCTTGGATAAGGATTTTGTGCTCATGAGTTGGCGCGGGGCTCTCGCGGTGGACCTTCTCCAGAAGGCGCTTTGGGAACACAGGCCATACGAGAAGCAGAAAGGCCGAACGGACCAGGTGTACCAAACTGCCCTCACTGCAGTGACAGCTGCCATCGAGAACAGGGCAGATCTTCTTCCCGTGCTGCGACAGGCGTATGAAGATTTCATTTCCGTGGAGATAACCGAACGCCAGAAACCGGTCATCGGGATTGTGGGCGAGATCTACATCCGCTCAAATCGATTCAGCAACGAGGATATTGTCAACCAGATAGAACGGCTCGGTGGCGAGGCCTGGGTCGCGCCCATATCAGAATGGCTGCTGTACGTCAATGAAACGGCAAAGGTATCGGCAAAGATGACACGCTCATGGAAGTCTCTGCTCAAGGCGTACATGACGGAAAGGGTACAGCGGAAGGACGAACGCCGGTTCCTGAGCGGGTTTAACGGGAGCATGAGGAGCCTGCATGAGCCGAGCATCGAGCAAACCTTGCGGAGGGCCATGCCGTACATCCATCGCTCATTCGAGGGCGAGGCCGTGCTGTCAGTAGGCAAGGCCATCGACTACATCAACAAGGGCGCCTCGGGTATCATAAACGTGATGCCGTTTACGTGCATGCCCGGCACGATCGCAATCGCCATACTGAAGAGGGTGCGCGAGGACCACAACAACATCCCCCTTCTGAACATCGCTTACGAAGGCCAAAGGGATTCTCAGACCATCACGCGCCTCGAAGCGTTCATTCATCAGGCAAGAGCATATCAGGGGGCCCGGTCTAGTTCTGGGGGATGAGATGCGTTGTCTCTTTAATCAGTGTGGCAAGATCATCTGCCGGCAAGGGCATTTGTCACGGTCATTTTCCCCCGCGAAGCGCAGAGAAAAAAGGGTCTTCAATGCGGGTGAATATATCCGGGAATAGGTGCAGAATTATTCTCCCGGACATATGTTCTTCTTTCGTTTGATCTGGCGGCCGAATATCCCTCGGGAAGGGCGGGGAGCACAGAGAGGGGCCATGTACGCGCCTCTTGCGGCCCGATGACCGGCCCGAGAAGCAGCGACCAGTGGAGGGGACAGGGAATGCAGGACATGAGGCGGTATAAGAGATTCAGATTGGATGTAATGGAAATAAACGGCAAGATGATCTTAGCCGAGAAAGTGGACATCATTGACATTAGTCTCGGCGGAATCGCCCTGAAGACGGACAGGAGGCTGAATGTCGGCAAGGAATATGTGATCAAGCTGGGGGACAAGGGGAAGCGTATCGATGTGAAGGGCGTTATCGTCCGTTGCGAATTAAGCACGATTGAGGAACGATGCGACGGGGAGAGGGTCCCCATATACACGGCGGGGATGATGTTTAAAGACGTCGCCCCGGATAAGATTGCCGATTTCCTGAACACCATTGAGCAGCACAAAAAGGAGCAAGCGCCGGCGGTGGTTGATCGGAGGCTCGCGGTAAGATTTTACATCACCACTCCCGAGGAGCATACCCTGAGCTTTCCGTCCCAGTTCACGGTGAAAGAGATCAGCCTAAGCGGCATGCTCATCCAAACCGAGGAGGCCCTGGGGATGGAAAGCATGGTCCCCATGGGGTTGTCTCTCAAGGCCGACCATCCCGTCAATTTTATCGGAAGGGTTGCTTCATGCCGGATGGCGGGAGCCAAGGGTCAGGCGCTCTATGAAATAGGGGTGGAGTTTACGGGTTTGACGGATGAGGACCGGGCGCCGCTCAAGACCTTCATAGACTATCTGACAATGATGGAAAGGAATGCTGAAGGAGAAAAATCATCCCCTTAGGCTGCCGGTCAGCAAAGCGGTCCGTTTCGCTCACGACTTCTGAGAGGCATCGGCAGTTAAGACGTTCAATACCTTTAGCTTCGAGTAAAATCTTCAATTGAATGATCTGCAACGGGTTTTTAAATTATGAGCTTGACATGACGTGGTGAAATACTGTATGCTTTATTCGTCCGGGAAAATTCCCGGATAAATTTCATAAGGAAGCAGAGGAGAAACAGAATGGCAAATGGAGTAGTGAAGTGGTTCAACAACAGTAAGGGGTTTGGCTTTATCACGCAGGACAACGGCGAAGATGTATTCGTACACTTTTCGGCCATCACCGGAGACGGCTTCAAGTCTCTGAACGAGGGAGATAAAGTTACGTTCGAGGTTGTGAAGGGCCCTAAAGGCCTTCAGGCAGCGAACGTGTCAAAAGTTCAATAATCATACTGCGAAAAAAATATTATAAATAACCACTTCGAAAGCCCTGCATCACTGCAGGGCTTTTTTATATTAATGCCATCTCTATGTTGCAGAGAGATGCGCGTGGAAGCAAAAAGGCTGAGATTTCTCCCCACCTTGTTTTTTCATGGCCCATGGCTTACGGCAGATTGTCATGATTATCGTTGCTCTGCTGTCCCTGGGTTGTCTTCAGCTTTCGCCTCCGTGCAGCAGCCGCATACTGGTTGTCAAAGAGCAAGTGTATTTAATGCAGCAGACTAGTGCATTGTTTGCAGCATAATAATTTCACTCGCCTTATATCCCCGTCCCGAAGGACTAGGCTTCACGACGCAAAGCGATACATTACAGAGGCATGCTGGCACGCGGATTCAGGTCAAGGCCCGATTTCTCACCACGCTGATAGTGGAGATATCCCGCGAGCGCGATCATTGCGGCGTTGTCGATGCAGAGGTCCATTCTGGGAAGAAACTGCGCCAGGCCGTATTTGTCCGATTGTTCCTTCATGCGGGTCCTGAGCGAATTGTTCGCAGCTACCCCTCCCGCCACGACAATCTTATCCACCCCGCTTTCTCTGGCTGCCTGGAATGTCTTCTGCGTCAGGATGTCAACCACTGTCTTCTGAAAACTTGCGGCAATATCCTTGATATTTAATATCGGATCGATGCCTTGGTCTTTGCTCGTGAAGAGAGCTATATGATTTCTAACAGCGGTCTTGAGACCGCTGAAGCTGAAATCGAATCCTTCACAATGGCCGCGCGGAAATTTAACAGCATCGGGATTCCCTTCCTGTGCGAGGCGGTCGATCACCGGGCCTCCGGGATATTCCAGTCCGAGCAGCTTCGCCACCTTGTCGTAGGCCTCGCCTGCGGCATCATCCCTCGTCTGACCCAGAAGGCGGTAGTTTCCGAGATTTTTGACTTGATAGAGCGCGGTGTGCCCGCCGGAGACGAGCAACGCGATGTAGGGATAGCCGATTTCGGGATATTCGATGTGAGCGGCGAGAATGTGCCCCTCGCCGTGATGCACGCCGATGAGGGGGATGTTTAAAGCATAAGCGATGGCCTTTGCCGCTGAGACACCGACAAGCAGCGAACCGATAAGGCCGGGCGCATACGTGACAGCAACAAGTCCGATGTCACTGAGCGATACCGATGCGTTTGTCATCGCTTCGCGGACAATCAACATGATGTTCTTCAGGTGTTCCCGGGACGCAAGCTCTGGCACCACGCCGCCATATTTTTTATGGATATCGATTTGCGAGGATACGATGCTCGACAGGACCTTGTCGTCGCGGAGGACAGCGGCCGCAGTTTCATCGCATGACGTTTCTATCCCGAGGGTGAGCATGATTGAGAGGTGTAAATCGTCTATAACGCAAAGGGGTCAGGTGCAGTGGCCGAGAACCGCGGAAACCTGCATATCGTAACCATGCGCGCTGATTCCGAACGTTTTTTTACTGTATAAGCCGTGAAACGGGGACGATCGTAATCCCCAGTTTGTCCGCTTCGGCGATCCACGAGCGGAGCGCATTGATCGTAGCCGGATGGGGGTGGCCGATCCCGACGGCCCAGCCGTGTGCTTTCGCGATGCGTGTAAGTTCATCGAGCTGCTTGCGGATATACTCCTCGTTATCGCTTTCGTTATCGAGAAACACATCTCGTTTCGCGGCTTTCACGCCGAATTCCTTCGCTGTGGCATAGGCAACGCTCTTTGGGCTCGTGAGGCTGTCGAGGAAGAGAAGGTCCCGTGATTTGAGTTCGGCCATCAGGAACTTCATTGCCTCTTTATTCTCGGTGAGGGACGATCCCTCGTGGTTGTTGACGCCCACTGCGCCAGGAACTGACGCCACGTCATCACTGATAGTGTTCAGAAAGTCCATGGGCGTCATATCGGAGCGCAGCATGCCGGGTGCCGGTTTTCCGTTCCTGCCCCGGTACTCCATTGGCAGATGCAGCAGCACCTCGCGGTTGTTTTGCTCTGCAAGTTCCGCAACCTTCCGAGACTGGGGCAAGCCGGGCATAACAGCGAAAGTGACCTTAGCGGGGAGTGACAGAATCTCTCGTGCCGGCTTTACATCCTGACCCAGATCGTCGATGACTATGGCGACGAGCGCAGGCTTTTCAGACGGCTTGACAACGGCAACCTCGTCGCGCTGCGTCGCCTCCCTCTGTTCTCCCTTTTCTGGCTGCTTTTTCTTTTCCGGTTTTTCCGCCGTTAATTGTTTTTTGGGCGCAGGCGCCAGCTTCTTTACCTGCTGAGCGGGTTTCCCTTCCTCGCTGGTCCGGGACCTGCGCAGAGGTCCCCAGAGCGAGAGCGCGATTACGACCAGGGTCAGGATAATGCCGATCGCAATCCACCGATCATATTTACTGCCCTTGCCCTTCGATCTTCCTTTTGCCGGGGATTTCTTTGCCATTGCAAGCCATTTATACAATATTATGATAAAAAAAACCAGAGGTTTTTGCGGTATGGGCGGGATAAAGCCTTCCGCTTGTCAGTATAGCCTGTTTTTTGCCTTGACTTAGAAGGTGACGGATTTTATACTGCATGCCAGTCGTGCGATAGGGGAAGCGGCACATGAACTAGGAGGTCCATAAAAAATCCATGAGCTTCAAGTACATCCGGGAAATTCCTAAGCCGAATGAAATCCTCTCGGCCATGCCTTTTCACCGGGACCTAACGGCTATCAAGAAGAGGCGCGATCAGGAGATCAAGGCCGTATTCACTGGCGAGAGCGGCAAGTTTGTGCTCATCATCGGGCCCTGCTCGGCACACGATGAAGAAGCTGTCTGCGATTATATCTCGCGGTTGGCAAAGGTCCAGGCTGAGGTGAAAGACACGATTGTCATCATTCCCCGGATCTATACCAATAAGCCCCGCACGACAGGCATCGGATATAAGGGGATGGCCCACCAACCGAACCCGCAGGAAGAGCCGAATATCGTCGAAGGCATCAAGGCCATCAGGAAGATGCACCTCCGTGCTTTAGGAGAATCGCATCTTCCGGCAGCCGACGAGATGCTCTATCCCGGAAATTATCCTTACCTCGAGGACGTCCTGAGCTATGTGGCCGTCGGAGCCCGTTCCGTGGAAAACCAGGCGCATCGTCTGACGTGCAGCGGCCTGGACGTTCCTGTGGGTATGAAAAATCCCACCTCAGGCGACATGGAAGTGACACTGAATTCGATTCAGGCGGCCCAGGCACCTCATATCTTCAGCTACAACAGGTGGGAGGTGAAAACAACCGGTAATCCCCTTACCCATGCAGTGCTGCGGGGCGCTGTTGATCCGCATGGCGTGACCGTTCCCAACTATCATTACGAGGACCTCATGCGGTTTGCAGAAGCATACAGAAAGCGGGGATTCAACAATCCAGCCATCATTGTAGATACGAACCACTCCAATTCGAACAAAAAATTCGCCGAACAACCTCGGATCGCCATGGAGGTCATGCAGAGCCGTAAACATTCGCGGCTGCTCACAGAAATGATCAAAGGGTTCATGATCGAGAGCTTCATCGAGGAGGGCAGCCAGAAGGTGACGGAGAACGTCTATGGCAAGTCCATCACCGATCCCTGTCTGGGATGGAAGGACTCAGAGAAACTGATTCGCGACTTGGCAGGGATGGTGTAGGAAACTGCCTTTACCGCCGAAACAACAGGATATCGGGAAAACACAGCCGTGATTAGTCCTGAATATTTGGTTTACTTCGTGACCACGTGCTACCGTGGTGCGGCTTAATTAAGTATGGACCTCTTCGAAGCTATTCTGGGAAGAAAAAGCATACGACGGTTCGAGCAGACGCCGGTTCCCGACGAAGACATCAAAAGGATTCTCGATGCAGGAAGTCTTGCGCCCTCGGCGAACAACACCCAGCCTTGGAGGTTCATCGTTGTGAAGAACCGGACCGTGTTAAAACAAATGGCCGAAGCAGTGCGCCAAATGGTCGACCGGATGATCCCCTATGCTGATAACGAGCAGCAGGCCCAGCGGCTCGCGGCGTACAAGAATACCTATTACACCTTCTTCGAGAACGCCCCCGTGGTGATTACCGTGCTCATGGAGGGTTACGATGCCGGAACGGACCGGCTGCTCGCGAAGATGGGCTATTCTCCGGAAGACATCAGGAGACTCCGGCCCCTCCCCGGGCTCCAGAGCGTCGCGGCTGCCATCGAGAACATGCTTCTTGCCATCCACGCGCTTGGTTACGGTTCGTGCTGGATGACGGGGCCGATTGTGGCGCAGGAGGCATTTGAACGGCTTTTGGGGTTCGGCAAAGAGAAGTCGATTGTAGCACTCCTGCCGGTAGGCAGGCCCAGCGAGAACCCATCGGCGAGGCCAAGGAGGCCGCTGGAAGACAACATGCGCACAATAGGGTAGTTGATTCGTCATTTTTGATTCATCCGTTCTCAAACCCAGTCTTTGATTGACAAATCCCCTTGTTATTTCTTTGTTTTTTTCATGTGATGGGCTGACGGCCTTTTGCCGCGGACCGCGTCGCATTTATCTTTTGTCCGGTTTCTTTTGCCCCTTGACCCTTCGCCCCGATTATAGTATCTTAATTCTTATCGGGGTTCTGCGAAAATGTTTTCGATTCGGAGCAGGATGCCCGAGGACATCAACCAGTTTGAACGAGGCTGACGCTCAGTAGAGAAGAAACGGCTTACAACGAGTCGGCTCTTCAATCTTATGAAGAGGGCGACATGATAAAATGTATCACGAAGGCGGGTCAGGGGGACTAGATATTCTAGCAGAGGTGAGCGAATGATCACGGTCAAAGAACTAGCAAAAGCTGTAACCGGCTTGTCACCGGAACAACTCGCTGAATTCCGGGCGTGGTTTAAGTCATTCGAGACAGCGCGCTGGGACAGGAAGATCGATGAGGATGTGACGTCGGGGAGGCTCGGCCGGATCCTGGAAAAAGCGTTTGGAGATTATCGTAAAGGGAAGGAAAAACCGCAATAAGGGCCTTACTGGCCAGTTCTCCCGGGGAGGCCATAAAAACCTTTCCAGAAAGATGTCAGGGTGCTTGCTCACGAAGTTTCGCCCCCTAGAGCGTAGCCCACTTCTCCGCCGCCGGCCTATCGCTGCTTTTCATCATTGCTATTGGCCGACGCCCCTGTTTTTAAAATCTGGTTTTTCGCCAGTTTGTCGTCTGAACGCCGATAGGTGGTGCGAACACCGGGTTCTAGGCATTGGCGGACTAGTATCATCCTCTGTAGCGACAGTTTCCTACCTATTGAGGTGAGCATCGATTTTCCGGTCATCAACGGAATATATCGGTCTCGACTTACCTGCGGGGAATCCCCTCCCTCCTCTCTCTAAGGTCCTGTTTGCAATAGCGTTTTTCCTATTTTTGAAGACCGGTAGCTTTTCCTGAATGTATACCGCGGCCTCCTTCGCTCACAGCTCCAGTTGCCAAGAGCTTCCGAGTCGTGTTATGCTCTACAACCTGAAGTCCGAGATTCCCGGGTCAGGCCACTAAAGTACTGAGAGCCGCTGCTGCTCCCGTTTGCGGATGCTGCACACCCGGATTATGAAGAAGATTGTGGATTTATGTATCCGGGGTACCGGTCCCGCTGACTATAATCAGAAACTTTCGGAAAGACGCGCTGCCACGGTAGCCCTGTATCTTCATAACAGGGGTGTGGCCAAGGAGCGGCTGGCGGCCATCCGTTCTGGTGAGAAAAAACCCGTCGCAAGCAATAATACTGCGGAAGGCCGGGCAAGGAACCGCCGCGTCGAGATCACGCTGGACCCCATCACCAGCTGAGCCGTCAAGGCGAGCAGGTGGAACGGTACTTACCGAACCGCCACCTCCACGAAATCCTTCTTTCTGCCGTCCCAGAGGTATCCCTTGATATCGTGGATGACGCCCTGTTGCACCGACACCACGATATGCACGGCGTCGGGGAACTCGGGCTCGCCGAAGACAGTCTGGACATCCTTGTCCATCGCGGAGAAATAGGCCCCGCAGTCTATGTGAGAATGATAGAAGGCGAGAATCGATTCGTTTCTATTTGTTGCCTCGCGAATGATCCGTTCGACCTCGTTGCGGTCCACGGCATAGGCCTCGCGGCTTGTGCGAGGGTGAGCCCCCGGGTCTTCGGAATGCAGCCTATCCTGAATGTTCACCAGGGTATGGACTCGCAGAACGATGTTCGCGCCGGTCACGATACCGCAGCACTCGGAAGGATATTCGGCGATGGTATGCTTCATGATGGATTCGATGGCTTCCGGAGTAAGCTGCATCAGTTAAGACCTCCCGCTTATTCAAACGCGTCATAGACTGTATGCCCTGACGTGGCTGGAGATGAATAATAGTTCTCTTCGATTCAGCAAAAAGGCGGATGAAAGTGTCCATCCGCCCGTATAAATTCTAGTCACCGCCGTTCGTGCAGGTCCGCGGCTCGTTATTGTCGGATTGTCCGCGATTGTCCCGGCTTTGCGCAGGGGTCATACGGCCTCTTCCGCCAGATTTACTCCCGCTTCGTCTGACACTTCCGTTCCTTTTGCAATCACCACAATGCCCGAGGGTGTCACATGGTATCGCTTCTTGTCTTCCTCGTGGTCATACCCGATCTCGCTTCTCGCAGGAATCGTTACGTCCTTGTCAATGATGGCCTTCCGAATGCGGCAGTGTCTGCCGATGTCCACGTTTTCCATGAGGATTGAATCGCGCACTTCGCTGTAGCTGTTGACACGCACGTTCGGCGACAGCACCGAGTTTTGCACACGGCCGCCGCTCACGATGCATCCATGCGCGACGATCGAGTCCAGGGCGATGCCGAGTCTCCCGCCCTTCTTCTCTTGGGCGAACACGAACTTGGCCGGCGGATTCTGCGCTTGGTATGTGCGGATGGGCCAGGCATTGTCATAAAGGTTGAGTTGCGGATCTACGCTCACCAGGTCCATATTGGCTTCCCAGTAAGCGTCGATGGTCCCGACATCACGCCAGTATTTCGCCTCCTTCTTGTTCTCATCTTTGAAATTATACGCACAGACGCGGTCGGTCTTGAACATCTGAGGGATGATGTTCTTGCCGAAGTCGTGCGCAGTGTCCTGCAGCGCGTCGAATTCCAGATGTTCAATAGCCTTCTTGGTGTTGAACAGGTAGATGCCCATGGATGCGAACGCCACGTCGGGTCGTCCAGGTATGTGTTTGGGGTCCTTGGGTTTCTCTTCGAATCCGATGATGCGGCAGTCTTCATCCACCTCGATGACTCCGAATGATGATGCCATTGTTCGCGGCATTTCGATCGCGGCGACGGTGGCGTCTGCCTGCTTCTCCCTGTGAAACCTGAACATCTCAGCGTAGTCCATTTTGTAAATGTGGTCTCCAGCCAGGACGAGCAGGTGGTCTGGGGCATCCTTCTCGATCATGTAGATATTCTGGTAGATGGCATCGGCGGTTCCCTGATACCAACGGTCCCCGACCCGCTGTTGGGGAGGTACTGATATGATGTATTCGTTCAGTTCGCCGGAGAAGAAGTTCCAAGCGAGTCGCAGGTGTTTGTCGAGAGACAGAGATTTATACTGCGGGAGCACGGCGATCTTACGGATTCCCGAGTTGATGCAGTTCGAAAGTGTAAAATCAATGATCCGGTAGATACCGCCAAAGGGTACAGCGGGCTTCGCGCGATGGATAGTGAGAGGATGAAGCCGCTCTCCCTTGCCACCGGCGAGTATCATTGCGAGGATACTCATGACTTCTCCTTGGTGTATTGCCTGTAAAGATGATAGCAAGAGGATTGATGACTGTCAAACACGGGCTCGGCGTTGTATCCGACTTCGAATATCCTTCCCAGTTCACTGCCTAAGGATAGAGAAATATAATTTTCTTATGAAATTTATTAATGTTATTTTCGCTTGATTTTTTACCGTTCGGTTGCTAATATGCACCCTCCACGAAAGAAAGTCAAATTTGAGTATATTTTGATCTTGCCAAGTCAGGTTACAAAAAGTAACATAGCCTGCGGTGTGGCAATATCCCGGAAAAATTACTATAATCCGAAGTTATGGCTTGTCCGCATATAATGACTGAGGATGGGGGAGGTTGTGACCGTGCTCCAGCAAGACGATCTTAAAAAAGTTGATGCTGTCCTCGAGGACACCGCAGGCCAGCGTGGTGTTCTCATCTCAGTGCTCCAAAGGGTCCAGGAGAAGGTAGGTTATCTGCCCGAGGAGGCGATGAAGATGATCGCGGAAAGGATGTCACTTTCCCTGACGAACGTCTACGGCGTAGCTTCATTCTACAAGCATTTCCACTTTAAGCCCCGGGGCAGGAACATCGTTAAGGTCTGTATGGGTACCGCATGCCACGTGCGGGGAGCCAAGGCGGTGCTAACCGAGATGGAGAACAAACTCGGGATCAAAGAGGGCGATACCACGAAAGACCTTTCGGTCACGCTCGAGACTGTCGGGTGTGTAGGGTGCTGCGCCCTTGCGCCCGTTGCCACGATCAACGATCAAGACCTTTACGGAGAATTGACTCCAAAAATGGTTGATGACATCATCGGTACAGTGAGGAGTGAACATGGAACTCACGTATAAACGGTTGGAAAGCGTCAAGGATCTCGATGCCCTGCGGCAAAAGCTCCGGGAAGAACACAAGCAAAGCGATGCCCACCGCGTGCGCGTCTGCTGCGGAACAGCCTGTCAGGCAACAGGATCCAAAAAACTCATAGAGCAATTCGAAAAGGAAGCGGCCCAGAAGCAGGTGAAGCTCGAGATTGTGAAGACTGGGTGCCAAGGTTTTTGCCAGCGTGGCCCGGTCATGATCCAGGAGCCGCAGGAAATCTTCTATCAGAAGGTAAAAGTGAGCGATATCCCCGCCTTGTTCTCCACCTCTGTACTTCATGGGATGCCCTACCGCAAGCAGCTCTACCGTGAGTTCTCGCTATCCGATCCGAACATCGAGATGCAGGACATCCCGTTCTACAAGAAGCAGAAGCGCGTTGCTCTTCACAGGAACGGATTTGTCGATCCCTGCAATATCTACGATGCCATCCGCGAGGACGGTTATGCCGGTTTATCGAAGGCGCTGACTGAGATGAAGCCCGACGAGGTTATCGAAGTCATCAAGAAGTCAGGCCTCCGCGGCCGAGGCGGCGCAGGCTTCCCTGCCGGCCTCAAATGGGAGCATACAAAGAAATCGGGTTCTAAGGTCAAGGCCGTTGTGTGCAACGGAGACGAAGGCGACCCGGGCGCGTTCATGGACCGCTCGGTCATGGAGGGAGACCCCCACTCCGTGCTCGAGGGGATGCTCATCAATGCTTATGCCATAGGTGCGCAACACGGCTACATCTACGTGCGACATGAGTACCCCCTTGCCGTGAAGAACCTTGGCGTGGCCATAAACCAGGCGCGGGCCATGGGGCTACTCGGCAAGAACATCCTGGGTTCTGGACTCGACTTCGACATCGAAATCAAAGAAGGTGCCGGCGCATTCGTCTGCGGCGAATCCACAGCGCTCATCGCCTCCATCGAGGGCGAACGCGGCATGCCGCGGCCCCGGCCGCCGAGGCTCTCGGAAGCTGCAGGCGGCCTCTGGAATATGCCAACGAATCTCAACAATGTCGAGACCTTTGCCAACGTCCCGACGATCATCACGAAGGGGCTGGACTACTATACCAAGATCGGCACTGAGAAATCGAAAGGTACAAAGGTATTCGCCTTAACCGGCAAAATCAAAAACACAGGCCTCATCGAAGTGCCGATGGGGATTACGCTTCGAGAGATCATCTTCGACATCGGCGGCGGCATGCTGAATCCCGAGAAACAATTCAAAGCAGTTCAGACCGGAGGTCCCTCTGGCGGATGCATTCCTGCCCAGTTCCTCGACATGGCAGTTGACTTCGACTCGCTCACGGCCGTTGGCTCTATGATGGGATCGGGCGGCATGGTGGTCCTGGACGAAGAGGACTGTATGGTGGATGTGGCTAAGTTCTTCCTGTCCTTTACCAAGAGTGAGTCTTGCGGCAAGTGCCCACCGTGCCGTATCGGTACTTGGCAGATGTATGATCTCTTGGACAAGATAACCACCGGACGAGGCGAAAAGGGCGACATCGAGCGGCTCGAGAAGATGGGCAAGATGGTTGTTGCCGGTTCGCTCTGCGGTCTCGGGACCAGCGCTCCGAACCCCGTGCTCTCGACCATCCGTTACTTCCGCGAGGAATACGAGGAGCATGTGAATGATAAGTACTGCCGCGCCAAGCGATGCCAGGGACTCGGCACCTTCCGCATCCTGCCAGAGCACTGCATCCTCTGCGGGCTGTGTAAACAGGCATGCGCCTTTGATTCCGTGGTGGAGCTGAGGGACCGGTTCTACATCGACCAGGACTACTGCACCAAATGTAAGGCCTGCTACTCTGTCTGCCCCACGCAGGCCGTTGTGATCGAAAAAGGAGGGGCTCATGTCGCAGCAAGAAAATAAATGCCCGGTGACGGCCACAAAGCTCAAGCTGGAGTTCTTCTATAACGACGATTCCAAGGACGGCATGTGTTCCAAGTGCCACCCCTGTAAACTGGGGATCTATGATGCCGTCAAGATCCTTGAAGCGATCCAGGAGGGGAAGGGACTCGATATCTATCCGGCCCTGCTCAAGCGGATTGCCGTGGAAGTGAAAGACGGCGGAATGTGCAAGAAAGGCAAAGACCATGCAGATATTCTTGCTGCCTTCCTCAGAGATTTCGAATCGGATCTGCAAAGGCATATCAAAGGCGTATGCACACATCATGTCTGTGCCCGACTGGTCCGGTACGAGATCATCCCCGAGAGATGCACTATGTGCGATAAGTGCCGCGTCGTCTGCATGGATTCCGCAATCGAGGGCCAAAAATTGGTCCCGGGAAAAACAGGTTTTACTCCGTACCGGATCAGGCAGAAACGCTGTACCCACTGCGGTGAGTGCATCAAGGTCTGTCCCGAAGGTGCGGTGGTCATCTCTGACGCGGCGCTTGCAGGCGAGGAGAAGCCGGTGCATCCCGTAAAACATACTGTCGGGACCTGCCCCTTGAAGTATTGATCGTGCATTACACACAGCGGCCGTTCCGAGCGAGCGGCTAGCTGCTGGGTGTGACCCACTATAACTGAGCGAAACTGATTTGCTGGAGGAAGCTATGACGACCAAGATGGTGAATATGGAATTTGACGGAAAGACCGTATCGGTCCCGGAGGGAATGACGCTCGTGGACGCTGCGGCGACCGTGGGGATTCATATCCCGAACCTTTGCCATATCAAGGAGCTACGCGGCGTGGGCGCCTGCCGCATGTGCATGGTGGAGATCGAGGGCATGAAAGCACCGATCACGGCCTGCACAACCCGGACCAAGGAGGGCATGAAGGTCCAGACCAGCACCCCCAAAGTCGAGGAGATTCGGAAGTTTGTGACCGACCTGGTCCTCTCGTTTCATCCCCTTGACTGCATGACCTGCCCCAAGGCAGGAGCCTGCGACCTTCAGAGGTACGCCGCCGATTTGAAAATTCAGGAGTCGTCATTCGGCAGGAAGAGCTTTAACTACGAACTGAACGACCGAAGCCCGTTCATCACCATCGACAACAACTACTGCATCCTCTGCGGCAGGTGCGTGCGGGTCTGCAAGGAACAGAATACGAATGTGCTCGACTTCATGGGCCGCGGCATCACCACCAAAGTTACGACGGCGCTGGACAAGCCTCTCCACGAGTCCGGCTGCACCTTTTGCGGAAGCTGCGTCGATGCCTGTCCAGTGAACTCAATCATGGAGCGCGACCGCTGGCAGCACGGTAGGGAGTGGGACCTTGAGAAGTTGGACACAGTCTGCACTGCCTGTGGGTCGGGCTGCAGCGTGATCACAAGCAGCAGGGGCGGAAAGATCGTGAAGGTAAACGCGAAGGAAGACAACGGCTACATTTGTGTCATCGGACGTTTCGGTTTTGACTCCCTGAGGGCCGCGAACCGTATCACCACGCCAATGAAGAGGCAGGACGGCAAGCTCATACCCACGACCTGGGAAGATGCCGCTGCTATCGCGGGTGACGCCCTTCGGAAAGCAGGTGAGAACGCCGGGTTCATCGCGGCGGGCTCGCTGACGAACGAAGAGGCATATGCAGTTCGGGCGCTTGCCCGTGAAGTAACCGGGAGCGACGCTATCAGCACGCCGGCATCGCTGTACGCGGGCGGTATGATATCGGCCCTTCGCACGGTCTACAGCGATGCGGGCATCAACATCGCGTCCCATGCAGACCTCAAGTCAGCTGACCTGGTAGTGCTGATCGGCGCCGATCCGTCCCAGAAGAAGCAGGCCCTCCAGGAAGTGGAGGTCATGATCCGCAGAAGGGCCCAGGCCGGGGCAAAAGTCATCGTCGTGAACCCGGAGAAGATCGAACTCGCCTCACATCAGAATGCCATTCACCTCCAGCTCACGGAAGGGACCGATACAGTCCTTCTCGCGGGGCTTATGAGCGCGGCGATCGCCGAGGGTGCGACCTCCTCGGCAAAAGGGCTGGATGCGCTCAAGAAATCCTTGGTGAGCGCGGAGAACGCCGCGTCAATATCCGGCGTTTCCGCCGAGGCGATCGCGATGGCAGGCAAGGCTTACGCCGCAGCAAAGCAGCCGGTCGTTGTAATCGGGACCGGGATTGCTGCAAATGAAGATGCCTCGATTCAGGCACTCAACCTAGCGCTTCTTAAGAGCGCAGGCGTTGTGCCCCTCATGCTGGAGGCGAATTCCCTGGGCGTAATGCAGATGGGGCCGGGCGCTGCGACGGGGAACAAAGCCGACAGGGGATACAGCGAAATGAAGTCAGGCATGAAGGCCCTTTACATTGCCGGGAACATGATGGAGCCTGATTTTAAGTCCGATTTCATCATTGTCCAGGCGAGCCATTTCACGCCGCTCGCGGAAAAAGCGGACCTGGTACTTCCCATGGCCGCACTCTACGAAAAAGAGGGGACGATTGTAAATACCTATGGCATGCTCAAGAATATTGCCCAGGCCCAACAGCCAGCGGGAGAGGCAAAGGACGGAGCGGAGATCGCCTCGAAGATATCAGCGGCGGTGAGCAAGGCCAAGGCCTTCACGCAGAAAGACGTCGCTGCTGCGGTCAGAAAGGTCAAGGCGAAGAAACTCGGCGCGGGATCCTTCAAGCCGGTGGCTGCCAAAGCCGCAAAGCCCTATGGCATTTCGGCGACTAGGCTGATCATGGCAATGAACCAGGGGATGCTGTCGGATTCCGGCGTGGCCAAGGTCATGGTTGTCAGGCAGCCGGTGCTCAAGGGATAGACGTATACAGTAAAAAATGCATTTTAAGCATCATTATCAGGTACGGAAGCAAAAGAGGGACGCTGAGCCCATTTAGGAAAGGAGTAACAAACGGTTATGAGAGAGGACCAGAAATCAGTTGACCCGGCCGCACAAGTGCTGTTGAAACATGCCGGAGAGATGAAAATAGAAACTTCCTTTGAACGAGCCGAAAAGCTTAAACCATGCCCCATCGGGCACCAGGGCGCCTGCTGCAAGATGTGCCATATGGGTCCCTGCCGCCTCGTGGGCAAAGAGGATGAGGCCGAGGGTGTATGCGGTGCGACGCTGCCGGTGGTGACAGCAAGAAACTTCGCCCGGATGGTGGCTGCAGGAACGGCGGCGCATTCGGACCATGCGAGAGACCTGGCGAATACCTTGCTAGCAGTGGGAAGGGGCGAGGCGAAGGACTTCAAGGTGAAGGATGTGCGTAAGCTGAACCGTGTTGCCGGCTATCTCGGCATCAATGTCGAGGGGAAGTCGGTGAACAAGGTGGCCGAAGAGGTCGCGCTCAAGTTCCTGGAGCAGTTTGGCCAGCAGCACGGCACGCTTGCGTACCTCGGCCGGGCTCCAAAAAAGCGGCAGGAAATCTGGAAGAAGCTCGGGATCGCACCGCGGGCAATTGACCGCGAGTGTGTTGAGATGCTGCACCGCACGACCATGGGTGTCGATCAGGAAATGAACAATATCATGCTTGGCGCCATGCGCGCGGCCCTGGCCGATGGGTGGGGCGGGTCCATGATGG
Organism: Nitrospirota bacterium; assembly: GCA_035623825.1. Classification (GTDB taxonomy): domain Bacteria; phylum Nitrospirota; class UBA9217; order UBA9217; family UBA9217; genus DASPSR01. Next base: position 223,854 of record DASPSR010000007.1, read on the forward strand.
GAACCGACATCTCAGATATCCTCTTCGGGACGCCAAAACCGGTCAGAACCAATGCCAGTCTCGATGTGTTCATGGAGGATCACGTGAACCTCGTAGTACACGGCCACGAGCCGTCATTCGCCGAGATGCTGGTCATCGCGTCAGAGGATCCGGAGATCGAGGCCTACGCGAAGTCGAAGGGGGCCAAAGGGGTAAAGCTCGTCGGCATGTGTTGTACGGCGAATGAAATTCTGATCCGTCATGGAATTGCCACAGCGGGCGGCTTTTTGCAGCAAGAACTCGGGCTCCTCACGGGCTTGGTCGAGGCCATGGTGGTGGACGTGCAGTGTATCATGCCCGCTATCGGCCAGCTGTCAAAGAAATTTCATACCAAGATCGTAACGACGACGCCAAAAGGGAAAATGAAGGATGCCATCCATATCGAATATGATGAGCATCATGCGCTCGACCTCGCCAAAAAGGTCGTGCGGCTAGCCATCGACAATTTCCCGAACCGCAAGAAGGAGCTTGTGTCTCCGGCCAAAGTACGACCGGCCGACCTGATCGCGGGCTTCTCTCATGAGTACATTGAGTACATGCAGGGAGGGCAGTATCGCGGCTCATTCAGGCCCTTGAATGACGCCATTATCGCCGGTCGCATCCGAGGCGTGGTCGGTCTCGCAGGCTGCAATAACCCGAGGATCAGTCAGGACAGCATGCATAACTTCCTTTCTCGCGAACTGATCAAGAACGATGTGCTTGTCGTCCAGACCGGCTGCTCAGCCATGGCGTCGGCCAAGGCGGGTTACATGACACCTGAGAATGCTATGGAGAACGCCGGCCAGGGCCTTCGTGAGGTCTGCGAAGCCATCGGTATTCCACCGATACTCCACATGGGATCCTGTGTGGATAACTCGCGCATTTTGACCGTAGCTACGGCGATTGCCGAGGAAGGCGGTCTCGGCGATGATATCGGCGGACTACCGGCAGTCGGTATCGCGCCCGAGTGGATGAGCGAGAAAGCAATCGCTATCGGCACCTACCTCGTGGCGTCCGGTGTCCCGATCATATTCGGCGCAGGGTCCCCCGTGAGTGCAAGCAAGACGTTGAAAGATCTAATGGAGAACAAGTGGTGGGACATGGTGAATGCCGGATTCTACTTCGAAGAAGATCCGGGCAAGATCCTTGAGCTGGCGCTGAAGCTCATCGACACCGCTCGGGAGAAACTGAAGCTCCGCAGGTACGAACCGGGGCGGTTCGGTACGGAACGCGTACTGCTCGATATGGCAGCAAGACGTGCGGGTACGTTTGCCACACCACACGGTGTGGACATCTAAGGAGAACGATAAGCATTGTCTCAAGGAGAGGCCTTCGCGCCTCTCTTTTTTTATGGTGCGCGCTTCTGGAAAGATAATTTTTTTATCACGAGAGCGCCCATATTACCGTATTGATTTGTGACGCACATCACAATTCCCGGACCCCTCTCCCTGCAATGCAAGGGAGGAGCTTCCGGCCTCCCCCATATTTAGTGCCTTTCCCTCCAGCCGAGCACAACATCTCGTGGGCCTTAAGTTTACTGTAAAAGAGCCGAAAAAAACTTGACAAGCAAGTCTTTTTAAGTATCATCATAACTATACTTAGTATATCTATTATGCATAAAATATCCAGTGAGGGCATAATGGTTACACGCAAAAGTCTTAAAAAATACAAAACCAAAGAGATATGCGATCGATTCGATATTTCCCGCGCGACACTCTTCAGATGGGAGAGCGAAGGTCTCCTTGTGGGTGTCGGACGTGACTGGCGGGGATGGCGCGTGTACGATGACAGAAACCTGAAGAGCATCGAAAGAATTATGAAGAGCAAGAACGCCACGTAATGCAGTTTGGGTATTGCCGGAGCAAGAATGCTTTTCTCAAGAAAAATAGAACCGATTGCACTTGACATAGGGTCCTCCTTCATCAAGCTGGTGCAGTTGAAAGGCTCCAAAGGGGCCTATCAACTCGTCAAGTTCGGCATGGTGCCTCTGCCGCCTGAGGTGATCGTCGAGGGGGCGGTCATGGACGCCGGCCGCGTCGTTGATGCGATCAAAGAGCTCCTCGCAACGCAGAACGTGAAAACGAAGGAAGTGGTGATATCCGTTTCCGGAAGCTCCGTCATCATCAAGCGCATCGCAGTGTCCGATGCTACTGAAGAAGAGCTTGCCGAATCCATCAAATGGGAAGCGGAACAGTACATTCCATTCTCTATCGATGACGTGAACGTGGATTTCCAGAAACTTGGCCCGGGCGCTGCCGAGGGACAGGCGGACATCCTCCTTGTTGCCGTGAAAAAGGACAAGATAAACGACTATATCAACCTCGTGAAGGAGGCTGGTCTGGAGCCCGTTGTCATGGATGTTGACGCCTTTGCGCTGGCTAACATGTATGAGCTCAACTATGAAATGAGCGCGGGTATCACCGCGCTTCTTAATATTGGCGCCTCGGTCATGAATATCAGTATCCTGAAAGACGGTGTGTCAATCTTCACGCGCGACATCACAGTCGGCGGCAACCGCTACACCGAGGCGCTCCAGAAAGAGTGTGGACTCAGTTATGAGGATGCGGAAAGGGTCAAGCAGGGAGAGGCCGTTGAGGGCGCGGATGCCGAGAACGCCTCGAGCGTGATGTCATCGGTGACAGAGGACATAGTGGGTGAGACGCAGCGGTCTTTCGATTTTTTCCGGTCCACAACGGGAAGCGACAGCGTTGCGCGGGTGCTGGTATCAGGCGGATGCGCGCGAATCAAAAATTTTACGAACGCACTTTCCGAGCGAATAGGAATCCCCGTGGAGATCACGAACCCATTCAAGAACGTCAAGGTCGACCCTAAGCGGTTTAATCCGGCAGCCCTACAGGAGGCAGGACCCCAGTGCGCCGTGGCGGTAGGACTTGCGATAAGGAGGCCTGGAGACCGATGATCACGATTAATCTCCTACCCACCAAACGCAAACCGCCAAAAAAAATAACCGAGCTTCAGCAGCAAATTGTTCTCGGCATGCTGATTTTGGTCCTCACGGGGATCGGCTTTTTGTACTTCTGGACCCAGCTGAACAGCCGTATTGAGAGGCTGCAGCGGGACAATGAAGCCGCGGAGGCCCGGGTTCGCGAACAGGACAACATGCTCAAGGAAGTACAAACCGTCGAGGAAGAAAGGAAAAAGGTTGCTGACAAGATCGGGGTCATCGAACAGCTGAAAAAAAACCAGAGCAGTCTTGTCCGGCTTCTAGACGAGGTTAGCAAGGCACTGCCGCTGGGCGTGAACCTGACATCGCTGTCTGAGTCGAGCGGTCAAGTAAACGTTGAAGGCACAGCTTTCACAAATAACGATATCGTCAGATTTGTAGATAACCTGAAGGCGTCACCGCTATTGACGGACGTCTTCTTGCTGGAATCAGCACAGGCCGCACAAGAGGGAGTTGAAATCTATAAATATAAGCTGAAGTTAGTTTTCAAGGGAGCGTAATGGCGCAGGCTATAGCCATAGACAAAATCGCGGTTCAGATACAGAAAATCCCGTCGAAGACGAGAGTGGTGGGATTTTTTGCTTTTTTGGGCGTTCTCGTGATCCTCTTTATCTGGCAGGTCCACATCCCCAAGAAGACGCAGATCAGGCAGCTCGAGAAGGATATCGCCGTAGTCCAGGCAAAGATAAATGACAACGACGCGAAGATCAGGAGACTCGATGAGCTCAAGGCTGAAGTGAAGTCGCTCGAGAGGAAGCTGCAGGTGCTAACGGAACAACTCCCTCCGGGAACCGAGGTTTCCGGATTGCTGCGGCAGATACAGAACCTCGTGAGCCAGTCGGGCCTCTCGCTCAAACTTTGGAGGCCGGAAACACGGAAGGTGCATCCAAGCGGGTTATACGAAGAAATTCCCATCACCATGGAGCTTGACGGCGGGTACCATAATTTGGCATCATTCTTCGACCAAGTGAGCAAACTGACGAGGATCGTAAACATGCTGAACCTCAAAATGGGTTCTGCGACGATCAGTAAATCGGGGAACACGGCGATAAAGATAAACTGTACAGCCATGACCTTTGCGGCAGTGGAGAAAAAACCTGATGTGGCATCGGGACCAGCAACCCAGAAAGCAAAATAGCGGGCGTCTTGCCCGTGCTGCAGTGCTCCTGGCAGGGGCAATGATCGCGCTCGCCGGCTGTCCCGAGACGCAAAAGGCTCCGACAAAGCCTGCGACCCAGCCGGTGCAGAAGCAGCCCATCGTCTCAGCCCCGACCAGGACGGAGATTGCAAAGACTGAAGAAAGGCCCGAGCGGGCATATACCTATAATCCGACCGGCAGGAGTGACCCCTTTGCGCCCATTATCGTTAAGGAAGGCAGTAAAGGGAAAGGGGGAGACCGTCCACCTCTGGAGCGGTACAACCTGAGCGAGTTCAAGCTTACGGGGATCGTCTGGGGCGGTTTTGGTTACAATGCGATGCTTGAAGGTCCGGATGGAAAAGGCTATTTTGTCCGAGTCGGCACCATTGTCGGTCCCAATCGCGGGGTTGTGAAGAAAATTACGCAGAACACCATGGTTGTCGAGGAAAAGTACAAAACATACACGGGAGAAACCGAACGCAAGGAGATTGTAGTCGAACTCCGGAAAAAACAGGAGGAGACCCCATGAAGTATTCTCAACCACGCAGCATTATCTGGTTGATGATCCTCATTTTGCCCATACTGCTGATGCACGGCTGCGCCGCAAAATCGCCGACTGCAGGGGTGCAACAGGGTCCGTCGGTTGTCATTAACAGTATTGAACCCCGCGATGAGGGCGGCAAGACCGAGATCGACATCGAAGGGGCCGAGCCCATCCAGCAATACACATCGTTCCAGCTTACCGAGCCGCTCAGACTGGTGGTGGACATTTCGGACGCCGACATCAAAAAATTCCATGAAAAGATAAGCGTGAACAAAGGGGCGATTTTGGACATCACTCCGAGCCAAGTGGACAATATCGCGCGGCTCGAAATCGCGCTCACTCAGACAGTCGACACGAAGCTCTATCAAGCGGGCGGAAAGTTGATTATCGAAATCGCCAAGCCCTCCGAGGTCGTTAAGGCCGAGCCTGGAGCGGTCAAACCGGCACCTCTGACTGCTGAACAGGCCACGCCGACGCCAGAGAAGCCCACGGAAGAAAAACCTGTTGTTGAGAAACCGGAGAAGGGCACAGCAACGATCGTTACCGCGGTCAAGGCGACTGCGGGCAAAGACGGGGTCAAGGTGGTCATTTCCGCGAACGGCACGATCGTGCCGAGCACATTCATGGTAGAGGGGAAGAAGCTCGTCATCGACATCCCTGGGACCATGAGCAAGGTCAAACCAAGTGTCGTCCCCGTACGGAAAGGAGGACTCGACAGGGTCCGCATAGGCCAGCACGCTGCGCCCGACCAGAAGGTACGCGTGGTGCTCGACCTGACCAAGCCGATGGACTACACGACGAAGTCTGAGGGAAATACCATCATCATTGCCATGACCCCCGCGCCCAAAACCGAAGAAAAAGCCCCGCAGGAGAAGGCGGCCCCCATGGAGCCTGAAAAAGCACCATCAGCGGAAAAGGAAGTAATGCCACCCGCGCTGGAAGCGGAGGCGGTACCTGCACCACCGGCTAAGAACGCAGAGGTCAGGCGGACCGAACCCGCAGAAGCAGGCGCTTCTTCCCTTATTGGCGGGGGGGCTTACTCCGGACGGAGGATCTCCCTCGACCTGCAGGACGCAGATCTGGTGAATGTGTTGAGGCTCTTTGCCGAGGTAGCGAACATCAACATGATCCTCTCTCCCGATGTCAAGGGAAAGGTGACCGTACGTATGGTCAATATCCCTTGGGACCAGGCCATGGATATCATTCTCAAGATGAACGGCCTGGGATATGCGCTTGAGGACAACGTTCTGCGGATCGCTTCTGTCGCGTCCCTGACCAAGGAGGCCGAGGACGAGTCGAAGGCCAAGGAAGCCAAGAAGAGGGCGGAAGACCTTGTTACCCGCATCGTTTCGATCAATTACGCAAAGGCGAGGGAGGTCGATCCCACTCTCAAAAAATCCCTCTCACCCCGCGGTGAAACCGTGGTCGATGAGCGGACTAATACTATAATTATCAAGGACATTCCGCGAAACGTGGATGAAATCGTGACCCTGGTAAAAATCCTGGACAAACCCATTGCCCAAGTCATGATCGAGTCGAGGATCGTTCAGGCCTCGACCAACTTCACCCGCGATATCGGCGTCCAGTGGGGAGGGACCTCGTTCCACGACGCTGCGCACGGAAATCCGACCGGCTTGAGCTTCCCCAACTCAGTCAACGTGACCGGCGGGCCTACTATGGGGACGACGCCGTCAGGTTCCGGCAACTTTCTCGTGAACCTCCCTGCTGCGGTATCTCAGGGATCAGGCGGAGCAGTAGGATTCACCTTAGGCTCTCTCAATAAGGCCTTGAATCTCGACCTTATCCTCTCAGCCATGGAATCTCAAGGTGAAGGCAAAGTCATTTCATCGCCGCGCGTGAGCGCTCTCGACAACAAAGAGGCGAAGATCGAGCAGGGTCAGTCGATCCCCTACCAGACAACATCGGCTACAGGAACCCAGGTGCAGTTCATTGACGCCGTTGTTCGCTTGACTGTTACACCCCATGTCACACCAGATAACAAGATCTTCATGAAGATCGTCGCCACCCGAAACGCACCTGACACATCGCTCCTCGGGGCAGGTGGACAGCCGTCAATCTCCAAGAACGAGGCCACAACAGAGATTCTCCTCTCCGACGGCGAGACTGCGGTGATCGGCGGTATCCTTGTCATCGACCGCGGCTATACGATCCAAAAGGTCCCATTCTTTGGTGATCTTCCGCTCATCGGATGGCTCTTTAGAGAGAAGAGTTCGAGGGACAACAAGACGGAGCTGCTTATCTTTATAACCCCGAAGATCATCAAGCAGGAGGCTATTTAACAGGATTTGCTCGCTTCAGTGTGCATTGGTGAAAAATGCTGCGATTTGCCGTAGCAAGGCTAGCACTATGTAAACAAGGAACTCAGGCGGTTTGCACAAACCGCAGGCATATTGGTAGCCGATACTGTAAAAATCATGGTGTTATGACGGTGGTGGTGCTTCACGTAATTTGATTTCTTGAGAGATGTTGCGAGGAGGTTGGATCGATGAAACTGACCATAAAACAGAAGCAGACCGTGATTCTTACCCTGCTTTTCGTCCTGATTTTGATAACTCTGGCACAGGGATGCGGAAGTGAAAGTAATTCTAATAACTGTACCGCCCCGGCCGGGTCAAAAATAACAATATCTCCCGCAAGCTCGACGATTAGCACAGGTGGTGTTGGTCTTTTCCAGCCAACAAACCTTAATTGGCTAGTCACTGTGGATTACCCTGACGGCACGGTTATGCCAAAAGCATGCATCACGGTAATTGGAACATTTGCGGTCCCGAACGGGTATGGGCTCTACCAGTTTTTCACCGGACCCAACAGCACTGGCGTAGCTGTCAATTCGGGGTTTAGCGCCCAGTCGGATGACTTCGGCCAATACACGTTTTCAACACTACTCACCGCTGGAACTGGTACGTGGACTGACACTCTTTATGTTCAATCCGGTACGAATCAAGGAAGTGCGACAATAACAGTAAATTAGGATTGTTCGTTTGTCCATCATTTTGCATCAGGGGTATGTAATAATTCTGGTATTTAAGAAGTTTCTGTAAACACTGCCGGCATATTGCGGTTAAACCATTTTTTGCAACAGTGCAGATCGGCACATGTTCTGTACAAGATACGTAAGCCATATCGCTGTGATTCATGCCAGCACCTTCCATATAACAACGTACTTTTTGTAAACCCGCAACTGATGCATAGCCTTAAACAACGCATATTACACGCCCTCGAGTCGAACGATCTGGATGCCGTTGTCTCGCTGGTAAAGAATGAGAGAAGGTCGCTGAGCATACTTGTGCGCATCTCGTACGATAAGGAAACTCTTGCTGCATGGCGAGCGATCAAGGCAGTCGGACTAGCGGCGAAGGAGATCATAAAAACGGATGACGGATTTCTGCGCGAGGCGGTGCGCAAGCTCCTCTGGTCTCTTTCGGACGAGTCCGGCGGCATCGGCTGGTCCGCGCCCGAGCTGCTCGGCGAGATCGTGAGCGCCGACCCGAAAAGGTTTAGCGACATTATCCCGCTCATTGCGCAGGTCTATGAGATCGAAGAAGAGGTGTTCAGGCCAGGTGTGGTGTACGCCCTCGCCCGGATCGCGGAGGCCGATCCTGAGCAAATCGCAGTCTATCAGGAAATAGTTGTGAAGTCGTTGGCTGATAAGAATCCTCTGCTCAATTTATACGGGCTTCAGCTTGTGGAAAGGTTGTGGCAGCCGGCAATCCGCGAAAACTTATGGAATCCTGAATATATCGGAATGGTGATGAACCTTATTGAAAAAATAACCACATATAAAGAAGTGGAATGGATATATAAAAATGAAGGATTTATTAGCTGTCAAGTGGGAGACATGGCAAAAAAAATACATAAATATATATCTCAATAAGATAAAATAGGGCTACTTATTATTTTTTTGCAATAAACTTGACAATGACTGACTAATATTATATAATACGCTCACTATAATATTATGGAGATGCTATGGGGGCGACAACGAAGAGAGATTATTACGAGGTTCTTGGTGTCGGCAGGGGCGCTTCTGAAGCAGACATTAAAAAGGCATTTAGAAAACTTGCACGGAAGCATCATCCCGATGTCAATCCTGGCGATAAGACCGCAGAACAAAAATTCAAGGAGATAAATGAAGCCTACGAGGTCCTGTCTGACGCCAAGAAAAGGCAGCAGTACGACCAGTTTGGCCACGCAGCTTTTGAAGCTGGCTTCGGACAAGGTCCTAGTGGCTCCGGACCTGGATTCGAGGGCTTCGCGCAGGGTCCGGAATCCTTCAGAGGCGGCGGTTTTGAGGACATCTTTGGCAACATATTCGGCGAACGGGGGGCGAGACAGCGAGGGCCGCGCAGGGGCGAGGATATCACCTATACTGTTGAGATCGATCTCGAAGACGCTATATTCGGCAAGACCATGCAGGTTGATCTCCGACGCGATATAACCTGTTCAACGTGCAACGGCACGGGTTCTCAGCCGGGAACATCTTCCCGCACCTGCCCGACCTGCAAGGGCAGCGGGAGCGTATCGCAGGGCCGGGGGTACTTCTCATTCGAACAACCCTGTCCGACCTGCCATGGCGAGGGGAAGATCAATCCGAATCCCTGCAGGGTATGCGGTGGCAGCGGCGTTATTCCAAGATCCGAACGCATAAACGTCAAGATCCCGCCCGGAGTGGACAACGGGTCAAAGGTTAGGGTTGCGGGCATGGGCGAACCAGGCGAGCGGGGCGGGCCTGCGGGAGACGTCTATATCATAACGAGGGTGAGGCCGCACTTCTACTTTGAGCGCAAGGGCGATAATCTCTATTCCGAAGCGAACGTGACAGCAAAGGAGGCCGCGCTCGGCGACAAAATAGAAATTCCCACCGTAGACGGCATGGTGGCACTCACCATCCCTCCAGGCACGCAGTGCGGGCAGCAGCTTAAGCTCAAGGGTAAGGGTGTCCCCCACCTCGGCGGAGGGGGCGTCGGCGACCACTATGTAACGATAAAGGTGGCCACTCCGACTGGTCTGTCCGAACGGGGCAAAGAGCTGCTTCGCGAGCTAGACCGGCTTCATCCCTCGAATCCGAGGTCGGGAACGACGTTCAGAGGGTTCAGAAAGCGATGAGTCAGGCTCCTGGGGCGAGGAACAAGTGTCCAGCATCCGGAGATATCGTACGTAACGGGGTGAATTATGGCTGCACGTGAACACAGACTGTTTATGATCAGCGTGGTTTCCGAAATGCTCGGCATCCATCCGCAGACGCTGAGGCTCTATGAGCGCGAAGGTTTCATCAAGCCCAAGCGGAGCGTTGGGAACACTCGCCTCTATTCCGAGGAGGACGTGGAAAAGCTCGAGATGATCCTTCGGCTTACACGCGACCTCGGCGTGAACCTGGCTGGCGTCGAAGTGATCCTCTCGATGCGAAAGAAGATGGAGCAGATGCAGAAGGAGATGGATGAGACCATCATGCAGTTGCATGAGGATCTCGCACGAGAGATCCGTCGGCGGGAAGAGATAAAGAACGCCCTCGTGCCCGTGAGGAGGATTGTCGTAAGACGAGGAGAATAAGGGCGCGGCGCCTGCAGCATTGAACATCGAATATCGTAGGGGTTTCCCTCGTGCCCTACGCGTGGTTTGAGGAGGTTGCAATGGTACGGTTTGATAAACTTACACTAAAAGCGCAAGAAGCGTTGCAGGCGGCTCAGGACATCGCCGGGAAGCGACACCATCAACAGATGGAACCCGAACACCTGCTGCTTGCACTCGTCGCTCAGACAGACGGCGTCGTACTCCCGCTGCTCAAGAAACTCGGCGCAGATCCCGCCAGGCTCAAGGACGAAATCGAGGAAGCCCTGAACAGGCTCCCCCAGGTCGAGGGGCTGGTGCAGACCTATCTTTCGCCGAGGCTTGGCAGGCTATTCGACAAAGCTGAGCAGGAGGCCGATCGGTTCAAGGATGAGTATGTCAGCACCGAGCATCTACTGATCGCCGCAGCTGACGGCGACGGCGCGGTACATGACATTCTCGCCCGGCACGGAATGACAAAGGACCGGATTTTCACAGCCCTCATGGACATCAGAGGGTCCCAGCGAGTGACGGATCAGAATCCGGAGGACAAGTACCAGGCCCTTACCCGTTACGGCAGGGACCTGACTGATTTGGCGCGACGAGGGAAGCTCGATCCCGTAATAGGCCGCGACGAGGAGATCCGACGCGTGGTTCAGGTGCTATCCCGCCGTACCAAGAACAATCCCGTGCTCATCGGCGAGCCGGGGGTGGGCAAGACAGCAATTGCCGAAGGGCTTGCACAGCGCGTCGTGAGCGGCGATGTGCCTGAAGGGTTGAAGAACAAGCGCGTGGTCGCGCTCGACATGGGCGCGCTCATCGCCGGTGCAAAGTACAGAGGCGAGTTCGAGGATCGTCTGAAGGCCGTGCTCAAGGAAGTGACGGAAGCCAACGGCGAAGTGATCCTCTTCATCGACGAACTGCATACCGTCGTCGGAGCAGGCGCCGCAGAGGGTGCCATGGACGCTTCGAACATGCTCAAGCCCGCGCTTGCCCGTGGCGAGCTGCGGTGTGTTGGGGCCACCACGCTGAACGAGTATCGGAAGCACATCGAGAAGGACCCCGCGCTCGAGCGCCGGTTCCAACCGGTCATGGTGAGTGAGCCCTCGGTGGAGGACACGATATCGATCCTCCGAGGCCTCAAGGAGCGATACGAGGTGCATCACGGAGTGAAGATCAAGGACTCGGCTCTCGTGAGCGCCGCGGTTCTCTCGCACCGCTACATCGCAGACCGGTTCCTGCCTGACAAGGCCATCGATCTGATCGATGAGGCTGCATCGCGCCTCCGGATGGAGATTGACAGCATGCCGATTGAGCTTGACGAGGTGGAGCGCAGGATCAGGCAACTCGAGATTGAGCGGGAGGCCGTGAAAAAGGAGCAGGACCTCGCATCGCGGGAGAGGCTCACGAAGATAGACAAGGAAATTTCCGAACTTTCCGAGAGGCGGAGCGGCCTCAAGGCACAGTGGCAAGCTGAGAAAGAGGGAATTCAGAAGATACGAAGCATCAAGGAACAGACCGAGCAGGCCAAGGTCGATGCAGAGAAGGCTGAGCGAGAAGGCAATCTGGGACGTGCGGCTGAGCTGAGGTACGGTAAGCTGCTTGAACTCCAGAAACAGCTCGATCAGGAGTCGTCCAAGCTTGCAAAAGTGCAGTCCCAGAAGAAGATCCTGAAGGAAGAGGTGGATGATGAGGATGTGGCCGAGATCGTATCCAAGTGGACCGGTATTCCTGTGAGCAGGATGCTCGAGGGCGAGGTCAAGAAACTGCTGCATATGGAGGAGAAGTTGCGGATGCGCGTCGTAGGCCAGGACGAGGCTATTGAGGCGGTTTCCGATGCGGTGCGACGGGCGCGCGCAGGCATCCAGGACCCGAACCGTCCGATCGGGAGCTTCATCTTCATGGGTCCCACGGGCGTGGGCAAGACGGAGCTCGCCCGGGCGCTCGCCGAGTTCCTCTTCGATGATGAGCAGGCTATGATCCGTATCGACATGTCTGAGTACCAGGAGCGACACACGGTTTCACGCCTTATCGGGGCCCCCCCGGGGTATGTGGGGTATGAGGAGGGAGGTCAGCTGACCGAAGCAGTACGGAGGAGGCCGTACTCTGTCATCCTATTCGATGAGATCGAGAAGGCGCACCCTGAGGTCTTCAACGTGCTGCTTCAGCTTCTCGACGACGGCAGGCTCACCGATGGCAAGGGTAGGACCGTGGATTTCAAGAACACGGTAGTCATCATGACTTCGAACATAGGTAGCCAGTACATCCAAGACCTCCACAACAATGAGCAAGAGATGCGTCGGAGAGTGACAGAGACGATGCGTCAATACTTCAAGCCGGAGTTCCTGAACCGAGTTGACGACATAATCATCTTCCATCCTCTAGATGCCGAAATGCTGAAACAAATCGTTTCCATCCAGGTCGGGCGCTTGCAGAAGCGGCTGACTGACAAGAAGATCGAGGTAGAGCTTACTGACGGCGCCAAGGAGCTCATGGCCGAGGAAGGCTTTGACATGGTCTACGGCGCGCGGCCGCTCAAACGAGTGATCCAGCGGGACGTGCTGAATCCGCTCGCGTCAAAGATACTTTCCGGAGAAGTCAAGGAAGGCTCGAAAGTCGTGGTGGATCGGGAAGACCGCCGGCTTGTTTTCAGGTCGGCAGCGCAGGCGATGGCCTCCAGGTAGGGATAGTACGGAGGTCCTTCGCAGCTGCGCCACAAAAAAAGACAGCAAGACAAATTATTTATGGTTGACAAAAGAATAATGGTGGTATATTATTACAGTTAGATCGCTGCGGTTCCGGGATGAGGGCACGTAGGGAATGTCTAAAAAAAGTACTGCCAAGAAGAAGTCAGACGATAAAATGGGTGCAAAGCGGGACTATAAAAACCTTTTTTATCGAAAGCTTACCGAAACTCACCTGTTCTACGAAGTCGGCAGGATAATCGCGTCAGAGTTAGAGCCATCCGATCTTGTTGAAAAAATCGTGTCGTCAATCAGAAAAGCGATAACCTTTGAGGGTGCCTCTGTTTATGTCGTGAAAAAGGACATGACAGGCCTTGACCCGCTGTCTGTGCATGCGCCGTCGGCTCAGGATAAGACATTCGGCGCGGTCTACTTTGATGTCGGTGCACCCGGTGAGATCGCGGCAAGCGGCGAACCGCTTTTCTTGGAAGATGCGACCCTCTTCGAGGGTTTTATCCACCATCCCGATGAGGAGATCAAGACCGGCAGCTACATCGGTGTCCCGCTGAAAAATGAGAACCGCATTGTCGGAGTGATGGGCTTCAGCCACAGCAGGAAGGCTGCGTTCAGGGTCGAGGACTTTGATCTGCTCCGGACCCTTTCCCACCTGATTTCCGCCGGCATCGAGAAGGCTGAGCTCTTCAAGAAAACGTTAGAGCTCTCGCGGGTCGATGAACTGACCGGCTTGCTCAACTATCGGGTCCTCCTGGAGAAGCTGGAAGAGGAAATCCACAGACAGGCTCGTACTGCCAGAGAGTTCTCATTCATCATGATTGATATCGACGACTTCAAGCGGATCAACGACCGCTACGGACACCTTGAAGGGAGCAGGCTGATAGCGCAAATGGGGCCACTTCTGAAATCTGCATGCAGGACGGCAAGCACTGACATCTGTTTCCGCTACGGCGGAGAGGAATTTTCGATCCTCCTGGCAGAGACGGATCTGCAGGAGGCCTTGGGCGTTGCCGAACGGGTGCGGAAGACCGTTGAGGAGTATCCGTTCTCTGTTAAAGTCATCCACCCGTTTGAACAGGTAACGGTAAGCCTCGGTGTTTCCATCGTGTCCCGGGGCGGAAAAACTGTCCCCGAGATCATGAACGAGGCTGACGTTGCGCTCTACCGGTCAAAGGCCACGGGCAAAAACCGTGTCACTCCGTACAGTGAGACGTATACAATGCCCGGTCCTGCCCCAGAGCCGATGTCGGGGCATTAACCCTAAAAACACCCAAGCTGGCACGCCGAAATCTTGATCTTGATCTCATTGCAGATCGATCCAATCTCCTTTAAGGGGACCTTCAGCTCACGGGCCAGTGAATGGGCCTTTCCGCACGTTAGCCTGTCCTTTACCGATGCATTCCGTATTGCTTCCATGATGATCTTCTTGCGGGTCATACTTCCTCCTCTGTTACCATCCTGGCGAGGTCAACCCAGAATCGGGATTCTCTGAGACAAACAACGCCGGGAGCCACTATAATACACGATGCGCAATGTAGGATGCAAGAAAAGAACGTTCTCCCTTGGCTTAAGCCCGACAATATCCGTTTCCGGGGTTGACTTGTCACCATCACTCAGATAAAATACGGAATACCCGACAGAGAGGAGGAGCAGGAATGGCGCAATCGTTCGACGCAATTATCATTGGATCAGGACCAGCCGGACTTACGGCAGCGATCTATCTCGGGCGTGCTGGCCAAAAGGCCGTTGTTCTGGAAAAAGATTTTACCGGCGGGTACACGGCAAAGATCGCGCATATCGAGAATTACCCGGGATATGAAACCATCAGCGGCATGGATCTCACCATGATCATGGCAAAACAGGCGGAAAAGTTCGGTGCCACGATTGTTTTCCCAGTTGAGGTGATCGACCTGGAGCTCAAAGGAGAGGTCAAACGGGTCCGCACGCGCGAGGAGATTTACGAGGCGCCCGCCGTGATTATTGCAATCGGTGTGGCCAGAAAGAAACTGGAAGTTCCCGGGGCGAAGGAATTCCTCGGCAAGGGCGTCTCCTACTGCGCTACCTGCGACGGGGCGTTCTTCAAAGGGAGGACGGTAGCTGTGGTCGGATCGGACGACGAGGCTGCAGAAGAAGCTCTTCACCTTGCCGATCTTGCCGACAAAGTATCTCTGGTGCCGCACAAGGAACTCGATGTTGTCGTGGCAGTCATGGCAAGGATGAAATCCAAAACGAATCTGGAAATCCATCCTGTATCGCACATCAAGGAGATTATCGGTGATGAGTTGGTAACCGGCCTCAAGATCTTGCGGGACAACACGGAAAAAGTGCTGCCCTTCGAAGGCGTGTTCATCGCCATGGGCTCAACCCCCATTTCTTCACTCATCCTTAAGGCGGGCGGGCTCGCCGACGACCGTGGCTGCCTGATCGTGGACAAGCACCAGCGGATGAACATCGACGGCGTCTTCGCCGCCGGCGACTGCACCTGCGGCGGAATGCAGATCGTGTCCGCAGCGGGCGAAGGAGCCGTTGCGGGCATGCGGGCTGCCTCGTACGTACGGAAGATTAAAGCCAAGACATCGGGAAAATGAAAGGCAAGCGCCAAGTCCCATGCGCCCGAATCCAACTACAGTTTAAGTTCCCATTTATGAAGACTTCGCTTCTGTTCATTGGTAGTTGTTTGTAATTTTGATATTGGTATTTGATATTTTCCATTTGGGGTATCGATGACCGTCAAAGATATGCTTGGCCGCTCCGGTGTGGTAACGAAAGAAGAGGCGCTCAGGATGATTGCAGAGCGTTACAGGCCGCCCGTTATCCCTTCAGAAGAGATCTCCATCGGGCTTTCCCTCGGAAGAATAATGGCACGGGATATCACGTCGCCAGTTGATCTGCCTGAATTTGACCGGTCGACAATGGATGGGTACGCCGTCCGCAGTGCGGACACCTTTGGCGCCGCCGAAGGCCGGGCAGCTTATCTTCGCATCGTTGGAGATATCCCCATGGGGAAACTGCCCGATCGGGGTGTCACCACGGGTCAGGCAATGAGGATCGCCACTGGTGGCGCGCTCCCACCGGGTGCGGACGCTGTAGTGATGTTCGAACACACCCAGCCCGTCGACGTGGAAGGCGTCGAGGTCGTGAAAGCTGTTGCGCCCAGGGAAAACGTCACCCTGGCAGGGGAAGACATCCGGAAGGGTGAGCCGGTGCTCTCGAAAGGTCATGTAATCCGTCCGCAGGACATGGCGGCGCTTGCCGGCATGGGTATCATGCACGTACCGGTGTTCGAGAGACCGCGTGTTGCGATTATATCCACGGGCAACGAGATCGTTTCCGCCGATACCGTTCCTGGACCAGGCCAGATACGGGACAGCAATTCCTATAGCTTAGAAGGTCTCATCACACAGGTAGGCGGAGTTCCCGTGAAAATGGGGATCATCCCCGATGATTACGGCCGCCTGCGGAGAACCCTGGAGGACGCCATGCAGCATTGCAATCTTGTCCTGTTCACCGGCGGAAGCTCCGTTGGAACGGCGGATTTTACGGCGAATGTGATCAACGATATGGGACCACCGGGTGTGCTTGTGCACGGAGTTTCGATTAAGCCCGGAAAGCCGCTCATCATCGGCTTGGCGAAAAGGAAAGACAGAAACGAACAGGTTCCGGTGTTCGGCCTGCCGGGACATCAGGCGGCGGTTGCCATCTGCTTTGAGGTGTTTGTGAAACCCGTTCTTGCGAAGCTGACCGGCGCTGTGCCGCATCCCGCCTTGGAGGGAATTTCCCCCAGTCGATTGGTAAAGGCTAAGCTCGCTCGAAGCATCTCCTCCTCCCCGGGTCGCGAAGATCACGTCCGCGTAACGCTCGAAAAACGTGATGATGGCCTCTGGGCTAGGCCCGTCTTCGGCGCTTCCGGACTCATCAGCACACTCGTCAGGGCCGTGGGTACGGTAGTTGTGCCCGTGAACAAGATAGGGATCGAGGCGGGCGAAGAAGTGGAAGTGAGGCTATTTTAACGTGAGAAGAGCAACCCTTCGGGACACAAACAACACGGTAAGAAATTCGGAATATGAACTGGATAAATTATCGAATGACTCGGAGAAGACGGGATTCATCAATTGTTTACTCGGATTCGTGAGAAGCGTCCAGGCGTGATATTCGCGCTAAAATCTTTGATCATGTATAAGCAGAAAAAATATATTGAGAACCAACCACTCAATGAGGCGATTCAGAAATATCATGATGCACTCAAGGCTGAGGATATTGGCAAGCCTCTATCGGGTGAGCGTGTCCCTGTGGGCGATGTCCTGGGACGAGTGACATCTGAGGCCGTGATCGCGAAGCTCTCCTCTCCTTTTTATCATTCCGCAGCCATGGACGGCTATGCCGTCCGCTTCATGGACACATTCGGCGCGGCAGAGACGACGCCGAGGCGTCTCACGGTACCGACAATGGCTGTTGCCGTGGATACCGGTGACCCCATGCCGGACGGCTACGATGCCGTCATAATGATCGAAGACGTTGAAAGGGTCTCGGAGGCCGAGATCGAAATCTTAAAGCCGGCAACACCATGGCAACATGTGCGGCTTGTGGGCGAGGACATCGTCGCGACGGAGCTTATCATCCCCGAGAACCACGTTGTCCGTCCAGTAGACATGGCGGCGATGATCGCGAGCGGCCATGCCTCGGTCATGGTGCGGCGCAGACCGGTCGTCTCAATCATCCCCACGGGCTCAGAGCTCGTAGAACCAGGCAGCAAGCTCAAGAAGGGCGTCATCATCGATTTCAACTCGACCATGCTTGCGGCCATGACAACGGAGTGTGGAGCACATGCGGTTCGGCAGCATATCGTAAAAGACGATGCCGTCCTTCTTCGCAAGGCCATTCTCGAAGCGATTGCCGACACGGACGTCGTTGTCATCAACGCAGGATCTTCAGCAGGCAGGGAAGACTTCACCGCGGACGTGATCGCAGAACTCGGCAAGGTTATTGTCCATGGCGTGAACATCAAACCCGGTAAGCCCGTGATTCTTGGCATTGTGAACGGGAAACCGGTAATCGGTATTCCGGGCTATCCGGTCTCTGCGGCGCTCACCTTCGCTCTCTTCGTTAAGCCCCGTATTCACGCACTGCTGGGGCTCGCGCCGCCTAAGCCAGAGACGATCACGGCCAAACTCAGCAGGCAAGTGGCATCCTCCCTCGGACAGGAAGAATTCATCCGCGTAAAGCTCGGAGACGTTTCCGGCAACCTGATCGCAACACCTGTGACCAGGGGAGCCGGGTCGCTCATGTCGCTGGTCAGAGCGGATGGTATTATCCGTGTTCCAGCGCAGAGCGAAGGGATTGCTGCCGGGCATGATGTGACTGTGGAACTTCTGCGGTCAGCCCGCGATATCGGAAATACCATCGTCTGTATTGGTTCCCACGATAACGCCCTTGATGTCCTCGCCAACTATCTGAAGAAGAAGCATCCGGAACTTTCCCTCTCCTCGGCCCATGTTGGCAGTATGGGAGGGCTTCTTGCGCTCAAACGTGGCGAGGCGCATCTTTCAGGTACCCATTTACTCGACGAGGAGACCGGCGAATATAATGTCAGCTTCATCAAAAAGATGCTCCCTGGCAGCAAGACGGTCCTCGTGAACCTTGTGTATCGGACGCAGGGATTCATCGTTCCCAAAGGGAATCCTAAAGGCATAAAGGGATTCGAAGACCTGGCGCGCGGGGGTGTGGTATTCGTGAACCGTCAGGCAGGTGCAGGAACGCGTCTCCTGACGGACCTGCATCTTAAGAAATTGAAGATTGACCCGAAGAACGTAAAAGGGTATCATCACGAGGAATTCACGCACATGGCTGTGGCCGCTGCCGTACTGTCAGGAGCAGCGGACACGGGCCTTGCAGTGCTGTCCGCAGCACAGGCGTTGGACCTGGACTTCATCGCGGTGGCGCAGGAACGGTACGATTTGGCAATCCCGAAGGAATTCTATGATACGCCTATGCTCCAGGAGTTGCTTGGGATCATTCGTAACGACAGGGATTTCCGTGACAAGATCGTCGGTATGGGGGGGTATGAGGTGACCGATATGGGCAAAGTTCTCGGTGTTTTTTAACTCTGGTTTAAAAATCAAAAAGGCGGAACAGTGCCTCTTTTTTTCATTGTGCGTTTTACATTTTAAATTTTATCGGAGGTAACAATGCTCGCAATCAGCGCGGTGCCTGGATTGGGGACGGGAGTAATCGGTCTCTTTGGGGAAACAGGGTGGGTCGGTAAAGGGATCGTGATCATTCTCTTGGGATTTTCCATCGTATCCTGGGCCATGATCCTTCTTAAATACCAGTTTCTGAGAAAGGCTGAGAGAGAATCCCATGATTTCCTGTCTACGTTCCGGAAGACCAAGAACATCGACGAGCTCTTCAGGCATGCGGAGAGAACGAAATACAGCCCGCTTGCCACCCTCTTCATCGAGGGCTACCGGGAGACCGAGTCGATCATGAAGACCTTTCCGGACGGGAAGGCGCCCGAGGAAGAACGACCGCTCATAGCCCAGGAGATCGAGCGTTCTCTAAAGATCACAACGCAGGACGAAATCGTATACATGGAGCGTTACCTAGCGTTCCTCGGCACGACCGGCACGGTAGGACCGCTCCTGGGCCTCTTTGGCACGGTTTGGGGCATCATGGACGCGTTCTACGGCATCGGCCTGAAAGGCGCCGGAGACATCGGCTCACTGGCGCCGGGGCTCGCGGCCGCACTGATCAACACCATATCCGGCCTGTTCGTAGCCATTCCTGCGGTAATCGCCTATAACTATTTCGCTGACAAGATCCGGGACATCGCCATCCGTTGTGATTCGTTCTCCATGGAGTTCTTGAGTTTCCTCGAGAGAAATCTGAGGAGGCGGTCATGAGCTTCGAGCGAAGAGAGAGGCACATCATCCGGGAGATCAACCTCGTACCGCTTATCGACGTGCTTCTGACGGTGCTGTTCTTCTACATGATCGTTTCTCCGATGATGAGCAGGGGCCTCGATGTAAACCTGCCCAAGTCCGAGGCGAACACCGTAAAGTCCGAAGACCGTATCGTACTCACGGTCACCCGGGCGCAGGAACTGTTTGTGGAGAAGGAGCGGGTGGACATTTCAAAGCTAAAAGGAGTGCTCGATTCCATACGGAAATCGAAGCCGCAGATCAACGTTTACCTCAGGGCCGACCGTGATGCTCCATACGGCGCGGTGGTGCAGGTTATGGATGTCGTAAAGCGCGCGGGTATCGACCGGTTGGGCATGGTGACCGAACCTGCATCGGGAGGCGAGACCGGAAAATGAGGCTGCTCTCCGGGAAGAGGATCGGGCAGTCGCGACCGGAACTGGCATACGCGGTTCTCTTTTCTTTTTTCCTCCATGGTATTATCCTATTTACCGCGCTCTTCTTGTACACGAGTGCCACGCCGAAGACATACGTTCCCCCCGCTTATCAGGTCAAGCTGGTTGGTCAACCCGCAGAAATCCCAAGGGAGCCATCGGAAAGACCCGCGGGAAGCGTTACGCCTCCCCTGCCGAAGCACGAGGAGAAGGCCGCTCCGAAGAAGAGTACGATTCCACAAAGGGTCGCAAAGACAGCTCCCGCGAAAGGAGCCATGCCAGAGCTTGCGCAGCCAAAGCATCGGCCAATAAATGAGGAAGTGGCAAAGCCGGAAGAAACCGCGAAGGAACAGCACGCTGGGCCGGTCGGAGGCCCGTCCGTGTCGGGCGGCGGGGCGGCATCCGGCGTAAGTGTAGCTACAGCCCAGCCGGACTTCAAGTTCCAGTACTATATCGACAGAGTTCGGGACAAGATAGGTCAAAACTGGAGACCGCCACCGGATGCTAAAGACGCAAAGGCCAGAGTCATATTTACCATCAACAGGTCGGGCTGGATAGGGGAAGTCAACCTGGATACTGGACACTCGAGCGGTACCTTCGGCTTTAAGCAGGCAGCAGTAAGAGCAATACAGTCGTCAAATCCGTTTCCGCCCTTGCCCGATGATTTTGCAAAACAGTCGCTGGAGTTCAGTGTGGATCTGATGGAGAAAGAATAAAGTCAGGAACCGGAGCCGGGGCAGGGCGAAGAAAAAAATATTCCCTTGACCCTTGACTCTTTATCATCGCGAGTCATGAAACGAAAAATAACAATCGCAATATTGATTCTGCTTTTGGCAAATCCCGCCGTTGTCCGTTCCCAGTACTATCTTGGCGTGATACAGGGGGAGGCGAAGAAGATCCCGATCTCTGTGCTGAATGTCTATGATGACGCCGGCTCTCCGCAGCTTCGTGAAATGGCTATCGAGGTCCTGGAGGCGGACCTGCGCCGCTCACAGATATTCGATGTTATGGACCCGAAGAAGCTTGACCTAGCATATTCGGCAAGGACAGAGCCACCGGAGGATGTCGTCAAACGGGCGGGAACCTTCGGCCTTACCGGAGTTGTCTGGGCGTCTCTGCAGAGGAAGGGAACGGAACTTGTTCTGTCCGGCAAATTGTACGATGCGGCGACCGGAATGAAGATGACCGCCAAAGAGTATTTTGGCAATAACGATACGGTGCGGCGCATGGTTCATACCTTCGCCGATGAGATCGTAACCCGGTACACGGGCGAGAAGGGCATCGCGAGGTCCCGAATCGCGTACGTATCGGACAAGACAAAATACAAAGAACTGTACGTCATGGATTATGACGGCAAGAATGCATTGAAGATCTCGGCAGACCGCTCTATCTGCATGTCCCCATCTTGGAGCCCGGACGGCAAGACGCTTGCCTACGTATCATACCGCGACAGGAATCCCGATCTTTACGGGTTGGATATGGACACAGGCAAGCGCTGGAAGATATCGGGACACGAGGGCCTGAACATTTCGCCCGCATGGTCCCCAAACGGCAGAAACTTGGCCGTTGCCTTGAGCAAGGACGGGAGCGCTGAGATCTATCTTATGGACCGAAGCGGGAACGACCTCGATCGGCTGACCTACGGAGTGTATGACAACGTTTCGCCCTCCTGGGCTCCGAACGGAAGGGAGATCGTTTTTACCTCGGGTCGGGCGGGAACGCCGCAGCTGTATATCATGAGTGCCGACGGAACCGACGTACGCAGGGTAACGTTCGAAGGGCCATATAACGCCTCGCCAAATTGGTCACCGCGAGGAGACCGGATCGTTTTCGTTTCGCAGGTCAGTGGGTTGTTCAAGATCGCCACGATCAATCCCGATGGCTCCGATTTCCGGCTGCTCACAAATGGGCCGGGAAACGACGAGAATCCCATGTGGTCTCCTTCCGGACGCCAAATCGTATTCAGTTCAAACCGCGAGGGGAAATTCAATATCTACATCATGAATGCCGACGGCTCCGATATCGAACGCATGACGTCGAACGACGCAAATTACACTTCGCCAGCATGGTCGCCCTGAGTCGCTATGGACAGAGAGATTCTCGTTTAAGGCGCCATTACAGCTGCGGCAACGAAGCAGAGCATTCGTCAATAGGGACGATAAGGCAATCATCCACATCACGGGAACAGGAAGAGCTTGCCCACAGTTATTCAATGACATCGTGCATTCTCCTTTCGCTTACTTCAAGCAACCGTCGTTCTCCGCTTAAGCATCACTCTCACCCGGTAAACGATAAAAAAGAGCCTATCTGGTAATGTGATATAATAAGAATATCAGGCCCTTGAAGAGTTTTTCTGTCCTTTATCATACTTTATGACCTGAGATATCAGCCGTGCTCTGGGAGGTGATGCCATGAAGGCCTTGATAATCAGTGCCGATAATTTTGAAGATACGGAACTCCTTGTTCCTTATTACAGGCTCAAGGAAGAGGGCATCGATGTGGATATCGCATCGATGCAGAAAGGCAAAATCAAGGGGAAGCACGGGTATGAGGCGGTGGTGACCAAAACACTCGCCGAAGTGAAACCCGAAGAGTACGGAATCCTGGTGCTCCCCGGCGGCAGAGCACCAGAAGTCGTGCGGAAACAGCCGAAAGCAGTCGAAATCGCGAAATACTTTTTTCAGGCGAACAAACCGGTCTCCGCTATCTGCCACGGTCCGCAGACCCTGATCACAGGGGGGCTACTCAAGGGCAGGCGGGCGACCTGTTACCGAAGTGTCGCCGCGGAGATAAAGGCAGCGGGTGCTTTCTATGAGGACAGTGAAGTTGTCATCGACGGCAATCTGGTGACCTCACGCCAGCCATCTGACCTTCCGGCGTTCATGCGAGAGACCATGAAGATGATCAAGCGGGCGAAAGCGGAACGGTCTGCAGCAGCATAAGGAATTTCTCTTAAGGAGAGAAAGGCATTTTTCGGTTATGTCGTTGAACTGCCGTCGCATGCCGTTACTGCGGAGTTCGACGAGTGATTGTTGTTCCTGAGGTGTTCTTATGCCACATTTCGGATTAATGGACGAAAAAGCTCTGGGCTCGGTAAAGGGCCCGTTCCAGCGGGCGCGGCTTCATATGCGCAGCGGGAAGCGAAGGCTCCGGGAGGGAAAGATATCCGCAGGAATCGTAACGCTCTATGACGCGCTGCTCGGTGCAATGGAGTCGTATGTCAATTCGCCTGAAAACCGGCGGCACATCGTAATCACAGCGGGTGACGACCTGAGAAGCGATAAGACCCTTTATGCCGTCCTGGTCCGTTCTGGCATACTTGACGGTGCCTTCGATTTCGAGGCGTTCAGCAGGCTGACGGAAACAGCGCTCGAGGAGGAAATGCCCTCCTATGATTACCACGATGTCCTGAATGGTATTGAGCAGATTATGGCCCAGTTGGGGGTCATGCCGTTTGATGAATCAAAACTCCCGCCCGAAGACCCGTCCACATTCTGACTGACATCCCGACACCGGGGCGCCGCGACGAAATATTGGCCCTAGAATTTGCCTGCCGATGGTCAGGTAGTCAGAGGATGGATAACGATCATGCGACACCGACGGGTTTTGGTACCGTTCAGCATCAATAGAAGACAGCAAGAATCGGGTTGCCCCTGTTTTCATGCAGTGCTATGATTGCTGATACGGGAAGCGAAGGCACAATGAGGATGCTGACATCAGCGAAAGATTATAAGCGTATCGAGAAGGCTATTCTTTTTTTGGAAAAGAATATTCGCCTGCAGCCCGGTCTGAAGGAGCTCTCCAGGATAATGAATCTGAGCGAATACCATTTTCAGCGTCTTTTCAGGCGCTGGGCGGGCATCAGTCCTAAGCGCTTTTTGCAGGTTTTGACTATCGAACACGCTAAAAGGGTCATGAAGAATTCCGGCAGTCTGCTCGATGTCTCGTATGAAACCGGTCTGTCCGGTACGGGCCGTCTTCATGACCTATTTGTGAGCGTTGAAGCAATGACCCCGGATGAATTCAGAAAACAAGGCAGGCAATTGCGGATTCGCTACGGATTTCACCCAAGCCCGTTCGGAGAATGTCTCGTGGCCGTTACCAGCAAAGGAATCTGCAATCTTGCTTTTGTGCCGCAGAGCGGAAGAACCGAGGCTGTGAGCGAATTGAGGAGGCAGTGGAAAAACGCCGAAATTATTGAGGATGCATCTGTCGCCGGACCATATGTGGATACGATATTCGGTGCGTCTGCATCGAACACGGCACTGCCGTTAATCATCAAGGGAACGAATTTTCAGGTCAAGGTTTGGCAGGCACTCCTGAAGATCCCAGCCGGGAAGATCGCTTCTTACGAAGACATCGCCCGCCAGATTGAGAGGCCGAAGGCTGTCCGCGCCGTTGCGAATGCCGTGGCGCACAACCCGATAGCGTTTCTGATTCCCTGCCACCGTATTATCCGGAAAACCGGCGCGGTTGGAGGATACCGCTGGGGCAGCGCACGGAAGAAAGCAATGCTCATCTGGGAGGCAGGAAGAATGGCAGAATTTGAAAACAGGGGTAAAGAGAAAGAGGATAACCCTGGCACACCGTAAGGGCCGGAGGTGGATTCCTCTCAGCACTGCATTCGGGTCTCAAGTTATAAAGGTGGCACTTTTGCTGTCTGCTGAATGCCCTTTGTGTTGCATGGAGGCAAGATGAACAGACTTGCAAACGAAAAATCCGCATACCTCCGACACGCCGCGCACCAGAAGATCGATTGGCATCCATGGTCCGAAGAGGCGTTCGAACGGGCACGCAGCGAGGACAAGCCGCTGTTCCTCAGCACGGGCGCAGTATGGTGCCACTGGTGCCATGTGATGGCTCAGGAAAGCTTTGAGGACGATGAGACGGCGCGGTTGCTGAACGAGCTGTTTATCAACATTAAACTCGACCGTGATGAGCGGCCTGACATCGACCGGCGGTACCAGCAGGCAGTGGCGGCCATGGGAGCTGGTAGCGGATGGCCGCTCTCCGTCTTCCTGACGCCCGAAAAAAAGCCTTTCTTCGGGGGCACCTATTTTCCGCTGCAGGACATGCAGGGCAGGCCGGGATTTAAGAATGTGCTCAGGGCGGTGAGTAATTTCTATAAAACCAAGCGATTGAATGCTGTGAAGTACTCTGACCAGGTTATGGATACGCTGAAGCCCGATGCCCTGCTTCCCAACGGTCTCAGCAGGGGTGCTCTGGACATAGCGACTCATGGCATCGTCTCAGATTTTGACCCTCGTCATGGCGGCTTCGGAACAGCGCCAAAGTTTCCCATGCCGGGGGCCTTGGAATTCCTGCTCCGGCGGTCCTTTGCGGGCCAGGACCCGTCCATTCGGCGTGTCTGCCAAGCGACTCTTGATGCCATGGCGCTGGGCGGGTTTCATGACCAGATTGGCGGGGGGTTCCATCGGTATTCCGTCGATGAGGCATGGATCGTTCCACACTTCGAAAAGATGGCCGACGACAATGCCTGGCTCCTCAGAAATTATATCGACGGATATGCCATCTTCGGCGACGAACGATATAAGAACGTAGCACTGGGAATCATCGATTTCACGAGGGGCGTGCTGTCCGATCCCAAAGGCGGATTCTACGCCAGCCAGGATGCAGATGTGACGCCTGATGACGAGGGCGGATACTTCACTTGGACAGATGATGATTTCAAAAAAATTCTGACCGATGAGGAATACACAGTGCTCACCCCGCATCTTTTCCACGAACGTGGTCACCTGCACCATGATCCATCGAAGTCAGTTCTCGCCGTTGCCGAAGAAGCAGAAACGATCGCACAAAAGCTTGGAAAGCCCGTTGCCGAGGTGCTCGAAATCATAAGACGAGGCAAGATGAAGCTTCTTCGCGAGAGAAACCATCGGGAGACGCCGTTTATCGACCGGACGCTGTACACCTCGCTGAACGGCATGCTCATTACCTCTTATCTTCGGGCGTTCCGTGTCCTGGGAGACACCTCGCTCAAATATTTTGCGCTCTTGAGCCTGAGCCGGATTCTTCGAGAGCGCCGCAGCGGAAACATTCTCTACCACTCGGAAAGCGTCCCCGCTGTGCTCGATGACTTCATTTATCTCGTCGCCGCCCTCATAGCCGCCTATGAGGGAACCGGAGCACGGAACCACCTTGATTATGCCGATGCGTTCATGGCGGAGTGTGTGGAGAAGTTCGGTGATAGCGAAGGAGGTTTTTTTGATACCGAGGGAGAAGTGCTTGGAACTCGTCTCAAACGTGTGGAGGACATTCCTCACCCCTCGGCAAACGCCGTTGCCATCATGATGCTTTTGAAGCTTTTTTCGCTGACTGGAAAGGAGTTGTACCGCGCTGCAGCGGAGAAAGCGCTCAGTGTTTTTTCCCGGACTGCTGGAGAAATGGGGGTCCACGCAGGCGCTTACTTCTGTGCCCTTGATGAATATTATAACACGCTGAAGGTTACGGTGGAGGCTGATCCCGAAAGCGTCCTCAGCCGGGCAGCTCTGGCACTGAGCGGCCCATATTCCACAATCGTGTTCGGCGAGAACAATGGTCGTGTGATTCCGTGCGTCAATGAAACCTGCTTTGACCCAATAACGGATGCGACAATGCTCAAAGATTTCTTTCGACAGCTTCCAATACGATGATGAATATAGAACGCTTGCTCGAGTTCCTGCATCTTTCCCCCCAGAAAGCAACTGCCCCTTGACCTATCCGATGCATGGTAGTAAGATTATGCATATCCCGTTTTCTCATACAAAAGGATTCACGGTAAATCTCCTCCTGCGTCTGCTGCAGCTCCACTGAAGGGGGGAAGCATGACGAAACAGACAGTCGTCCCTTCGTATTTTTTATATCTCCTCTCTGGTGCTGCGGTTCTGATCGGCCTCACCATCATCAGCATCCACAGCGCTGTCCTCACGCATATCCTAGTGGAAATTTTCAGCATCATCATAGCCTGCAGCATCTTTCTTGTCGCCTGGAACACACGAAGATTCATCACCAATAACTACATCCTATTCATCGGTATCTGCTTCTTGTTCGTGAGCTTCTTTGACCTGCTGCATACGCTGGCCTATAAGGGGATGAGTGTATTCCCCGGGTTCGACCCCAACCTTTCTGCCCAGCTCTGGATTACGGCACGCTATACGGGAAGCATCTCGCTCCTCATCGCACCTGTGGTCATGGACTGGAAACCGAGGCCGTTGCTCCTCTTCTGGCTCGCCACAGTCGCAACAGCCCTGCTGCTGGCGACGATCTTCATCTGGAGGATCTTTCCCGTATGTTATATTGAGGGTTTGGGGCTCACGAATTTCAATATTGGAAGCGAATATGCCATTATAGCGTTATTCACCGCTGCTCTTGCACTTCTAATCTGGAGGAGAACCGACTTCGATGGGAGCATTTTCCTTTTGTTGTCCGGCTCGATTCTTCTGCGGGTGGCATCCGAGATCACGTTCATCCCGTATATAGCTGAGTCCGATGAGCCCAACATAGTTGGCAATTTCTTCAGGATCGCCGCATACTATCTGTTTTATAAGGCCCTTGTCGAATCCGCGCTTGTCAGGCCTTACGACCTCCTCTTCAGGAACCTGAAGATAAGAGAGGTATCGCTCCGCGAGGAGCGGGACCGGGCACAGCACTATCTTGATGTGGCCAAGACGCTCCTCGTGATAATCAACGCGGACCAGCGGGTAAGCCTGATCAACAGGAAAGGCTGTGATATTCTGGGATACCCCGAGAACGAGATCATAGGCAAGAACTGGTTCGACTTTTTTGTGCCTGCAAGAATGCGCGACGAGGTGAAAGCGGTATTCAATAAGCTGATGGCTGGAGAGATTCAGCCCGTGGAGCACTTTGAGAACCCTGTAATATCACGGCAGGGAGAGGAACGGCTCATTGCGTGGCACAATGCAGTATTGGAGAGCGATGAGGGGCAGATCATAGCTACCTTGAGTTCGGGCGAAGACGTCACCGAGCGCAAACAGGCAGAGGAACAACTCATACAGAAGACAGCTGAACTGGAACGCTCCAATGCCGAGCTTGAACAGTTTGCGGCCATCGTTTCGCACGACCTCAAGGAACCCCTTGTTTCCATGGGGGGGTTTGCCCAGATCTTGCGGGAAAAGTATAAAGATAATCTGGATGACAAAGCGCAAGTCTTGCTCTCACATATCATCAATGGATCCTTCCGCATGGAGCGTCTGATAAGGGATCTTCTTGCTTACGCGAAGGTTAACGCCTCCGAGAAATCTTTCATTCCCCTGTCGTGCAACGCCATCTTGGGCGTCGTGCTCTCTAACCTTGGAAGGGCCATTGAGGAGAGCGGCGCGGTCATCACGGTTGATGATCTCCCGACCGTGACAGGCGAGGAAATGCAGTTAATTCAACTGTTTCAGAACCTTATCAGTAATGCCATCAAGTATAGGAGCGACCAGACGCCGCACGTCCATGTCTCTGCCCGTTCTCTCAGGATTGATGGAATGAAAGCCGGAGATTCGATTCCTCTGTCGACACCACACGACTCTGACATTGGTGCCGGCTGGTTGTTTTCCGTATCAGACAACGGTATCGGCATCGATCCCGCCCATTCCGAGCGGATATTCCAGATATTCTATCGCTTGCATAACAACCGATATCCCGGTTCCGGCATCGGCCTTGCCGTATGCAAAAAGATCGTGGAACGGCACGGAGGGCGCATCTGGGTCGAGTCAGAGCCCGGCAAGGGGTCCACATTTTATTTTACAGTTCCCTGAGCTAGTTGCTTGGCTAAGCTCCTCCGATCGCAGTCTGCTTGACACCGGAAGCAAACCTGCTATCCTTAAGTTGCAAATCAGGAAATGATATGAATCCACTTATACTGCCGCAGGATGAGAATAATGCAACTCTCGTGAAGAATGTCCATCCTCCGGACTGGATGAATCCCGCCCCGGCCCCGCGTTACAACCTCGTGGTGATCGGCGCAGGGACTGCGGGTTTGGTCGCGGCCGCTGGGGCCGCTGGACTTGGTGCAAAGGTCGCACTTGTCGAACGCCATCTGCTGGGGGGCGACTGCCTGAACGTGGGATGCGTTCCGTCCAAGGGGATCATCAGAGCGAGCCGCGCCGCCTATGATGCCAGAATGGCAGAGCAGTTCGGGGTTCAGATCGGAAAGGAGATATTCGTCGATTTCGGCAAGGCCATGGAGAGGATGCGGCAGATCAGGGCCGCGATCAGCTTCCATGATTCCGTGGAGCGATTCAGCGGGGGGCTCGGTATTGACGTATTTCTGGGCCAGGGGAAGTTCACCGGTCCCGACAGCGTTGAAGTTGACGGAAAACGCCTGCGATTCAAGAAGGCTGCGATTTGTACTGGCGCGCGGGCATCGTCCCCTTCCATTCCAGGAATCGAGGAGACGGGCTATCTCACCAACGAGAACGTTTTCTGGCTCACAGAGCTTCCTCGCAGGCTCGCAGTCATCGGTGGCGGGCCCGCCGGGTGTGAACTAGCGCAGACCTTTGCCCGGCTGGGGAGCGAGGTCACCATCATCGAATTTCATCCGCGCTTGCTGGCTCGGGAAGACGATGATGCAGCAGAGATTGTTCGAAAGTCCCTTCTTCGTGACGGGGTGAAGCTGGCATTGAATGCAGTGATCATGAAGGCAGAAAAGCGCGGTCCCGACAAGGTTATCACTACGGTGCAGCAGGGGAATACCATTGCAATAGCAGCCGATGAAATTCTAGTCAGCATCGGCCGTACGCCAAACGTGGACGGGTTGAATCTCGAAGCTGCGAGAGTTCAGTATGATCCGCGCCTCGGCGTAAATGTGAATGCGCTCCTGCAGACCTCGAATCCCCGCGTCTATGCGGCAGGCGATATCTGCTTTCCGTACAAGTTCACCCATACAGCCGATGCGCTAGCCCGTGTCATGATCGGCAATGCCCTATTTATGAGGAAACAGCAGACCTCCGCACTCGTCATCCCCTGGTGTACCTATACGGATCCCGAAGTCGCCCATGTGGGACTGAACGCAAAAGAGGCAAAGGATAAAGGCATCGACTCGCTCACCCTGACAGTCCAGCTCTCTGACGTGGACCGTGCGCTCTTGGACGGCGAGACCGAGGGTTTCGCGCGCGTCCACCTGAAAAAAGGGAGTGACCGAATGCTTGGCGCCACCATCGTTGCCCGCCATGCGGGCGAGATGATCAACGAATTCTCGCTCGCCATCACTGCCGGTCTGGGACTTTCCGCGATCGGGAAAACGATCCATCCCTATCCCACCCAGGCCGAGGCGATCAAGAAAGTGGCCGACGCATATAACAGGACACGACTCACGTCCCTGGTGAAGAATATCCTGACCGCATGGCTAAAATGGCAGAGGTCCTAAGAAAGGTCATCATGAGCAGGAATAAAATCACAATCCTCATATCCATTGCGCTCCTGGTTGCGCTTTTCTTCTCCCTTGGCCTCGGGAGATACCTGACCCTTACGTCGTTAAAAGCTAACCGTGCAGCGCTTGTCGAGTTATACGCAAACCATCGGTTTGTCACGGCATCGGCTTTTATTGCGGTCTATATCGTGCAGACAGTTCTCTCTCTGCCCGGTGCCGGCATACTCTCGCTCGCGGCTGGAGCAGTATTCGGTGTTGTGAGGGGAGCCCTGTATGTTTGTATCGGCGCGACCACGGGAGCCACCTTGGCGTTCCTGATCTCGCGATATCTGTTTCGTGATGCGATCCAGAAAAAGTTCAGTTCACGGCTGGAGACGATGAACCGGGAGCTCGAACACTCCGGTTTCAACTATCTTCTTTTTCTCCGGCTCGTGCCAATTTTCCCGTTCTTTCTGATCAATCTTGCAGCGGGACTGACGAAAATCCCGCTGCGTACGTTTTTCCTCGGGACCATAATCGGCATGATACCGGGCAACTTTGTTTTCTGCAACGCCGGAGCCAGTCTCGCCACGATTACGAAAATGAACGACATAGCGTCTCCGCGAGTCCTCGGATCATTCGCCCTGCTGGGATTGTTCGCCCTTGTACCGGTGGCGTATAGGAAATTTGTCCGGAAGTAAGAGCGGAACAAATCGATGTGCATCGGCAAAGGACGCCGGAAGGTGCTAAAATCTGAGTAAGAGAACTGGAGGCGAGGTATCGAATGATTATCGCGATCGGCGCTGACCATGGAGGATTTCTTCTCAAGCAGCAGCTTGTGGGATTGCTTACAGAGATGGGGCACATCGTGAACGACCAGGGGACCTTTAGTGAAGAGGCCGTTGATTATCCCGATTATGCCCGGGCCGTTGCCCGTTACATACTCGAAAAAAAGGCCGAGCGGGGAATCCTGATCTGCGGCAGCGGAGTCGGGGCAGGCGTCGCCGCGAATAAGTTCCCGGGCATCCGCGCGGCCGTCTGCCACGATACCTTCTCTGCGCACCAGGGCGTCGAGGACGATGATATGAATGTTCTCTGTCTCGGCGCGCGCGTCGTGGGGCCCGAGCTCGCAAAAGAGATCGTCCGTACGTTTTTAACCGCTGCCTTCTCGGGCGCCGAACGGCATTTGCGGCGTCTGAGAAAGATATCGGAGATCGAGAAAGAGCATGTGACAAGAAAGGAATAACAATAGCGTCAACAGGAGTTACAGGATATACTGGATCGGGAAGATAACCATATGAATTTAATGCCCCAATCAAGCTGTAACGGAGATGAATGAGGTTACCATGAAAATCGGCTATATCGGCTTGGGTAAGATGGGTTTCAATATGGTAGAGCTTCTCCTGGAGCGGGGGTACCAGGTAGCGGCGTATGACAGTAGTGTGGAGCCCGTTCAAAATATCGCAAAGCGAGGTGCAATACCTGCGGACTCGGTCCGTGCTCTCGTCACGGCTCTCGCGCCGCCGCGACTAGTATGGATCATGGTCCCGCACCAGGTCGTTGACGCCGTTTTGAAGGAACTCGCGCCGCTCCTCGCAAAGGGCGATACCGTGGTCGATGGCGGCAATTCTCCGTACAGGGAGTCGATGCGGCGGGCAGGGGAACTTGAAGGAAAGGGCCTTGAATTTCTTGATGCCGGCGTGAGCGGTGGCCCGGCTGGTGCACGGACCGGAGCATGCATCATGGTCGGCGGCAAAGTGGAAGTCTTCCAGAAGTACGAGCCGCTTTTTCGAGACCTGTCCGCAGAAAACGGCTATGGATATATGGGAAAATCAGGAGCAGGGCATTTCGTGAAGATGGTCCATAATGGAATCGAGTACGGAATGATGCAGGCGCTGGCGGAAGGGTTTGCTGTCCTGAAAGCCTCCGACTTCGAATTGAACCTTGTGAAGATAGCAGACCTCTATAATCATCGGAGCGTCATCGAATCGAGACTTGCAGGCTGGCTTAAGAGCGCCTTTGAGCAGTTCGGCTCCAATTTGAAGGACATTTCAGGGTCGATTGCGCAGAGTGGAGAAGGGTCGTGGACCGTCGAGGCTGCGAAGGAACTCGGCATTCCTGTGCCGATCATCAAGGGTGCCCTGGATTTTCGCCTCCAGTCGCAGAAGAACCCGAACTACACGGGAAAGATCGTTTCGGCTCTCCGGCATCAGTTCGGCGGCCACGAAGTGAAAGACAAAAAATAGGGGGTTCCCATGAGACCACAGAACCTGAAAACGAGAATATTCCTGGATGGCGGAAATCAAGAAGAGACAAAGCAGATCATTAATCTGCTAGGCTTTCTCGACGGGCAGACCACCAACCCCACGCTTATATCCAAGAATCCCGAGGCTCGCAAACGCCTCGAAAAGGGAAGCAAATTTAGTGAAAAAGAGATCCTCGACTTTTACCGTAGCGTTGTCAAGACCCTCTCCGGCTTGATCCCAAAGGGGTCGGTGTCCGTTGAGGTCTATGCCGATGCTTCCACTTCCGCCG
The DNA here is from genome assembly GCA_035623825.1 of Nitrospirota bacterium. Classification (GTDB taxonomy): domain Bacteria; phylum Nitrospirota; class UBA9217; order UBA9217; family UBA9217; genus DASPSR01. Next base: position 257,026 of record DASPSR010000007.1, read on the forward strand.
ACACTATGCTCAGGCAAGGTAGGGAGATGTTCTCCTGGATACCGAATGCCCATGTCAAGTTTCCCACATCGCGGGAAGGACTCAGGGCCGCAGAAAGGGCCGTGAAAGAGGGACTCCGTGTCAACATGACCCTGTGCTTTTCTCAGGAGCAGGCCGCTGCCGTCTATGCGGCGGCTCGGAACGCAAAAAAAGGACAGGTGTTCGTCTCTCCCTTCATTGGCAGGCTCGATGACCGCGGCGAAAACGGGATGGATGTGATTGCCAACATCCTCCGCATGTACGCGCAGGGCGACGGCCATGTCGAAGTTCTGACGGCAAGCGTAAGGAACATCGACCACTTTCTCTATGCGCTCAAACTCGGATCGGATATCATTACCGCACCTTATGAAGTATTAAAGAGCTGGGCAGAGAAGAAGATGCCGATTCCCGGCGATGATTATGTATATAATGTAAAATCATTAAGGCCCATCCCCTACAGGAATATTGATCTCGGTAATAAGTGGGAAGGCTACGACATCCGTCACGAGTTGACAGATAAAGGCATGGAGCGGTTCTCCGCTGATTGGAACGCATTGATAGCTTAAGGAGAGCATGAGAGGCAATGGACAAACATTCAGTTGATATCGCCACAGAAGAGGACCTGTCGAAGACAGCCCTCGCTCCAGAATACCAGATGATCGAAAATTGCGAGATCGAGATCCCGCGGCCGGCTGCTCTGATCATCTTTGGAGCGTCGGGAGATCTGACGAAGAGAAAACTGTTCCCGTCGCTGTACCGTCTCTTCAAAAACAGGATGCTCTCAGATCAGTTTTTCATACTCGGAACGAGCCGCGTCGAGATGACGACGGAGCAGTTTCGCGCGGCAATGCTCGATGCAATCAAAATTGCGTTTCCACGCGATTTCGACCAGCGAACATGGGAGAAATTTGCACCACTTGTCTATTACTCCACCTTCGACTACGGGGTTCCGGCATCCTACGCCGTCAACCTCAGGGACAAGCTTCCGGAGCTCGAGAAGAGGCACCAGACGGGGGGCAACCGGATCTATTACCTCGCGATCCCTCCCACGGTGTTCGAAGAGGTCATCCACAACCTGGGAGCTGCAGGTCTGTCGCGCGGAGACAAGGGTTGCAGCCACATCGTGATCGAAAAACCCTTCGGCCATGACCTGACCTCGGCGCGAAAGCTGAACCGGCTAGTCCATACCTATTACAAGGAAAGCCAGATCTTTCGCATCGATCACTATCTTGCGAAAGAAACGGTCCAGAACATCCTCATGTTCCGCTTCGCGAATTCCATCTTTGAGCCGCTCTGGAACGAACGGTACGTCGATCACATCCAAATAACGGCTACCGAAACAATCGGCATTGAGCACCGGGCCGGATATTATGAGGAAGCGGGAGTGATCCGAGACATGTTCGGGAACCACGTATTGCAGCTGCTATGCCTCACTGCCATGGAACCACCTGCTGTATTCATCGCTGACCGAGTGCAGGATGAAAAGGCCAAGGTCCTGCGGTCCATGAGGCGGTTCCACCTTGATGCACTGGGTGATCATCTCGTGATCGGACAATACGCAAAGGGGGAGGTCAATGGACAGGAGATTCCCGGATACCGCGAAGAGAAGGGGGTAGCCAAAGGGTCGATGACACCAACGTTTGCCGCCATGAAAATCTTCATCGACAACTGGCGCTGGCAGGGTGTTCCCTTTTACCTGCGCTCGGGCAAGCGGCTGACGAGCAGGAAGACAGAGATCTCAATTCATTTTAAGGAAGTACCTCACTCGATGTTTCCCGATTCCGTCAGCGGTCCCATTGAGCCGAATGTCGTCGTGTTGAAGATTCAACCCGACGAAGGCATGAGCCTCACGTTCCAAACCAAGCAGCCGGGGACAAAGGTCTGTTTGACGCCAGTACAGATGGCCTATTCCTACCCTCGGGGTGTGCTGCTTGATGCGTATGAATGGGTGCTGTTGGACTGCATGCTCGGTGATCATATGCTGTTCATGAGGGAAGATAGCGTGGAGCTTGCGTGGTCGGCGTTCACCCCCGTTCTCGATGCGATCGAATCGAAAAACCGTATGCCCCTTGCGGTATACGCCGCGGGGTCGAACGGACCCGATGAGGCCGTAAGCTTAATTGAAAAGGACGGGCGCGCGTGGAGGCCGCTGTGACCGGAAGGCCGGAAGCAGGGGTCCGAGTATTCAAGGACGAGGAAGAGTTGAGCCGAGCTGCTGCAGAATTCTTTAGGGAGGTCGCACAGGAAAGCATCATCGCACACGGAAGATTTGCTGTAGCCCTCTCGGGAGGATTTACACCTCGACGGTTCTATTCCCTTCTGGGGTCGCCCTCGTATCGCGATGTACTGGACTGGTCCCGAATACATATCTTCTGGGCAGACGAACGATGCGTCCCACAAGACCGGCCCGAAAGCAATTACAAGCTCGTCTATGACGCATTTTTGTCGAACGTCCCCCTCCCAGCTAAAAACATTCACCGCATACGGGGAGAGGAGGAACCCGCTTACGCTGCGCTAACGTACGAAAACGAACTGCGAAGTTTTATCGACGGTCCTGGAATGGTGGTTTTCGATCTCGTCATCCTCGGAACTGGCGAAGACGGGCACACGGCCTCCCTTTTCCCCGGATCTGACGCACTGCTTGAGAGAACGCGGCTTGCCGTTCCGGTCTTTCTCGACCAACCGAAGATAAACCGTGTCACACTTACGCTGCAGGTCTTGAATCATGCTGCGCAGGTCCTCTTCCTGGTGTCGGGGCGTGCAAAGGCCGATATCGTCCGGGACATCCTTGAAGGCGGCGAAACACAACGCTATCCGGCCGGACAGGTGAGACCGGTGAGCGGGGAAGTTGCCTGGTTCATTGACCAGCAAGCAGCAGGGAAATTGAGGGACTGCGGCTGCACATAAGCCTTTAGCAGGAAGGGTCTTGGCGATGCCCGCACTAGCGGTGTTTTTGTGATAAAATTGATGGAAAGGAGGTGAAAACAGGATGAAAAAGACGATGAATAAGAAAGTTCTCGCCAAAGAGGCTGCCTACTGGAACGCCATGAAACAGGTGGCGAAGCAGAATCCTGGTACGGTATGCCACAAATGAAAGGGCTGAAAGAGCTGAAGTTGCTGGTCAGCAACGAAACGGTTGGTTGCCGGCAGGTAGGGTGACGTCTACGGCATGGTGAAATACAGCGGCGTTCACCATACCTGCCCTTCTTTCATTTAATTTCCTCCTGTTGTTATCATTTCATTGCTATGTCTATTGCGGCCAATAAGCCTTTCGATTTTTTTATTCAATGGCATCTTACGGAGATGTGCAATCTCTGGTGCAAGCACTGCTACCAGGGCGAGCGTAGCAGCGAGGAGTTGTCTCTACCGGAGGCGAAAGGAATCATCTCCGAAGTGTCTGCCATGCTCCAAGAATGGTCGAAAGCCTACGACGTCGCCTTCTCTCCAAGTTTCAATATTACTGGCGGCGAGCCGCTCTTGAGGCGAGATCTATTCGATATCCTTGGCGAGATCAACGGGAACGGCTTTGAAATATTTCTCCTGACAAACGGGACGCTGGTAGACTCGGTGCGGTCCCGGATGCTGGCTGAGTTGGGCGTCAAGGGTGTCCAGGTGAGCATCGAGGGTGGTGAAGAAGTTCACGACTCCATCCGGGGCGAAGGAAGTTTTGCCGCCTCTGCCGCAGGCATAGAACGTCTTGTCGATGCCGGTATCCCTGTCACGCTGAACGTCACGCTCTCCAATCTCAACGCAAGGCAAATGAAAAAGGTCATAGCATTCGGCTCTCATGTCGGCGCCCGCAGAATCGGCTTTTCCCGCTTGGTACCTTACGGTAGGGGGAGGTCCCTGCTGCCACAGGCACTGGAGCCGGCACAGGTACGGGAGCTGTATGAGTCGCTCTGGTCTCTCGAAGTAAATAGTCTGGAGATTGTTACCGGAGATCCACTCGCATCACAGATGAAGATACGATCCAACGGCGATGCGGGAAACATTGCAGTCTCGGGCTGCGCTGCGGGAGTGTCGGGACTGACGATTCTGCCTAATGGTAACGTCACGCCGTGCAGAAGGCTTCCTCTTTCCATCGGGAACGTGAGGAGGCACTCGCTTCGCAGGATCTGGGCCACGTCACCTGTGCTCGAAGCACTCAGGGACCGGAGCAGATACAAGGGAAAGTGCGGCGCCTGCAGCAGGTGGGCGCATTGCAGAGGCTGTAGGGCGATTGCATACGCTTTCTCCCGTTCCCGGGGATATGATGATTTTCTCTCTGACGATCCGCAGTGTTTCCTGGAACGGTGAAGGGCATGCAAATTTTGCCACAGTGATCGCAGAGGCCGTTCAGATGACCAATATAAAGGTTTTCTGAACGTCTAAATGAGAAACATAATAGTCTTGTGCCTCATTCACTAGGTAATTGAGTTTTCGATTACTGTTCTGGTTTTTGAGCTTATCCCCTCTACCCTTTGCCGTCCGCTGTTAATCGTCAGGAGGAGCCCTATGGAAGCACTTGTCACCGGCGGCACCGGGTTTATCGGGAGCCATGTCATCGATCTCCTTCTCGCGCATGGTCATCGTGTGCGACTCTTTTCGCGCAGGACCGAACTTCCGGCAAGTCTCGCCGAGAAGGGTGTTTCTCTGTTCCCAGGCGATCTCAGGAAGCCGGACTCGCTTCAGGACGCTATGAACGGCATTGACGTGTTTTATCATGTCGGGGAAATCAGGAACACATCGCCCCGTGCCGCACAGCAGAATGTCCGTTTCGTGGAACAAGCGATCGACCATCTCGCGCTGTCAGGAGTCAAGCGATTTGTATTCATAAGCTCCATAGGCGTTGCCGGCGTTCCTTCCCGGACACCTGCCGACGAGGAAACAGCGCCTAAGGTCACGCTCAAGGATCATTATACGCGGTACAAAGAAAAGTGCGAGAAGCTTCTGGCAGAGCACATCACTGGCGTGGAATATGCTGTTGTCCGCCCCGGCGTGGTTTATGGCCCGGGTTCGCGGTATCTCGGCAGCCTGTTAGCTGCGATAGACCGGCTCGGATCTATTGGCATACCTTTTATTGGAAAAGGGAACAACATCGCGCCGCTCGTTCACGTGAGAGATCTCTCGCAAGCTGTATATCTTGCGGGCATCGAGAAGGATGCCGCAGGCCAGATCTTCAACCTTACAGACGGGTTCCGCCACAGCTGGTCGGATTTTTTCAATGCTATTGCCCTAGCACTGAACAAAAAACCGCGAATCCTTTCTTTCCCTCCTCTCATGCTTGGGGTTCCTGCCCGATTTCTTGATAACTTGTCCGGGCTATTCAGAATACAAATGAGCCTGAACGCCTATGTCCAGTATGTCACAACAGATCTGTTGTTCGACAATGGCAAGGCACAGCGCCTCCTAAAGTGGAAGCCGGAATACACCTTGGCACAGGGAATCGAAGAAATGGTTCGGGAGTACCGGGAGAGATGAAACTTGTGGAAACCGCAGCCGGCGCCGCTGGCGCAGCTTAGATACGGGACAGTATCCTCGCTATGATACAGAGCGGAGCGCTAAAGCCGCATGAACTTGGCATATGGTGCTAGAGAATATCCTTTGATATGTTCATCATATACTGAGTACCGAGATACAGGACGTCGCCGCGACTAACATGAAAGAAAGGCAGGTGCTGACCATGGATGCTTTAACGACGATTTTTTCCCGAAGGAGCATCCGGCTCTACACCACAAAATCCGTGTCCCGGGAGATGGTAGTGGAGATCTTAAAGGCCGCGATGAGCGCTCCGTCTGCAGGGAACGAGCGGCCTTGGCACTTCATAGTTCTCACCGACCGTGCTATCCTTGATGCAATCCCGAAATTCCATCCATATTCCGCGATGCTGAAACAAGCGCATGTGGCCATCCTGGTCTGCGGGGATATGACGCTTGAGAAGCACGAAGGTTACTGGACGCTGGACTGTGCCGCAGCCACAGAGAATATCCTCCTCGCGGCCCATGCCAAGGGACTTGGCGCGGTCTGGTGCGGAGTCTACCCCACCAAGGAACGAGTCGCGAATCTTAAGAAACTGTTAAATCTGCCTGGGCATATCGTGCCTTTCTCGCTTATTCCGCTTGGCTTTCCCGCAGAAGAGAAGCAGACGCAGGACCGGTTCGACGGCTCTCGCGTGCACGAGAACCGGTGGTAGCAAAAAACGGAACAGATAGACCTCGCGAAAGAGGCGGCCGGTGCGAACGAGATTTAGCGAGCGTATTCGGCCGGGCCTGGAATATACTGCGGCATGCAACCCGGAACAGAGGCAAAAAACGGCAGGTCTGCCGTGTTGCGGAATTTGACGGAACAGTTTTCACCTGGTGACAGGATTTGTTTCCTCCAAAAGTTCTAAGAAGCCAGGAAGAGCCCGCAAGCTCGCCCGATTTTATTTTTATACGCATGACATTTTGGTTTTGTCCGCCACAGAAGCCTTGTGCGCAACGAAAAACCAATTTCCGTTGACAACTTTTGGGTAGTGTGCTATCTTAACATCAACAGCTCATACAGTCCAATATTCGCTTCGTTTCTTGTTTTTGCTTTTCCAGTGATTTATACAGAATTATCATACTACATATGGAGGAGGATTTCATGAAGAACAGAAGCGCATTATTACTCGTATTAATCTTGTCAATCAGTGTGATGGCACTCTGGGGCTGTCCTAAAAAAGCTGAAGTGACTGCGGCGCCGGAGGCTCCGAAGGAAGCACCCGCACCTGCACCGCAAGAAGAGGCTAAGCCGGAAGCGGCTCCCGCGCCTGCGCCGGCGAAGGAGGAAGTCAAGGAGCGCGCTCCTGCCGCGGCCGAGGCGCTTCAGCCGATTTACTTCGATTTCGACAAATCATTCATTCGTGACGATGCAAAGTCGGTTATGAAAGCCAACGCGGCGTGGCTTAAAGCTAATCCAAAGGTCAAAATTAAGATCGAGGGCAACTGCGACGAACGCGGCACGATCGAGTACAACCAAGCGCTGGGCCAGCGTCGTGCTGTAAGCGCCAAGAAGTATCTGACCGATATGGGCATCGCGGCCAGTCGCATCTCGCTCATCAGCTACGGCAAGGAGAAACCTATTTGCAAAGAGAGCAACGAGACGTGCTGGCAGAAAAATAGGCGTGACGAATTTGTTGTGAGCGAATAGAACTCACTAAACGGCGTGGGGAGAGGGACGTGGCCGCGTTCTATAACTCCACGCCGTGCATTTTTGAAAGTATCTGTACATCGCTGTGCCTCGCGTTGATCGGACGCGTCCCTATCGAGCAATACCTGTCGGTACCTGTGCGAATCGATATGAAACCCAAGACACTTTTCATTCTTTCACTCTTAGTTGTTCTCATGGCGTGCGCGCCGCAGGCCGAGCTCGTGAAGACCAAATCCGAGATGTCCGGTCTGCGAGAGGACACAAAGACCACCAATGCACGTGTTCAAGAACTTCAGAAGCGCATCGAGATACTTGAAGCGAACACCAAGGATACGGGCGACGTGCAAAGGGTTATGGCAGACTACGGCGCCAAAACGGACCAGCTCACTACGGATATCCAGATCCTCCAAGGGAAACTCGAGGAAAACAACTTCCGCATCCAGGAATTATCGCAGAAGCTTGACGACAAGAGCTTCAAAATATCAGAGCTCTCCTCCCGAGTAGACGAGCTTGAGGCAAAAATTAAAACTACTGCGACCGGCACATCGGGTGCGATCTCAGGAGCATCCGGGACCGCCGCTGATAAGGACAAGAAATCCGCGCCGAAGGCAGTGGAACCGTCGGAGGCCTATCGTCAGGCAATGAACGACTATAACAGCGGCAACTTCGACCTCGCACTTGCCGGATTTCTGAACTATCTCACTCTGTTTCCTGAGACGAGTCAGGCGGATAAGGCACAGTACTGGGTGGGCGAGTGCTATTATGCCAAGAAGGATTTCCCGAAGGCAGTCGATGCCTTTTCAAAAGTGATTAAGACCTTTCCCAAGAGCGATAAGGTAGCGGGAGCTAAGCTCAAAATCGGTTATTCCTACCTGAACGAAAGAAACACATCGAAAGCCAAGGAGTATTTAAACAAGGTTGTCAAGGAACATCCAGGAACCAAAGAGGCCCAGCTTGCCAAGGAAAAGCTGCGCAAGATAGGGAAATGATGCTGGATTGCGGATGACAATGACATCATTGATTCGCATCCCGCGGCACTCTGGTTGTCTTCATAGGGAAGTATTCACACAGCCCATACAACCCCCTCACGTTTTTGTGCAATCCTTATTATTATGTAGGAAATGCTACATCCGCTGACGCAGGTGCTCCATCCGGTCAATCAGCCGATGGAAGGCTGCAGGAAGGCCGAGATATCCGTAGCGATGTCTCGAAAATCCACTGTCACGGCAATATCCTATCTCGGATGCGCTGGTAATTTGGTACATCGGGACTCACATTACAAAAGTTGAGAGTAATAAGATTGAGCTTTCGGCGAGAACGCACAAGAGTACAATTCCGGCGGTAACCTCGTTTTTTGTATGCTATCCTAGACTGTAGGAAAAACTACATTCCTTTAAGCATCCGCTTCAGGATATGGTTTCCTCTTCCTCTAACAATCTGATTTTATTGCATGATTTGAAACAATCCGTTTTGGCCTGTGCATTGCATTTATCCATTCAGGAGGAACACCATGCGCTCACTATTCATTGTTCTCTTGATCGCTCTGATCTCCTGTCCGGCGGTATCTTGGGCTGAAGAGGCCGTAATAACCCTCAAAGAACTGGAGCAGGAAGCCCTCAAGAACAACCCTGAGATAGCAATGGCCGATAAAAAGACGGAGTCCGCGAAGGAGAAGGAGAGCGCGGCCTCGGCCATGCCGGACCCCATGATCGGGTACGAGATCCAGAACGTGGGAGCGCTTGGAACATCGACAGTCGGGATTGAGGAGATGAGCATGCAGGGGTTCGTGGTCTCCCAGGAGATCCCGTTCCCGGGCAAGCTTTCAACGAAAGGCAACGCGGCACACAAGCAGGCCGAGCGTGAACAGGAAAACAGCCGCGCGACTAAGTTCAGGATCTTGAGCAGTCTCAGGAGCGCCTATTTCGACTACCACCTTGCCTATCGTGCGGCCGATATCCTGGAGCAGAACAAGGAGATCATGAAAAACTTCCAGCATATCGCCGAGACACGCTTTGCAACGGGACAGGGGATCCAGCAGGACGTGCTTCGGGCGCAGCTGGAAGTTTCCATGCTGATCGAGAAGCTCACGATGCAGGAACAGAAAAGGGAGACGCAGCGCGCATTGATCAACGCCCTTCTCGGCCGCGACCCACGGGGCCCGCTCGGGAGGCCGGGAAACAGCCTCGACACGACGTATCCAGCCAGACTCGATGATCTGAGCGCTAGGGCCCTTGAACACTCCCCGATGCTTGCCGGAAAGAGGAGAATGGTCGAGCAGAGTGAATATGAATTGTCCATGAGCAAACGGGAGTATTTGCCCGATATGACGGCTTCGGTCGGCAGGTTCGAACGGGGAGGGCTCAAAGACGTATGGCAGGCGAGCGTAATGTTCAAGGTCCCGCTTTATTTCTGGAACAAGTCTGCCGCGGTAAGGGCCGCAGACGCGGACCTGCACTCCGCTCGTTATGAGTACGATGCCGACAAGATCGCCACGCTGTCCCGGGTCAATGAGCTCTATACCATGGCAAAGACATCTGAACAGTTGTTGAATCTCTATGACGCCGGCATCCTGCCTCAGGCACGGCTCGCCCTAAAGTCCGCGACGACCAATTATGAGGTCGGCAAAATAGACTTTTTGTCACTGCTTGAGAGCCAATCCGTGCTTTTTCAATATCAACTGCAATATGAGAATGAACTGGTGAACTTGAACAGGACCATTTCCATGATATCCGAGATAATCGGAGAGGATGAACAATGAAAAAGTCTATCATATATTTTCAAAGCTCGGTTGTCGTTCTGCTTGTTCTTCTTTTTCTCGCTGTGGCTTCCGCCCAGGATCATGCCGGTCATCAACAGACTGGGGAGGGCGCGACCCAGCCCAAGAATGAACAGCACGAGGCTCCGAATCCGGGTGTGCAGGAGACGATGCCCACAGTTGTGCTCAGTCCCGATAGGGTGCAGCTGATCGGCGTGCGGACCGCGCCGGCTGAATATCATGTTGTAGACAGGCGCATCCGTACGGTAGGCAAGGTGGAGCCTGACGAGACGAGGCTTGCTTTTGTGAACACGAAGATAACCGGATGGGTCAAGAAGCTATATGTGAATTTCACGGGAGATCGTGTTGAGAAAGGCCAGCCTCTCCTCTCGATTTACAGCCCGGACCTGGTAACAGCGCAGGAGGAGTATCTGCTTGCCCTTCGTTCCCTCAAAAGTTCTCCGACTGTAACGGGCGGTTTCTCTGAATTGGAGGATGCCCGCAGGGAGCTGCTGGAATCCTCCAAAAGACGCCTGCTCCTGTGGGACATTACCGAACAGCAGATAGATGATCTCGAGAAAACCGGGAAACCGAAGACGGAGATAACGCTGGAGGCGCCGCTGAGCGGCATCGTCCTGGAAAAGATGGTACTGGACGGCACATATATCACGCCAGGGATGAACCTGTACAGGATCGCTGACCTATCACGCGTCTGGATCATTGCGGATATTTACGAATTTGAGGCGCCGATCGTCAAGATCGGGCAGGAGGCCCTTGTCACATTCGCCTATGAGCCCGGAGTTTCTATCAGGGCTTCGGTGATCTATATCTATCCGGTGCTCGATCCCATGACAAGGACCATCAAAGTCCGGCTGGCAGCCGAAAACCCCGAACTCAAGCTGAAACCGGAAATGTTCTCGAATGTGGAGATCATGGCTGCAACCGGGGCCCGGCTCACTATCCCGACCGAGGCCCTCATCGACTCCGGCCCGCGAAAGATCGTGTACGTGGAGAAAAAACCAGGTACCTACGAGATGCGCCAGGTGACGCTCGGCATCAGGGGAACGGACTACGTTGAAGTATTGAAAGGAATACGAAAAGGAGAGCGCGTGGTGACGTCAGGTAATTTCCTGATCGACTCCGAGAGCCAGCTCCGCGCGGGGCCAGGCGGGGGAGGGCATCAGCATTAACACCGGGAGGCACGAGATATGGGGGTGAGAGATATCCAGATTCTGACATTTGAACTTAAGGATGAACCATGTTAGCCAAAATCATTGACCTGTCGGCACGAAATAAATTCCTTGTTTTCCTGGTAGTGGTCTTTCTGATCGCGTGGGGAGTCTGGGCGATCTACAGCACCCCCCTGGACGCCATCCCCGATCTTTCCGATGTGCAGGTGATCGTCTACACCGAGTGGACGGGCAGGAGCCCGGACCTGGTCGAGGACCAGATCACCTACCCGATCGTGTCCACGCTGCTTGCCGCACCCAAGGTAAAGGTGGTGCGTGGAAAGTCCTTTCTCGGCGTATCCTTCGTATACGCTATATTTCAGGACGGCACCGACATTTACTGGGCCAGGAGCCGCGTATTGGAGTATTTGCAAGGGGTGGCCGGCCGGTTGCCTGCGGGCGTGACGCCTGTGCTTGGGCCGGATGCCACGGGCGTAGGTTGGGGTTTCCAATATGCGCTGGTGGACGAAAACGGCACGCACGATCTTGCCCAGCTCCGCTCGCTCCAGGATTGGACCCTGAAATATGCCCTTGCTTCCGTGCAGGGCGTCTCTGAAGTGGCGAGCGTCGGGGGGTTCGTGAAGCAGTATCAGGTCACCGTGGACCCGAACCGGACCCACGCCTACAAACTTTCCCTGATGAAGGTCATGGAGGCGATCCGCAGGAGCAACAGCGATGTCGAGGGCAGGGTGGTCGAGTGGTCGGGCCGGGAGTATATGATCCGCGGTCGCGGCTACATCAAGGACAAAACGGATATTGAAAAAATCGTTGTCAGCACCGACGGCAAGGGGACGCCCGTGCTCTTGCGCGACGTTGCGGATGTGCGCCTCGGGCCTGAAATGCGGCGAGGAGCGGGAGATCTCGACGGTAAAGGTGAAGCCGTGGGCGGCATCGTCGTCGTCCGTTTCGGTGAGAACGTGCTCGGAGTCATCGAGAGGGTGAAGCAAAAGATAAAGGAGATCGAGCCTTCCCTGCCTGCGGGAGTAAAGATCGTCACGACCTATGATCGCTCGGAACTGATACACAGCTCAGTTGATACGCTCAAGGAAGAGATCGTAAAGCTGGGTTTGGCCGTGAGCGTCGTCTGCCTTGTGTTCCTGTTCCATCTGCCCAGCGCCTTTGTGGTGATCCTGACGCTCCCGATTGCGATCCTGATGTCCTTTATTTGCATGTATTATCTGCGGATCAGCTCGAATATCATGAGCCTTTCAGGAATCGCGATCGCTATCGGCGCTATGGTGGACGCCTCGATCATCATGGTCGAGAACGCGCACAAGAAACTGGAGGACTGGGAGGCGAGCGGCAAGACGCACGGCTCGCGCGTGGATGTGATCATCCATGCTGCCCAAGAGGTCGGTCCATCGCTCTTCTTCTCGCTCTTGGTTATAACGGTCGGTTTTCTTCCCGTGTTCACGCTCGAGGAGCAGGCTGGGCGGCTCTTCAAACCGCTCGCCTACACCAAGACCTTCTCCATGCTCTTCGCGAGCTTCCTGGCCATCACGCTCACGCCGGTATTGATGACTCTCTTCATCAAGGGAAAGATCCGGCACGAGGACGACAACCCGGTCAGCCATTTTCTCATTAAGTTCTACCATCCCGTGGCTAAATTTTCGCTCCACTATCGGAAACTTGTCATCATTGTCGCCGTCTTGATCGTGATCATCACGGTTTTTCCCTTCTCGAAGCTCGGCTCGGAGTTCATGCCGCCCCTGTATGAGGGCACCCTCCTGTTCATGCCCTCGGCGCTTCCCGGCGCTTCGATCACGACTATGACGGACATTCTCCAGGCTGAAGACCGGATACTGAAGCAGTTCCCGGAAGTGGAAAGGGTCTTCGGCAAGACAGGCCGCGCTGAGACTCCTACTGACCCCGCACCCCTTGAAATGGTTGAGACGAACGTGACCTTGAAGCCGATGAAAGAATGGCGTCCCCAGTTCACCAGATGGGAGGACCTGCGGGACGAGATGGATAACGCCCTTACGATCCCCGGCGTGGCTAACACCTGGACCATGCCAATCATCGGCAGGATCGACATGCTCTCCACGGGGATCAGGACGCCCCTAGGCATCAAGATATTCGGCCCTCGGCTAGATGAGATCGAGCGGATAGGCCTCGATGTTGAGAAGACCATCCGTGAAGTGCCGGGCACCCGAGGGGTCTATGCGGAACGCGCGAACACAGGCTACTTCCTTGATTTCACCATAAACCGCGATGAAATTGCTCGATATGGTTTCACGGTGGACGACGTGCAGGAGATCATTCAATCGTCCATAGGCGGTATGAATCTCACCACCACGGTTGAGGGAAGGGAACGCTACCCCGTGAATGTCCGTTATCCCAGGGAACTGCGCGACGACATCGAAAAGTTAAGGCGTGTGCTCGTGCCTCTTATGGACGGTAACCACGTGCCGCTTGCGCAGCTTGCAGATATCAAGGTTGCCCGTGGCCCCGGCCTTGTGCAGAGCGAGGGCGGAAGGCTTACAGCCGCGGTGACTCTCAACATCGAAGGGAGCGACTTCGGCGGGTATGTGATGCGGGCCAATAAGGCAATTGCTGAAAAAGTGAAGCTGCTTCCCGGCTATAGCCTCAAATGGAGTGGCCAGTACGAGTACATGGAGAGCGTGAAGGCCAAGCTCTTCTATGTGATCCCCCTCACGCTGCTTATCATCATTGTGCTGATCTACTTGAATACGACGTCATGGCTTAAGACGGCCATTGTGCTCCTGGCCGTGCCGTTCTCGCTCGTGGGCACTGTGTGGCTCCTCTACTACCTCGGCTACCACATGAGCACCGCGGTCTGGGTCGGCGTGATCGCCCTTGCCGGGCTCGATGCCGAGACGGGCATCGTGATGCTTCTCTACCTCGACCTTTCGTATAACCGGTGGAACCAGGAAGGCAGGATCAACACCCTGCGCGACATTGAAGACGCGGTCATGGAAGGTGCGGTGAAGCGGATCCGGCCTAAGATCATGACCGCATCGGTGATCTTGGCGGGACTCGTGCCGATCATGTTCTCGACCGGAACGGGCGCGGATGTGATGAAGCGCATCGCTGCGCCCATGGTTGGTGGCGTAGTCACATCAACCATACTAGAACTCATCATCTATCCAGCCATTTACGTTATCTGGAAGGAACGGGTATTAAAAAGGGAAACATCGAGAAAAACAGAGATTTCGGATTGAAGCGTGGTTAGGTTTCCTCTTCATATACACATACACCTCACAGCATGCGGCAAACAAATCGCGTCTTACCACAATGGACATTGATGTTCTCATTCAAAAGCCGGTCAGATCTAACGGGAAAATTCAACGAGCGAGTGCAATTTAGTAGAATCATCAACCTAACGACAACTTAAAGGGCAGCCGGATTTATATTCCGGCTGCCCTAAACTTTGTAACCCGACCACTTCGATCTTCCCGTCGCTCCGTTGAGTAGTTTGAAGCAGACGTCGATCATTTTCTTTGCTCCGTATCAGACCTCTTGCTTTTTACGAAGGGAATGAGGGAATCCGGTCGCTGCGTCGTATCGCTTGAGGTAATCGCTGGCCATCCGTTCAGGATCATATCCAATGGCCTTTGCGTAGAGCATGAGGAAGCCTCGAATATACGCCCGCGCTGGAAGCTTCTTAAAATTTTCTTCTTCAATGAGCTCCAAGTAACGAGCATTTACCTTGGTCATATCTGCGATATCCCGTATGCTCAGTTCCCGTTGTTCTCTTAAGACTTTGATCACAGGGCCGGTAAATTCACCAATAAAGGGAGGAACCGGAGCGGCCTCTTCCTGCACAGGCCTGGGAGTGGCCGGCGCGTCGGGACTGGTAACCGCGAGCTGGTTTTCCTTCTGTACGGTGGCAGGCGTCCGGGCGGGCCGTGGCTGATATTTTAGGCCAGGCCGAGGGGGGGGAGGAATATCCGGCAATTCATGCCGGTCTCTCAGCATTGCATCATACTTCTTCCGGTTATCCTCGTACACGAGGGTGCGATATGCCTCCTCAATCCGCTGGTTTATCACGACGGTCTCCTCGGGCGTGAAGAGCGAATAGAGCGCAATGGAGTTCGGATCATATACCCGTCGGACCCGTTCGTAAGCCTTGTGGATTTCCTGGGAGGTCGCCGCGGGGCTGACTTCCAGCAGTTCATAAAAGTTCAGGTCTTCTATTTTCTTGATCATGATGCCACCGCCTAATAAAACGTGCTGAGAGTCAGCTGTTCTTTCCTGAGCAGATTGTGGACGATACGTTCGATGCAGCGCGATGGCCGCGAGTAGGGGTATTCGATCGTAAGCGGCCGTTTGCTCCGGATGGACTGCCACACGCAATCGTCGTATTCCACATAACCCAGATACTCCAGGTTGATGCCGAAATACTTCTGACATGCGCTTTTCATCGAAAAGCCGATCTGTATGTCGTTCTTCGTCCGTACTTGGTTCACGATCAGCTTGGGTCTGAACTTGAGCACTTCGAGCTCTAGGATCTCTCCCACTTCCCGCTCCAACGTCCTTACGTGCTCGATGAGATCATAGGGCGTGCGGACACCCATGGTGTTCTTCTGGTCCATAGCGGCATCAATGAGGTCTTTGATCCCCTGGTGCGTCACGACCTTCTTGAACCGCCGATAGAAGGCGCTCTTGATGAACCGGTAGGCATTCTCGATGGCTGTGGGCTCTGGAAGAACCACGAGGATGCCGTGGTCAGAGAACAAGAAGAAGTCGATGATATTGAACGATGTCCCCGCGCCGAGGTCGAGCAGAATATAGTCCGCATCGAGGGTCTCAAGGTGCCTGAGAAGCCGTGTTTTTTGTGCAAAATTGGGATTGGCCGCGTCAAGAAAGTCCTGAGCACCGCTGATGAGGCTCACGTTTGGGATGTTCGTCTTAATGACGATGTCTTGAATGTTTTCCGTGCGCCGGTTCAGAAAGTCGGAGAGCGTCATTTCCGGCACGCCGATACCGAGCGTCGTATGGAGGTTAGCTCCGCCCAGATCCGCGTCCACCAGCAGGACTTTTTGCTTGAGGCGAGAGAGGCAAATGCCTATATTGCCGGTGAGCAGGCTTTTGCCAATCCCGCCCTTGCCACCGCCAATGGCCCAGATTTCCTTCTTGCGAAGAGCATCTTGGAGGTCTAGCATCGTTAAATGTTCTCCTTGAGCGCGATTTCTTCTTCAGTCGCCGATTCAGCTGCATCCATTGAGGAAGTTGCCTCTTCAGACGAGGCCGCGGCCGCGCCTTCAAGGGGAACCTCTTCCATGACCTCCTCGCCGGCATCGAGTTCCCGGAATTCTTTGAGCGTCGGCAAGGCCGAGAGGTCCTTTAACCCGAAGTACTGGAGGAATTCCGGCGTGGAGCCGTACATCATGGGCCTGCCCGGAACGTCTTTCTTGCCCACGATCTTTATGAGGCGACGCTCCATGAGGTTTCGGAGAATGCCGCCGACGTTGACCCCGCGGATAGCCTCCACCTCAGTACGAGTAATGGGCTGCTTATAGGCCACGATGGCAAGCGTCTCGAGTGCAGCCTTCGAGAGTTTGGTTGAGACTTTGACGGAGCGGAACTTCCGTATCCACGAGACGTAATCCGGTCTTGTCGCGAGTTGGTACCCGCCGGCTACTTCGGCCAGCATGACGCCCGCGCCGCGGTTGTCATACTCCTGTCGCAGCGCCTGAATCTGAGCCTCGATCTGCTCTGGCGCTGCCTCCTCGAAAAGGTCCTTCAGTCTGTCAAGGGACAGAGGATTGCTCGAGATAAAAAGCAGCGCCTCGATTGCCGACTTCAATTGTTGATCTTCCAAAAGTATGCTACCTCACAAAAAAGTCAAAAAGATGTCCTGGCGCTGGAAGAACGCAGAGAATAACCGAACAGACGATTTCATATTTTATCTGCATGCATCCGGAAGAATTGTCTTTCACGCGCTTCGATTTTACATCTCAGAGGGGTCACCGAGCTTCCCTAGGGCTACCTTAGCGTTCATCTTCACGTCGATATCCTTCGTGGTTTCAAGGATTTTTCGGACCTTCGGGATGGCGTCCTGTACGATTTCCGGGTTCGAGCCACCAATGTTCCCAAGTGCTGCGATGGCGTTCTTCACCGCGTTCGGGTGCTCGCTGTCCAGGTACTGCATCAGTCGTGGCACCAGGCTCGCTACTTCGTGAGGATAATGAAGGCCGATGGCGCCGAGAGCAAAGAGCACGCCGCCGCAGGTGGCTTCCTTTGAAAATTCCAAAACCTCGACAAGTTTAGGCAGGATGCCACGTATCAGCGCCGGCGCGTTGATGCCGACCTTTCCTAAGGCATGCGCTGCAGCCTCGCGTTCGTCGTCATCGCCCCGCTCTAGCATCTCGATCAAGCGCGGAACGGCGTCCTTCACGAGCTCCGTGTGGGCAAAGCCGATGTTTCCAAGAGCGTAGGCCGCCTCCCGGCGTACGAGGCTCTGCTCGTGGTTCAGGAGCTCCTTGAGCTTGGGTGCGGCCTTTGCTGCCGAGTCCTTGAAACTGAAGCCAAGGTTTCCGACAGCGTTAGCTGCATCGATCTTGATGAACATGTCAGGGTCGTCCAAGAGCGCGATGAGTGTCGGGAGGTGTGGCCTTGTGTCGTTCGGGTAGTCGAAGCCCACACGCGCGAGCAGATTCAACGCGCCTGAACGCATGTCCCCGTTCTTTTCGGAAAGAAGCTTTACGATGTCGCCGATGAGCGAGCGGTCGGCGTAGACGGCGGTCTCGATATCGCCGAATTTTTTCGCTTCTGCAAGCGTCTTGACGTCGGGTTTCATAAGATTTTTTTAAGCCGCTACGAACTTGGAAAAAGATCGATTAAAGTGTCGTGCCGGCTTTCCTATCCGAAAAGATTGCCAGTAACCGTATCGCTATCCTGTGTTTCGGCCACGGCCTTCATGATCCGGATGGCTCCGAATTGCTCAATCTGAAACGCCTTCACCACCCGCGTCTTGATCAGTTCGAGGAGGGCAAGGAACGTCCCGATCACCTGAGCAGCGCTCGTGTTCCCCGCGAAGAGGTCAGCGAAAAGAATACTGTCGACGACCTCGAGCCGAGCCAGGATCTGGGAGATTTTTTCAGTGATCGAGACAGTCTCGGCCGTGATCTCGAACTTCTTGTCCGGGACTCGAGCCATTACGTCTTTGAGCGCCGACAGCAGGTCGAACAGGTGAAAATCGAAGAGCAGAGGCTCGTCGTCTGCTGAAAGCTCAGGAGCGGCATCCACCGGGCGCGTGTACACCCGCGACCATGCTTCCTCCTTTTCCTCGAGCGAGTTCGCAGCTTCCTTGAAACTCTTATACTCAAGTAGCCTCCGGATGAGTTCGGCCCTTGGGTCGATGCCGTCGTCCTCAGCATCGGGGTTTTCGGGGGGCGGCAGCAGCATTTTGGATTTGATGTGGGTGAGCGTCGATGCCATGACGAGGAATTCACCCGCAATCTCCATGTCGAGGCTCTTCATGATGTCAATATATTCGAGGTACTGCTGGGTGATGAGTGCAATGGGAATATCGTATATGTCCAGTTCATGCTTCCTGATGAGATGCAGGAGCAGATCCATTGGACCCTCAAAGATATCGAGTTTGATCTGGTACGCCATGGATAGTTTGAGTCCCTTCGCGCATGGCCGTCGGGTAACGGGCCATGGAGAGTAATTAAATAAAAATTAGCTTTATTTGCCCGAAAAGTCAAGAGGAAACATCATTCAAAGCATACAGCTCTTAACTTAAGGTTAGAGGAAAAGCCATTATTCAAGTCTCCAGTCTCTGGTATAATGAAGGTAACGAGATAGGAGATGATAGATGCAGGCTGGTAACGGGGGTTACTCTGAGAAAGAACTCTTGCGCATGATCCGGCGGTGGGTCCCGCGGGATCATGCGCCAAAGCGCGCACAGATAAAGGACACCTCCGACTTCTTCCGCGTAGACTACGATGATGTGGTGGTCCTGAACGATGTCCCCTATTTGATTCGGAACAATGAACGCGAGGGAAGGTTCGGGATTGACGACGAACAGAAGTTCTGGGTCAAGCGCGCACGCAATCTTCTCACAGGAGAGGTCAAGATTCTGAAGTGGGTTTTCAAAGAGCGGTTCAATGCAAGGATCGGCAACCTAGTGTTCGAATGTGTGCGCAGCCCAAACAAGGAAGCACGGATTCTCGAGCTCGTCCGCGGCAGGCCGGACTTTATGCAGGGTGAGACCGTGTTCGATTCCGCCGGAAACCAGATCCGCATCCTGGATTATATC
This sequence comes from Nitrospirota bacterium, assembly GCA_035623825.1. GTDB lineage: Bacteria > Nitrospirota > UBA9217 > UBA9217 > UBA9217 > DASPSR01. The sequence goes on from DASPSR010000007.1 coordinate 276,410, forward strand.
CGTGGCAAGACACTCGGCCAGCTTACACTCGAGATGGGGAAGGATCATGAGGATTTCTTCTATCAGTACTATCCCGCGCTGCTCGACGAGTTCATCGGGGTTGTCGAAGCTATCGGCTTCCTGCATGAAAACGGTGAAAAACATGGCGACATCAGGCGCGACCACATTATCAAGGACGATTCAACGCGGATGTTCCGCTGGATTGACTTCGATTTCAATTACCGCCATGGAGAGAGCCGTTTCGGATATGATCTCTTCGGTCTGGGCAACGTCCTCCTCTTCATCACCGGCCGGGGAGATGTGACCACGCACCGCCTCCTGCGCGAAAGGCCGGAGGCGTTCGATCGGCTCAGGTCAGACGACGTAAATATCGTGTTTCACAACCGTGTAAACAACCTTAAGAAAATTTATCCCTACGTGCCGGAGAAGCTTAACAGCGTGCTGATGCACTTTGCCATGGGCTCGCCGGTGTACTATGAATTTACCAAGGAACTGATAGAGGACCTAGGCGAGGCGCGGGGAGAATTGAACATGTGATGATTTGCCGTGGAGTGCGCAGACTGCGGTGTAGATTTCGGCATTGGATATTCAAATTCAAATCTCTGCGGTTTAAGCGATTCTCGGTTAGAATATCTTCTGTATTTCGAAAGGAGCAAATCCATGAGTGCTGAAGCCACCAGTCTGATGAAAGATAAGCATCTCCTGATCGCAGTCGATGAAACGGAGAGCTCGCGCCGCGCCGTGCTTTACGTCGCCGACTTCCTCGGAGGATTCCCTGGCTTTCGGGTCACACTCCTGAGCGTCATTGCTGAGCCTGAGGAAGATTTTTTCGATAACGACGAGGAGGTGAATACCTGGATCAGGGACAAGATTGACGTTACAAACAAGATGCTTGAAAACTACCGCCAGGTCTTGATACAATCCGGGTTCGCAGAGGACAAAGTCCGGCACCGCGCCTGTGTCGGCGAAGCTAAGGCGTTTTCCGAAGCCATTCTCGAAACCCGATGCGACCTTTCCTGCTGCACCATCGTCGTCGGGAGACACCACAAATCCAAGACCGAAGAGTTCCTCTTTGGCAGCACCTCAAGCAAGCTCATCCACGAGGCCAAGAGCTGCTCCGTATGGGTGGTGGAATAGATGAGTTAGAGAGTTGGATGTAGAAGAGTCCCGCCAAGGCGGCGAGTGAAATCGGGGACGGATTAGGATGACATCTTCTATCCAGACCCCTTCACTCCTCATTTTTTATGATACGTGCATCTGGCGCGGGGTTTTCAAACATGATTTTTTTTAATCCTGATTTCATGCCCACAAGATGAGCCAATCATCCTAAAACCTTCATAAATTCTGACTAAATATGGTATAAAAATCGCCTTGACAACACAACATGTTGTGGTATACTGCCTAACAGTTTTGTTTCTGGAGAATCGTTTCCTTCTGTTATATGCTTTTCCTAGCTTCACCCATGAATAAAGCACAATAGGCTTCACCCAGGATCAATGCATCATAGGCAGGGCCGTATGGCAAATTCGTTAATATACTGTTTTAATCATCTAGCGAGCCAACTGACCAAGTAATAATACTAATGCCGGGGTGGTTATCAAGCCACCCCGGCTTTAATTTGGATTTATAATTTTTTAACGGCTTAGAGGAGGCGTCGTATGAAGAGCGTGGCTTCTGTTTCGGCACCAGCACCCGGCAAGGGGCTCAATCTATCCGAGAATTGTCTTAAGGTTCTCGAAAAACGCTACCTTAAGCGGAACGAGGACGGGACAGTTGTCGAAACAGCAGTAGACATGTTCACGCGCGTGGCACGAACAATTGCCGAGGCAGACAGGGCATACGGAAAGTCCGATGCCGAGGTAGAGCGGACCGCGATCGAATTCTATCGACTCATGACATCCCTCGAGTTCCTGCCGAACAGCCCCACGCTCATGAACGCCGGACGCGAGCTCGGACAGCTCTCGGCCTGCTTCGTGTTGCCCGTCGGTGACTCCATGGACGAGATCTTCGAGTCAGTGAAGCAGGCGGCACTTATCCACAAGTCCGGCGGCGGCACAGGCTTCTCGTTCTCCCGCATCCGACCGAAGAATGACGTTGTCAAGTCCACCAAGGGTGTGTCATCGGGTCCCATATCATTCATGACCGTCTTCGACGCGGCCACGGAGACGGTGAAGCAGGGCGGCACGCGACGCGGAGCAAACATGGGCATTCTGCAGGTGGACCACCCGGACATCCTGGACTTCATCACCTGCAAGCAGCAAAGCGACCGGCTGAACAACTTCAACATCTCCGTTGCTATCACTGACTCCTTCATGGAGGCGATTGAGAAGGATGGCGAGTACGATCTGGTGTCGCCACGTAACAAGGGCGTGGTCAAGAGCCTGAATGCCCGCCGGGTTTTTGATACCGTGGTGAACATGGCCTGGAAGAACGGCGATCCCGGCATCATTTTCCTCGATCGCATCAATCAATACAATCCCACACCACACATGGGAAAAGTGGAATCCACCAACCCCTGCGGTGAGCAGCCGCTTCTGCCATACGAGTCCTGCAACCTGGGCTCAATCAATCTGGCCCGCATGCTGGCGAAGCACGGCAAGGCTGTGGACTACGACAAGCTCCGGCACACGGTGCAGCAGGCGGTCCACTTCCTGGATAACGTCATCGATGTGAACCGCTATCCCATAGAAAAGATCGGCCAGATGACCCGCGCAAACCGAAAGATCGGTCTCGGAGTCATGGGTTTCGCAGACATGCTCCTCGAGATGGGTGTTCCATACAACTCTGATGAGGCCGTCAAGCTCGGCGAGTCGCTTATGAAATTCATCACCGATGAAGGCCGGAAGATGAGCGAAGAGCTTGCCAGAGAGCGCGGGGCCTTCCCGAACTTCAAGGGCAGCATCTATGACAAACCGGGACAGCCCGCCGTGCGGAATGCGACGGTGACGACGATTGCGCCGACAGGCACGCTCTCGATAATCGCCGGTTGTTCAAGCGGCATCGAACCGCTCTTCGGCCTCACCTTTGTCCGAAAGGTGCTCGATGGGGCTGAACTCCTCGAAGTGAACCCTGTATTTGAGCGGGTTGCGAAGGAGCTAGGCTTCTATTCCGACAGACTTATGAAAGAAATCGCCGAACACGGGGGGTGCACGGGCGTCTCGACGATCCCTGCAGACGTACAGCGCGTGTTCGCCACTGCCCACGACATCACCCCCGAGTGGCACATCCGCATGCAGGCTGCATTCCAGAAATATACCGACAACGCGGTTTCCAAGACCGTGAATTTCCCATACAGCGCCGCACAGGACGATGTCAAGAAGGTGTACATGCTGGCGTACAAGCTTGGCTGCAAAGGCGTGACCATCTACCGTGACGGATCGCGCGATGAGCAGGTGCTCTCCACCGGTGCCACGGAAAAGGCCCGCAAAGCCGCTGCCGCAGGCCATCCGGTTACGGTGGCATCGGCCTCACCGGAGCTGGCAGAGGAGAAAAAGCCGCGGAGCAGGCCCCTGTTCACTCACGGTGTCACACAGAAGATCCCGACGGGGTGTGGCAATCTCTACATTACGATCAACGAGGACGAGGAGGGCATCTGCGAGGTCTTCTCGACAATGGGCAAGTCAGGCGGATGTGCCGCAAGCCAATCAGAAGCAGTAAGCCGCATGGTCTCCCTCGCGCTTCGTTCCGGGGTATCCATCGATTCGATCATCAAGCAGGTGAAAGGGATCCGCTGTCCGTCTCCGGCATGGGGAGAGGGCGGCTCGATCCTGTCCTGTCCCGATGCCATCGGCCGGGCGCTCGAACGCTATACCAAGGACGGCATGAGCCACCGGCACCTTCATAAACCCAAGGCTACAGCGGCACAGCAAACGGTCGCCTATGCATCGTCCGACTGCGGTCAGGGAGGAAGTAAGAACCACCTTGGTCTCTGTCCGGAGTGCCCAGACTGTGGCGGACTGCTGGAGTTCGGCGAAGGGTGCGCCTTCTGCAGGGGGTGCGGATTCTCAAAGTGCGGATGATTATAGTACGAAGTGCGGATTTGAGGATTTGGTATGGTGGACACAACACGATAAGATAAACTGCAGGCGGGCGGCATAAACTGGGATAAAGTGAGGCAGACGATTGCCATTAGCAGAATTGAAGTACAGGGCATCCTGAATAATAAAAACCGGGAGAGTTTTCTCCCGTTTTTTTATATGCTGGAAGACCCCAAAAAAGCCATTATGGATCTAACAATATGAAATTTAAGGAGATTATATGACGCTAAATCTCGATGATGTCATCCTTGAGCTATACCGGCTTGCCGAGACCAAACAATGGGATGGTGCAAAAACGGAAGAGGCACTTGCTGCCGCTATAGAGGGTATGGAGCAGATCTGGGAGCTCAGGCAGGCGGATAAGAGGAAGACCGCAATGGTGAAAGCGAACAAGAAACAGCCGCGGATGTGGTGTTAAGTTTCCCTTCAGAAAAAAACTTGACATTTGGTCGGGATGCTTCTACATTATTAATAATTAGGTATCGCAGCCATCAAAATGCTGCATGTGATCCGTCTAGTATATCCTGTACGCAGGTTATTTTATATACAGCCAGTACCGCCATTCTTCCCGTGGAACACGGGTTATCAGCTGATAAGGAGGGGAATGCCTATGGGTATGGAGAGAGTTTCGCAGTTTGAGTGCAGGGTATGCGGCAGAAAAATAGACGTCTCGAGAACGGGTGATGTATATGAAGAGCCTGTGTATTGCTGCGGCTTGGAAGCCCTGGAAATAAAGGCTCCGGAAACGACAGCTGCCCCGGCGGCGCCTGCGGTCAGGAAGAAGGTTGCAAAGAAAAAGGCCGCAAAAAAGAAGGCCGCCAAGAAGGCGAAGAAAAAAGCTGCCAAGAAGAAAGCATCAAAGAAAAAAGCAACTAAGAAGAAAGCCGCGAAAAAGAAGGCACGGAAGAAGGCATCCAAGAAAAGAAGGTGATCAGCATCCATCGAATTCCCAGGGGCTTCCGGAGCAGATGATTCCGGAAGCCCTTTTTGTTTTTACCCCATTCGATAAAACAGTTGACTTATCTTGTATCAGGCTTTAGGATTCTTCCCATGCGGACTACAGCGTATCTGGAGAGACGGATCAGGCGGTTTGCGGGTAGGGCCGTGGACGATTTCGGCCTGATACAGCGCAATGACCGAATCTTAGTGGCTCTGTCCGGCGGGAAAGACAGTTGGACGTTGCTCCATGTTCTGGACAACCTTAGACGACGGGCACCGGTGAATTTTTCCATCATCGCTGTTACGATCCACCCCGGTTTCCCGGGGTTTCAAACCCGCCCGATCGAGGCGTATTTGCGTGAACACGGACATGAATACCGCATCGTTTACGCCCCGATCCACGATATCATGCTCGAAAAACTGAAGCCTGAGGACACTCCCTGCGCTCTCTGCGCCCGGGTCCGCAGAGGCGTACTGTATACTCAGGCGATCGAGCACGGCTGCACGAAGGTCGCTCTAGGGCACCACCGTGACGATTTTATCGAGACGCTGCTGCTCAACCAGTTCTACAACGGCACCCTCAAAGCCATGGCCCCACTCATGCTAGCTGAGGACGGCAGGAACGTGGTGATTCGCCCGCTCGTGTATGTGCCCGAGGACGTAATCATCCGGTATGTCTCGACGGCCGCGTTTCCGGTTACCTGCTGTGCATGTCCCTCCTGCGGAGATCCGGACATGAAAAGGGCAAGGATAAAAAAACTGCTCCTTGACCTTGAGCAGGAACAGCCGGGAATAAAGTCAAGCTTGCTTGCAGCGATGGGAAATATCCGACTCCGGCATTTACTGGTACGGGACTGGCAGAAACAAACAACCAAAAACGGTAGATGATCCGCTCATCAGGCTTCGATAATGCGGTCGGAGGGAGACAAAAGGTTTGACATTTTATGCTTAAGAAGCATATAATTTAACGACGAAAGTCGCTTAGCAAAAGTCTGCCCCGCGGAGGCCATTATGGCTGAAAGCAAGAAACTTGGCGAACTCTTGAAAGAAGCCGGACTCATCGATGACTTTCAACTCCAGACGGCTCTCTCATACCAGCGCAACTGGGGCGGAAAGCTGGGTGCCATCCTCATTGAACTTGAGTTCGTCCGCGAGGAGGATCTTGCCAAAATCATTGCAGACAAACTGCGCACGCAGTATGTAAACCTTTTTAATCCGGAGGTGCCCGCGGATATTATCAACTTGATCAAGGGCGATGTTGCGAAAAAATACAATGTGGTCCCCGCAAAAAAGGAGGGAGGGACGCTCGTGGTTGCGATGGCCGATCCCATGGATTTCGAGGCTGTCGATGCGCTCAGGTTCATAATCAATCTGAAGATAAAACCGGCGCTGGCCCTGGAATCGGAAATCAAGGATGCCATCCGGAAATATTATGACGGTGAGGAGGTTGTCAGAAAGACCAAAACCACTTTCCGTGATATCACTGCAGCTGCGGGGAAAATGGAGATCATACGGGGAAGCGACCTCAAGATGGCCCCGGCAACAGAACAAGTCTCACCTATCCTGCCGCAGGAGGAAGCAGCGCGACAGGAACTGTCAGACAGCAGGGTACGCATCGATGCACTCATCAGCCTGCTGATCGAGAAAGACATTATAACACGTGACGAACTTACCAAAATGATTTATCAGAAGAAAATCGGGCTCTGAAAGAGAGGATCGGGATGCGCACTGGCTTATCTGAATTGATGGATGCAGTGTTGCAGAACTTCGTCAGAACGACATCGGCGAAAAGAGGAAAATCATGAAGAGACTTGTTTTGGCAGTCATCGCGCTCGTAACGCTGGCGGGCAATGGGTCAGTCTCTCGGGCCCAGGAATACACGGGGCCCAAGCTGTCGGTTGACCAGCTCACATATCATTTTGGCAAGGTTCTCCAGGGGGAGCAAGCTGAACATATCTTTGAAATCCACAATGTGGGCAAGGAAACCCTTGTGATCAATCGTATGCAGGCCGGCTGAGGCTGTACGGCAGCGGTGATTAGTTCTAATCGCCTAGAACCGGGAAGCGTAGGGCAGGTAAAGGTTACGGTCGATACCACGGGAAGAAAGGGATACACTGAAAAACATGTCACGGTATTTACGAATGATCGCATGATGCCCGCGGTGACGCTTACCGTTTCCCTGGATATTATACAAAAGTAACAACATGCACATATTTCATGTCATTTCACGGCTGTCTGAACTATTTTCTTGACAATTTTCTACAGCTTATGCTACTGTTTGACGGTTTTGGCCGGAAATCATCAAAGCGAGGCAGTTTATTTTGAAACAACACAGACATCCGCAATATCCCAGCGATATGCCAACCCCGGGCATGGGTCCCGCCCCGGCGGGATTATAGTTTCTTCTATATTGCTAGAAATCATTGCGCTGCATCATTCAACTACAATACCAACTAAAACATTAACCAGATGTCTCTTTGGAGGATATCATCATGCAGAAAAAATATCTTTTGGCGCCCGGACCGACGCCTGTCCCGCCCGAAGCGCTGCTAGCCATGGCCATGCCGATCATCCATCACCGGGCGCCGGACTTCCTTCCTGTGCTCGATGCAGCAAAGAAAGGCCTCCAGTGGCTCTACCAGACTAAAAATGATGTGCTTATCCTTTGCGCCACCGGCACCGGCGGCATGGTTGGCTCGGTGAACAATTTCCTGATCCCCAGCGACGAAGTGCTCGTGGTGAACGGCGGTAAGTTCGGCGAGCGCTGGGTCAAGATTTGCCAGGCCTACGGCATGAAGGTGGAGGAAATCGTCGTGGAATGGGGCTCTGCGGTCAAGCCTGAGCAGGTCGAGGCAGCACTCAAGAAGAACCCCAAGATCAAGGCCGTGTTCGTGCAGGCCAACGAAACGTCCACCGGCGTTTACCACGATATTAAGTCACTTGCAGCAATCGTGAGAAAGACGGATGCGATCTTCGTCGTTGACGCCATTTCCGCCCTCGTGGCACATGATCTTCGCGCTGACGAGTGGGGAATCGATGTAATGGTGGGAGGATCGCAGAAGGGCGTGATGCTGCCGCCGGGCCTCGCGTTCGTATCGGTGAGCGACAAGGCCTGGAAAATGGCCGATTCGGCTAAAACGCCGAAGTTCTATTTCAACTTCAAAAAGGAGCGGGAGAACCTGGCCAAGAATCAGACCAACTTCACCTCGGCAGTGACGCTTATCATCGGGCTTAACTCCTGTCTCATGATGCTGAAGGAAGAGGGGCTCGAGAATATTTTTGCGCGTCATGAGAAGCTTGCCAAGGCCATGCGAGCGGCAGTCGGGGCACTCGGGCTAAAGCTCTTTCCAAAGGAAAGTCCGAGCAACGCGCTTACGGCGATCGAGGCACCGCCAGGCGTTGATGGCCAAGCAATCTATAAGAACCTGAGAGAGAAGTACGGGATCACCGGGGCAGGCGGCCAGGACAAACTTAAGGGCAAAATCTTCCGAATCGCGCACTTGGGATATGCCGACACCTTTGATGTGATAACGGCCGCAGCAGGAATTGAGATGGTGCTAAAAGGCCTCGGCCATCCGATCAAACTCGGCATGGGCGTAGCAGCAGCACAGGAAATATTGATGAAGTAAGGCAATCACTGTTGCCACGAGGGCGCAAAGAAACGAAAAAATGAATGCCTTGCTTGGGCCTTAGCAACTTTGTGGCAAGCATTTTCGGAGGATTTCATGAATGTTCTCATCAGCGATAACCTTTCACCTGTCGGGGTGGAGATTTTGAAAAAAGCGGGATTAGAAGTCGATGCCCGGAGCAAGACCGCACCTGAAGAAATCGCGAAGATAATCGGCGGCTATGATGCCCTCATTATCCGCTCTGCAACGAAGGTCACGAAAGAGCTCCTCGATAAGGCAACGAAGCTCAAGGTCGTGGGACGCGCTGGGAGTGGCCTGGATAATGTGGACATCGGAGCTGCGACCAAAAAAGGCGTGGTCGTTATGAACACGCCCGGCGGGAATACCGTGACCACGGCGGAACACACTATCGGCATGCTGTTCGCCTGCGCCCGGATGATTCCGCAGGCCTATGCTTCGCTGAAGGGGGGCAAATGGGAGAAGAAGAGATTCGAGGGCGTGGAACTTTACGACAAGACACTCGGTATCGTAGGGCTGGGCGCCATCGGTGGAGTGGTAGCGAACCGCGCCGTGGGGCTCGGCATGAAGGTCCTGGCTTACGATCCGTTCATATCAGCGGAGAAGGCAAAGAGCCTTGGGATCGAGCTCGTAGATCTGACCACGATCTACAAACAATCGGATTTCATCACATTTCACACCCCAAAGACCAAGGAGACGGCCAACCTCATCAACAGGGATACGATTGCCCGAATGAAGGACGGCGTGCGCATCATCAACTGCGCCCGCGGCGGGATTGTGAACGAACAGGATCTGTATGAGGCACTCAAGAGCGGAAAAGTGGCGAGCGCGGCCTTTGATGTGTTCGAGAAAGAGCCGCCGGAGAATCACCCACTGCTGACGCTCGACAATTTCATTGCGACCCCGCATTTAGGCGCGTCCACGCGGGAGGCGCAGGAGAACGTTGCCGTTGCGATTGCAGAGCAGGTTGTGGATTATCTCATTGCGGGGACCGTGCGGAATGCGGTAAACGTACCGTCTGTGCCGGCTGACCAGCTTCCGGCACTTAGTCCTTACATTAACCTTGCCGAGCGTATGGGCCTGTTCATCGCCCAGCTTTACGAGGGCGGCCTCACCCAGGTGACGGTGGAGTACAGCGGTGAGGTGGCGAACCTGAAGCAGGAACCGATCACGCTCGCTGCCCTCAAGGGACTGCTTACCCCCACGCTCCAGGAGAATGTGAACTATGTGAACGCGCCTTTGATCGCCAAGGACCGCGGCATCGATGTGAAGGTGTCAAAGTCCAGCGAGGCAACGGAGTACACCAGCCTTGTTACTCTCAGGATCAGGGCGGGCGGCAAGGACGTGTCCGCGGCCGGAACGCTTAATAGCAAGAAGGAACCACGCATCATACAGGTGGACAACTTCCCGATGGAGACAGTGCCTGAGGGTGATATGCTTGTGCTCATGAACAACGACAAACCCGGCGTGATTGGCGGCATTGGAACTCTACTCGGTCAGAACGGAATCAATATCGCGCGGATGCAGTTCGGCCGCGAGAAGCAGGGTGGTTTGGCCATGTCCGTGGTGAGCATCGATAGCGCCGTCTCCGACGAGTTGATGGGCAAGATCAGGAAGCTGCCGAACGTGCTGTCGGTGAAGCTCGTGAAAATATAGCGTTACGCTCAAGAAGTAAAAGAACCGTAATGAAAAGCCGTCCGTCACGTCGGTTGTTTTAAGGAGAAACAATGTCAGTGTTAGTGGTTGTAGGCGCCCAGTGGGGCGATGAAGGCAAGGGCAAGATCATAGACCTGCTCACCGAACGAGCTGACGTCGTTGCACGCTATCAGGGCGGTCACAACGCAGGCCACACCGTGGTCGTGGGCATGGATGAATTCATCCTGCATCTGATCCCATCCGGCATCCTGCACAAAGGTAAAACCTGCATCATCGGGAACGGTGTAGTCGTTGACCCTGCCGCACTGATTGAAGAAATGGACGGATTGCGGCTACGCGGCATCAGGTTCGGCGAAAGCTTGCTCATAAGCGGGAACGCGCACCTGATAATGCCCTATCACAAAGCAATCGATATTGCGAGTGAGAAATTGAAGGGGAACAAAAAGATCGGGACCACGGGCAGGGGCATCGGCCCAGCCTACGCCGACAAAATCAGCCGCAAGGGCATTCGGATGGCTGATCTCCTGGATGCCAAAACGTTCCGCGAGAAACTCGCCTGCAACACCGGCGAAGCGAACTTCCTGCTTGAGCGTTTCTACAATGCGCCGCTCGTTCATCTTGATCAGGTCTATGAAGAATACCTGAGTTATGGGAAGAGGCTTAGGAAGTACATCGCAGACACAACACTCATTCTCAATCAGGCAGTGAAAAAAAACAAGAAGGTCTTGGCAGAAGGAGCGCAAGGCACGCACCTGGATGTGGACCACGGGACCTATCCTTTTGTGACCTCGTCAAGTCCTACGGCAGGCGGCGCATGCACTGGTCTGGGCATCGGCCCGAATGCCATAACCGATGTCATGGGCATCGTGAAGGCCTATACCACGCGCGTGGGCAGCGGTCCATTCCCCACGGAGCAGCAGAATAAATTCGGTGAGCAGCTCCGCGCCCGTGGTAAGGAATACGGCGCTACGACGGGCAGGCCGAGGCGGTGCGGTTGGGCCGATACGCTCGTCATCCGGCATGCTGTCCGCGTGAACGGCATGACGAGCGCCGCTATAACCAAGCTCGATGTTCTCGACACTTTTGACGAGATCAAAATCTGCGTAGGATACAAGTACAAGGGGAAACTGTACGAAGAGATGCCGTCGGAGCTCTCGATTCTCGAAAAAGGAACGCCGCAGTACATCACCCTGCCCGGATGGAAGCAGACCACGATTGGCATCAAAAAATATGATGACCTTCCGAAGAAAGCGCGGGCCTATGTGGAGAAACTTTGCAAGCTGTCAGGGGTCAAGCCGAGCATTATCTCTACCGGGGCGAGGCGGGACGAGACCGTCATCCTCGAACAGCCGTTCAAGAAGGCTGCTCTCCCAAATGTAAGGAAACGATAGGTATTTTCAGTTGACAAATACAGGGCTTCTTTGTTAATATACGGACTCTTTAAAAAGGGCAGATTAGTGCATGGGCCGATAGCTCAGTAGGTAGAGCACCGCCCTTTTAAGGCGGGTGTCCTGGGTTCGAATCCCAGTCGGCTCACCATTTCATCACGGTGGCGAGTTTTTGGAGTTTTCTTCTGGACTCCTAACTCCGCACCAGACACCCAGAACTTACATAATGTCCCCATCGTCTAGCCCGGCCCAGGACACCGCCCTTTCACGGCGATAACGGGGGTTCGAATCCCCCTGGGGACGCCATTTTTCTTTCATAAAATCAATTACTTCTATTGGACTTTTCATCGATGTGCACTACCAGTGCACCATCAACAATGTGTCTATACATCTCCACAGAACGTTTTACGTACTTTCTCGACATTCCTCGCGTAGTCTGACCTAAAATCGCCTCTATCTGTTCCTCCGTTGCACCCTGCTGAGCATAACTTGTCGCAGTAGTGTGTCTTGTCGCCGGATATAAACT
>DASPSR010000024.1:0-82554 GCA_035623825.1 Nitrospirota bacterium
CAGATAGGCCTGAAGTCTAGGCGCTAGCTGCGAACCCAAATACACACCGTATGTCTGTGTGAAATCGCTCCCTTTGCCGTCAGTGGTCCTGAAGCTGTTCGGTCCCTCATAGGGGCTCGAGAACGCCGGCACGTTCTGGTATACCCCATTGAACTGCATGCCGACAACCTTAGGCGCCCAGTCCGGTTCGGGCGCAGTTTCTGCAAATGCCGAACATGCAAAAAGCAGTATTATGCTCAGAAAAACACATTTATTTAGAAATCGACACAAAAAAGGAACAATTCTAAAGAAGTCCATAATTCGCATCATCCGCAGAGCAAGATTTTACGCTTACATTGTATTGATATTCATATTAAAGATGTAAACGATAAAAAGACTGGTCCCAACTTTAAAAATCACACGATATTGTCCCAATCGCATCTTTTATCGACCTTTATATCCAGAATTTCTTATTCATTCTCAATTTTATTCCTTAGCCGAGATAATTTTGATATTGATAACCATTTTCATTATTATCTTTTATACTGGGTATTGAATCGAATGTCAAGCGTTTTTTCATCAGATTTTTTGGCGGATCTCTAACTCGTGCTCGACGTGAGTAAAGTCCGCTTTATCAATTTCAATTTGAGTGATTGAAGATTTCGAAGAATGATAATACAACAAGACCAGGGGAAAAGCCTGTGATCCAAAGTTACGACTATTCAGCATCCGGATACTTGTTGCGAGCCCCAGCCCAGGAAGCTATGCAACTAAAAATGCCCTTCGGATTTTCACTCCGAAGGGCAAAGCAAATAACGGTTACATTCCCTAAAAAATAGGATATAGATTGATGGATTGAAAAAATAGAGAGCAGATTCACATACACAGAGACTTTATCCAGAAATTACGTCTGATTAATTTCGTGCTAAATTTTTGTTTAGTACACCCACGATTGTACAGTGGCGATTTATAACCCAGAGATGCAGAATACGTGTTAAAAATTTATCCGGGAGTAGCATTTACATGCTCCGCTCCTTCGGTATTGGGTCGACCAACCGTGCGTATCGATCGGCGGCCGGCTTTACCGAAAGGGGGAGCTTTATGCTAACGCACGTACCTCCATCTCCCGTGACCGTGACCGTGACCGTGACCGTACCGTGCATCTGAGCGATACGGGTCATTATATTTCCGACACCGCGGCCTTTACCCATGAGTGCGCTTTGCTTGAATCCTCGCCCGTCATCCTGGATCGTGAGAACGAGATTGTCATTGTCGATCTGAAGGGTCACCGCGACATTCGTAGCCTTCGCGTGCTTAATGGTATTCATAAGAGCTTCTTGGTATATCCGGAGCAGATTCAAACATAAGTGGCTACCTGGATTCGTAACGTTATCCCTTACATCGGACGTGATGGTAAATGCAATCGCGTGGGGCTCGAGAAACTTCATGCCCTGGCTTCGTAATTCGATGGCAAAAGAGTGCCAGTTGAGGTCTTCTCTGTCTAGACTATACATGAGGTTGCGTATCTCTCCCATCCCTTCCCGTGCAAGGTCTGAGATTGTTTTGAGCGCCTTCTCAATATCCTCCAGACTGGATGCTTTCCTTGCTACTTCAGAGAGCAGTGAGATGTTCGTAGTTATGCCTCCGATGCCATCATGAATATCCATGAGCACTTTATCCATCGCCCGTTGCAAGCTTTTTTGTTCAATGCGTTCCTCTTCAAATTGCCTCTGCTCGGTGATGTCTACACCAATCCCGCCGACGTATCGTTGACCAGAGGTATCCTGGAAAGGGAATTTGACGATCCACCAGAAAGATCGTTCCCCGTTACGCTCTGTCGCTTCTTCCACGACCTCTATGGGTTGGCCACCATGAAGGACCTTAAGATCGTTCTTCCGGAACTGGTCGGCAATTTCCAGGGGCCAGATTTCGCTATCTGTTTTTCCTCGCACACCTTCGAACCGAATGTCGAACCGTTTTTCAAAGGTCTTACTAATATAGGCATAACGGCCCTCTTCGTCCTTCATCCAGGCAATCGAGGGACTGTTATCCATAAAAGCCCTGAATCGCTCTTCGCTTTCCTCTAACGCCATCTGGATCCGCTTGCGTTCAGTGATGTCAATCGCAACGATCGCGACCTTCGAAATGTTTCCGGCTTCATCAAAAATCGGCGAAAATATATGGTCGTTCCATACACCGGCCCGTTCGTCCTCAAAGCGAACCGCTTTTTTCGTTGTCAAAACTCGATCCAGGTAAGCCCTTCGTCGCGAAGCGACATCGGCGGGGATGAGGTCCCAGGCAGATTTTCCGACAATATCCAACCGGCTCCTGCCAAATCGGCGTACCACAGTCTCGTTGACATCTAGAACAATTCCGTCAGGAGAGATCAGAATGGTCACGGCATGAGGAATGTTCAGGAGCTCACGAGCCATGGCCTCGCTTTTATGCAACTGGTCGGCCATTCCATCCGATTGTGGGCTGTTTTCTGCCGTATGGGCTTTGGGATCTGCCTGTGCATGCTTTTCCGCTGATGGGTGTTTTTTGGTATAGTTTGTACTTCTCCCTTGTTTATTTCCCGTTTTTTTCATTTTGGATTCTCCAGACAGCCTGAAATCGCCGTTTCTGCGTTAGAAGCATGTCGTTACTCTCCAAAATATATTATCAATGATAGTATACGCGTCCCGTTGACCTCTATCCAGTAAATTCGTAAGAACGCCGAAAGTCACGACAGAAAATTATTAGTGCCCATTCACACGATGAAACGACAAAAAAGTTTTGCTCTTATACTGTATCATATCGTTTCCATTTCATGCACCGAGCTATCATTAAATAAGACTAATCAAGGACGTAAAAATTTCATTTTTTAATGTGCAGGTTATCCTTTTTTTTAAAAATATATGCAAGATAAGGGGGTGTCAACAATAATGAAAGGGTATTTTAAGGGTATAACAAAAAAAATGCTGAATCTGACCTGATAAGTTTAAATTAGCTTATTGTAGGAGGTAGACAAGAAACATGGCAACCTCCTGTCTGTTAAAGTTTATTTAGCGAAATAAACCTCTCAGGGGAAAGGAGAGTTTGCCATGTTTTGATAATGAAGATAGCAAAGGGTACAACAAATGCCATGACCCCTTGATAAGTTTGGTAGCGGGAAGAGGATTTGAACCTCTGACTTTCGGGTTATGCTTGTATGTGTAGATCGCTGTCGTTATCTGTTAAAATCATAGAATATGCCTTGAAATCGATGGTTTTTTGCTCTGTTGGAAGGGGATGCGGAAAGCTAACGAAGGTTTAGAGGGAGGCCTGTTTTCCCTAGCCTCTTCAGGAGTACCTCCCCCGTGTGGGGATAAAAAAGGATCTTTCGTCCCCCGTTCCCGCCGATATCCATGGCGAGAAGTGTGAGGCCTTCCTGCTTAAGAATTTTTCGGGCTGCTTGTATGTTCTCCCGGCCGATCGAGACTGCTTCCCGGGTTTTATCGTTGTTCCGGGAGAACAGCTCAGCCCCCCCGAAGCATTTGACTTCAATCTCGCTTCGTTTGGCGCCTAACCCCTCGAACTGTTTCACCATCCTAAGGATCGAACAATCCACATACTTGAAGCCGCTTTTGCAGGCCTCGATACACTGTTTCATGTAGCTGCAGGTAGGCATGAGCCCATGGCAGATGCCACCGACTCCGAGACGCCGGGAAAACATCGTGACGGAAAGACACGAGCCTAAGATCGTAACGATGACAGACGGTCTATCGGTAACTTGTATTTCTCCGACCTTGAGGTATCGGACAGGAAGCCGCATGGTTCCGATATTCATAGGACCTTCCTGTAGATCGTGGACGCAATGCGCACAAGAGGAAGCGCGAATCCGTGCACCGTTTCTGAGTGTCCGAGAAAAAGATGTCCTCCGGTCTTGAGGGAACGGCAGAGCCGTTCCAAGAGAATCTCTTGATATAGCCGCTCGAAATATATGATTACGTTCCGGCAGAAGATCACGTCTAGGGGCTCCGGCAGCGAAAAGTCTTCGCTTACGAGGTTGGCCTGCTTGAAGCGGACTTGATGCCGCAGCTCCGGTACGATCCGTACAAGTCCTTTGCTCCGGTCTTTGCTCCGCATGATGTATTTTTTCTTCATCTGTTCCGGAACCATCGCAACGCGCTCTTCTTCGTAAATTCCCAACCGGGCCTTGTCGAGGACCCTCGTCGAGATATCCGTGGCAAGTACCGAAAATCGGAAGCCGGCATGCAATTCCGCATAATCGCCGAGCACCATGGAGAGCGTATACGGCTCTTCGCCTGAGGAGCAGCCGGCGCTCCACAGACTGAAAGTTCTCTCCGTCATCGCTTCGTTGGCTTTATCAAACTGTGGCAGGACGACATCTCTGAGGTAGTGAAAGTGGGCAGGTTCCCGGAAGAAATCAGTCTTGTTTGTTGTGACGGCATTGATCATCTGTGAGGTCTCCTCGTCGCTCTCGAGGGAGTTGAAGAGCCGCTCACAGTACTCGTCGAAGGAATGCATGCCGAGGGATCGAAGCCGCTTTTGTAGCCGCGCCTCGAGCATGACCTTCTTCCCCGGCGGAAGCCTGATCCCTACCTGTTGCCTGATGAACTCACTGAGCCGCTTGAAATGCTGTGCGGTCATGGGAGGAGCGCACTGAGGCGTTCCTTCCGGCTCAGTCACCGCAGTAAATGACATCTGTGCCTTGCCGTGCTTCCCGATCATACGGTTTTAGCGGCGTTCCTTTTCTCCTGATCCTGTACCGCCCTCACCATGGAGAACTGCTCGGTGGAAAATATCCTGTCGATTTCGAGAATGATGATGAATGAGTTATCCCTCATCGCTATTCCCCGGATGAATTCGGTGTTAAGACGCATGCCGATGCGGGGTGCCGGTTCGATGCGGTCGGCCTCAAAGTCCAGCACCTCTTGAACTGCATCCGCAAGCACACCGAGGACCGAGGTCTCGTCGTCCACGGTCACTTCAGTGATGATGATACAGGTGTTAATGGTCCTTTCGGTCTTTGACAGTCCCAACATGAGGCGCAAATCCACGACCGGCACAACGTTTCCCCGCAGGTTGCTCACACCGCGCATGAACTCAGGTGTCCGCGGCACCTTCGTCACCGGTATAAAATCCAGCACCTCGCGTATCTTCGTTATGTTCAGGGCGAAGACCTCATCGCCGAGCTTGAATGTCAGAAATTGGGTCGTCTCCATGATGCCTGCATCGGCCATCGGAACCTCCCGTTACGCATTTAGGATATCAGCAGCCGAACAGTGACGCGGACTGAGACGCCCTTACGGGCATTCCGGGTCCCGTGTTCTCCGTTCTTCATCATTCAGAATCTCTCAAACTCTGCATCCATTGAGTCGCCGTTCCCTTTCCCGGCGCCCCTATCCATGTCGAGGGATACGGCAGTCGGCTTGACAAAGCGCTCCGCCCTGGCTTCCTGTCGCTTCTCGGGAAGAAGCTCGAAGTTGGCCCGGCGGGATACGGCAGGATTCACCCGTGACGTCATATGCTCCAGCCTTTGTTTCGGCGTGCCGTCATCGCTTACCTTGAAGAACGCAACGGTGCTCTGGAGCTGCTCCGCCTGCGAAGCAAGCTCTTCCGCCGTCGATGCAATATCCTCCGTTGCTCCGGCATTCTGCTGAACGACCTCGTTCAGTTGCTGGATCGCTCCGTTGATCTGGTTGGCGCCGACCGCCTGTTCCCTGGATGCCGAGCTGATCTCCTGAACGAGCTCCGCCGTCTTCTGGATGTCCGGGACCAGTTTCGCCAGCATGGCGCCGGCGCGTTCAGCGACCTCCACACTCGAGACCGACAGCCTGCTGATCTCCGCTGCCGCCACCTGACTGCGTTCGGCAAGCTTCCTGACTTCCGCCGCCACTACGGCGAAACCCTTACCATGCTCGCCAGCTCGTGCCGCCTCGATTGCTGCATTCAGGGCCAGAAGGTTCGTCTGGCGGGCAATCTCTTCGATGATCGAAATCTTCTTCACGATGTCCTTCATGGCGGTGACCGCTTCGGACACGGCTTTGCCGTTCTCCATTGCATCGCTAGAGCTCTTTAATGCGATCTTCTCGGTCTGCATGGAGTTGTCCGCATTTTGCTTAATCGTTGCGTTCATCTCCTCAACGGCTGACGACGCCTCCTCGGCGGACGCCGCCTGCTCCGTTGTTCCCTGGGACATCTGCTCTGCTCCAGCGGATAACTGCTGGCTGCCCGCGGCCACGTTGTCTGAAGCGCTCTTCACATCGGCAACCACCGATCGGAGCCGTTCGACCATATTCTTCATGGAAGCGAGCAGCTGCCCCGTTTCGTCATTGCTTGTTACCGCGATCTCCTGCGTCAGATCGCCCTCGGCGAGACTGTTCGAAGCCCGCACGGCCTGAGCGAGTGCGCGGTTCACGCTTCTTACCAGCAGTACACTTGTCATGACGATGACAGCAGTGATCAGAACGGTAACCAGCACGTACTTTCTCACCTCGGCCAGGAACACCGCCTGAATGTCATCAAGGTAGATCCCCGAACCGATCACCCACTGCCAGGGTGCGAACCCCTTGACATAGGACACCTTGGGCACGGGCTCCTGAAAGTTCGGCTTTGGCCACAGGTAGTCGACAAATCCAGCCCCGTCCGCCTTCACCGCGTCAACGAATGCCACGAAAAGCCTCTTCCCGTTGGGGTCCTTGTAGTCCGTGATGTCCTTGCCATCAAGCTCGGGCTTGTAAGGGTGCATTACCATGTTGGGATGCATGTCATTGATCCAGAAATACTCCTTTCCCTCGTACCGCAGCGTCTTGATGAGCTGAACCGCGGCACGCTGTGCCTCGGCCGCGGTCATATGTCCTTCGGCGGCGAGCCGCTGGTAGTATTCCAGGACGCCGTAGGCCGACTCAACCAAGTGCCGGGTCTTCACCTTCCGGTCCTCAAAGAGCTCGCGCTTCATGTTGGCGAGCGAGAGGATGACGACGACAACGATGCCAGCCGTCATCAGTGCCGTAATGAACAAGATCCTGCCCCGCAATGTGAAGTTCCGAAAGAATTTCATAGGCATCTCCTTTTTTGTCTCTGTCCGTCCCCTGTTCGACTTCCAGTCGTATTCCACCGTCATGCAGCTGACCCGCCTACGGCCATCGGCTCCTCGCGTCCCGCTGCCTGCACCAACCTCGCCACATCGAGGATGAGCGCCACGGTCCCTTCACCGAGGATCGTGGCGCCGGAGATGCCCTCCAAACCTCGGTAGAAGGCCCCCAGGTTCTTGACGACCGTCTGGTGGCTGCCGACCACATGGTCCACGACGAAACCGACGCGCATATTCTCAACCTTGACGATCACGATCTGTTCGATTGCCGGCGGCTCGCCACCGAGTTGGAACTGGTCGCGCAGCCGGATATAGGGGACGAGGTGGCCGCGGACGTTGATCACATTCCTTCCGCCGCTTACGGCCTCCTGCCGACGGTCCAGTTCCACGCACTCCTCCACGATGGCGAGCGGGAATATATAGTGCTCGGCGCAGACATTAGTCAGGAAGCCGTCGATGATCGCGAGGGTCAAGGGCATCCGGAGCGTGATCGTCGTCCCGCTGCCGGGCTCACTTGTAATCTCGATCGTGCCTCGAAGGGCATCGATAGAGCGTTTGACGACATCGAGGCCGACACCTCGGCCGGAGACGCTTGTGACCATCTTCGCCGTCGAGAATCCCGGCATAAGAATAAACCCGAGTAGCTCCTTGTCCGGAAGCCTTGCCCCGGCCGTTATCAGACCCTGTTCGATCGCTTTGGCGCGGACCGTCTTTAGATCTATGCCGGCGCCGTCGTCCCGGATCTGTATGATGACGCTTGCATTCGCGTGTGCGGCGGCGAGATTGATCGTGCCGCGCCTCGGCTTTCCCGCGGCATTCCGCGCCTCGGGCTGCTCGATTCCGTGGTCGATGCTGTTGCGGAGAAGATGGACAAGTGGATCGCTTAGCTTTTCAATCACAGTCTTGTCCAGTTCTGTATCGGCGCCGGTGGTCACCAAATCGACCTCCTTGCCGAGTTCGGCGGAGAGGTCCCGAACGAGCCGGGTGAACATGCTAAACGTGGTCCCGATCGGCAGCATACGGATGCTCATCGTGTTGTCCCGAAGCTCGGCGGTCAGCCGTTCCATATCTTCGGCGATAGACAGGAGATCGTCTCCACCACGGGCAAGGGCACTCTGACTGAGCCGCGCCTGAGCCGTCACGAGTTCCCCGACGAGGTTCACGAGTCGATCGAGACGTTCGGTCGATACTCGTATGCTCGAGGCCGGCTCGGAACCTCGGCGCTTTTCCCGAAGTTCTCGTACGAACTGCTGCTCGATGAGAGCGGACTGTACCTTGCTTTTGCTCACCACGCCGCTCTCAGTGAGCATGTCACCCACGCGTTTTTGCGACCCCAGCACTTTCATGAGATCTTCGGAGGAAATGTCGCCTCGCTCCAGGAGAATCTCACCGACCTTTTTATAGGAGCCGTCCCCTTCAGTGTCGCCTTCCCCATCGATGACGTCGATCGTGAGCTCACGGTCATCCTTGACGAACGGGAACAAGTCGCGGATCGCTTTGAGTCCCCGGGACGTCGACAGAATGGCATCCCACGGGGTGTAGCGCTTATCGGGCTGATGGCCTTCGATGCAGGGGATGTTCTCCGTATGAGGCACGACCTTGCACGGTCCGAGCTCGCCAAGCTGCTGCATCAGACTGATGGGGTCACTGAGCCTCGTGGCAATGTCCTGTTGAGGTCGAAATCGTATGCGGTAGATGACGGATTGCGCGTTTTCTGATTTCTTTGCCGCTTGCGAATCACCAGCCTGCGGAGCTTTGGCGGCCCCCTTCCCTGAGCCCTCCGCGGTCAGTCCCTTGAGCATCTCCACGATTTCCTGGGACTTTGATGGATCGGCGGTGCCGCCTTTGTAATAGACATCGAGCATGGCCCTGATCTGATCGCTGGCCGCAAGGATCGTATCGATGATCGCGCGGGTGGCTCTGAGCTTCCCCTTCCGCACCATGTCGAACCCCGTCTCCACATCGTTGACGAACGAGGCAATGTCACGGAAACCGCATGCCGCGCCGGAGCCCTTGAGGGTGTGCGTGGCCCGGAAAGCCCTAGCGACCAAGTCCATATCGTCGGGGACCTTTTCAAGCTCCAGGAGGGTCGATTCGAGTTCGACAAGCAGCTCATAAGCCTCCTCCTTGAATGTCTGCCTGAGTTGATTAACGATGTCATCCACGATTCGTCTCCCCGGAAGCCCCAGACCCTCTGCCCGCTTGCGGCAGTAGAGCCCTGCCTCGGTGCTTAATCTGTCCCTCTTTTTCGGACCGTAAACCAGTTACTAGTGATAACCCTGCTTTATCAATCAGAGCCTTTTTCAGTATCTATCTGTTGCATATCGTCTGCGTAGCGGAGAAGCGCTAATTCATCTTCAAGCGTGTCTCGGTTTCGGGTTCTACGATCATCACTTTTACCGGCATATTTCATTTCCCCTTCTGAAATCTATTTCTGCATGTCTGCACAGAATAAGATAGAAAATGACGAGCAATAACCATGCCGCGAAAAAAGCTAAATAAATTGAATGGTTATTTGGCAAAAAGGGGTCCAGATTCAGTCAGAAAACCTGCATTGACGGATTCCTGACGTTTGTACGCTTGATGTAAAAATCGGACTTATCGAGGCTATTATCGAGTCGGTCGTTGATTCTCTTGTCCCATGATCTGAGCACAAATCATGTGGCCGCAAATTTTCGGGGGTAGATTCGCTTTTCCGTCAGTTTTCAGAGGAGCTTTTCACCGGGATCGGGTTCGTGCTGCACTGCCTGTTCTGCCTTTTAGCTCACCATCTTTCGTCTCCGGTGATAAGCAGCTGGCACGGGAAGCCGTTATATATCGAGTGAAATTCTCAGCGCATTGGCTATGCGAATCCGCTGTAAACACATCAATCCACAGCGTGTAATACCATTTTGGACTCAACTCTGTTTCTTCCGGCCGCCTTAGCTCGGTAAAGGGTCTGGTCCGCGCGATTGATCAAAACTTCATCGGTGTCATCGTGGACAAATTCGGCAACGCCGAAACTGCATGTCAGGTGTCCCACTTCTGGAAAATCGAATTTCTCTATCATTGAACGAAGTTTCTCCGCAAATATTGTAGCCCCGCGTTCTCCCGTATTTGTCACCATGATCACGAACTCCTCGCCTCCCCAGCGAGCAAAGACGTCATGCCTCCTTACGAACTTCTCAACTAATCCCGTAAGATATTGTAATGCGCTATCGCCGGCATTGTGACCATATGTATCATTTATTATCTTGAAGTGGTCGACATCGAAGATGATTAGCGAAAGCGGCAGTCTGAAACGTCTTGAACGCATGATCTCAATGCTTAAAGCTTCACTGAACTTCGAGCGATTTGAAATGCCAGTCAAAGGATCTGTAGAGGCCTGGCATAACAGAAGCTCATTCAAGCGTTTCAGTTCCTCTGTAGCTTTTCTGCGCTCTGTAATGTCCGTTAAAAAGGCTACGCTGGCCGGACCTTCAGCGAGGTGCACAAGGCCCACAGCAACATGCAAGGGGAATTGTGAGCCGTCCTTGCGCTGGCCAGTCCCTTCATATTCAATTGGAACCTCTGAGCCCAATCCACGCTGCAAGGCGCGATCAGCTACCCTATCCCTGTCCTGCGGTGCCCATTGCTCTATGACAGGCCGGCCTCGCAGTTCTTCGCTATTCTGAAAGCCGAACATCTCACAATACTTCCTGTTTGCATAAACAGTCACTCCGACAACACTGATCCTGATAGCCACAGGCGAGTTCTCTATAAGAGCTCGGAAGCGGGCCTCACTCTCACGGAGCGCCTTCTCTGCCAGACTGAGATCGTCATTTTTCTTCCGTAGAGAACTATTTGCTTGCGATAATTCAAAGGTCCTTTCTTCTACGCTTTTTTGAAGCTTATCGCTGGCTTGAATCTGTGCCTGTTGCAAGCCTCTTAGCTTCATGAGAAGTACTGATACTCCCCACCCTCCAAGAATAC
The DNA here is from genome assembly GCA_035623825.1 of Nitrospirota bacterium. Lineage (GTDB taxonomy): Bacteria > Nitrospirota > UBA9217 > UBA9217 > UBA9217 > DASPSR01. Next base: position 11,009 of record DASPSR010000024.1, read on the forward strand.
CTGTAAAGCGGTTTACGGCGGCATGCACTAATTGTGAACTGTCTGGTGCTGGGAAAAACATACCCGTAAAAACGAGAAGTGTAACAATTACGGAGTATCCATACGGCCGTTTTGAGGTCTGGTATATGAAAACCAGTGGAATCAGGTACAACACCCAGACTTCATACCAAAGCGGAGTAAGAACATCGACCATAAAGATCACAATGGTCATAAGAACCGCGATGAATGTCTTATGTTCTTTAAAAATACTAAATGTCACTACTCTTTCTCCAATTTCGTGGCAAGAATGTCCTCGCGTATTCTTCTAATAAGGCGGTCTATCCAAAAAGTTTGTGCTCTTGAAGCATACACTCTGATTATCAATGTTTTAGCTGCATGCTGTCTTTTAGAAAACTTCTGAAATCTTGTAAATATTCTTATCGGAGTCTTATGATATATCTTTAAAGAAGTAAGCGAGGATTAAAGGAGTTTTATAAGGATAAACAACCTTTTTCGAATGGGCTTAGGTTTTAGAACCTGAGGGCACAAAGCAAAAAAAGAGGCTACAGCTTATGCTGTAACCCCTTGATAAGTTTGGTAGCTGGGAGAGGATTTGAACCTCTGACCTTCGGCGTTCTTAACTCGAAGGGCGTGTTAGAAGGTTAGATCAGTTCATCTTAATGACGACTAAGGACCAAATGCAGTCGAGTAATAACCTGCCGTGGCGCTCACTCTTGCTTTTGACCTTCGGGTTATGGACACGATGGCAAAATATCTTTAAATGATCTCCTTCATTTCGGCGAATGCCTTCGGCGCCTCTTGCGGCAGATTGCGCCCGATGATGCCAACGGTGCACCACATCCCGACTCCAGTTTACATGCAGACAAATGGCCCTTTCCTATCCCTTTGTGAAAAACGGGCATAGTAGGGCGAGGTGAAGACTTCCATCAGCAGGTGTCTGCTCACGAGGCCCACATATTTCCCGTTGCGGACGATGGGGATAACAGCGCAGCACCGGTTGCCGAGTTGCATCGATACCAATTCCTCCGGTGTAGAGTTTGCGTCTGCTACAAGCGGGGGTTTCACCATGAGTTGCTCCGCGGTAATAGTTTCAAGATCGACGCACTTCTGTATTGCTTCGAGTATATGCAGTTCATTCACTATCCCAATGAGTTCCTGCGATTTATTCACGACAGGAAGACCCGGAAAGCCGGACGAAGTAATGCGGTTGCTAATCTCCACTGCCGGTGTATCCGGACTGATGCTGATCTTCTCCTTCATGATGTGCCAGGCATTGATTGACATGAATGTTTCCTCCTTTGCGAAAGCGGTTCTATCGTACAATCTTAACTTTATTTTGTTGCCTTTTTTATCGTTGAAATACGGAACGGCGCGTACAGCGGACAAAAACCGATGGCTCCTGTCACAAGGAAGATAACCGCCAGGACACTAAGTACGACCGATGCTGTGCCGCTGATGAAACCATAAAGATGGAGTACCCATACCACAACTGCGAAAGTGACGCGTAAAGCCCGGTCGATTGTCCCCATATTTCTTTTCATAGTTTACTCCTCCTCGAGATATATATCATTCAGTTCGCTCAGAAAAGCCGCTTTGCTACAATAACCATACCCGTGATCAGTACAACGCAAAGAATGCAGACAAGCACGATCTTAAGATACATCGGCATACAACAACCTTTCCTCATAATCCGCAAGTCGTCAAGGCCATTCTATTTGCATGGTTTGCAAGTTTTGCAAGTCGAAATTCCGAACAAGACATAGACCGGGCAACATCCAACGATACCAGTTGCAATCGGCAACAGTCCTAGATAAGCCCATTTCCAAGTTATGACGGGACCAATAAATGCCAAGGAGCTTAGTCCTATTCCCGTGAGAATCCCGATTATCCTCTCAATATGCCCGATATTCTCTTCCATTCTTCATTGCTCCCTGAATATGAATATGTCCTGCCGATAATTGCTTGCTATCATTGGTGAGCCGTACTATTGCCGAATCAAGAGGGAACGTGCAGTATTTTTTTCGATGATGATGGCAGAGCCCCTCGCTCATACCGCTCCATCGCGTAAAACATGGCACCAGCAAGCGCATACAGGATGGCGATCATGACCCAGTGGTTCATGCCCGTCAATTCCGGCAAAGTCGATTTTCCCATGTCAGATGTTTTGTAGAACCCCTCGAGGAAGGGGAAAAGTGCCGCAAACAAGAGGGATCCGCTACCGATTCCGATCATCGTCACAAGTGCGTCCAGTCTGCCCGAAGCAAGGCCTGCTACCGCTGTGCCGGGGCAGTATCCGCTCACGAGATATCCGAGCCCGAAGAGTGCGCCGCCGGCAATTTGGGGCCATAGAAACGTTGGTATGATCCAGACCTTGCTCATGTCCAGGAGCTTCAGGTCCGCCAAGAGGCAAAGCCCTGTCGCCGCAACCAGAATTGCACTGAACATGGCCTTCGGTACGGCGAAATCGGTCAGATAGAATACTCCGGTAAGTTTATGAGGGTTCCCCAATCCTCCTCGTTCGAGAAAGAAACCGAAGAATACGCCGAGGATCAGGGCCATTATTAGGTTGGTATTCTCACTCAAGATAAGGGGTGCGTTCATGACCATAACCTCCTGAATAATGCGGCGAACAGGAAACCGCTCGCGAACATGGCGACGACGAAGACCCAGCCTGACAGGGCGAACTGGGAGCTGCCGGTGAGTGCAACGCCGCTTGTGCATCCCCGTGCGAGCCTGCCTGCAAATCCGAGGACCGCACCTCCGCCGAAGGCTGTCAGCACTCTCACGCCGGTGGTCATGTGCGCCGCCTTGTCGAACCGGAACTTGAAGCCGCCGCTCAGCAGGACGCCTATGACTGCGCCAACCAGTAGTCCGCTCACCTCAAGCGTGGTCCAATCCCTGAACGGAGAAAATTCCAGATATTTCGAGAGGTAGGAAAGCGTTGCGGTATATGCTGGGAAGATTTCTTTCATGCAAGTGCCAGCAACGACCGTAAATGCCCGTGACGCGCCAAGCCCCTGTCCCGCAATGACGAACGATGCCAGGAGCGTCAGTCCGAGCCCGATTCCGGAGATATAGGGAGACCAGAAACTGTTTTTTTTCATAGTCACCTCCATTTTTAGAAAACAACTGAGTGGTTCCGTTGGTCATGGAGTGCAGCACAACATCTTCCAATTGATGCATGTGGGCATTTTCCCCTACTCATGTGGAAATAGCATCGTCAACACTACAGATTTAAAGTTATTTAGTTTAGAATATTAGCATTTATTAAATAATATATCGTTAGCCCGTAATTTGTCAAGCCCAAAGACATTAAGAACGATTATAATAGAACAATGTTTGCGTGGAGAATTGACGACGGTTTGAGTCCCCTGCCCCATAGCAAGCAAAACTTAAGTATGCGAAATTCGAGTGACCTTTGTATGTGATTCTATTGACTGGGATTCGCTATAATTGAATTAGAGAAATAATAAGAAGGAAGTGATCGATCATGACATCTGCAGAGATTTTGGAATGGGTAATGGGATGGCCATGGCCTGTTATAATTGTTTTTGTTCTCCTGATTGCCGGAGGCATTGGACGACTTGTATACTGGGATAAGGAGGACCTGTCAGAGCATCAATCGCCCGGCCGAATCCCGGGCAAAGAATGTAGCTGTACGTGCAAGTAGTCATAATAACAATAACGGATACAAGCGGTAACAGCGAGTCCTCTTATAAAGTACTCTTTCGGCATGACCCCGTGTTCGGAAGGTGTCAAATAATTTGTGCGAATCCTGCTTCTGTAAGCTTAGCATCGGATCTTCAAATGCCATCGTGGAATGATACTATTTATATATGCTTTTGTGTGTTCATGCTACCTCAGCAGCACTCGCCTTTTCCCGAGCTTTGTTTATCACTGATTTCCCGGCCCGCATCATGTATTTTGCCCCCCACTTATGCATTGCGTCCAGGATCGGGCTCAGACTCTTGCCGATTTCCGTTAGAGAATATTCGACACGGGGTGGAACCTCCGCATAGACCTTTCTGTGAATCAGATTGTCCTCCTCCAACTGTCTTAACTGCTGGGTCAGCATCTTCTGGCTGATACCCGGCACGCCCCTTGAAAGCTCACCGAATCGTTTGGTGCCCTTAAATAGCTCGCGCAGGATCAACAGTTTCCATTTGCTGCCAAGCATTGCTATCGTCTGTTCCACCGGGCAACTCTGCTGTTTTGTGTCGTTCATAAGATTTCCCCTCCCGCGTTCTCCTTACTTACTAAATGGTAAGTACATAACAAAATAGTGCCTACTTGCATTTAGTTTGTTACGGTATTATCATCATACAACAAATCAAACAGGCAGTCAATGAGGATCCGCGTGATGCGTCGAGAGGGGATTTTTCAGCAACCCAACAAGGAGGAATCGCAAAAATGAGCAATCCATTTATTAAAGAGTTAGAACCGGGAACGTATTATTGGTGTACATGCGGCAGGTCGAAGACATCTCCATTCTGCGATGGTTCGCACAAGGAAATGGGCAAGCAGCCTTTGCATTTCGTGGTTGCTGTTAAGAAAAAAGCTGCAATATGCAACTGCGCCAAGACAGATAGACCGCCTTTCTGCGACGGTTCACACATGAAGAAATAATCCTCATGGGCACCATTACTCAAAAGATCAAACGAAAGGAAAGGATAAAATAATGAAAATAATAGCGTATGTGGCATTTATGACTGCGGTAATATCTACGGGCTTCACGACACCAATCTTTGCCGCTGAGTCCACGGGAAATTATTCGCCGGAAATGCAGGCAAAGATTGATGAGGTCAAAAATAAACTCAAGAAATACACCGATGAAAGGACCAGAATAGAGAAGGATCTAAAGACATTCGACGAGCTGGACTTTGTTGTTTTCAGCAATCAAGAATGGACGCGTCTGCATGAAAGCCATTCAAAAGACGTAAAGGTCAACTGGCCTGATGGACATTTCACAGTGGGCATCGAAAAGCACATTGAAGATCTCAAGGCAATGTTTGTCTATGCTCCTGATACTAATATAAAGGTCCATCCGGTCAAATTCGGATCAGGCGAGTATACATCTGTCATCGGCGTCATAACTGGAACCTTTTCCAAACCTATGCCTATTGGCGACGGGAAGTTCATACAGCCAACCGGCAAGAAGTTCTCCATTACTATGTGCACTATAGGTCACTGGAAAGACGGTGTCATGATTGAAGAATGGCTGTTTTGGGACAATGCCGCATTCATGAAGCAAATCGGGCTGGCGAATTAGGCAATTCGTTGATAGCGATACACAGCCCTTGGCAGGGGTCGAGCATTCAGTAAATTTACAAGAAAGAACGCTTCGTTAATTTATCAGGTCATTCAAGCTGTCTCGTGAAACAGGAGGGAACGCATTTTATTTTTGCAGAAACACTTGCCGCTTGATGTCGTCGAGAATGAGAGATTATCTATGAACAAAAATACAAAAACTGATCTGATGCCGGCCATATTTGTTGGCCACGGTAGCCCGATGAATGCGTTACTAAGGAATTCCTATTCACAAGGCTGGTCGAAGATAGGAGAATCAATCCCTCGCCCCAAAGCCGTGCTTGCAATATCTGCACATTGGTATATTCTTGGATGCGCAGTGACAGTCTCTGCCGCCCCCCGGACAATCCACGATTTCGGCGGCTTCCCGGGCGAACTATATCGGGTAGAATACCCTGCCCCAGGAAGTGCCAGGCTTGCACGGCAGGTAAAAGATATTCTTTCCCCTATTCCCGTCGGTCTTGACGAAAACTGGGGACTTGATCACGGCACGTGGTCTGTGTTAATGCATGCTTTTCCAAAAGCCGATGTTCCTATCGTGCAACTCAGTATAAATGAGGCGGAGACACCGCATTTCCATTATGACCTGGGCAAGCGGCTTGCGGTCCTGCGTGAGGAAGGTGTCCTGGTTATCGGCAGCGGCGGTCTCGTTCATAATTTGCATGCTTATACGTGGGGCGCACAGGAAAGCAAACCGTATGACTGGGCAGTCCGGTTCGAGAATCAGGTTAAAAAGTGTCTGCTTGACAGATCGGATGAGCAACTAATTAATTACGGGAATTTCGGTCGCGATGCGATACTTTCAGCCCCTACGCCGGACCATTATCTGCCGTTGCTCTATATTCTTGGGCTTCGCAGAAAATATGACGATGTCAGTTTTCCCGTAGAAGGGATAGATGGTGGATCGGTGTCCATGCTCGCAGTTCAGATAGGAGGACTCCGGTAAGTCTTTAGTAGACTTAAAAAGTAATTTTTTTGTAGCACAATTCAAATCAGAATAGTGAAAGGAGAAATTCAATGAAACGCATCATTATCGTAACAGCCATGATACTCGCCATTCCTCATGCAGCTGTCGCTTCAACTTGGAACATTGATCCTGATCATTCCAATCTCGGGTTCAAGATCAAGCATCTGATGGTGTCTAACGTCAAGGGCAATTTCAATATATACTCCGGTATTGTTGAAATCAACGACAAGGATACGACGAAATCAAAGGTCGAGGTTACAATCGACACCAACTCAGTCAACACCAATGTCAAGAAACGTGATGACCATCTCCGGAGTGCCGATTTTTTCGATGTTGCCAAGTATCCAACCATGACCTTCGTCTCGAAAAAAGTGACCATCGTGGGCCAGGACAAACTGAAGATAACGGGCGATTTCACTCTGCACGGCGTGACAAAGGAAGTCGTTCTCGATCTTGAGGGCCCGACAGCGGAAAGTAAGGACCCGTGGGGCAACACTCGTAAAGGCATTACAGCCACGACCAAAATCAATCGCAAAGACTATGGCCTGATGTGGAACCAAGCCCTCGAGACGGGCGGGGTACTCGTGGGGGATGAAGTGGATATCACGTTGGAAGTGGAGATGATCAAGAAGCAACAGTAATTACGAACAAAAGACAATACCTGACCGACGTCCACTTTTTGTATGCAGTGAGTTCCGCGTAAGGTTGCATGAAATAAGAAAGGGGTTAGGCTATAAGCCTAACCCCTTTCTTCCATGGACTCCTCCTTGACTTACGGAGGGGAAGCGAGGAGCCCGGATGGCGCACTACCGGTGTCCGAGCCGAATTAAGAAGGCCCATCCTATTTTTCCACGCCGATTACTTCAATTTCGACGCGGCGGTTCTTTGCGCGACCTTCTTTTGTGCTGTTATCAGCAATCGGATTGGTCATGCCTGCGCCGCTGACTTCCATCAATTTTGGATCGACCCCGAGACCGAGTAGATAATCGCGGACCGCTTCAGCACGCCGCAGCGACAGCTTCATGTTGTACTCAGGGGTACCGGAACTGTCGGTGTAGCCAGTAATCTTCACCTTGCTAGCGCTGCTTAACGCCTCTCTCACCTGTTCTCGGTATGCTTTAATCTGCTCCTTTCCTTCCGGCTTCAGGACAGATTTGTTTACATCAAAAAGTGCTGCGGCACCAAACACCATGGTTTTCGGACTCCGTGGAGTCACGCTGACCGTCGTGGATGCCGTCCCGGCTCCCCCATCACCTGCTACACTGATCGTATATTGTGTAGTGCTCTCGGGACAGACCTGCTTGGATCCGCTCGGCTCAACATTCCCTACTCCTGGCTCGATTGAGCCCTTGGACGCATTCGTTGAGGACCAGGTCAGGGTTGCACACGTTCCTTGCTTTACAGAGGTCGGGTCGGCTGAAAAAGAGACCGTTGGGGCAGGTGGGGCGGGTTTCGGAGACGCTACTGCTACGGCTGCTACTGCTGCTTTCGGACAAAGCGCGTTTATCTTGTCTATCCCATCCTGCGCCATAGCGATTGCTTCATTTGTATGGCATGCAATGTAGGTTGCATAGGCTTTGTCTACCGTATCCGCTGCGGATTTGAACTCTGCGGGGCACTCTTTGTCCTTCCCTGTCGCGCGGGCTTCGTCTACTTTTCGTGATGCTTCAGGTAATGGCTTGTGAATAAACGTATATGGCATCTTTCTATCCCGCGGAGCTGTCTCCATATGAGCACAGCCAGCTATGAAACTGATTGTGAATATGACAATGACCGTCACTGCCACGTACACTAAAGAACGAAACAATCTGATACTCATGGCGATACTCCTTTCTATGTTGCTTCTTTAGTTTCAGTTCATCCCGCTGCTCTTACGAGCACATCTCTCTTCCTGTCCTGGTTCTGGCAGTGCCGGCGCCCTTCACCGCCGTAATGGGTATCTTGCAAGCATAGAATGACACTTCGGCAATCTTAGCCTTATAAAATCCACAGCTTTCCTCCGCCCATCTCGTGAAGGGTTTGACTTTATCGCGATCGACTAATTGATGGATATTGCTAAAGTGAGTAATTTTAGTATAACAGAGATCATGAGGAGCATCGATGATATAACGAGAGTATTTTAAGGCTATTGCACGTAATGGCAATAAGTTGCAACAAAATAAACAAGATTATCAAATGAAACATTGATTGTTGCCAAAGATAGGAACTTCAATGTTACAGCTTGCAATGCATGTTGAATGTGACTACTAAAAAGTGTGAATTTCCAACCCATGAATTTTTATCGACACCACCTTGTTGTTAGGACGGCCCGTAAAAGTGACCGCGTATTGCCGGTTAAAATCAATCTTGTGATGATCTCGGGACTGCTACTGCCACCGCCTACTAAACACTTTCGTAGACTTGAAACCGTCTTAATTTATCGCTGTCGCACGAAACCATCCGGACTGCCAGTCCGGATCACGAACAATATCATGTGCATCCCGCTGGCTGAGAAACGCCTGAATATCGGCAGGCCCGTCTCATTGGAGAATTGGGGAATAAAGCATAGAGATACTTGATAGTGTACAGTTCGGCCCCTTCTGTTTTATTCAGTCCTTTAATGATGACCTTTGGCATAGGCACGGACTTATACCGCAGATATACTCTCTGATGAAACCGATCACCCGCCAATGCGTTTCCGAGAGCTCAAGACCGTCGAGCTCAGCGAGATGATCGGCAAGGTCCTCGGACCAGTCATTCTCATTCACCAGATGGCCATCCTCGTCCAGCGGAATATGCTTCCCCCGAAAAAACATCGTTCTCTTGTCAGGACCTCCCAAGGAATCGCAAATTCAACATAGAGCGCCGGTGAACCCAAAAACGATCAAACTGCTCTGCGGTTAAAGTGAGTTTACGTCTGTATGTTGTAGACTTCAAAGCTCTTCTCTTCTGCTGGCTTAGTGAAGCCGCCTTTTATGCCACGTTGCAGTCGAGGCATCAGGACGCCGTCACGGAACCGCTCCCAACTCTCCTTGGAGTCATGAATCGCAATCACTACCCAGCCACGTGCTGACGCGCCAGCCGCATGGAAGATTTGGCCCTCCGGCAATTTGTCCCTGCTTGGATGAACTACCGCTAATGACGCCTCATACTGCTCCTTAGTACCGTCCGGAAAATAATGCACAATTCCGTATGCCATTTTCGTTCTCCTCTCATATTGGTGGGACCGTCTATTGCGACCCTCTTAGCACATTATATATTTAAAATAAGCTGATGCCAAGAGTGAGTACGCCGATATTACATGATGAATGATTGGATCAATATGTCAACCAGGTGTGCGACAACCCACCTGGGAGGAGGAAGTGATTTCCCACATAAGATTTGACGACTTCAGAAGGGAATATTACGTTATTGGCACTATATTGCATAATGACAACTATTGTGGATTACAGGAAGTATGTCTCGGCGATAGTTACAACCGAAAAATAATAATTCAAATCAAAACGTGCATGCCTGGCATTTCGGGCACGTTGAGCGAACGAGGTCATGCTCAGATTTTCAGAATCTGCGTCTCCATTGGTAACAAGGTGACGCGAACCGTATTGACCGGCCCCGCTCCCGTGGTCCCGTTCACTTCGGCCACCTTGATTTGGTTCAGAGACCGTACAGGATCCGGAGGCGCTGGAGTCGGCTTGTTGCTGTAAAGCACCCGGAGATTGTCGCCGGGCGAGCTCAATGTTCTTTCCAGAATCACATCCACGGACAGGCTCTGCACAGTGTTCGTGTTGGCCGCAATCAGAACCTCCTGATCATTCAGAATGCGCGACCATGCCAACATCCCGCCGGGATACGGTGAGATCCCGAAGTTGACGCTGTCGCCGGAAATCGGGCGGAAATAGAATCGCCCGTAGCGAAGGGCAGGTTCAGAGTTCCGCACGGCGACAATTTTTTGAATTTCCGAATAAAAGAAGCTGTCTTGAGGAAACTTCGGCGCGATGCCCCACAGCGCTTCACGCACGGCCGGATCAGTGCCGCTGCCGTGCAAACCCTGCTCCGTACCGTAATAAAGGCAGGGAACGCCGGGTAATGAACAGAGGCACGCGAAGCCCATCGATACCTGATCGTTGTACAGATTCTCTTCACCCGGTTGAATATACCGGATTCGTGCCTTCATGTCATGGTTGTCAAGAAACGTAACAAAAAAACGCGAGGCATCCCCGTGAGAACTGAGAATATATTGCTCGACCTGTTTACGAAGGTTATATACGCCGACCACCGCCGCAGGAGCGCATAATCCCTTCACTGTCGGCGTGAGGACATTAAACAGCGGATAATCCAAAGCCGCGTCCACGCCCACCAGGCTACTGGAGTCGCTGCCGGTGGTCGTGTTTCTTCCGATGAAGCGCGCGATGTCGGCCTCTTCGGTGCTGTCCAACACCTCGCCGAATGTAAAAAAGTTTTTCTTACCGATGCTCAGGGCGAACTCGCGCATGGAATTACCGAAGAGTTGGGGCAAATTGCCGCCAAGATATCGGAGGGTGTCTATTCTAAATCCGTCGATGTCATAACGGGCGATGACATATTGATAGGCTCGGATCAAAAAACCCTGCAAATCGGGGTCTGCTGTCACCATTTGTTTCAATGAAGCAAAGTCGCCCACCGTGTCCACTCCTTCCGGATCGGGCATCCCCTGGCGGCGGAAATATTGATTCTGCTGAAGTTCCGCCGGCCAGACTACGCCGTCCGCCGGCGGAGTCGGAATGGCGGCAACATCAGCCCACTGTGACTGGGCATTTCCGTTGGCATCGCGCCATTGCACAGCAATCGGCACACTCGAAAACGGCGCTGTGGAATTGCCCGCGTAGGCAAAGGCGTCGCCCGTGTGGTTGAGCACAATGTCGAGAATCACGTAGAGCCCGGCTTGGTGGGCGGCGTCCACCAAGGCGCGCAATTCGTCGTCGGCATTGGCTGGATCAGCCGCAAAGAGCGGCTCTGCACGAAGAAAATCATGGATGCCGTACCCGTGATAGCTGCCTGCGTCAAAGGGGAGATTTTTTAATACTGGGCTGAGCCAAATGGCGCCGGCTCCCATGCTCTTGATGTAGGAGAGTTGCTGCTGAACGCCGGCGAATTTGCCGCCCTGATACTGGCCATAATTCGGGTCGTCATAGGGCTGGTGCACTGGCGGCGCGGCTGGATTATTGAACCGGTCTACCATGAGAAAGTAGATCACTTGATCCCGCCAATCCGCGGGCGATGGAAACGGCCCGTTCGCCCGTCCAACAGCCGACTCTGCGTTGTCCAGAACCGCTTGGACTTCTGGAGCAAAAAGCGATGTGAACATGATGCCTCCTGATTTAATCGCCGGCTGAGAGGGCACTGTTTTCACGACTCTCTCGAGCCGAATGGGTAGAATTAGTGGATTACAGCGTTCTGTTCGTCCGCGTCATCGTGAAGGAGAATAGATCTGGCAATTTAAGCATTCTATTACAGCTGCGGCTTGGCATTGATTTTTTTCAATCTGCGGTAGAGAGTGGCGCGGGATATGCGCAAATGACGGGCGGCCTCGTTCACATCCTGACCGAACCGCTGGAGCGTGGCCAAGATGTGAGCATCTTCGACCTGACTCAGCGTAGTCGAACAGATTTCATCAGTATCAGCCCGAAGGCTCAGACCTGCGAAATGCATGGGCGTTAATGGCCCTCCGCGAGAGAGCATCAGTGCTCGCTCCAAAACATTTCTAAGTTCCCTGATATTGCCCGGCCAAGGGTATGTCGCAAGCAATTGCAGTACGTCATCTCCGACGTCCACCTGCATGGCCCTCAAGCTTTTGAGCAGATGATGGATTAGTCCTGGCAGGTCATCGAGCCGGTCACGAATAGGCGGGATGTGTATCGTGAGCAGGTTCACGCGGAAATAGAGATCCTTGCGAAAAGCGCCCTGCTGAATCGCCGCGCCAAGGTCTCGGTTTGTCGCGCAGATGAGGCGGAAATCGCTTTTGCGCTGCTTCACGTCACCGAGCCTTCGAAATCGCTTATCCTCGAGGACCTTGAGAAAGGCAGCCTGGACACCAACGTCCATGTCCCCAATTTCATCGAGGAACAGGGTCCCGTTGTTCGCGATGTCGAGCAGGCCCTGCCGGTCCAGGTCCGCTGACGTAAAAGCTCCGCGCACATTACCGAACAATTCCCGGGCAAGCAGTTCACCTCGCAGAGCAGAGCAGTTCACATCCACAAACTCGTCTTTCGCTCGGTCGCCCCGGTCGTGGATCCATTTCGCCAGCAAACCCTTTCCGGTGCCCGTCTCCCCCGTTATCAATACAGGCTTGTCGGTCTCAGCTGCAATCTGTGCAAGCTCGGCGACCTTTCGTATGATCAGGTTTTCCCCGAAATGGATAACCTCCCTCTTTTCGAGCCGCTGACGCGACGACGAAACCTTCTTAAGTGAACCGAGTTCCAATGTTTTCTTAAGAAATACGTCTAGGCTGGCCATATCCACTGGCTTGGTCAGAAAATTGTCCGCACCTCTGCGCATGGCATCCACAGCAATGGGAATCTCGCTCGATCCGGTAATAACGATAATCGGTGTTTCCGGCGACGTCTGCCTGATATAATCGATAAAATCAAGGCCATTCCCGTCAGGCAGGTTCAGGTCCAGGAGGATGGCGTCGAACGTCTGCGATGCCGAAGCACTCCTTCCCCCGGCAAGATCGCCGGTTTCCGTGATTTCATAGCCGACGTTCGACAGATACTTGGCGAATCCGAAGCGCGTGCCGGCCTCATCATCTATCAATAGTATCTGCGGTTTCATACCGGTGCACCTTTGTCAATATTGAGCTTAATTTCAGCAGTACAGCCAGGCTGCTCGTCATTGTTCAGGACCCTAACGACACCTCCCATGTTTTCCACGATGTGCCTGACAATACTGAGGCCGAGTCCGATGCCCCCCTTCCTGGTTGTAAAGAACGGATCGAAGATCCGGTTGATCTTCTCCGTCGGGATTCCCATCCCTTTGTCCGTGATTTGAATCATCGCCTGGTTATCCGGGGTCTCTACGATTCTGACATCGATCGCGCTTTCAAGAGGGCTGTGCTGGGCCGCATTGTCCAGCAAATTGATCAGAACCTGCTGAAAACGCACGATGTCGACAAGCACGATCGGCCCTTCACAACTGCAGTCGAAAAGGACCCGAACAGGATGGCCTACGGCGGTATCCGTTGACGCCCAGATATTCAGTATCTCCTGACACGTTTGGTGCAGGGGGACGGCGTTCATGTTAGAAGACACAATCGGCTTTCCCAGCTCCAGCAAATCCTTCATCAGATTGGACAGACGATTAACCTGTATCCGTATGTGCCTGATATAGGGTTCATAACTGCTGTTATCCTTTATCTCCGGTTCATTGAACAGTGCTTCACTGATCGAGAGGATTGCGTTGAGAGGGTTTCGCACCTCGTGGGCAACACCTCCCGCAAGACGACCGATTGCCTCAAGCGTCTGCGCCTCTCTGAGCTTCTTCTCAAGGACCGACAGCTCCGTAATGTCGCTGATCGTATGGACAATATGATGGATGCGGCCGTCCTCATTCAGGATTGGATCTGCAGTAACCAGATTGGTCCGACCCGCCATGGCAAGAACCATGGACTCCCGTTTCCCCGTTTTCAGCATACGCTGTGTAGGGCATCCCTCGATGGGGCAATTCGTCCCGTGGACGAGTTCCCAACAGTGTCTGCCGATGATATGCTGGTAAGGCATCCCCATTAGGTCCCGCACAGCCTTGTTGCAGCGGATGACCCGTTGGTCACGATCCAGAATCATGATGCAGTCCTTTATGGCGTCAAAGGTGCTTTTCCATTCCGTTGCCGCGGCCTCGATCTTCTGCGCCATTTCCTTTCGGTCGGTGATGTCATGGGCCACATAGACCATCCCGATGGGAGATCCGTTTGAATGATCCGTCAGTTGTGAAGTGGACACATTTACATGGACCTGCCGCCCGTCCCATCTGCACCAGCACAACTCGGAGCAGTTGATGCTCATGCCTTCGTCGATACCCCGATCGAGCCCTGCGTGGGCCGTCAAAAGCTCTGATAAACCCCTACCAAGCAGAGTGTTCTGAGGATACCCCAGCATGTCCTGGGCTGCACGGTTCAAGACCCGGATTTTACCGTCGAGATCTACGACGATAACCGCACTCTGCATGGTCTCAAGAATCTGGTTCGTGGCGAGTTCGGGAGTGATGTCCACCAGACGATACCGCATAATCACGAACGCTATGCCGGCCGTATAGCATGCTATGGGCACATATCCGAATGGGTACACTCTAGCACCCAAACCGGGGAGAAAATCAACTATTCCCAGAAGGCCGATACAGAAGGACAGGAATATCCACCTCATCCTGTTTTTGTTCCTCTCGTCGCGGCTCCCTGTATACGCACGCCAGTAAAGCTGAAGAATCGCAAAAGCAACAACAAGGAAATAAAAGATGAATATCAAGGCTAGCGGCCCGAACCAAGAGCTATCGCCTCTCGGGAAAATGCGGGGTGTGGTTACCAGGAAGGCGTCCGAATATATGACGCTAACGGAGAACAGGATCGCCAGAATGAACGTTGCGGTAATGGCAATCTGGTATCGCTTGATCCGGTTCAGGATGGCTGTGGCCAGCAGAAACTCGGTCGAAGGCATAAACACAGTGCTTATTAATGCTCCCCGCATCCACCAGACCATGGTGTCCTGGTCAGAGCTCAAGTATACCAGGCCCATGAATAGCATATATAAGCCCATGCTCAGGCTTGTGAGCGGATAAATGAATCTGATGCGTATATACCGCTCCCGGACCATGACGAAGGCGCCCAGTCCGATGATAAAGACTGCAACAACAAATTGGGGGATTGCGAGAAAGCTGAAGTGGTATTGATCGTGGTTGAAGACATGCTGAACCATAAAATGCGCTCCTGCTTCTGCAGACTGCCGTTCTCAGGACGTCTATTCGTCGTCGGTGTATGCAATTATTATATGCATATGTCCCCTTGCCCGCAAGGACAAACATCTCTTCAGCACTGAAACGTAATCTGCAACTATCTGCGCTTGCTCTTTATCTAAATGCCACCTGAGATGGTCCCATACATGAGCCTCCGCCTGATTTTGAAATGATCAGAATTTGAACTCCCATTCCGGGGTCACGCCGGCCTTCTTCAGTATAGCAAGGGTATACTTAAAGTCGTCCTCAGTTGTCCTGATGAACTCGCTGATTTTAAGCGACTCCTGAGCAGCGACTGCCTCATGGGAGCTGTCATCCTTGATGGCAAGCAACACACCGCTGACCCTCTGTACCATCGCAGGGTTCATCTTCTTGGAAACAATCAGCGTTCCGTCAGGGTTCTGCCCCTTGTCCTCGTGAATCATTTCAAGCTGAGGGTATTTTCCCTTTTCCTTGTTCCAAACATGATTCTTAACAATTGCTACGTCCGCATCGCCTCGTGCTAACGACTCCAGGGCTGCGCCGTGATTTGCGGCCATTATTATAAGGCTGGGCTTGGACAGCCCCAACGACCGGAAATAAATCTCGCCAGCCGACGCCAACGGGGCGAAAATCACTTTTTTCCCGTTGAAGTAGTCCGCTTTTCCTGAATACTTTGGACTGTTTTTGGGCGCCACTATCACGGCTGCGTACGTGCTCGTGCCGTCCAGATTTACGGGCCTCACCACCGGGTACGCCAGGCCCTTGATAATCATGGTGCCTGCCACACCGGAACCGCTGAACATGGCGTCAACCTTCCCGGTGGCGAACATCGTTGCCGCCGCCCCGTAATCCGGAACGGTTTGAAATGTGGCCGAGATCCCCTTTTTACCCAGATACTCCAGCAGCGGCAGATACTTTTTGCCTTCGCCTGCCTGTGCCAGTTGAAGAGCGATAGTAAGATCCGCGGCTCGGCTCGTACCCGCCATAATACAAACCATTAAAACAACCGAAGATAATGCTGAAACCAATTTTTCGATATTCATCTCCATACCTCCTCTATTGCATTGTGTCGTCTTTCATCACATTTTCATCTTGAGATACATACCAAGGGCTCTGTCGGAATATTTTATATGATTGACCAGCCAGTCCACCACGACCTGTCTGGCGTCCTCTGCAAGAGACGCATTGATGCCTTCTATCATGATCCTGTCCTTCATCCTCAGAAAGGTCCTAACGAACTGCTCGTGCTGCGCCTTGTGGTTGCTCATGCTGGGATAGTTATAGACTGCCATATAGTTTTCTTCTGTCCCGAAATGGAATACTACATAATCGGCCAAGTACTGGATGATCGAGCTCACTTCCTGTCGCGCGACAGCGCCCTGCTGAAAGGCATCAAGCAGCCTGTTCACCCGCCCGATGAGTTCCTGATGTTGCGTATCGATTATCTGAGCACCTGAGGATAAATTATCATTCCACTGCATCAACATATTTCGTGCCTCCCCTATGGATCATGTCTGATCTATAATTAGCAATTTCCGCAGGGCGTCGAACATGTCCGTTGGATGAACTGGCTTTTCAAAATAGAAAGATGCCCCCAGGTCAAAAGCTTTTGCCTTCACCTGTTCGCTACCGTAACCTGTGATAAGGATAACCTTTGTACTTGGCTGCAGACGACGAATGCATCTCATGATCTCCATCCCCTCTTCACTTCCCTCGCCAGTCAGCCTGAGGTCGGTGATCACGAGGTCAAAAAATCTTGCAGCTATCCGTTCCAGAGCATGATCGAGCGTTTCGCATGCATGGATCATGATGGATGCGTGCTGTTTAAACAGCATCTTGTAGGCGAACAGAGTTGCTGCATCATCGTCGATTACCAAAACATGCTTTGTCTTCAGCGCTTGCATTTTAATGCTGATTCCCACGTTCAAGCTCCTTCGTTTTGCTCTGGTTTAAATAATTCAAGTACTGTGCCAGAGATGCTTGAAAACATACAATTGAAATCTATGGGGAATTTAATTGATCCTCGGCGGGATAGTCTCATAATGAGACAAGTTGTCTCATATTTGCTTAGGAGCAATCTCCGTTGATATGTTGAGGGGAAAGACTTGCTGCTCTAGATGGGTCAATTTTATTTGGAGTTAAATAACATGAATACCATGATCGAAAAACAGCCTATATAGGGGCAAGCACAGGGCGGTGCTCTTGGCACTCTTTGGGCTCATGCGATTGAAATTTACCGGGTAGCCACCATAGCGTGGGTTAAGACATTGATCAGCAATAGACGATAGTCTCACCGGTTCACTTGCCTTTGGAGATCTTCTGAAAGCAATCCGCTGACCGGACGTTTTCCAGGTCTGAATCCTGCTTCATCTGCTGCCAGTCGTTGTAGCCATGATCAATGGCCTTCTGGAGCCAGGAACAGGATTCCATGACGTTCTTCTTCAGAGAATAGAGGCAGGCCATGTTGTAGTATCCCCGGCTGTCTGCTGGATTGAGCTCAATCGCCTTGCTCAGATCGGCCTTGGCGTCTTCGAACCGGCCGGCCTTCATATGGGCGGCACTGCGATTCCTGTATGGCTCATCGTTCTTCGGATTGAGCTTAATGGTCTCGCTGAAATCGGCGATGGCGAGGTCTGTCTTGCCCTGTTCCAGGTAGGTTGCACCGCGGTCATTATAGGTCTCGTCATCTTTGGGATTGAGTGCAAGAGCCTTGCTAAAATCGACAATGGCCCGGTCAAGCTTCCCTTTGCTCATATAGCAGACGCCGCGGTTCTTGAACGCTATATCGTCGCGAGGATTCAGCTCGATTGCTTTATCGAGATCGGCAATGGCCAGGTAGAACTTCCTCTGCGACATATAAGCCGCGCCCCGGTTGGCGTATGCAGAGGCATCGTTTTTGTCCTGTTCGATGGCTCGGTCCAGGTCTGCGATGGCAAGATCTGTCTTGCCTGTCGCGAGATAGGCTATACCCCGCTGCCGATAGGAAGCGGCGATGCTCTTATCGTTGAAAAAACCGCTCTCGATCTGCTTTGTGCAAATGCTAATCGCGTCCTGGTATTTCCCCTGCCTCACCGCCTCAGAGCATCGGTCCGTGTCCGCACGGCCGGAGGCCCAAGGAATGATGATAACCAGCAATGCTACGAAAGCACAGTATCCCTTTTTCATATGATCTCCTTAGCATCAGGGAATGATGTCAATGGCTGTAAATTGGACGCGCCCGCGGTTCATGAAGAGCGTCTCTCCAGGGCTGTCGGAACGACGAGAACAATGTCAGCCGCATCTTTGCAATCATCGTCAAACACGGGTGTGTCCTTGCTAAACGAGGATATGGTCCGGACCGTGATGTCCGGATCTTGCCGTTTTAGATACCAGCAGATGCCGCCGCAGTCCTTTGAATGATAATCACCGTTATAATGGATGAACAGGTCCTTCGGCCTGCGGTTCTTCAGGATAAAGTAGGCCATCGTGGCGTCCTTGACCGCCTGTGCGGCGACGAAGTTCTGAGCGTCCATATGCGACCCATGGGCCATGCCGATTTCCATGGCCTGGCCATATCCCGGCGTTGAAAGGTCCACCACGATGGGAAGTGGAGCAATATATCTCTTTGCCTCATCGGCCAGGTGTTCCAGCGCCTTCATTCCATTCCGGGCGACGAGGCTGGCATATCGCCTCGGGATATTGGTCGCGATGAACCGAAGTCCGTGCTCCTTGGCGACATCGACGAGCGGGCGGTAGTCGGTATCGTAGTTCTCCCAGACCTTTGCCTCCTTTACCAGGTGCTCGTGCTCGACGAGACCGGCCAGATATTCATCCACGATCAACTGGTTGTCGGCCTCCAGCATTTCCGCGCCGAGCATCAGATCGTCCTTCTTGATCTCATAGAGGTCCCTCGTCAATTCCAGCTGCAACCAATGAACAAGGGGGTGTTCGTGAAGCTCGCCGAACAGCAGGATATCGGATTTGGCGCAGCGGTCAAGAACATCTTGGTACGCCATCTCCGTTCCTCCCCCGTCATAGAGACGATACGCCGGCTTGTCACGGAGCTTTGGCCCCTGCTGTCGCATTATGGCTCCTTTCGGTCACTCAGCTCTAACTTCCATCTAACCTTGCCCCAGAAACCTTTACCACCACGAGAGCCGGACCTATGGTAGCATAAAACCAAAGGGAGGGCAATCAGAGGTGCAAAAAGGGGTCAGTACCGGGCAAAATCATCGGAAAGCTCAGAGAGGCGGAGTTCTCCTGAGAAAAGGATCATCGGTAGCATATGTTTTAGAGATAAATAATAACTTTTCAAAAGGCATTCAGTGCATCTACTCACTAGACGACCTTGGTTCGATGGTGTCAGAATTTTATCCCCAGCACTGCTGCCGCCTTGTTCAGTCTCTTGTCAAAGGTCCAAATATGGACGTTTGTCAACACGGCCGACGCCAGTAGATGGATATCAATATATCCCAATCCTTTACCCATCAGCCGATGAGTCTCGATAAACAGCATCACTTCTTCGTGATCGGCAAGTTGAGCAGAGGGAAGTGAATCAAGCAGTGACATAATTTGTGACCGGTTTTTGAGATTTCCACAAGCCAGTTCGCCGAGGATGAACGGATGGCAGACGACCTGTCCGTCATTCAACGATGATTCAAGCCCGGTTGTCCCGCTTCTGAGGTGCTCGACCCATACCGATGTATCGACCAGCACCATTTTCACCTGACCGCCGTTCGTCGCCGAGGTATCGCCTTTAATCCTTTTTCTGACCCGCCCAGACGTGCGAGCCGCTTGGCGCTCTCAATTGCTATCAGCGACTCGAGCCCGCGTTTGACAAGCGATGTTTTTTCCTTAATCCCGGTTAACTTCGCCGCCTTATCGAGCAGTTTGTCCTCAATATTCAATGTCGTCCGCATGTCAGTGCCTCCCAGCCAATAGATATGCGTAATCATATGTATTAATATGTATTAATTTGCATCAATCTTATGCCGATGTCAAGGGGTTTTAAGCGGCATGGTGCGGCCAGTCTGAGTTTGGCATATTTTTCTACATACCGCTTAACCAATGTGTTGGCATCAATATAGAGATCATGTCACATTCATCATAATCGTCCCAATAGATTGTTCTTCAGTACCTTGTCATTATATTGACAATTTCTTTGCCTCCCCTACCCTAAAATAATCATAAAACATCGTAATTTCAATGCGTTATTCATAGCACTAAAATTGCTAGTCATATTGAATGGCTGTTGGTCGGATATACGTGTCCCACGACCCCGAATATAGCGTTCGTTGACGATGTACCGGTTGCACTTTGTAACATGCCGGCAAAGTTGGAATTTAGCGTTGAAACTAAGGCCCGGGTGATCGTACCACGATCGATCATCCACCTTGCCGTTGTTCTTTAGTGACGAAGAGAATCGTGTATGAGATTTGGAACACATCATAGCATCTTGAGACTTGCTGGAAACGCCATCATTTGCGTGGTTTTCGGGTTGATCATGGCCGAGTCGGTCTCGGCCTCGATCCTGAACGAGCCCATGACCCACTCCACTGCGCCTGGCTGGGTGATAGGCGGGTCGGCATTCCTCACAGCAAGTAGCGGGCTCGATCCGGACGGAAACGGGTGGCTCCGGCTGACCGACCTGGGGGGCAACGAGGCTGGCTACGCCTATCTGAACACAGGGTTCGACATCACCCAGGGCGCGGTCATTCAATACGACTACGTCACCTGGGGCGGCGCGGGCGACGGTGGCTTCGGCTGCGGGACGACCGGAGCAGACGGCTACAGCGTCTTTCTCTTCGACGGCTCGCAGCCTTTCTCGGTCGGGGCATCGGGCGGATCGCTGGGCTATGCCCAGAAGACGGTTGCTCCAGTGAATCCGGGCCTGAATTACGGCTACATCGGCGTTGGTATCGACGAGTGGGGCAACTTTTCAAACCCCACCGAGGGGCGAATCGGCGGTCCGGGAGGCCGCTGCGATGCCGTGGCTCTCCGCGGTCCTTATAATCATCCCTCCGGCGCATACTTCTACCTCGGCGGGACCGCTTCCAGCATTGCGCAGTTGTCTTTCCCTGGCCAGGCCTACCGGCCCAGCCAGACCGGGATGGAATACCGCAAGGTCGTCGTTTACCTTACGCCCCAGTCAGCCCCGAACTATCTCAGGGTCGATGTATATCTCCAAGTCGGTTACAATCAGCCCCTCACACAGGTCCTGAACGGCCTCATGGTCGGCCGACCGGTGCCCGCAACGGTCATGATCGGCTACGCGGCGAGCACCGGCGGATCGAACAACTACCACGAAATCAGAAACCTCATCGTCGACCCGCTTCCGTCGTCAGACATCGACCTATCGATCTCAAAGATCGCATCATCGCCCACTGTCACCCAGAGCGGCCCGATCACTTATACAGTGACCGCACGCAACAACGGCCCGAGCAACATCACGGCGAACAATGTGCCTATCACCGACACCGTCCCCTCTTTGATTACCGGTGTCACCTGGACATGCGCCGCCGCAGGGGGGGCAACATGCGGAGCCGGATCGGGAAGCGGCAACGCCATCAATACCACCGCCACGCTGCCCCTGAACGGCTCTGCGGTCTATACCATCACCGGGACCGTCAGCGCCTCCGCCCCGCTCGGCACCCAAATTACCAACACGGCGGCGCTCACGGTCCCCGGGGGCATCAACGACTACAACTCCTCCAACAACAGCTCGTCCGTGACCGTTTCGGTTACCGCAGCGCCGATCAGCATCTCCGGTATTGTCTTCAATGACAACGGCGCGGGCGGCGGGACCGCCCACAACGGCGTGCAGGACGGGACCGAGGGAACAACGAATCAGACGGGGATGTATGCAAAGCTGTTCCGGTCAAGCGATCTGTCAACGGCACTTCAGACGTACGCGATCGCAGCGGCGGGTACATACACCTTCACGAACGTGCCGTCCTACGACAACTACACGGTCATCATCAGCAACGTGAACGATACGAATTTCAATCCCGGCCCCCCGAACGCCAACTGGGTCTATACCGCTCCCGCCAACTACACGCTGACCATGTCCGCCGGCGGCAGCAACCTGACCAACCAGAACTTCGGTCTCTGGAACGGCTCGCGAGTTTCCGGCAAGGTCATCAATGACAACGGCCTGAACGGCCCGATCTCCAACGCAAACGACGGCGTGCTGAACGCCGCGGAAACCGGGATCGCAGGCGTGACCGTGCGGCTGACGAACAACACCGGAGGCACAACCTACGACACGACGACTACTGACAGCGGAGGGAATTTCGCGCTCTATACGAATACAGCGAGCGCTACGCTCAGGATCTACGAAACCAACCTGGCGGGATACATTTCCGTGAACTACAACGCCGGCACTACAGGCGGAACCTATACCATCGGCAGCGACTACATCCAGTTTGCGTACACTCTCTACACCGATTACACCGGTGTCATCTTCAGCGACGTCCTGGACAACACCTTTTTGCTTGCTACGGGAGCCAAAAACGGGTCGGCCACGGCCCCGGTCTATTATGCCCACACTCTCACACCCAACACCGGCGGCAGCGTCTCCTTTTCGGTCAGCAGCAGGACCCAGGGCTCCTGGCCCGCGGTGGCATTCTACCAGGACACGAACTGCAACGGCGTTTACGATTCCGGCATCGACACACTGATCTCAGGGGCGATCACCGTTTACGCCGGAACGCCGCTCTGCATCCTGGTCCAAGAGAACATACCATCGAGCGCGACGAACGGGACTGTGGACGCGATCGCGACGCAGGCGACCTTCACCTATACCAACTCCGTGGGGCCTGTTGTCAGGACCTACAATGTGACGGACACGACCACAGTTGTGGCCTCCAATCTCTCGACGTCCACCAAGACCTGGACCGATCCCAACGGCGGCGACCAGAATCCCGGCGACCTGATCCCGTACACAATTACGCTCATCGAAACGGCAGGGGTCGCTGCCTCGGGCGTTACAGTGACGGACACCTTCCCGGCGGCGTTGACGAGTTTATCGGTCACGAGCTGCCCCGCGGGGGCGACCTGCAGCTTCGCAGGACAGACGCTCACCGCTACCAATGTCTCGGTCCCTGCGAGCGGGTCTGCCTCTATCGTCGTGTCCACCACAATAGCGGGCGGGACCACGGCCGGCACGACGATCAACAACACGGCCACGATCACGAACCCGGCGGGCCCGGGCGCGACGCCCGTAGCCCCGACGATCACGGTGTCCCAGTCGCAGGTTCCCGCCAGCGGCAACAAGCCGCTTTATCTGTACGACAACACGTCCACCCCTCCTTACAAGCTTTCCCGGACAGCGCCGACAGCCGGTGCGGAGGTCACGATCAACGCCACATCATCGCAAACCTGGTCCCAAAACCCGGCTGCCGCGGGAGCCATCACGATCAACCCATCGGTAAGTGCCACGGTGCCGGTCTATCTATACGTAAGAGCGGGCACCACGAACGGCAACAGAAGCGTCACGGTCAGCCTCCAGTGTTCGTCGGGAGGCACGACGCTCACCCAGACGCAAACGCTTGCATTGAACAACACCATAACGCTTTACACCTACGGCCTGCCGCTCGGAGCTGCTTTGACCTGCGGAGCGGCCAACCGTTGGAACCTTACGGTCACGAACAACAGCGCGGCGGACTCGATCCGCGTCTCCCCGTACACCGGCGGCAACGTTTCCCGGGCCGTCCTTCCCTCAACCACGGTCATTAGCGTCAGCAGCGTCACCGCCTACAGCACAGCCTATCCCGGCACGACGCAACCCCTTGCGTTTACCTCAGGCAACATATACCTGCGTGCCGTGGTTAGCGACCCCTTCGGAAGCTACGATATCAACGCCAGCAACAATGCCACGACCCAGCCCAAGGTCACGATCAAGAACCCGAGCGGCACAGCCGTCGTGAGCGCCCAGCCCATGCCCCAGGCCGCGGACTCCGGCGCGGCGACCAAGACCTTCGAGTACGTCTATACGCCTGCGTCGTCGGTGCCCTCGGGGTACTGGACGGTGTCCGTCACGGCTCCCGAAGGGACGGAAGGAACTATTTCGGACACGGGGGTCGGCACGTTCTACATCGCACCGAGCCTGACGGCCGTCAAGACGGTACAGGCCGTTTCCGATCCTGTGAACGGCGGGACCACCCCCAAACCAATCCCTGGTGCTGCCATGCAATACACCCTTGTGGTCACGAACAGCAGCTTCGGGTTGGCGGACAACAATTCGATGGTGGTGACGGACGCAATCCCGACCAACACGAGCATGTGCGTTTCGAACACCTGCTCCAACCCGCCCGTTGCCTTTTCCTGCGCATCCTGCGGACTGAGCTACGTCTACGGAAGCAACGTCACCTATTCCAACCAAGCGGGCGGCGGGGCGCCGTACAACTACACGCCGACGCCGGATGCTAACGGCTTTGACGCGAACGTCACGGGCGTCCGCGTGAACCCCACAGGAGCGATGGCGGGCAACACGTCATTCAACATGATTTTCCAGGTGAAGGTGCAATGAAAGAGTCGACATTCATACACAAACGTCATGGACGAAGGTCCGGCCGCGTTCGGGGCAAGATGCTGCTCCTTGCAGCGCTGTATATGATCTCCTGTTTCGTCGCGGGGCATGCCTTTGCCCTTGGCACTCCTGCCGGCACCGTGATCGGCAATACGGCCACTGTCATCTATACCATGAGCGGGAACAATTACACCACTTCCAGCAATACGAACGCCATCAGGGTGGACGACAAGGTCAACTTCACCCTGACCGCCTCGAACGTCTCCGACGTGGCGATTGCACCCGGAGGCAGGGCGTCCATGGCGTACATCCTGACCAACACTGGCAACGGGCCACACGACTTCACGCTCAAACCGGCGGTAACGGGAGTACCGACGCTCGTGCCGGCGGCGGGCCCAGCATTCTATGCTGACACTGCCGGCACGGCGGCCCTGCCGACCGACCCGAACGCCAACGGACTCCCCTACATAAGCGCCCTGGCACCCGATGCATCCCGGACCGTGTACCTCTATATCACAGCGCCTGCCCAGCCCGTGGACGGACAGGCCATCGACTACCTCGTGACCGCGGAGGCGTACCAGCCCGCCAATCTGGGCGTGGTGAACCCGCCGGTGAAATCATCCACGGCGGCAGCCGCCGGAGCGTCCGCGAACAAGAACGCGAACCTCATGACCCAGTACGTTGTGCTGGGAGACGGGCACGGCAATGGCGGAGACGCGGACCGGGACGGTCTCTATGCCGTGCTGGCGAAGGACGGAAGCGGCAACACGGTCGGGTTCAAGGCTCAGGCCGCGACGGTAACCGTGGCCAAGACGGCCGTGGTGACGGACCAGTATGGCGGCTCCCAACCTATGACCGGCGCAACGATCCGCTACACCCTCTCGGTGACAGCCTCGGGCTCGGGAACCGCGATGAATGTCGTGGTCACGGACGCCGTGCCGGCGAACACAACCTATGTTCCGGGCACGCTCAAGCTGAACGGCACGGCCCTTTCCGACGCGCTCGACAGTGACGCCGGCGACGTTGGAGGGACCACCCCGGGGTCCGTAACGGTAACGCTCGGGAATCTGACGAGTACGTCGCCGGTCCAGACCATAACGTTTGCCGTCAGGATAAATTGATCAGAATCCAAGGAAAGGAGGCCATGTGTTACCGGAAGATGATGCAAGGTTTTCGAAACAAACAATCAATCTACTAATTCAAAAGGAGGAATGGTTATGACAAACAGAATGTTCGGCATCATGCTCGCTCTCCTGCTGCTGACGACGGCGGCCTGGGCGCAGCAAAAGGGAGCCATCGAGCTCGTAACAAAAGCGGAAGTTGATGTGACGGAAACGAACGAGCAGGGAAAACAGGTGACGAAAAGAGTTGATGCTTCAAAGGCAAACGTCGTGCCCGGCGACACGGTCATCTACACGATCTATTACACGAATAACGGCGACAAGCCGGCGACCAATGTCGTCATCCAGGACAAGGTGCCCGAGCACATGGTCTACGTAGAGGGAAGCGCAACGGGGAAAGACGCGCAGGTCGAATTCTCCACGGACCACGGAAAGAACTACGGGGCATCGGACGCGCTCACGATCACCGATCTCCAGGGAAACAGACGAAAGGCAGCGGCCGCTGATTACACTGACATCCGGTGGATCGTGGCCAAGCTGGCTGCCGGGGCCAAAGGGAGCGTTACGTTCAATGCACGGGTGAAATGAGGAATTATGAAAAACAAAGAAAAATTCAAATCTACCAGAAAGGGGCGGTTTTGTGAAAAACACATGCGCGATGAAGGAAAAGAGAAAGGAAGCAACGAGTCTTCAACATGCTGCAACCAACGGTTCAATATCTTTGCAAGGAGGAACTATGAATATGTGTAAGGTTTACACACTCATTTCGGTGCTCCTGATCGGGGCGCTCGCAGCGGCTCTGCCGCAAGGGGCCCTGGCGGCCGGGACACTCGCCTGTACCCAGATCAACAACAGGGCGTTCGTTAATTACCAGGTGGGAGGCATCCCGCAGACCCAGGTCGGATCCACCGACGGCTCGGGCAACAATAACACCTCGTTCTATGTGGGCGTCAAGGTGAACGTTACTGTGGCAACGACGGACGCGGCCAACGTGACCGTGAATCCAGGCGCGACCGGCACACAGACCCACTTCACGGTCACGAACAACGGCAATGCGCCCCAGAAGTACGTCCTTACCTATGTGGCTGAGCCGAACGGAACGAGCAGCCCCTTCTCAGGAACGGACAACACCGATCTCAACAACATAGTCATTTCGAGCGCCACGATCACCAGCCTGGCCCCGAACGCAAGCCAGCCGATAACCATCGCGGCGGATACTCCGCTTACCGCCACGAACGGACAGATCGCCGTGTACGCCCTGAAGGCCCAGACCCAGTGGGTCGGATCAAGCACCAGTGTGACCACCAAGGACAGCCAGGTCACCGCAGCAACGGTCAATGACAGCGGCCTCTGCACGGCGCTGGGCGCCGGCGTGAACATCGACGTCGTCGCCGGAGACGTGGCGGGCACCGACGATAACGCGAACGACGGAGCGCATTCGGCACGGAGTGCGTACGCGGTCTCCGCTTCGACCCTCACCGTCACGAAGACCTCGGCCGTGTATTGGGACCCGGTAAACCTTACTGTCACCCCTAAGGCCATCCCGGGCGCGGTCGTGACCTATACGATGACCATCGCGAATGCTGCAGGTTCCGCCAATGCTACCAGCGTGGTATTGAGCGACGACCTGACTGCGCAAATAGCGAATCTGACCTTTGGAAACGGCCAGAGCGGCGCGCCGAACACATCATTCAATGACGGTGTGACCAACTGCACCGGAAGCGGCGCGGGATACGGCATTGTGGTCGCAGGCGCCTGCAAGACGAACGTGTACAACGCCAATGATGACGGGGCTTCCTGGAGCGATGCCGCTGATCCGAATGGAGGTGCAAACAAGATCGCCGTCAGCGGCCTGACGGTGAACGGAGGTGCAAACGTCGTTATCAAATATCAGGTGACCATCAAGTAGCGGTAGCGAAAGAAGGATTGCGGTGAGGAAAGGCATCCGCATATCGGCTTCGCTGCGGCGCATGGTCTCCGGCATTCATGCCGGGGCGTGCGCCGCAGTGCGCCCTTTTTCAGGAACTTCGGCAGTCTCCCTGCGCACGCATTATCCAATTTGCGCTTTCATTGCATCGTTTTTATTCATTTTCCTTTGTTCTTCGGACCTCCCTGCGGCCACGCCGGCCGGGACGGTCATCTCGAACACAGCCGCGGCAGCCTATACGAACGGTCCTTCATCAGGGGCCATCATCAAAAATTCGAACACCGTGACGGTCACGGCCGTGGCCTTCCGCACGCCCTCGACGATCGAATTGCTGCAGTACGCCCCCGGTGCCGCCGGCGCCCAGATGGTGACGCTCTCGCCGCCCGCATACAGCGCGAGCGGAACGGCAGCCGGGCCGTTCGTCACCCTGCCCTCCACCGTTCCCTCGGTCGGCGGCGCCACCATCAATCTCGCGAACCCCGTCCCGCTCGTCGCTGCGAGCCAATACCACGCGGGAGAGCCGGTCTTCATCAGGGTCACGGACCCTGACCAGAACCTGGACCCGAACACGGCCGAGACCGTGCTCGTCACCGTGACGGACAATCTGACGGGCGACAGCGAGCTGCTTCGCCTCACCGAGACAGGGCCGAACACCGGCGTGTTCGCCGGTTACCTCCCGACCACATCCGCGCCAAGTGTTCCCCACAATGGCCAGTTGAGCGTCGTGAGCAATTCGCGCGTCTCGGCAACATATACCGATGTTACAGACAACACGGACGCCTCCGCCGCCGCTGCCCTTGTCGATCCGCTCGGCAAGGTCTTCAGCAGTTCCAGCGGCCAGCCCGTGAACGGCGTCTCCATAACGATCGTCGACGCGAACACCGGTCAGCCCGCGGCAGTCTTCGGGGATAACGGAGTTGCAACCTTCCCGTCCACTGTCGTGTCGGGCGGAACGATCATGGACAGCGGCGGAACTGCCTATTCTTTCCCTGCCGGGACATTCCGCTTCCCCGCCGTCCCGCCGGGAACCTACAGGTACGTGGTGACCACCCCAGCCGGCTACCGGTTCCCGTCCACGGTGCCGTTCGTGGGATTGCAGGGCCTTCCCGGAGGGCCGTTCGCCCTCACTCCCGCCTCCCAGGGGAGTGCGTTCACTTTGACCGCGGGCTTTACGGTCCATATCGACATCCCCGTGGACACCTCGGGCAACAGGCTCTTTCTGCTCAAATCGGCGGCGAATTCGACCGCCGCGATCGGAGATTTCCTCCAGTATCAGCTGAGCGTGCAGAACACCGATACGACCGCGATTGTCCCGGCCGTCGTCGTGAGCGACGCTTTGCCCCTCGGGTTCCGCTACCGAAAGGGTTCCACCAAGCTCAATGGTCTCGTCGCCCCGGACCCCTCGATATCAAGTGACGGCCGCACGCTGACCTTCACCGCCGGCGACCTCGCGGCCGGATCAACGGCTGCGATCTCTTACGTGACGGAAATCGCGGCGGGAGCGCAGACGGGCACTGCTGTCAACACCGCCGTCGCAAGCGGCACGGGTGCGACCTCCAACACGGCAGCGGCACAGGTCCTGGTCACGGACGACCTCTTCAGCGGAAAGGCCTTCATTGCGGGCCGGCTGCGGGTGGACGGCTGCGGAAAACCCGATGCCGCCGAGGAAAATGGACTGGAGGGTGTACGACTGTTCCTTGAGGACGGCACCTATGTGGTGACCGACAAGAACGGCATGTATCACTTCGAGGGCGTGACTCCCGGCACCCACGTGGTGCAGGTCGACCTTGAAACGATCCCCGAGAAGTATGAGATCCTATCCTGCGAGGAGAACGACCGGTTCGCGGAGACCGCTTATTCACAGTTCGTGGACATCCAGGGCGGGACCCTCTGGCGGGCGGACTTCCACCTGGGCCTCAAGCCTCCACGGACCGGAGAGGCAGGGATCGATCTCCAAAGCGCGCTGACGAACGGTCCCGCGGCTGGCGCGAACGTGATCGAATACAGCATTCCACTCCATGTGGGGCCCGTGCCGCTCAGAAACCTGCGGCTCACCGTGATGCTGCCTGATGGAGCTTCCTACCAGCCCGGGAGCACTGGTTTGAACGCGGTCCCGCAGCCCGACCCCGGCATCACGGAGAACGCGCTCACCTTCCGCGTCGGTGACATGCCCGCGGACTGGGACGGTACGTTGCGCTTCCGCGCTTCCATTCCCGTCGCGGGCAACGCCACTGACCTGGCGACGAAAGCGCTCCTGACCTTCGACACGCCGCAAAAGAAAGACGAAAGGACCCCCGTCGTCGACAACCTGCTGGTGCGGCGGGTCATGACGGAGCGCCGGACCACGCCGGACATCGTCCTCCATCCGCGGTTCGCAGTGCTGAACTCCGCATTAAACAAGAAGGACCAGGAGGCCATTGACCGCCTGATAGAAAGCCTTAAACAGGTGAAGGTGCGTCATATCACTGTGACGGGCCATACGGACTCGAAAAAGATAGCTGGCCACGGCCTGAGGCAGTTCAAGGACAACTATGAGCTGTCGCGGGCACGGGCCGAAACCGTCGGCCGCTATATCGCCGCTGGTTTGAACCTTTCCCCAGAGCAGGTAACGTTTATCGGCAAGGGGCCCGATGAGCCAGTGGCAACGAACGAGACAGCAGCAGGCCGTGCGTTGAACCGCCGCGTGGAGATCCAGGTCGAGACCGAAAGTGCCATTACCTCAGCCGAGCTGAAAAATGAAAAAGACCGGAGCGGAATGAAGACGGTCCCCACAACGGGCCTGCGGCCGGGCGAAAAGTGGGCAGAGGAGCCGAAGCACGGCGAGCAGGAGAAAAAGGAGATGCCCGAGTATACAAAGGCCTGGCTCGAGAGCGCCGAGCCCGGCCTAGCCTGGGTCTGGCCGGGTGACGGCTACCACCCGTCCCTCCCCGCATCCAGCATCGCGGTCAAACACGACCCCGAGCTGAAATTGAAGCTCTTCCTCAACGGTGCGGAGGTGGATTCGTTCTTCCTCGATACCACGCTCAAACGGCAGGACGACAAAGTGGCCCTCGCCATATGGAGAAACGTTCACCTGGAGGAGGGAGACAACATTCTCGAGGCGTCCCAGTATGACGAGAACGGCGCGCCGACCGCGCAGGTGAAACGGGTCATCCACTATTCACGGCCTCCGGTGAAGGCGGAGCTTGCGCCCGCGGCGTCGAAACTTGTCGCCGACGGCAAGACCCCTCCGATCATCGCCGTCCTGCTCACGGACAAGGACGGACATCCGGCGCGGGAGGGAGTGATCGGCGAGTATGCCGTCGATCCGCCCCATATCCCGCTCGCGAGGTCCGAGGACCTTCAGAAGAACCCCTTGACTGCCTCGACGAGCGACAAGCTGAAGTTTCAGGTCGGAGAAAACGGTATCGCGCTGATTCAACTGCAGCCGACGACGCAGACCGGCCAGGCCGTGATCAGATTCAAGCTGATGAATGGTGTCCAGGAGGTACGGGCGTGGCTCGAGCCAGAAAAGCGCGACTGGATTTTGGTGGGGCTTGCCGAGGGCACCGTAGGCTACAACGTGGTAAAGGGCAATATGGAGAGCCTGGCGGCCTCGGGCGTGGACGACCAGTATTATAAGGACGGCAGGGTCGCATTCTACGCGAAAGGCGCGATCAAAGGCGAATGGCTCCTGACCATCGCCTATGACAGCAACAAAAGTCCCAACGGCTACCCGGGCAGCCTCTATCAGACGATCGATCCGAATACGTACTATACGCTCTACGGAGATGCCACGAATCAGCACTATGACGCGGCCAGTTCGCGCGCACTGTACCTCAAGCTCGAACGGAAACAGTTCTACGCCCTCTTCGGCGACTATGATACGGGCCTAACGATGACCGAACTGTCGCGGTACACCCGTCAGTTCACCGGTCTGAAATCGGAAATGAAATCGAACAGCTTCGATTACACGATCTACGTAAGCCAGAACGACCAGACGTTCATAAAGGATGAGATCCAGGGCAATGGCACATCCGGCCTCTACCAGTTGTCACAGAAGAACATCATGATCAATTCGGAAACGGTTGTGATCGAGACGAGAGATCGCTTCAGGAGCGAATTGATCGTCTCCTCGCAGCCGCTGACTCGCTCCCTGGATTACACGATCGATTACAATGCGGGGACCATCTGGTTCAAAGCGCCTGTGTTCAGCAGGGATGCAAACTTCAACCCCAATTTCATCGTCGTGCGGTACGAAGTGCTCGGTTCCGACGGAAACTCCTACAATTACGGAGGCCGGGGCGCGGTGCGGGTGTATGACAACAAGGTCGAGGTCGGCGCCACGTACATCCACGAGGAGCAAAACGGCGGGACCGGGAACCTCGCAGGCGCCGATGCCACGGTCAAGCTCGATGACCATACGAAGCTAAAGGCCGAGGTGGCAACCACGAAGAACGACGAGAGCGGCTCGCCGACCGAGGGCACGGCCTACCTCGCGGAGCTGTCGAGCCGTACGGACAAGTTCGAGGGAAAGGCCTATGTGCGGGACCAGCCGCCGGGATTCGGCCTCGGTCAGCAGAACGTCAGCGAAACAGGCACCCGCAAGACGGGATTCGACCTCGCCTACCGTTTGGGCCAGTCGTTCAGTCTGCAGAGCGAGGTTTACCACGAGATAAACCTCGCGACCGAGGCCGTCAGAGACGTAGCCGAACTGGAGTCGAGGTATTCCGAAAAGCGCTATGAGGTCTTCGGCGGCGTGCGCTACGCTGAAGACACGTTCGTCAACAGCCCGACGCAGTTGTCGGACCAGATTTTCGTCGGCAGCCGGTACCAGATGACGGACCGTCTTTCCTTCACCGTCCGCCGCGACCAGTCTATCGGGGGTGAAAACGGGAATGCCGATTTTCCAACACGCACGATCCTGGGGGCCGATTACAAGCTAAACAGCTCCGCTACGCTCTTTGCGAACCAGGAGCTGACGCACGGGGCAAGTCAAGATACGGCCACCTCGCGCGTCGGTCTGCGCTCCTCGCCGTGGGCCGGCGGACAGATCAACTCCACGATAGAGGATCAGTCCTCGGAAAACGGCGAGCGGCTCTTCTCCACCCTGGGCCTTAAGCAGACTTGGCAGGTGAACAAGCAATGGTCCGTGGACGTCGGGCTCGACCGCTCGGCGACGATCTCAGGTGCGACGGGAACGACTCCGCCGCCCCCCCAGTTCAACAGCAACGTGCCTCCGGCATCGGGAGGACCGAACTTCACCGCCGTTTCTCTCGGCGCGGGATACCGGGCTGAAAAGTGGTCATGGACGGGCCGCGTGGAAGAACGTTTCGCTTCAGGCGACAAGAATTTGGTGGTCCTCTCCGGCGTGAACGGAGAGGTGCGGGAAGGGCTAGGGCTCGCCGCGGGGGTCCGGGTGTTCCAGATGCCGAACACGAACGGCGCCAGGACCTCTAACGACGATCTGCGGTTGAGCCTTGCGTACCGTCCGAAGAATAGCGACTGGATCGTGCTCGACCGCCTGGACTTTATCATCGATGAGCGCAGGGACAGCTCGTTCGACTACAACACCTGGCGCACCGTCAACAACCTGAACGTGAACTACAAGCCGGCTCATGACATGCAAATCGCCCTCCAGTATGCGTGTAAGTACGTCCAGGAGACCATCGACCAGCTGGACTACCGGGGTTATACGGACCTCATCGGACTGGAAGGCAGGTATGACGTGACCAAAACGTGGGACATCGGACTTCGAGTCAAAGTGCTTCATAGCTGGAGCGCGGACCAGTATAAATACGGCACAGGTCCTTTCGTTGGATTTAATTTCGCCAAGAACCTCCTCCTCCAGGTGGGTTACAATATCACAGGATTCTCGGACAGGGATTTTTCGAAGGCCGATTTCACCGCCTGCGGTCCTTTCCTCAAGCTGAGCCTCAAGTTCGACCAGATGAGCATTCGCGAAGCGGTGAAATTGTTCTCCGGCCAGTGAGCACAAGGTTCAGAGGCATGGACGATGGATTTATTCAACCATCTTTTTTTCTATTCTTGATATATTCTGAAACTAGATTAATAGATTCGAGTCCAAGGAAATCGAACTCTTCAAAATGCGGGGCAGTCGCTGCAAGCAGGCTATAGACAATTATATAGGAGCAGGTCTAAATCTCTTCGGGTTTCATATCTGAAGGCCTGTCGCACTCAGAAAATACGACAGACAGGCTGTGACAATATTGCCTTTAGCCTGCCTGATCGGAAACACGCTATTTTATCATCACAGCAGCCGGGTCGGTTTTTATTTCCCTTGCAGCTCTGCCGCCCTCATCTTATGCCATTTTTCGGTTTCAAGGTAATCGGATTTTAATTTCTCAGTATCATGAATTATGGCATCGCAATGCTTTTCCATTTCCTTTAGCCGACTGACAGGCGTTACCTTTTCATTAATAAAGTACTGTTGTTTGTACTCGCTTTTCATCTGCTGATGCTCTGCGATAATCGCGTCCTGCTCAACTGCCTTGCCTGCGTAATATTTCTCCATCTTGAGATGGTCGGCGGCCACCTGTGACGGCTCGGTAGCGTACACGTTTTGGGAAAACGCAAAACCAATAAGAAGCGCTAAACTTAAAATTGTAATCCTATGCTTTTTCATTTTATCCCCCGTTTTAATAATTTTAAATAGGTCAACTAGGTTGAACCTCATTTTTCCCTTGCATCCATTGTTTCACCTCCAATCCCCGAACGTAACTACTACCGTGCATCAACATTAAACGTGGCCGATGCCGGTGCTTTCCCGGGTTGAGTGATAGTGGCATCTATTTTCCATCCGCCTTCCATGGCAACGTTAACCGTAAAGGGATACTCGTTCCCCTTGAGCTGGGGCTGAACGCTGCTTTCCATAGGTGCCATCCCGGGCATCGGCGGCATATAGAAACGGATATCGACTTTGGCATCCGTCACCGCTTTTCCCGAAGATTCCACTACTTTCACCGATAAATTATTGTCTCCCTTTATCAGCGGGTAACGGTCGGCTCTGAGAGTAATGTTCAGGCCGGCAGCATTCTTCTGCGATTCGTATCCCTTGGAACATCCTCCTAAAACAGCGACTGATAGCACGAGCACCAAAACCACCAAAACCTGCCTCTTCATGATTGAAATTCCTCCTAAGAATTATTTATTTATATTTTTTTATAGATTGCATCTTTTATACCATTTTGTTGCATTAATTATTCCGGCTAGTTACGTGCTGTTGACTGACCATACTGAAGCGTCTGATTGATAAGCTGAAGGAAATGCTACAGTGCGGAGGATTTTTGAACCGACGGACTTCAGAAAAAAATGTAAATCGACAAATCAGGTCCTACTGGTTTTGCGCTGAAACGTCGTTTTTATTTAGGCTTGTTATTGGGCTCCCTGCTCAGATAACGGTCGCCGCTATCGGGGAACATTACAACAATGGTCCCCTGTTCAAGCGTTTTTGCCACCTTCATTGCAGCTGTCAAGGCTGCGCCCGATGATGTGCCTACGAACAGCCCTTCCTCCCTCGCCAGCCGCTTCGTCATCTCGAATGCCTCCTCGGTCCCGACGGTAAGCCGCTCGTCTGGAAAGTTCATGTCAAAAATGCCGGGAATGATGGCCTCTTCCCCGAGATATTTAGTTCCCTCGATGCCGTGCAGTGCGTCGTCGGGGTGGACCGAGAGCACCTGAATGTCCTTGCGGTACGCTTTAAGCGCTCGGCCGGTGCCCATAACAGTGCCGCCGGTGCCGACGCAGGCGATGAAATGGGTGACCGTACCGCCTGTCGCCGAGATGACTTCGGGGCCGGTGGTCAGCTCGTGGGCCTTTGGATTTGATGGATTGTTGTACTGATCAGGCTGGAAGTACCGCTCCGGCTCTTTCTGGACGATTTCCTGTGCCAGGCGGATGGCGCCATCAGCGCCCTCAAAAGGGCTGGAGAAGACAAGCTCCGCGCCGAAGCCTGCAATGATTTTTTTTCGCTCGATACTCGCGTTCTCCGGGATCACGATCGTGACGCGGTAACCTTTCACCGCGCCGATCAGTGCATAGGCGATCCCCGTGTTCCCTGACGAGGAATCGAGGATGATCCTGTCCCTGGTGAGCGTACCCGCCTGCTCGGCGTCGCTGATCATGCGAAATGCGGCTCGGTCCTTCACGGACCCGCCGGGATTGCAGCGTTCGAGTTTGGCAAAAAGCCGGACCTTGGGCTTCAGCACAGCGGTGATCTTGGTAATCCGGACGAGCGGTGTGCCGCCGATCAGGCCGAGGGGCGAGTCTGCAATTCTATCGAGCGTCAAATTCATAGGGAATGCAATTCATTATAGCATGACCGGCTCAAAGATGCATACTCATTGCTGCGGATTGCCGGGAACCGGCAGACGGTTCCGGGCCAGTAGCTGATCCCGCGGGGCGACCGTCCTGGCCAGCAGAAAGATGCCAGTCTCCGCCCGGAGGTTCGGCAGCGCGTACACCGTGCGCGCCTTGGACAGGCACACCCGGCGGAGTACAGCCACGGAGCGCTCGCGGCAGAAGGACTCGAAGTCCGCGATGCTCAGAAAGTGGAGGTTTGGCGTATGGTACCAGGCATAGGGCAGGGCCTGCGTGACCGGCGTCCTGCCTCGCAGGCAGATCTGGAGCCGCGAAGGCCAATAGGCGAAGTTCGGGAATGCCACGATCACTTCCCGGCCCACGCGCATCGCCTCGGACAGCGCGTGGTCGGGCTGCCGCACCTGCTGGAGGCTCTGGTCGAAGATCACATAGTCGAAGGACCGATCGCCGTACTCGGACAGGCCGGTGTCGATGTCGCCGTGGACCACGCTCAGGCCTTTCGCCACGCACTGGTAAATGGCCTGCTCATCACGCTCGAGACCTTGGGCGCGAACGCCCTTTTCCCTGACCAGGAGGTCCAGGAGCGTGCCGTCGCCGCAGCCGAGGTCCAGCACCGACGCGCCGGGGCGCACGAGGCCGGCAATCGTCCGGTGCTCCAGTTTCGCCTCAACTGCCATGGATGTTGTCCGTCCGCCCCCGCGTTACGTTCTCCAGAAAGTGCGTGATGAGATGGGTCTCCTCGTCCGTTTCGAGCAGGAACGCGTCATGGCCGTACGTGGAGTCGATCTCACAGTACGTCGCGTCCAATCCGGCAAG
This sequence comes from Nitrospirota bacterium, assembly GCA_035623825.1. Classification (GTDB taxonomy): domain Bacteria; phylum Nitrospirota; class UBA9217; order UBA9217; family UBA9217; genus DASPSR01. The sequence continues at coordinate 47,911 of DASPSR010000024.1, forward strand.
CTTGCAGGCCTTCACGATCTCACGCGACTGGTGGGCCGGGTAGAGCCAGTCCGATCGGAAGGCGATGACCAGCGCCCTCGCCTGGGAGCCGGCAAGAGCCTTGTGCATCATTCCTCCGCGGGCTGCATCGTAGCGGTCCATAGCCTTGGTGATGTAGAGGTATGAATTGGCGTCGAAGCGCTCGACGAAGCTGGTGCCGCGGTGATGCAGGTAGCCTTCGACCTCGAAATCGGCGGTGAACTTGAACGGCCGTCGATTCTCCCGGAACCGCCTGCCGAACTTCCGTTCCATGGAGAGGTCGCTCATGTAAGTGATATGACCGACCATCCGAGCCACGGCAAGGCCGCGGGCGGGAAGCGGCCCGCCGTAGTAGCTTCCATCCTTCCAGTTCGGGTCCGCCATGATCGCCTGCCTGCCGACCTCGTGGAAGGCGATCTGCTGCGGCGAGTGGCACAACGCGGTGGCGATGGGGATGGCGCTCCGGACCCGTCCAGGACGGGAGACCAGCCACTCGAGCACCTGCATGCCGCCCATCGAACCGCCGGCCACGGCGAGGAGCCGGTCGATACCCAGGTGGTCCAGCAGCCGTGATTGAGCGGTCACCATGTCGCCGATCGTCACGACCGAAAAGTCGAGGCCGTAAGGCTTTCCGGTGGCTGGGTCTATCGAGGCTGGCCCGGACGATCCCCTGCACCCGCCGATCACGTTGGAGCAGATGATGAAGTATCTCTCCGTGTCAAAGGCCCTACCAGGACCGATCATGCTGTCCCACCAGCCAATCCTGCCCGTGGCCCGGTCCGAGCCCGCGGCGTGTGCGTCGCCGGAAAGTGCGTGACAAAGCAGGATTGCGTTGTCCCGCCGTGCACTGAGACTTCCGTAGGTCTCGTAGGCTACGGTGACCGGGGACAGGACCTCCCCACTCTCCAGCACCAGAGAGCCAAAAGTGAAGGATTGTGTTTCTGTTTCGCCGACGGAGCCCAAGCCCGCGTCGGATCTTCTGTGTGTTAAATGCAGACTCATGGCTATCTCTTTTCCGGCAATCCGGTTTCCTCCGTGATATGCGCTGAAGGCGCCCTATGCCGCTGCCCGGGCCCCCGGGCTTGCCACCTGCAATGCCTGGTCTATGTCCTCGGTGATGTCCCGTACGTCCTCGATGCCCACGGCGAGACGGATATAGTCCTCGGTCACTCCGGCCGCCCGCTGCTCTGCCGGCGTGAGCTGCTGGTGCGTGGTCGAAGCCGGATGGATCACGAGCGACTTCACGTCGCCTATATTGGCGAGATGTGACAGGAGATTTACGGAGTCGATGAACTTCCTGCCTGCCTCGAGGCCGCCCTTGATGCCGAAGCCGACGATGGGGCCGAAACCCTGCTTGAGATACTTCTTCGCTACGGCATGGCCGGGGTGGTCGGGTAAGCCCGGGTAGTTGACCCACGCGACCTTGGGGTGGTCCTTCAGGAACTTCGCCACGGCGAGGGCGTTCTCCGAGTGTTTTCTCACACGCAGCGGCAGGGTCTCGAGTCCCTGCAGGAACAGGAAGGAATTGAAGGGGCTGAGTGCGAACCCCAGGTCCCGCTGGAGCTGGACCCGCACCTTGATGATGAATGCCACGTTGCCGAGGCCTGGGAAGCTGCCGAATACGTCCCAGTACTTGAGCCCGTGATAACTGGGATCGGGCTCGGTGAACTCGGGAAACCTGCCGTTCCCCCAATCGAACGTTCCCCCGTCGACGATGACGCCGCCAATCGATGTGCCGTGACCGCCGATGTACTTGGTCGCTGAGAGCGTCAGGATGTCCGCTCCATGGTCGATAGGCCGGACGAGCCCGACGCCAACGGTGTTGTCCACCACGAACGGGATGCCGGCGTCATGTGCGATCTTCGCGATAGCATCGAAATCCGGGATGTCGAGCTTCGGGTTACCGATGGTTTCGGCATAGATGGCGCGCGTCCGCGGCGTGACGGCCTTCTTGAACTCCTCTGGCTTCGACGATTCCACAAACTTCGCGGTCCTTGCCAGCTTGGGGAAGGTGTAGTGCATCTGCTGATAGGTCCCGCCGTAGAGGTTGTTCGCCGCTACGATCTCGTCGCCCACCTGCGTAATTGCCAGGAGCGCTAGGGTTTGGGCCGCTTGCCCGGATGCGACGCCCAGGGCGCCGACGCCTCCTTCGAGGGCGGCGATGCGGCGCTCGAACACGTCGTTCGTGGGGTTCATGAGCCGCGTGTAGATGTTGCCGAACTCCTTCAATGCGAAGAGGTTAGCCGCGTGCTCCGAGTTCTTGAACACGTACGAGCTGGTCTGATAGATGGGTACTGCTCGCGCTCCCGTGGCGGGGTCGGGGCTCTCCTGCCCCGCGTGGATCGCTATGGTATCGAATCTTCGTTCTGACATTCCCTTCTCCTCCTGTAGAATTTATGGCGCCCCTGCTCGCGTGTTGTTCCTGCCGCGTCGGCCGCTACTTCAACTCTTCCTGGAACAGCCAGGTCGAGAGATATCGCTCGCCCGAGTCGGGAAGGACCGCGACAATGAGCTTGCCGTCGCTCTCCGGCCGCTTCGCAACCTCCAGGGCCGCCCACATCGCGCCGCCAGAGGAGATGCCACAGAGTATTCCCTCCTCGCGGCAGAGTCGCCGCGCCGTCTCGCCCGAATCTTCTGCGCTCACGAGGATGACCTCGTCGAACAGTTCCTTCCTGAGGACTTTCGGCACGAATCCCGGGCCCCATCCCTGGATCTTGTGCGGGCCGGGTTTGCCGCCGCTGATCACCGGCGAATCCTTCGGTTCAGCTGCGATCACCTTGAGTTCAGGGCGCCGCGGCTTCAGGATCTCGGCGCATCCCGTCACAGTCCCGCCGGTCCCGGTGCCGCAGACCAGTACATCGATCCTCCCGTCTGTGTCCCTCCAGATCTCCTCGGCCGTCGTTTCTCGGTGGATCGCCGGGTTCGCGGGATTCTCGAACTGCTGCAGCAGGAGATAGCGGCCGTCTGCGGCAGCCATCTCGCAGGCGCGAGCGATGGCGCCTTTCATCCCTTCGGCTCCCGGCGTGAGCACCAGTTCCGCGCCGAACGCCCGGAGGACCTGGCGCCGCTCCATGCTCATCGTCTCCGGCATCGTGAGCGTAAGCCTGTATCCCTTCGCCGCGGCCGCGAAGGCAAGGGCGATACCAGTGTTCCCGCTCGTCGGCTCCAGCAGGACCGTGTCCGGGCAGATCCGGTGCTCCCACTCGGCCGCCTCGATCATGGAGACGCCGATACGGTCCTTCACTGACGAGCAGGGATTGAAGCTCTCGAGCTTCGCAACGACTTCCGCCTTAAGTCCCCTCGTCAGTCGGTTGATCCTCACTAGCGGTGTGTTCCCTATTGTCTTCGTGATATCGTCGCGAATCTTCTCCATGTTTAACCATCCTTATTGAACAATCGTTTGCATTTCGTCTGCCGATACGATGTCGACGAGGCAACAGGCGGAGCAGATCAGTTCGTCGAAAACAGGAGGGGCCACGATCAGGTCGATCTGCGCGTTGGTTGCATATGTCAGGATGTCACGGTGATCGGTGATGGACATGAACACCGCGCTGGCCGGGATGCCGCAGCCGTGGTCATGCACCGAAGCGCGGACCAGATCAAAACATCGCAGCGAGTCCTGCAGCGCCTTTTCAGACCTGACCTCCTGTCGTTTATGCACGTGCGCGATGGTCAGCTTTCCATGTGTATCAAGGGCCCTTCCTATCCCATAGGTGAGCGCCGACTGCGAATCTTGCGAACCATCACTGACGACCAAGATATTCATATCCAACTCCTTACCGTCGATTCTCGCTGCCAGTGGACCGTCATCGCTTTTCCACCAGTACCCGGAAATGGCCGTTCTCCGGGTCGACTTTCAAGACCTTGTGCCCTTCGTCTTTCAGGCTCCTGGTGACGTTTACGATCGGCTCGCCGTCGTCGAGCAGGATATCAAGCCGTTCACCTGTCTTGATCTTCTCTATGGCAAGCTTTGCCCGCACAAAATTCATAGGGCAGCAGATGCCGAGGAGGTCAAGGAGTATGCCGCTCCCTTCGATGGATGGCTGCGGTGCAGGTTCCGCAGCAGCCGTATCTTTCGCTTCCCCGAAAATTTCGGCAAATGCCTTTTCCACGCCGATGCGGTCTAAGGTGTGGCCAAAACGCTCCTTCTTGTTGCCGTGGTTAAGGTAGAAGCAAAACACGCTCTCGACATCGCGGAGCAGTTCTTCCTTCGTCTCGATCAGCGCCTTTGCACGGGTGCCAAGACGCGGACGCTTGCCCAGTGTTCCTCCGAGGAAAAGCGTATAGCCGGTTTTACGGGCGGTCCAAGCCGCGGTCGGGCAGTTCCTGATGCAGAGACCACAGTAAATGCATTTCTCCGCATCGAGGACGCACGCGTCATCCCGTTCATCGATGGCCTTGACCGGGCAGATGCTGACGCAGAGCCTGCAGGAAATGCATGTTTCCTTGTCCCATCCGGGCAGAACGCCGCCCATCACGCCCACATCGTTCTCTATGGGCTTTGAGCAGCTGTTCGGGCAGCCAGAGACGCCGATCTTGAACTTGTGCGGCGCCTGTTGACGGAAGTAGCGGCTGTCCAGCTCCGCGGCCAGCGCCTTGGTCTCGATGATTGCCGATGTGCAGACCGCCGTACCCGGACACGCAACGATTCCTCGGCCCCGGGGGCCGCACACGCCGAGTATGATGCCTCCCTGTTCGAGCTCATCCCGCGCCGCTTCGAGATTCTCAACGCGCACATGGGGGATCTCCACGGCCTGGCGTGTGGTGAGATGCACTTCGCCGTGGCCGTATTTACGGGCAACCTGCGCGATAACGTTCAAGTCGTCGGTGGTCAGGTCGCCACCCACAGTCCTCAGTCGGATGAGGAAAGTGTCCTTCTGGTTCTGCGCGATGATGCCGATGCGCTTAAGCCCATCGATATCAACTTTTTGATCGGTTGCCAGTTCGCCCATTTTGTTCACCTCGCTGGTTGCAGCAAAGATAGTAGCGGATGCTAGCTTTGCAGTTTTAAAAAGAAACCCTGTTCTGCACTGCAGCATCTCTGTACCGTCACTCATATAGGCAACCAGCATGCCAAATGAGTATTCGTTAATAAACAATCAGTTATTTATTGACATCTATCCGCAATTGGTTTATTAATATACAACGAGTTAAATAATTATACAGAGGTCATTATGCAGAACATCCTCCTGTTGACGCGCGACGATTCGCTTGAAAAAGGACTCCAGCCGATGCTTCCCAAAGGTCACCGGCTTGTTTCCAGAGGTAAGGTGGCGGCTCCTGCCGGCGGCTTGCCCATCGTGATCATCGACATCGACAGCATTGACGTGGGCCGCATACGCGATTATGCGGGAAAAAGTATCGTTCTTGCCGTAACGAAGCAGGAGCGGAGCGGCCCCGTAATGGAAGCCGCGACCTACGGTGCCTACGAAATTATGAGGTTGCCGCTCAGCAAGGAGCGAATCGAGCGGTTCCTTGCCAAGCTCGCGGCTCTTCGCCGTGAACTGATGGATATCGTTGCCATCGACAAGGATATCCTGGCTCCCGCCGCCACGTGCGTCATTGTGGGACGATCAACACTGGTTATGAGCCTCTGTGAGAAGGTGGCCCGCATAGCCCAGGTCGAGGTGCCCGTGCTGATTACAGGCGAGACGGGGACCGGGAAGGAACTTGTGGCCGAGGCCATAGCTCAGCTCTCCTCGCGTTTCGGCAAGCCGTTCGTCGTAATCAACTCCGCGGCAATGCCCGAAGCACTGCTCGAATCAGAGCTCTTTGGGTACGAACGAGGCGCTTTTACCGGTGCAGTCGCAGCAAAGGAAGGCATGCTCAAGACGGCGGATGGCGGGTGCGTGTTCTTCGACGAGGTGGGCGAGCTGCCGATTGCGCTCCAGGGAAAGCTACTGAGATTCCTTCAGACCCAGACGTTCTATCCGGTGGGGAGCACGAAAGAGATACAGGTGAATGTGCGCATCATCTCGGCCACGAATAGGGACCTGGCGGCCATGGTGCGGGAGGGCCGATTTCGTGAAGACCTGTACCACCGGTTGCGCGTCGCCACAGTCCACGCTCCGCCGCTCCGAGAGCGAAAGAAAGACATAATGCCGCTGGTTCAATGCCTGTTCTACCGCCATTCTCACACCGCGCAAAAGCTGATCAAGGGCGTGACCAAAGCGTTCATGGACCGGCTGCTTGCCTATGACTGGCCGGGAAACATCCGGGAACTCGAGAACACACTACGTTCGGCGATCGCACTATGCAAAACCGATTACCTGACGATCCATGATCTGAGCGATCTCGGGTCGCAAGCCCTGACCGCGACGCGGGAAAACCCGGCCCAAACCGTTGCTTCCGGGGTAACACCCTTTGTGAAAGGCTTACTTGATAGGAAAGAGCGGGGCATTTACGAAAAAGTTCACACCGCGGTGGATCGACACCTGCTGGAATATGTCTTGTCCGTTGCGGGGGAGAATCAGTCCGAGGCCGCGCGACTGCTCGGTATCAGCAGGCTGACGCTACGGAAAAAACTGGCGATATAAAGCAGGCAGGATAGAAAGGAGTTACCTATGTCAGACAGTGATGTAAAGAAGGCTACAGATGCTCTAAAAACATTGGCGCCGGATTATGTGCAACTTACCCAAGACGTTCTTTTCGGTGATGTCTGGAAGCGTCCGCCGCTCTCGCAGCGCGACAAGAGCTTGATCACGGTAACCTGCCTGGTCGCGCTGAATCGTATCGAACAGGTCGAGTTCCATCTCAAAAAGGCCTTCGAGAATGGACTGACGAAGGAAGAACTGGTGGCTGCGATCACGCATATTGCGTTCTACGCAGGGTGGCCGACTGCAGCGTCCGGCTTAAATCATTTGAAGAACGTACTTGAGAAAAAATGATTTTGATGAGGATCCTATCATGAATTTAACGAAGGGGAAATGCCTGATAGCTTATTTCACCCGGAAGGGTCAAAACTATGTCAGCGGGCGGATTGTCGATCTTAAAGTCGGCAATACCGAAGTTGTCTCGGGCGGCGACATGTTTCACATTGAGACTGTTGCTGCCTGCCCCAAGGATTATACGGAAACTACGGAAGTTGCCAAGAATGAGCTGCGTGCCAAAGCCAGGCCGAAGCTGACCGGACGAGTCGAAAACATGGGGGCATATGATGTGATCTTCTTAGGATATCCGAATTGGTGGGGAACGCCGCCCATGGCCGTGTTCACCTTCCTGGAGAGCTATGATTTTTCCGGAAAGGCAATTGTTCCCTTCTGTACCCATGAAGGCAGTGGCATGGGCCATAGCGAAAAGGATATTGCCGAAGCATGCCCCAAAGCTACCATTTTGCATGGACTTGCCATATATGGAAGCCACGCAAGTTCCGCGGAATCAGAAGTGTCAAGTTGGATCGATAAAATAGATATTCGCTAATCAGGGAGAAGGGAGATAAATCATGAAAGGCACTGTTCTCTACGGTCCGCGCGATGTGCGTTTTGAGGAGCGCGCCGACCCGAAAATCCTCAAACCGACGGATGCTATCATCAGTATCTCGGCCACCTGTGTGTGCGGGTCCGACCTGTGGCCCTACCGTGGTATCCAGTCGACCACCGGGCCTACCGCAATGGGGCACGAGTATTGCGGAATTGTCGAGGAGGTAGGGAGCGCAGTCACATCCGTCAAGCGAGGCCAGTTCGTCATCGGATCATTCTTCAGCTCCGACAATACCTGTCCCACATGCCAGATCGGCTACCAGTCATCCTGCCAAGACCGGGAACTCGTTCTCGGAGCCCAAGCGCCTTTTCTGCGCGTCCCAAACGCGAACGGTACCCTTGTGCCTACCCGTGCGATTCCTTCAGCTGACATGATCCCGAGCCTTTTGGCGCTCTCGGATGTCATGGGCACCGGCTGGTTCGCCGCCATCGCGGCCGACGTGAAGCCCGGCAAGACAGTCGCGATCGTCGGTGACGGCGCGGTCGGGCTCCTCGGCGTGCTCTCCGCAAAGCAGATGGGCGCCGGCAGGATCATCGCGATGAGCCGTCACGAGGCTCGGCAGAGGCTCGCCCGCGCATTCGGCGCGACCGATATCGTGACCGAGCGCGGCGACGAAGGCGTGGCCCGCATCAAGGAAATGACCAAGGGGATCGGCGCCGACTCAGTGCTGGAATGCGTCGGCACCCAGGAGTCGATGATGCAGGCGATCCGTTCCACGCGTCCTGGCGGATACATCGGCTACGTCGGAGTCCCGCACGGGGTAGAGCTCAACGGCCAGCAGCTGTTCTTCGCTCATGTCCATCTCCACGGCGGCCCCGCTCCGGTTCGCCGTTTTCTGCCCGAGCTAATCGACTTGGTATGGAACGGGAAAATCAATCCCGGCAAGGTCTTCGACCTGGCTCTGCCCTTGAACCAGGTGGCGGAGGGCTACCGCGCCATGGATGAGCGCCGAGCCATTAAGACGCTGCTGCGGCCGTGAATAATGCGGCTCTTGGTATCGTCGTTGTTCATCTGATGTCTTCGCGGAACTGAGGAGATTTGGTTCGCGTGAGTCCGTGAGAAAAAGATCGCGCAGCGACCACAGAGATAATGTCGTATTTTGACATGAAAGATGCACTTCTCAGAAGAGACAAGATTTGCGGTTTACGGGATGTAATGCACGCTGAAGGATGCAACTATAAAATAAGCGATTGGCAACGGCTTTGAGCTTACTTATAACAACAAATGAAATAATCTTCTTTTTTAATTCTGTCTATAGTGCAGGTACCTACATTTTTGTACAGGGGCAGAATGCTACGACAGTCTACGGCAGCCAGCGCCCAGAAAAAATAACCGGATGCCAGCTCTCTTTCGAAAGCTGGCATATATAATTTTTTTCTTCTCAGAGTGTTATCCCGGCAACAATCGCGTCATTTATCTCGCTATCTGTTTCTGTGTATTCATAGCCATCTACTTCTGTCCAACCGCCATTAGTATTCTGAGTACTGATTAAATATCCAATTGCTTTTTCAGCGGCAATTTGGTTGCCAGCTTTTACCAGAGCCGTGACAGCATACGCCGTAGTCTGATCATTGTCTGCATTTCCTGTAAAATAACCATCTTGTTGTTGATCTGTCAGCAGATTGGTGATTAAGGAAGTACTCTCAGTTGTATACGTTGCTGTCGTCACGAATGCCTCAAGTGCTCCACTGACAGCCAGCCAATAGTCATTCGTTGGTGTTCCTGTGGGTTTGCTGCTGATATCGAACACAAGGGTTACGGCGGGAGGTACTGAAACATAAAGCGCTGTGTATATTACTCCTGCCATTGCCGCGGCATCTGCATCAAATCCCTGTCCCGGAAAATATCTGTTGAGCGCCAGGGCACCTTGAACATACAGATTAATATCCCACGCAACAATATCGGGAAGACCTTGACCTACTCTCACACCTTGAACATATGTGGCAAGAAACCTTTTGCGTTGCCTCCACCGAACTCCGCCAAAGCTGACTCATATCTGGTCTTGGCAAAGTTTGCGTATGCCGCAATTCCTGTCACTTCTGAAAGTTCGACGAGGAATGTTATGTCAGTTCCTCTTATTCTGTGGATGCTTGGATTTGCGTTTGTTGAATTTATTACCATTAGCCCATACGCATTTACACACGTATTAAGATATTGGGCCTGCGGACTAATTTTGTACGCATCCAAAACTCCTTGTGCCGTTACACCGAGCGTATTATACGGACTTGGAAGAGCAGGGGTTACCGGACTGTCAGGCGTAATCTGCCAATTCCATCCCCCGTCGCTATTTTGTGTATTGACTAAATGATTTGCAGCTTTGAGTATTTCGCTCGCATACACAGGTGGATTTGATCCATTTGTACCATTGGTGCCGTTCGTTCCGGCTGCTCCGTTTGTACCATCGTTCCCTGTACATCCTGTTAGAGCAATAAGCATCAGCAAGCCTGCTACGAGAATAAACCTCTTCATTTAACTTCCTCCACACTTAACAAGATAAGGGTTCTTCGTACAAAAGTTTAAAAAGGCGAGATCCAAGATCGGACTGGACTCCCACTTGAGTCGTAATGACGAAAAAACAAGCAGCAATTTGTTTTCATGACACTGGTCTGTATAAGAACTGATAAATCAGAAATACTCTGCCCGGGATTAAAGTACGGCCTACCGGTGATGCTCACCCTTGAAGAAAATGCGAGCATCAACGACGGAGCTTCCCTTTCCCGCATCGAAGACCATAACCGGATTTATCTCCAACTCCGCGATTTCGGCGAAATCGTCAACGAGCGCCGAGAAACGGAGAAGTACTTCCTTGAGCGAATCCATGTCCTTCGGCGTGCTTCCCCGCCATCCCGTCAGCAGCGGCAGGCCTTTGAGCTGGGATAGCAGGTAATCGGGGTCTCTGTCAAGGAGAGGGTGGAGCGAGAATGCCACGTCCTTGATCAGCTCGACCTGCACTCCGCCGATGCCGACCATGAGAAGCGGTCCGAAGACCGGGTCCTGAGACATCCCGACGATGACCTCCTGGCCGCCCTTCATCATCGGCTGGATGATGACTCCCTCCATGGCGTCCGCGCACCCGGCGAGATTCAGCCGCTCCCGCATCCCGATAAACGCATTCATCACATCCGCATCGTTCTGGAGGCCCAGTGCGATGCCGCCAACGTCCGTCTTGTGCGTGATTGACATCGAGCGCAGCTTCATTGCGACTGGGTAGCCGGTCTCCCGGGCAGCCTGTACGGCTTCATCGGGAGTGAATGCCGCCCTTGTCGCTGCGACAGGGATCCCGTATCTTTGGAGCAGCCCCATGGCGACCTCGGGTGCAAGCCAGCCACCTTTCTCGGAGTACGCCCCATGAGACCTGAGGAAACGTCTAGCCTCCTCTTCATCGATATCAGCAAACTCTCTGAGATGCCCCTCTTCGCGCTGCCTGTAGCAGGCATAGGGCCAGGAAAGCGCCAAAGACTTTATAGCGGCCTCCGGGAACATGTAGACCGGGAGGACCCGGCCGGAACCGTAATGCAGGTCGACTTCTGAAGCGCCGGACATCATAAAACAGGCTAGTACAGGTTTCTTACCCGTGTAGCCGGCCATGGCCTTCCTGATAGCAGACGCTACCTCCTCCGGTTCTCGGAGCGGAATATTGATAACGAGTACGGCGTCCAGGGCCGGGTCACCCAGCATCACGCCGAGCGCCTCTTCGAACTGCGAGCCGGTGGCCGAGGCTATGATGTCGACGGGATTCGCGAGGGCGGCCTCCTTCGGCAGGAACGAGGCAAGCTTCTTCTGCGTCTCCTCGGAGAGAGTTGGAACGGACAGTCCCCAATTGACGGCAGCATCGACAGCAAGAACCCCCGGACCTCCCGCGTTCGTCAGGATCCCGATGTTCCGTCCCGAAAGCAGTGGCTGCCCCGCCAGCAGCTTCGAGACGTCGAACATCTCTTCGATGGTATCCACCCTGATCACGCCCGCCTGCCTGAAAAGCGCGTCCACGGCATCGTCCGAGGCAGCGAGCGCGCCGGTATGGGAACTGGCAGCCCTGCCACCCACATCGCTCCTGCCCGCCTTAACGGCGACGATCGGCTTCTTGCGAGAAATACGGCGGGTGATTCGGCTGAAGCGCCGAGTATTGCCGAAGGTCTCGAGATACAGCAGGATGACCGAGGTATTCTCATCATCCTCCCAGAACTCGAGCAGATCATTGGAAGAGACATCCATCCGGTTGCCGATGCTCGCGAAGTGCGCGATACCAAGATTGTTGCTCTTGACGTAATCGAGCAGGGCAAGGCCGAGCGCTCCGCTATGAGAGCCGATGCTCAGATTGCCCCGTGGGGGCCAGGTGTTCGCGAAGGTCGCGTTCAGGTTCACCCTCGGGTCCGTGTTCATGATGCCCAGGCAGTTGGGTCCGACGCACCGCATGCCGTAGGAGAGGACCTTTTCTCGGAGAAGCCGCTGACGCTCCCTCCCCTCGGAACCGCTCTCGCCGAACCCCGCCGAGATGACCACGATGCTCCAGACCCCTTTTCGGCCGCAGGCATCGACGATATCCAGGACCATCGGCGCGGGTACGACAATGACTGCAAGGTCAACATCTCCGGGGATATCGGACACCGAGGCGTAGCAGAGGACGCCGTTTACCGCGGACGCCTTCGGGTTTACTGGGAAGACAGCGCCCCCGAAATCGTTATACAGCAGGTTCCGGAACACTTTTCCACCAACGCTACTGGGATTGCGTGATGCGCCTACGACGGCGATGGTCTTAGGATACAGCATCCTCTGCATACCGAGCGAGCGGGAGATGTGCTCGCGCAGGGCCTGCCGCTTGGAAAATTCCTCCTGGTGCTCGAGGTCGAAGGTTATCTCGACATAGCCCTCGTGCATCCGCTTGGTGATATTGAACCCGCTCTCCTCAAAGACGCGCAGCATTCGCGTATTATCGGGAAGGACGTTGGCGATCAATTTCTTGATCCGGTATGTAAGCGCCTTCTCGGCGAGCTTCTCGAGAAGTGCTGTGCCGATGCCCCTCGCCTGGACGTTGTCTTCGACGACAAAAGCAATCTCAGCCATGCTTTGGTCCGGCGACAGGAACCACCGTGCCACGGCCCTGATCAGCTCCTCATCGCCTTCTCCTGTAAGCCCTAGATAGGCATAGCTTTCGGGCGGATGCACATCGGTAAAGTAATCAAGTTCCTTGTCGCTGATCTTCTCCTTCATGTGCCCGAACCGGAAATATCGGGTCTGCGGGCTCAGCCGATAAAAGAAATCCTGGAGCTTATCCTTGTCGTCCCGGCCAATGGGACGGACCTTGAAGGTATGTCCGTCTCTCAGGATGATCCGTATAGCTTCAGCCATTTCCAGCGATTGAACAGCCATTTCATCACCTCATGGGACCTTCTTCCCGAGGGCCCGGTTCGTAAATTTGCAGTTCTTATCCTTCGTATGCGGATTCTTCAACAGCAAATTGCTTTTGCATTAGGCGCTTCTCTCCGCGATCCCTGCACCGCAATTACTGTAGGAGGAAGTTATTCTTATGCCAATCAATAAATTTCTGAAAACTTGTTAATATTCTTATCGGAGTCTTATAATCTAACTTTAAGGAAATAATCGAGGTTTTAAGAAGTTATATATGGGTAGACAACTCTGACAGTTACGGGATTAAATATTAAATTGCCAATACCGGCAACTGTTGCGCAGTTCAGGATGAAAAGTGCGCCGCAAATTATGCCCAAAAATCATTAATTTTCAATCTCAAGATTATTAGATCAATGTCAATTCGACTAAAGTATACACGTCACAATTCAGCACGATTTGCGCTACTAACGTCTCATTCATGGAAGAGCCGAGCTTGACCATTTAGGAATAGAAGCATATCCCCGTGCGTCGTGCGAGGGCACGGTCTTAATCTGCGGAAAGCGTGTCACGATTGCACTTAACCGAAGCAAGGACTGTTGAAACGCGACAGGGTCCTCACGGATCGTTTTTGCCTCGAACCACGGTCGCCCTTCTCGCTCGAGAAGACCCTCGAGCTGCCAGACTAGGTCGCCAACGAACGCGTAGCGGGCGCCGCCTGGCAGGGTGACAAACACCACGACAGAACCCGGCGTGTGTCCAGGCGCGGGAACGATCACGATAGAGCCATCACCGTACAGATCGTCATATTGGTCAAAACCAAGGTAAGGCCCACGACCAAACGTATATTCCTGGTACAGTGCTGTTGTCTTCATGCTCCGGGCAGTTTCGGTCGCCCAGCCGCCATCGTCGATGAACCGATGCTCTGCCGCTGTCACAAGCACGGGGACACCGGGAAAGTCGGGGACACCACCTACGTGATCCCAGTGTGCGTGGGTAAGAAGAATGTAACGTAGGTGTTTGCGATCGTACCCTGCGGCATCTAGCTGGTCGGCGGCCGCCTGCAATTGCACCAGATCGGTTCCGAGTCGAAACAAGAACGGCATCTTTCTAAGCCGCGACGCGCTAGTTCTGCCAAGACCCGTGTCGATCAGTACGTCGCCCTCAGGATGCCGTATGACAACCGCTGTCATCACGGAGTCGCGCTTTTCCCAAGGCGAGCCACCACGGTAGGCGAAAGCGGCAGTGCGGTAAATCACCCCGGTCGGGAGCGCGTAGATCGTCATGGCGGCGGGTGGCGATGCTGGCGGCAACGAGTCGGTCAGAGGCGGGGGCGCTGGGAGCGGCGAGGCCGCGTATCCGCCAACGAAGATCAAGAATGCAATCTGGGTCATCAGAGCAAGGCCCCCGCTGATCCAATCGCCACGCACGATGATCCAGCCATCGCATACGAGGAGGGCCACCGCGAGCGCTATGCCACTTGCCAAAAAGAGCTTGGACGGCCGGCCAATATATAACGCAGTCAGCAGGCCGAGCAGGGCCGGTCCCAGAACAAGAAAGAGACGCAGGAATGCTACACTCGTAATTGGGGCGAATCCTTCCTGGCCGGTGCTGCATGCAGTCATCACCCCACTGAGGAGACAGACCGCAAAGGATTTCAACGTCATCTTTGGCAAAGTCGGTAACTTAATGGCGGAGGCAATTAATATCCGGAAATTCTCATTCGCAAAATTTATCCTTCTCATTTCCGACCACCTTGTCACGAATCGTCGTCATTTTTAGTTCGCCGGCACAAGTCTCATTGCACGCGGTTAAAAATATAAATGAACAAACCATACGATTCGCTTTACTCTCTCACGGGTCCGCAATCAATAAAAAAGCCGAGCACGCCAGATGGTCATCCTTCGGCGGCTCGGCTGTCGTAAAATTTGACCCGTGGCTTTCCGTCTCATTCTTGTGAACGAGTTGGCTTTATCGGGACATTTTAGGATACTTTAGATCCTGTTTCTAATTTATTGATAGCACCACTATGAATGCAAGTCAATAGTGGGCTGAATAATTTTTGAAGATAGCCAGGTTCGCATTGCATGCTTTTAGGGCATTCTTTCAAATGGATTGGGAAGTATAAGGGTATTTTAAGGATATTTGTAAATCGTTTATGAAGGATTACTTGTCGATAACTATTAGATGAACTATTGATTGTTGCAGGTAATGAGAACTCAAATCTTTCTGGATGAAGAGCATCCCCGCTATCCCATGGAAGCTATTCTTCCATATACGGTTTCACAAGCGTATCCCATCCCGCTTCGGAACTACAAATCTTGTCCAGCACATAACAGCTGAACATTGTATTGTTATACTTATCTCTTTTGAACGTGCCAAGCAAATAGCTATCAGTAAAATTAAAAATTTCTTTTACTGATAAATATCCATATTCGGTATTATTTTCAATATTAAGAATAACTAAACATTTATTTAATCCTACATTATAATGACTTTTTAAAGATACCCCCGTTGTCTCCTTTATGTCATTATATATAATTTTAAAAAAGTGCTCTGCGTTGCTATGACACCATCCTTGCAATTCATAAATTGGATTACTATCAAGTCCGTTATCACCTGCAGTGACATAGTTATCACTGGCTGGAGATACAAAAAAAACCAGAAAAATGGTCAGCCCGATTCGTTTAACAAAAATCTTCTTCATGCTCTGCCCCTGAAAAACGAAAAGCAAGCAGTACGACCGATTATATGATGAGTTTAGAAAGATTTACAAGGGAATTGATGGGGTATTATTGGGGGATATTAACCAATTTTATAACTATAATTTCAGGGCCTATATGATCGATCCTGTCGCTGATGGAATACGGGGTGTAACGTTCATGGTTGCAAATATCTAGAACTCCAATCTTTCGGGAATTTCATTGACGCGACTCTCCCTCGAGCGAATCTGCATGCAAAAGCGCCGGGAACAGCCGCATCCAGACTAGAACGACAAGTAGGGTCCCGAGACCGCCGATCAAAACCGCAGGCATGGCCCCGAACCACGCCGCGGTCACACCTGATTCGAACTCTCCCAGCTGGTTCGAGGTCCCGATGAACATCGAATTCACAGCGCTCACCCGACCCCGCATCTCGTTCGGGGTACCTATCTGAACCAGGGACTGGCGGATGACTACACTGATCATGTCCGAAGCTCCGAGAACGACGAGCGAGACGAGCGAGAGAACAAACGAAGTGGAGACGGCGAATATGATCGTCCCCAGACCGAACACCGAAACCGCACCGAACATGAGCCGTCCAACCCTTCTCCGGAGCGGACGCCGAGCAAAATAGAACGTCATTGCTAGTGCCCCGGTCGAGGGTGCCGAACGGAGCAGTCCCAAGCCCCAGGGACCGGTCATCAGTATGTCGCGCGCGTATATCGGAAGAAGCGCTGTGGCCCCCCCGAGGAGAACAGCGAAGAGATCGAGCGAAATCGCCCCAAGGATTTGTGGACGGCTCCAGATGAAAGAGATGCCCGCGAAAACAGAGCGCAGCGTGGCAGGCTCGCGTTTCCTGGGAGCTTCCTCGGTCCCTGCCGTGCCGATAACGGCGCCGCCCAACAGGAAAAGGACAGCCGCCGAAGTGTAGACGGTCCCCGGCCCGGCCGCGTAGAGAAATCCGCCGAGAGCCGGCCCCAGGATCGAAGCTGACTGGAACGCCGAAGCCGACCACGTTACAGCGGACGAAATGAGACGAGCAGGTACGAGACCGGGCACGAGTGCCTGCATCGTCGGCCCCTCGAAAGCTCGCATCGCGCCGACCGCGAATACGATACAGAGCAGCGATTCCTTACCGAGCCATCCGCCGTAGCTTCCAGCGGCAAGGGCGGCAGCGGCAATACCCTCGGCAATCTGGCAGACTCGTGCGATTGTGCGGCGATTGTGACGGTCTGCCACGTGACCGGCAGGGATCGTCAGCAGAAACATGGGCAGAAACTGAGCGAGGCCGACGAGGCCGAGGTACCATGCGCTTCCCGTCAGAGCGTAAATCTGCCAGCCGACCGCAACCCCCACCATCTGAAATGCGAGTGAACTGCACAGCCGGGAAACCAAAAAAAGAGCGAGCGGCTTGTGCCTGAGGAGCGAACGGTCGCCTGGAATATTAGTCGGAGTGGACATAAAAGATTTGGGTTTTCACTTCGATGGTCATGCGGTCATATATAAATTGCATGTTAGAAGTTTACGATGATTTTATCCTTTTCGCTTTTTTAGCACATCTTTAGCGCACCAAATTTTTACACGATATTATCAACGTATTATGTGTCCCTGACCATAGGGTTATGACTCTATTCCCAACCATTCATTGAAAGATTTAAACGCGCTCTCGTTCATAACAATGCTGTTTGCTTTAAGTGGAATCAACCCGGAGTCAATTCGAATCTTTATGTCACCGCCCATCAGATGCTCAACGCTATTATGAAATTGGGGGACAGCAATAATCCGTCGATTATACTCATAATAGTCAATTAAGTTATCATGCAGACAGCATGCTTTATCGGGCAAAAGCCAAACGGTGTAAGCCCCTCCGTGCCTCATACCCGGCAATATCGATCGCAATAAGGAGTTTGGAATGGATATTTTAAACCTTCCAGCATTTGGTTGTTCCGGACTTCGAGTCATTTCCTGCAGTTTTGCCAAGGCGCTGGTTTTTATTTCTTTATCAATTTGTCCTGGTTGAAGACCCAATTTCCAAAAACCACAAATTTTCAATAGACCCCAGATGCACTGGATAAGCCCGAGTATTTTCCAAATGTTGATACCCTTTTCAGTGAGTTCATAGCCAGCCAGCCGAATAATGTTGGCCACTGCCATATTGCATTCTATGTTCCAGAGACCCGCTGCGACAAGCATGATTCCATTCAGGTAGCCGGCCAAAACGCTTTTCGTAACATATCCCAACGCGCCAAACGTAAGCATGCCTAAAGCGATTGCGCAACCGACATAAAGAAAAAAGATTGAGGCTTCAGACAGGGCATCAATTCTTCTAAGTAGTTCGATTACTTTTGCGTATGTGATAAACCACACTATGAAATTGATCAATCCCCATATAATTAACGATTCGCTTGCAGCGGGAATAGATTTATCCCTCAATATGGCTGTTATGACGCTTTTTTCCGGAAGTTCTTTTGCGTTTTGAATATAATCTGGGTTAATTAAACGGTCGTGATCAAGACCGACGACCGCACTACGCCTCTTTCCCCTGGCATTTACAGCCATAATAAGGGTGGCACAGAGAGCTATGATGACGAGAACAAGGCAGAATACCAGCAAAATGCTGTCTCCTATCATAATCAGGAATAATACCAAATAATAAATAAGATAAAGAAATGTTTCATTATATTCTCATAACCTGACTCATTAGCATTATGATAGCACGGTTGTATGTTGCCAGACCTTTTTAGACACATTTTTTGAAAAACTTTGCACTCTAGAGCTGACCTGATCTCTTGTTGATGTCCTAGCTAGCACGATAAACGTCTCCAAATTATTCAGGGCAAGCTGGCGGAGTCCCAACTGTTCGAGATTAAAGCGATTCTCTGAAGCATTATATCCTATTCGGCTTGAGCAGCAAGGCTATTCCTACCATTGTAAATTCTATTTACATCAATACTTTAATTCTGATAGACTGCAAATGACCTCATAATCTAATACCATCTCCCCAAGGAGAAATACGCCCATGCAACAGAGAGGCCTTCGTCTGTTCTTTATCGTATTTACCGCATCGGGCTTTGCTGGCCTCATCTATGAATCCATTTGGACCCACTATCTAAAGCTGTTCCTGGGCCATGCCGCCTATGCTCAAGCTCTTGTCCTTGCTGTGTTCATGGGAGGCATGGCAATAGGTTCCCTACTCTGCTCAAGATATTCAGCTCGTCTGGGCAATTTGTTGATCGGCTATGCCGTCGTCGAAGTGATCATCGGCATCTGTGCGATTGTCTTCCATCCTCTTTATGCCCAATTCATCGATTTTGCGTATACGACGCTCATACCGGAACTGGGCTCCCCTCTCGCGGTAGCAATTTTCAAATGGACCGCGGCAAGCCTTTTAATTCTACCCCAGTCCATTTTGCTCGGCATGACGTTCCCCCTCATGACCGCCGGCCTCATACGGAGAATGCCGCAGCTTCCTGGTTCCATCGTGTCGATGCTCTATTTTACTAACAGCATAGGCGCAGCAATTGGAGTCTTGGCAGCAGGGTTTCTCTTCATCGGATGGGTCGGTCTGCCGGGAACGCTGGTCATTGCAGGATTAATCAACATCGGTGTGGCCGTGGTCGTTTGGCTTGAGGATAAGAAAGGCCGAGCCTATCAACCGGAAATCCGTCCTGCCATAGGCATCTCTCCATTAAACACCACGTCCCGGTTAATTTATACTATTTTTCTTCTCATCGCCCTGCTGACGGGACTCTCCTCGTTCATTTATGAGATCGGATGGATCAGGATGCTCAGCCTCGTACTGGGCTCTTCTACCCATGCCTTCGAGCTTATGCTGAGCGCATTCATCACGGGCATCGCCTTCGGCGGTTTATGGATCAAACGGCGTATCGATTCCCTCGATGACCCACGGCACTTTCTCGCGCTGGTGCAGGTTGCGATGGGGATGCTGGCCCTCGCAACCCTTCCCGTTTACGGCGGCACCTTCAACGTCATGGCATGGCTGATAAGAAACCTTCCAAGATCGGACACGGGCTATGTGCTCTTCAATGTCTCGAGCCATGCCATAGCAATGGTCATCATGCTGCCGGCCGCTTTCTGTGCAGGCATGACTCTTCCCCTCATTACCACGACACTCCTTCGCAGCGGGACGGATGAACGAAGCATTGGCGCAGTCTATGGATTCAACACGATCGGATCCATTCTTGGCGTCTTTATCGCCATCCACTTGGCAATGCCTCTGCTTGGCCTCAAAGGCATGATCATCCTTGGAGCCGGTGTCGACATTGCGCTTGGGCTTGGGCTGGCATGGTGGGTGATCCCCTCCTGGCGTATCCCCATGGCGTATACGACCATGGGAGTCATTGCTCTGCTGCTCCCGATGTTCCTGGTGAAGCTCGATCCCGGCAAAATGGCCTCAGGTGTTTACCGATTTGGGTTGTTGCCCGAAAAGACCACGAGAGAGGAGATCGTCTTTCAACGAGACGGGAAAACAGCCACGGTAGTGACCACAAGGATAGAGCAATACATGTCGATCAAAACCAACGGAAAATCTGATGCAATGATCCAGTTAACCGGGAGCGGCCACTTGGGGGATGAGGAGACCATGGTACTGTTAGGTGCTATTGGTATTGTTCTTCGGCCTGAAGCCAGGACAGCGGCAATTATTGGATGGGGCTCAGGGCTAACCACCCACACCCTGTTGACAGACCCGCGCATCGACAGCGTTGATACCATTGAGATCGAACCGGAGATGATTAAGGGAGCAACCTTCTTTGGTTCGCGTGTACGGCTGGCATATGAGGACCCCCGCAGCCACGCAAGGATTGAAGATGCGAAGGCCTATTTCTCATTCTATAACAAAAAATATGATCTTATCATCTCCGAGCCTTCCAATCCCTGGGTCAGCGGTGTGGCAAGCCTTTTTACAAAAGAGTTTTACTCTCGCGTACGGGGATACTTAAATGAAAACGGCCTGTTCATTCAATGGCTCCAACTCTATTCCATTGACATGCCTCTTGTTGCTTCAATCATGAAAGCACTTTCGCCTTATTTTTCCGATTATATCATCTACGCTACAAATTCTACCGACATGCTCGTTGTTGCGTGTCCCGCAGGGAACATACAAGGGCCGGATGCTTCCTTCTTAACCATGAAGAACCTTATGAATGAACTGAATAAAATTGATATCATGGGCCTCCCGGATATTAATGTTCGGGTGATAGGGAATAAAGCGACGCTCTCTCCGCTTTTTGAAAGTTACCGTATAGCGGCCAATTCGGATTACGAGCCTATTGTGGATCTTTATGCTGTAAAAAGCCGTTTTTTCGTATCGAAGGCTAATGATGCGTTTAATAGTACCAAGTTTGATCGACTCCCTTTTTTAGAAATGCTCGGGAAGTACCATGTAAATCTCAATACAGCTAACGTGACATATTCAGCCTATCCGAAATCATTCAGGATTCATTTTGCAAACATGCTTTATCAGTACCTTTTAAAGGGCCAGATGCAATGGAACCATCCAGAAGCGCCGCTGCGCGACGAGAGCCGGACGACCATTATCCATGCCAAACAGGTCCTCATGCAAGCGTGTACGGAAGAAATCATGGAATCAGAATGGTGGCAAGCAATGCTTCATATCATCGCAAATTTCGCCCCCTACTGGTCACCCGAACAGCTAGCCAGCCTTTTGCGTAACATCGAAACCTCACCCTGCGCAAAGCGCTTTTCTGTCTCCCAACATGATTTTATTGCTCTGATCAAAGCAGTGGTGGAAAAAGACCCCGCACGCATGGTCACGTACTCAAAAAAACTGTTGGAGCAGATGGGGAATAATGTACTCGATGCAGACCTTTTAGAATACATATTATCCGCAGGCATACTGGGAGATTTGGCGGCAGGCAACGTAGAGGAAGCAGATCTTTTGTGGAAAACATACGGCCCTCTTTTGCCAGAAAAAAATGCACAATCACTAACAGTGCGAATCTTGGTGGCATGCCTCTCTTCGGGTGGGCAAGCATCGCCAGCCATGGGTCATCAACCGTAATTGCTTGATAAGCTTGGCAACAGCGAGAGGATTCGGACCCATGACCTTCGGGTTGTTAGATGACTTTGGGGCCTTCTACCACAGCCCGAAGCCTTTCCGCCACTCTTTCATCTATCAGATTTCTTGTAATAAAAAGAAATCGGTATCTCCTGCTCACCTTCCAACAGTTTAACAGGGGGATAAAAAAAGGGCTACAGCAGACTGCTGTAACCCTTAGAATTGTTTGGTAGCGGGGAGAGGATTTGAACCTCTGACCTTCGGGTTATAGATCCGAATATCTTTTTTAGTTATTGAGCGATTTCAGTTTGTCCGGATGACCTTCGGACCTTTTACCCGAAGGTCATAGCAGACGAAAGGCGTAATTTCTTCTTCAGAAAATGAACCCACCTGACATTTGCGCTTCCAGAGGCCTTTGTTGCTGAGAACGCGGTGCCGTTTAACTATTTGTCAGTGAGCACTTCAAACCCTTTGAGATAATCCTCATACTCAATGGGTGACTCTATTCCCAACTCGGCCAGCAAATCGATTGTCTCGCCGACTGATAGATCCAGGGTCTTTGCCAGGCCTTCCAAGGATAGTTTCCCATCCCGATACTGTTTGAGCATTCGAAACTGCCAGCCCTGCTGAATAAGCTCCCGAGCAACCGCAGATCGTCCCTTATTCTCTTGGATTGAAAGGTCATCAATGCGCTTCAGTTCCGAATTCTCAAGCCGCAAGCTAATAACTCCCATGTTTATTTCCTCCCCTCCTCCAAACGCTTCATCGCGTCCTCTATGATCCGCTTGTTGTATCTGCCGTACTGAACCAGCTTCGTTAGTTTTTCCTGCGCCAATGCCGATGATAGCTTATTCCGAGATGCCATATAAAACAAAAAGTGTATTGCCGTCAGAAACCGAAGCCCCAGCACCTTGCTTGCTCTTATGCTCGGACCGTCGTCGATGGCTATCGTATAATGATATTTCCTAGATAACCACAAGGCCTCTGCTTCTCCCTTTTGAATGCGAAAATCCACTTGGAGTTTCTTGACCGCTTTTACCTCATCTGCCTTTTGGACGCTAATCTTACGCTCTTTAATAAGAATAGAAATCAGTTCGGCGTCTGCCGTCTTCTTAACAAGTGCCTCTCTCTTCACCTCTTCTGGGACAATTATTTCGAACTCATCCGATGCTTCACGAAGTAAGTTTACTTTTGCAAGCAATATAAGCGTTGAAGAGCCAAAGACGACTTTCATGTTTACAAAATACTACATTTGTAAACAAATGTCAAGGTTAGCAGAATGGCCGATGGGTAAATTTGGTAGCGGGAAGAGGATTTGAACCTCTGATCTTCATTATGACAACCAATTGCTAATGCCTTCGGTCTTCCTACCCGATCCTTCAGGCGTTTTAGACTTTCTTGAAACTCCGGTAGATCTGCCCAAATTGTTAGCTTGGTTGGATGAGTGCGAAAAGCAGGTGGATCTGTCGCAGCCTTTAGCAACCAGAAGAAAGGAAAAGCGGCATGTAACTCATTATGATGTGCGATGTCTGTTTGTCAGTACTAGTGAAACCGTGAATGCCATAACAGTTGACATCAGCAATTACGGATTCTGCCTCAAGCTTGTAGTTCCGCCGAGGGCAAATGAAACAATACATATCAGTACGACGCATGCTATTATAGCGTGCCATAACGCATTGGTTCGGTGGGTGAGCAAAAACCCGGATGGCTCTTACCTGGCAGGATTATCCTGTCAGTAAAAATGGCGCGCTATCTCTGTTGTATTAGAAGTAAATCAATCTATCGCGTTCAGACGACCCTTAAGATATGCTATTTTCGTCTCAAGGCCATGTCTAACCTGAGGCTCATCCACATCTACACCGTCAAGATAGATAGTATAAACGATACGGGAAGATCTGATAACCATATGGAATTGAGTATTGTCTCTGTAGAGATAAATCTCATCTGCCCGGTAAAGACCTGGAGCCACTGTTTCTTCACTTCCAAAAACTGATGGTGATGGTTCAAAGTTCATCCGCTTAAAAAGTTCACTGGCCTGTTCTGTTGATGACAGGATGTTCACTAAACACAGATACTTTACTTCGCCTCCGTCTGGGCTCATTAGTATCGTGCCGTACAATCCTCTGAATCCAACCTTTTCTGAAGACATTTTAAAAAAGATATAGGGCACATGATTTGGGGTCATCTTGTGTTGATATTTTTCTGTATGAAATTGCTTGATCTCTTCGGGTAGGAAAAGGTACTCACGATCTGCAGAGGTCACCTCATCCATTTTTGAACAGGCTGTAAGAATGATCAGCGACAACAGTAAGATGACAGGAGCGCTAAATTTCTTCCCTTTCCTGCTGACAAAGACATTTTGTGTTACTTTCCTCATGATACGACAACTTCCGTCTAGCGTAACATATTCACCATGTGAAATTCAGCAATTGAACATTCTATATTAAGGATACCACAAATCCCAGGCTTCAGTCATGAAGGACCCCTGTAAGGACAAAAAGTGCTCCAAACAATGGAACTATTCGAGAAAATGTGGCTTTCATTTTTCAATGACATTCGGGTTATGTAACCGAAGGTCATTTGAAGACAATGCGCGAGTTAAACACAGCGATGTACGACTGTGAAGTTATTTTCCGGTTGTAATATTTGTTATTTTATTAGCTAACAAATACCCATTTCACCTGAAACATTGATTTTTACGACCTTTCAGAATCTCAATATTTCATCTCAAAATGTACCATTGGTGGGGAAAATCCGCTGTAACGGCCATCATGGCTGGCGTTGCAGCCCTTGTCATCGGCTTCTAAAAAGATAACGTAGCGATTCAACCGCCGTGCGACCAGAGTATTCGTGAACTGGTTTCACGATCTTTTTTAGAAGCATCGCACCCAGTCCTGATACGATGGCCGCTGCTCCGATGACAGAACAACCGACGGTCCACCCTACTTCAAAGCCGTACGACTTGGCATAGGATATTGCAAGCGCAGTGATGACGGTCGGTCCTATCAGACCGCCGATACCTTTTGCAGTATACATAACACCGTAGTTGGACGATAAAAATCTGTCACCATAACGGTCCGCAGTAAGTGGCGGGAAAAAAGCAAACATCGGCCCGGTACAGAAAAAAGCCAACGTTGCAACGGTCATAAACGCATACGCGTTATTCGAGACAAACGGCAGGAGGATGTACAGCAAACCACAAGCCACAAAATCAAAGAGCATTGCATTTTCTCTTCCAATCTTGTCGGAAATCACACCCCAGACAATTCTCCCAAGTCCGTTTGCTGCCGTGAGCAACGTAAAGGTAATGATAAACATTGCTGAAGGTATTTTGTAGTCACTGGCCATGAGCTTGAGATTAGGTGTAAGGAACATATAACCAATGGCCATGAGTACAAACATACCATAAATTAGATAGAACTGGCCGGTCCCGCACATCTCCGCGGGATTATAGCATATGTCTTCACCTTCTTTTGGAACGGTTGGTCCCGTAGCCTCTTCGCATGCTGCAATGTCAGGTGGTCTGAGCACCTGAGCTACCAGAAGCAAGACTGCACCAAACCCAATGCCGGTATAAAGGAAAGCGGTTTTGTAGCCATAATTCGAAATACATAAGGCTATTAACCATCCCAATAGAGCTGCGCCTGAACCGAATCCGCAAGCCATTATCCCCGAAGCGGTGCCTCTCTTCTTTGGAAACCATTTCAGTGCTGTGGCAATGCCGCCCGTATAAATAAAACTTGCGCCGATACCAGCAACTCCGTAAAAAACGCACATGAAAATAATCTTATCCTGTGTGCCAATACCTCCCCATCCGGCTGCGACCAGTACTGCGGCAAGTGTGAAAAAAATCTTTACGCCGAACTTGTCAATCAAATAACCGCTCAGGGGACCCGCAAAGGTCATACATGCTATGAAAGTCGCAAATGCAACCTGAACCGCAGACTTGTTAAATGTCGGATTGGTCTTCAGGATATCAGGAACAAAAAGAGCCCATGCATACTGAAGACTGGATATCATTGTCATTCCGAGTACGCCGGCTGCCAACATTACCCATGGAGTGTTCATTAACCTGGTTTTTACTGCGTCCCCATTTCCCATTTTCCCCTCCAATATCTCCCTTTTACTTTATTTTGAGGACCAATTCCGAGATGTACTCCGCTTTACTGGGTGGTAATTTCCCCAACGCATCGAGGCGAGGGGGAATCCCTCTCGCGAACACTTGCTCGACAGGGAGGACAGAGAACACGCCTTATGCTTTTGCCTTGGGAGTAGGAATAGGTGCCGCTACCGGCTTGGCCACCGCCTTTAGCTTCTGCACTTTTTCATCAACATAGGCCTGCATCTTGGCGATATGTTCTTCCTTGAGATGAGCAAATCGGCCCTGGTGTTTCATGTACTCGCCTACGGGTTGGTATTTTTTCGGAACGTGCGAGAGCTTATATTCACCGTTTTCCCACTCGTACAAGGTCCACATGCCTGTTTCCACTGCCAGACGACCAATCTCAAGCGTCCGCTTCTCATCAAACTTCCATCCCTTGGGGCAAGGGCAGAGCATATGGAGGAAGGTGGGGCCGGGGTAATTCAGGGCCTTGCGCACCTTGTTCATCAGATCGAGAGGATACGAAATACACGCGGTAGCAACATACTTCACCAATGGATGTCCGCCAATCACGAGCTGCGGCGGGTCCTTCGGGAAGAGGGACTGGCCCTCGGGTTTTTCTTTGCCCGGAGGCGTGAAGGTGGTATGAGACCCGTAGGGAGTGGTCGGCGATGTCTGAATGCCAGTATTGGCATAGGCCTCATTGTCGTAGCAGATGAACAATGCGTCATGGCCGCGATACATCATGGCAGACATTGCCTGAAGACCGATGTCCACCGAACCGCCGTCGCCTGCCATGCAGATAATATTCGGGAATGGCCCATCATACTTACCCTTACGCATAAGGATCTTATAGCCGGCCTCGATACCGGACGTTACGGCTCCACCGTTCGTGATCTGGGCATGTATCCAAGAGACGGCGTAGGGGGTGCAGAGATAACTGGAATTTGCAACATACATGCATCCCGTCGGGCCAATAAAAATCGTGTCCCGTCCCGCAGCCTTTGCCGTGAGGCGGTAGTTCAATGCTGGTCCGCATCCTGCGCAGGTACGATGGCCGGGGAGGTACATCTCTTCCCTCGGTGCATTTCGGATTGACGTAATCGGTTCCAGTATTTGTTTTTTGTAATTGAAGGTTTTCATATTCGTTTTGCTCCTCCTCGATAGGTTTCCACGGCTAATCTTCAAATCCTAACCAGTAGACATATTTCTGGGTCTTGTTATCTCGAACTGCCTGTGAAATGATTTTAGCCATATAGTAGAAATCCTCCATCAGGATGACCTCTCCGCCCAAGCCGCCCATAAAGGATGTGATGAGCGGTCTGTCTTTCAATTCATAGAGAGAGGCGCGGAGTTCATGGATCAGGTTGCCCCCTTTCATTGCTCCGCCGTAGGAGGTGCTGGTTTCCACTGATGCTATCGCCTTTACCTTAGAGAAGGCTTCTGCAATCTCGGCAGTAGGCCAGGGCCGAATCCAGCGCAGCCGCACCATGCCGGCTTTTACGCCCTGCTTCCTGAGCTGATTTATTGCTGACCTGCAGGTATTGGCATGCGCGCCTTGCAGGAAGAAGGCGATTTCGGCATCATCCATCATATACTTTTCAAGGAATGGATCATACTTACGGCCGAAGATACGGTTATAGGCATCTGTTGCTTCCTTTATCACCTTCGGGACTTCCAGAAAAGTAATTGCTCGTTGTGCGTCCATCGGCGCTCCCTGGTCGGGCCGAATCTGCGGGCCATGCGAGACCGGGCAACGCGTATCGAGCGGATGAGGGGCCTTATAGGGCGGCAGGAACTCTTTCACCTGAGAAGGTTCCGCCAACATCACCTTGTCGGGAATGTGGGAAATAAAATAACCGTCCTGGCACACCATCTGGGGAAGCATGACGCGAGGATCTTCACCGACACGATAGTTTATGAGGGTGTTATCAAATACTTCCTGCGGACTGCAAGACCAACCCATGAGCCAGCCTTGGTCGCGGACGGACATCGCATCGGTATGTTCGGAACCGAAATCGCCCGGAGGATCGAGTGTACGGTCCGCAACCGCCATCTGAACGGGGTACCGCCCGCCCGCCATCGGACTGTATAACTCAAAGGCATAGGCTACGCCGACCCCTGCGCTCCCGGTGTACGCGCGGGCCCCTGCGGCAGATGCACCCAGCACCACTGAGAGTTGAGCATGCTCGCCTTCGCCGTACACAAATTCCGCATCTAATTCACCATTGGCCACCATCTTGGAAAGTTCCATCATGATAGCCGTATAGGGGCGGATGGGGTACGAACAGATGACTTCCACTTCAGCGAGCTTGGCAGCCTGGGCTGCCGCAGCACAACCGCTTAACATTTTTTCTTTTGCCATGATAAGTTCCTCCCCTAAAAAGGTTTCTCCAAACGAACCACCCCATCCTCAAAGTCAAGCTCTGGAACTGCGCTGAGGGCTTCGGACGGGCACTCATGAATGCAGATCTGACAACCCTTGCAAAACTTCCAGTTCCATTCCATCACGTCATTCTTCTCATTGTATGCCCAGCAGGAATCGGGACAGGCAATATAACAGGTGAGGCACCGGGTGCATTTCTCGTTATCGATAACCGGCCTCACAATGCGCCAATTCGATGTAATAAAGAGCTCTTGCTGCTTTACCGGAGCGGGTGTTATTGCCCCGAATGGCACTTCTCTTTCTTTGGGAACTTTAATCTCCATAATCTTATCTCCTTCCGATATTTATTCGGTTTTTATCCGATTTTCTTTTTTCCTTAACCACCCCAGGAGTACACTGAGCGGGATTTCCGGAACTTCTGGATCTTCACCTCATTGTAACCGCGGTCCATCCCGGCCACGTCACTTACAACCTTTGCGAGGGCCTCCTTTTTAACCATGCCAGACGCCTTTGCCATTGCTCCGAGAATAGGAGCGGCAATACCGCCCCCGATGCCGGCAGAGTCTACACCGCCTTCCGACCCGGAAAAATCAACGGTTTTAAGACCGGAGATGCCATCGGCATCTACCGTGGCAACGGCTCCGAGCACATCGGCGTTCGGAATGAACTGGAGCATATAATCGATGGGACGGGCGGTATTAATGATCAAGAGGCCGCCTTCGGGCATGCCCCTCAACACATTGATCCCTTTTACAATGGTTGGTTCTGCGACGACAACAACATCAGGATGGTCATTGGTGTAAGTATATTTCATTTCGATGTCTTCTTCGCTGATCCTGACGTATTTGCGCGTAGTGACCAAAACACGATCAGGCAGGTCCTCGTAATTGTCAAAGGCCTGCACAAATTTTCCCTCCGCCTCCGCAGCCTTGCCGAAGGCATTGGCGATATCACGACCTTCTTTGTCCATCACCACCCCGCGGGTCCAAACGGTAATTTCGTAAACTTTTGCCATACCCACACCTCCAAAAAGTTTGTTCACAACAGGGACGGAATGACGTACCTACGTGCCCCATGCACCGCATATTATCGGCATTTCCCACCCCCTTTTCTCTTCTTGCCCACGCTTATCTCCTCTACCTGTTCTAAATGTCGAAGCATTGCCCGCCTCGCGGCAGCGCAGTCGCCTTTTTTGATGGCGGCGAAGACTGCCTCATGGCCTTTCAGCGATTTTTTTGCCCACTCTTCATTTTGCAGATACTGTTCACGGGTCTGCTCCAGAAGATCAAACAGCGCTAGGAGAAGACGCGCTAAGACACGGTTTTTCGCCATCCGTGCCAGCAGCGTATGAAAGTCGATATTAGTCACGGTGCTGTTTCCGCCGCCGGTAATTTGGTCTGCCTGCTGTTTAAGGACCGCCTCCATCTCGTTGATTTCCTCCAAAGTCGTATTTTCGGCAGCAAGCGATGCAACATATGGTTCTATGATTTTGCGGATGAAAGAAATATCAAGGATATCGTCCTTTTCATGAAACAGGGCTGCTGCCAGCGGTTGCACGAGAGCCTCTTCACTGGAGGAGAGCACATAAGTGCCATTGCCCTGACGGCTTTGAACGAGCTTCATGGATTCGAGCGTACGGATGGCCTCGCGCACCGTGGCGCGGGACACCTTTAATGTCTCGCCCAATTCCCGCTCGGTGGGGAGCTGATCGCCACGCTTAAGCCTTCCCTCTTCAATAAGTGTACGGATCTGCTCCACAATGTCTTCATAAGCTCGCTTTTTTTCAACTGCCTTTAACATGCCTGCACTCATCACACTCCCGCACCTTCTTGATGGCGGACGTAAAATGGTCACGTGTTACTGCCAGTTTTTTTGTGTCCTTGTCTTGTGATTCATGAATCAGTTCGGATATAGCCGTCATGGTTGCTGTCTTGCAGATGAACGCGATATGAGAGCCAACAAGTCCGTCGGTGACCGCGGCCAACTGAGCCAAGTCTGCATCGGCACTGAGAGGTTTATCCTTGGTGTGCGCCTTAAATATTTCCAATCGCTCATGCTGGTCTGGAAGCGGGAACTCAAGGATAAAATCAAGACGTCCTGCACGTAATAAAGCGGGATCAAGTAGGTCTTTCCGATTTGTGGCCCCGAGGACGACGACTTGGGAGAGATCGCTCAAATTGTCGAGTTCATTAAATAGCTGGCTTGCCATCCGTTCCACAACCCCTGCCTCGCTCACACCGCCCCGCTTCGGCACCAAGGCATCTATTTCATCAAAAAACAGGATGCAGGGAGCCGACTGCTTCGCTTTTTTAAAAATCTCATGGAGCGCTTTTTCCGATTCTCCCAGCCATTTTGAGAAAAGGATAGGACCGCTTATGGAAATGAGGTTTAGTCCGGTTTCGCCGGCCAGCGCCTTTGCCATGAGCGTTTTCCCGGTTCCGGAAGGACCGCTGAAAAGAATTCCTCTCGGCGGTGAAACGTTGCCGGCGCTGAAAAGGTCAGGATGCTTGTGAGGCCAATCGACAATCGACAAGAGCGTCTCTTTGATCGCATGCAGTCCGCCGATATGTTCCCATGTTAGGGTTGACCGCTCGGTAAAAAATTCACGGGTTGCCGTGGGTTCAATTTCGCGGAGCGCATTTAAAAAGTCTTCCATGGTGACCTGCAGATGATCAGGGGGCGCGAGGAAAGAGTCGAGATTGCCTTTTCCGCAGAGAGCGAGGTATCTCCGCAACGAGACCATGCCTGCTTCTTTACAGAGGGCCTCTAAATCTGCTCCAACGAAGCCGTGGGTAATCTCAGAAATACGGTCGAGATCGACATTATCGGCAAGAGGCATTCGGTGGCTGTGAATTTTGAGAATGGCAAGGCGACCGTCGGCATGAGGAACGGGGATTGAGATTTCTCGGTCAAAACGTCCGGGTCGCCGCAGGGCGGGATCGATCATTTCCGGAATGTTGGTTGCGCCGATAACAATTACGTGGCCTCGTGGAACCATTCCGTCCATCAAGGCAAGGAGTTGGGCCACCACCCGTTTTTCAACATCTCCCAAGACCGCTGCCCTCTTCGGGGCAATGGCATCGATCTCGTCGATAAAGATCACACTGGGTGCCTTGCGGGTCGCTTCTTCAAAGATTTCCCTGAGCCGCGCCTCGCTTTCGCCGTAGAATTTATGGATTATTTCCGGTCCGTTGACCCTGATAAAATGAAGCTTGGTCTCGCCGGCAATGGCCTTTGCGATGAGGGTTTTCCCTGTCCCAGGCGGGCCGTAGAGAAGTATTCCTTTGGGGGCATCGATTCCCAGCTTCTTAAAGAGTTCTGCATTATGTAAAGGAAGCTCCACCATCTCCCGCACAAGTTGTAATTCATTTTTTAGCCCGCCGATATCTTCGTAGGAAACATGAGTAGCCGGCTCGTGCAAGTAATCGGGTTTTTTTAAAATGAAGCTCGTTTGCTGGTTAATGATGAGGGGGCCTGAAGGGGAAGTCGCTTCTACTTGGAAGAACCACTCTTTTCCTCCAAAGAGGGGAATATCGATTTTATCCTCCAAGAGGATTGGCCGTCCTTGGAGGATTTTCCCGAAGAGTTCCATCTCATGCTCTTGGGGCAATGTTCCTTCACCATTCAATGGGTAAAGTACGACGCTAGTTGCCGTTGTGCGGGAGACCTTTTTAATCTGTACCGTCATTCCGACATTGGTCTCGGCGTTTTCGCGAGTAAGGCTATCAATCTGAATGATGTGCTTGCCGCTCTCCTCGGGCAGGGTCCCAGTAATCCGTGCCACAGTTTTTTTCTTTCCCGTGATTTCAATAAGATCGCCGAGTAAGGCATTTAGTGCTCTGATATCCTGGGGGTCAAGGCGGGCCAATCCCTTGCCGACGTCGTCGATTGGCAATTCGCTCACTTTTAGTTCCATAATCAAGTAAGTGGTCCGGGAAATGGGCTTGTTGTTTGTACCACGCAATTTTTTAAATGGTCAGACCATATGATGACTATATCACTTCTTCCTTTTTTGTCAAGGAAATATCCTTATTGACGTTGAAGCAGATGATGCCCGTCTGCTTGAATTTGTTGAAGTTTATATTCTTTGAAACCAGTAAACTTCTAATCTGTATTTGACACCATTACACCTGCTTTTAACCAATCGACAATGATAGGAGTCATTGACATGATTCCGCATCAGGCATATATTAATAAGCATGGAATACTGGATCCCAACCGATAATATCTTACGTTAAGCGATATCCGCTTAGCAGAATGAAGAGGAATAATATGGCGTCAGAAGGATATGTAGTTCTCGGAGGGGTACTTGTAATGGCTCTCTATGTCGCTCTCACTATCTATAGGGATAAACGCTCGAAGCATCCTCACAATAAAAAATAGTTTGAAGAAAGTGAAAATCGTCGAATAAAACCCTATAATCTTCTTCGTCACAAAAAGAGATATTACTGATCAAATCAGAGTGCGGTAACAAGTTCATTTTATTTCATTGCATTTTGTGATATGTTTTTTATCGATAGACACTTCCCGTTTCTTTTGTTGTTGTCATTTGTTGTAACTTATAAACTTTCAATTCGCATTCAACGGCGCTATTTGGACATAATTAGAAGGCGGGAATTTTGTGCTGGTAGCACTGCACGTTTCCAACCAGTAATCCTCACTGTTGCATAGCTTGATGACTATTTAGTTGTATATACTATGAATAAGCAGTAAGACAAACCCCATGGATAGTGCTACCCTGTGATTATTCGCAGAATATGTTACTACGGATCCATAATCCGAAGCATAGGAATCCTATCCTCTCTCCTTCCCAAATTTGAACCTCTGACCTTCGGGCTATGGACCCGAAGGTCACTGATCCAAACGTTTATTGCACTTTGATACGAAAGACACGTCAGGCGTTTTCTTGTTTTTTCGGAACCTCTCAGTCTCATGCCTATCAGGATTATCAAGTCCTTCGTCAAATTCGGAAAGACTTCGCAGCCCAACTCCACCGGAAGAAGAGGGAAGTAAAGAGTCAAGAGGTTGAAAAAATTGAAAGTCAGGCATTTTCCTTGATGTGTTAGGACAAAATACACTCAAAAATAGGAAATTCTTACAATTACATTTCTGGCAGGCTCTTGTTATAGTGTAATCAAGAAAAGAGAAAATAAATGAAAAGGAGGAAAACAAAATGCTTACGTACAATGGGGATCATAAGGTAGCTACAGTCGCCATGATGCTGGCGGGCCCGATCATCGGGTTGCTCTATGTGGTTTTCCTGCCAGTCATCGGCATCGCGACCCTGGCAGTAGTTGCAGGGCGGAAGGCACTGACAAGCGCAGTCAGCGTGGCCGGAAAGACGATTGCATTTGGGTGGAGGCCTGTGGAAGCGTATTTAGCAGGCAGAAAGAAAGAAAAGAAAAGGAACGAGAAGTAGCTCTATCCGACCGCGGGCAAGGTGTGTAGCGTGCGCCTGGTGCAGTGAACCAACGAATGAAAGGGTGTGGATGGCACCCAAGATCTCAAGAAGGGGGAAAATACTATGTATACCATGGTAGATTTTATTACACATGTAAAGGGAATCGAGTATATCCTGTCGCTCCTCGCGATTGCCGGGTTTCTCGTTTTCTGGGAAATCCTGAAGCCGAGGCCGTTCAGGACGGTGGCCAACACCAGTGCGGATGACTTGGCGTATATCGAGCAGACGGGTGGATTGAAGAGCGTTGCGAAGAGCGTAGGCAGAATAGCTGCCGCGCCGTTCATCGGCCTCGCATATATTGCGATGCTGCCGGTGGGGTTCTTCGTTGCCCTGGCCGCAGCCATCGTCAACCTTGCCATGAAAGGCTTAGCGAGCATCGCAGGAAAGAGTGTGACCTTTGAGTGGAGGCCCGTGGAGGCATATTTAGCAGGCAGGAAGAATAAAACGGAGAAGGCCGGGACTAAGAAAGGCAGCGTGAAATAAGTCCCTAAACCAGGGAAGATTCCGCTAATTTTAAGTTACAAAAATAAAAAGAGCCTCACTTGCAATTACAAGTGAGGCTCTTTTTTGGGAAATAGTTCGAACGATTTAACCCTCAGATTGCCTAAAGAAACGTGCTAATAATCGAAAAAACAGGAGCAGGCACTAGCGCTATTATTGGCTCCTACCGTTTTGATACAAATCCCATTCGGGTTTATTCCCGAAGGTCATCCATTCAGCCTCAGCATATTTCTGTGATGGACAGCACTTTTGATAACAGACATTGTTAACAAACTCTCAACTTTATTTCAAATGGAAATATGGTATGAAGACCCAGCCTGAATTCCACAACCTTCACCTACGAACTTTTTAAAAATTTAAATCTAATAGAATAACGACTATTTCCTGTAACTCACGAGTTGCCATTCTTGGAAACAGTCAACAGTTCTACAGAAAATTGTTATTTTTAAGCAGCCGTGTCGTTATCAACATCACCTACTAACTTTGATTTTGGTCAAGCGCAACTGTTAATAATTTCAAGTTGAAACATGCAGAACGCCGCCATGAGTGGCGCGTCTCTTACCAACCCTCTCGACGGTGTTGTTGGCCACGATGTTTCTTGACAGCAATGGA
>DASPSR010000031.1:0-16861 GCA_035623825.1 Nitrospirota bacterium
GTGAAACCATATTTCAACCAGAAATCCTCGCTCATTTCGGTTACGTGACGCGTGAACTAGTAGTTGAATTATGCAGTAATTGCCGGCTGCCAGGACAGTCCCACCGATCTGCACAGCGCCTCCGATGATATCAAAAAGGGCTGACTGACGAAATCTCTGCAGCGGACAGAACGCCCATGATTTGAAGTCCTGACGATCTATTTGATATATATCCAATGAATCTTCATTGCCTCAATCCCTCTGTTATATATTCTAGTACCGTCAGAATTTTATCCCCAGAGATGTCGCTGTCTTGTTCAATTTTTTGTCAAGGGTCCAAATGGGGGCGCTAGTCATAACGGCTGATGCTAGGAGATGAATATCAACATATCCCAATCCTTTATTCATCAGCCGATTAGTCTCGATAAACCGCATCACTTCCTCGTGATCAGCAAGTTGAGCTGAAGGAAGTGTAACAAGTAGTGACAGAATTTGTAACCTGTTCTTGAGGTTGCCGCAAGCCAATTCGCCGATAATGAAAGGATGGCAAATTACTTGTCCTTCAATCAACGACGATTCGAGCCCAATAGTCCCTGTTCTGAAGTGTTCGACCCATACTGAGGTATCAACAAGCATCATTTTTTATCTGCCTCTCTCCGCCGCGGTATCATCTTTAGTCCTTTTTCCGACCCGCCCAGACGCGCGAGCCGTTTGGCGCTCTCGATCGCTATCAGTGACTCGAGTCCGCGACGGATGAGAGATGTTTTTTCTTTAATCCCAGTCAACTTCGCCGCCTTATTGAGCAGTTCGTCCTCTATATTTAATGTTGTTCTCATAGTAGCTCCTTTCATTATATGATATGTTAATTTATATGTATTAATATGCATCAATTGTATACTGCCGTCAAGAGGTTTTACGAATAGACACGGCTGGATTGGCTTTAATAAAAAGCTCCTTCAAGTGGTGAATTTGATCGCTTCGAGATTATTCATTTCGGAAGGGAATATTACGTGTTAAGAGGAGGGCAACTGCAAATATTATATGATAGCACAAGTAAAATTTCAATAATCATGAGCTTCAACATTTCAATCAGAAATCCTCATTCATTTCGGTCATTTGGTGAAAAATTTCATGTAAAAATGTCGCCACATGATTTCCGGCGCCATTCCGCAACCTATGCCAGCCGAAATGGTGTTCCGTTAGAGATCATATCCAAAGTATTGCTGAGACACCATGATTTGAAAACGACTCAGGTATATCTGGGAAAGATCAATGACTCGGAAGCCATCCGCTGGATGGATGTGCTTCACGGAAAATAGTCGGTAATGAGTATTAATCAATACTAAATAAAATCGCCTCTGGGGTACATGCTGACTTGACCCTAATCTTGATGCTTGTTACTTTCGGGAAGACGTGTTGAAAAATAACTATAGCTTGAACGCGTATTTCGTTTAGAAATAAGCACTCTTTACGCTTGCCGCATGTGCAGATTTGTTGGAATTTAGATCAAATTTATTTTCCTGAAGTTCGCGAGTTTCCATTCCTGTTAACAATCAATGTTTCTGACGAAAATTAATATTCCTAGGCAAGGGTACCGTTATTGATATCACCTACAAACATTGATCAACATCTGCGTTGAAAGTTAACAATTTCCGGGCGAAAGATACACATCGTCGGATTCACTCATTCGTTGGCGCAAGGACGTGTCGCAAACAACTACGCCCCGCCCTCATTGTACAAGAGCGGGGCTTTCATTCTGAATGAAGGATAAGTCTACGTTACGGTTCGTTAACTGCCGGAACGGCCGTATGCCAGCCGGCTACACTGCTCATCATGCATTGGGATGGTTTCGCCATAATACAGTTGCCG
Organism: Nitrospirota bacterium; assembly: GCA_035623825.1. GTDB lineage: Bacteria > Nitrospirota > UBA9217 > UBA9217 > UBA9217 > DASPSR01. The sequence goes on from DASPSR010000031.1 coordinate 1,849, forward strand.
AACTCGTGTCACTTCTTCACCGTTCACGGGCCGATACCAATAACGTTCTGCTTCGACATCATGACCAAAATCCGCTTCTCGGCGACGTTCTCCCTCATGAATTGTCCTTCCCTTCTAGAAGAAGCAATATGCCTCCTACAGCGGGTTCCCGCATATGTCATGCCGGCGATATACCAGTCGGTTTATTGGCTCCGGCGTCATCGTTATGTTCTGGAATCCGATTTCCATCCCAGTACTGCCATTCAGGGTGAACTGCACATCCACGCCGTTCGAGTTGTCGAGTCCGGCAAGCGAGATCCTGGGTGTTATCACGATAATCTGGCCAAGTTTAAAGTCGATCGTAACACTATCGCCATTCTCGAAGTACCAGTATACGTTCGGAAGAACGTGCTTGAACTGCGAGAAGGGCGCAGAGAACAGGGTTACGCCGTCAAACGTGCCTGTGATCACATCGCTGGCCGCGGGCAGGGGCACTTTAAAATCAGCCCAGAGCAGGACGTTGCCCATGGTGTCCTGCTTGTTCGAGAACTGCACTGCAGCATAGCGCACGGACAGGGACTCCGAGGTGTATATTGGCTCAGCCACCGCGAAGATAGAGAACGAACTGGTCAAACCGCAGACCCTCTTGTTAATGGTATCTACGGGCAGTTGCGTAATATCCGTCCAGATGCCGCTGCTGTAATGGTAGAGCCGCAACAGCGGCTCAGGCACCGTGATCTTGGTCGGGTCGTAGCCGATGCAGACCTCGACTTGGCCAGTGAAAGTCGCGTCCGTTGTGATGTCATATGATGAGCCGCCCAGGAGCGTGAAATTCGTAGGCGGCACAGGCAAATTACCCGGCAAGACCATGATAGCAGTCACAGTTCCGCCTGACACAATGTCACTGAAGGTAAGGTTGACTTGCGGACCGAGAGCGACGGAGAAGTTCGTCGCACCTGTTGGCACTGACACAACCGCCCCGGGCGTCAGAAGAAATGCATGCACAGTTCCGTTAAATGTCCCCCCGCCGACAATCTGACCAGCGGTATTTATTCCCTGTCCGGCTATTAGGGCCCACCCTGATGATGAAGGTATCAGGTTATTGAGGTCATACATCGTGCCGCCACTGTACAGGAAAGCGTGCTGAACCGTATCGCCGGTAAGAGTTGACGTCCCCACGATAAGTCCTGAGTTGTTGATACCGAAGGCCGTGCTAAAGTCGCCGCTAAGGGTGCCGAGGTCGGTCATCGTACCGCCACTGTAGAGGATTGCATGACTGGCGGCATCACCAGTAAGATACGAACTCCCCACGATCTGGCCGGAGTCGTTGATGCCGTTGGCCCTGCTGCCGCTACCGCCCAGGGTGCCGAGGTCGGACATAGTGCCGCCACTGTAGAGGAATGCATGACTGGCGGCATCACCAGTAAGATCCGAAACCCCCACAATCTGGCCGGAGGTGTTGATGCCGAAGCCGAAACTATTGGTGCCGCCCAGGGTGCCGAGGTCGGCCATTATACCGCCACTGTACAGGAAGGCGTGCTGGATTGTATCGCCGGTAGGATTTGCCTCCCCCACGATCTGGCCGGAGTTGTTGATGGCCTGGGCCTCGCTATTGGTGCCGCCCAAGGTGCCGAGGTCGGCCATGATGCCGCCACTGTACAGGAAGGCGTGAACGACAGTATCACCCGTAAGTTCCGCAGCTCCCACGATCTGGCCGGAGTTGTTGATGCCTGAGCCGACGCTAGTCGTGCCACCAAAGGTGCCGAGGTCGGTCATGGTGCCTCCACTGTACAGGAAGGCATGAATGTAACCAGTTGTAATCGCCGCCTGCCCCGTCACCTGGCCGGAGTCGTTGATGCCTTCGCCGAAGCTGGTCGTGCCGACTGTAGTCGTGCCACCAAGGCCGCCGAGGTCTATCACCAGGTAAGACGGTTGGGCTGAGGCAGTAGCAGCAAATAAGAGTATCGTCAGCATTAACATTGAAAATACGCTCACCTTATTATTCTTAACAAGCCTTTTCATGATGGATTCACCTCCTCTATGATATTTGATCGTTCATTACCAGCTAATATCCTCCATATCTATTATGTGCATCCTTTTCAAACCCTACACGGTAGTCGCGCTTCCGTTGTCAGTCGGCGCATATCAATCAATTAACTCCAATGATTGTTGAGCCTGAGATGCCATCCAGCGTCGCCGATATGCTGCAATAACCTTTGGATACTGCTGTTGCCAATCCAATTGAGCCAGCTTCGTTACTGACAGTCGCAACTAACGGGTCAGATGAGTTCCAGACCACCATGGCTGTTATATTCTGCACAGAATTGTCGGAGTAAGAACCTATGGCAGCAAACTGGAGTCGTTTTCCGGAGCTGATGCCCAGAGGAGTGCTCGGGGTGATGCCGATACTCCTCAGTACCGCGATCCTTCCGCGATCTCCGCTGATCTGCCTGACCTGCCCGACTCCCGTATTAAAAGGAAGTGTGCCTCCACTCTCTCCTCCACAGGATATCAGCGCCACTGTAAGGGTCACAACAGCTGACACCAGCACTATTATGAACCTCTTGTTTTTCATGACATTGCTCTTCCGGGCCTACCCCTGAGCCCTTGTCAAAAAAAGCCAATCATGCCAAAGTTATCATCCTTCGGAAATTCGGCCATCTTGGTCTTATAAGATCCGAGCCGTTTCCGCCCTTTTCTCACGAAGAGTTTAGTTTTATCGGAAAAACTTATTTATACTAATTGATTCAATGGATTTTTGTTTTCAGAGCACACTAATCCATAGGTATTAAAGCATTTTTTATACCACAAAAAACTATTATTAATCTGCTAATTATTAAAGAATTTAAATTAGCTATTCGTGAAAAAATTAATTATGTAATATTTTCCGACTTAATAGATAAGCCGTTCAGCTATTTATTTTTTTATAAACATCATATTTCTATTTACTTGTGAGTTGTCACAATAATTAAGTATTAGATAAAACTGCAAAGTTTTCCGAATTAAGTTACTTTGAGTACATAGTTTCATAATTTAAACATTGTGATATGCAAAGTATTTGCAAAAATGTCCTAGGAAACAATATTGAGAAGAGAGCAAATCGGACTGTAGTTCACAGTAATTATTTTAGGATTGTCTTTTTAGGGTATTGAATAAAATGGCAATAAGTAGCAGGCGTAAAGAGCAAGATTACTAAATGAAGTTATTATAGTTTCAACAAAAGGGAGCTCCACGGTTACAGGATGAAAGGCTCAAGGAAAGTTATGACCAAATCTCGCATAGCCCCCATTCCCGGTCGTCACATCTTTTTCAAAACCAGCAAGGGAATAGGATATCCCACGCTCCCTATCAAATTCCCCACCCCCTGCGCCCGAAAAGGAGTGGGGAATAGGAAGATTTTACGTGCCGCTTGGTGCTGTGCTGGGCGCTGCAGTCGGTGCTGGAGCAGGTGCCGCTGCCGGGACTGCAACCGGAGCTGTCGTCGGCTTGCTTATCGGGGCTACGAGTCCTGCCTTATACTCGTCACTGCTGATCTCCTTCACTTCTGAATTCTGAATTGTGACCATGCTACCAGTTCGAGAATCCTTTAGCTTCACAGCGCCGCTCTTAAGATTATCAATCTTCTCTGTGTAGTACACATTGCCTGTTTGCGGGTCCGTCACCTTGTAATATGATGCGCAACCGGCAACAAGCAAAACTAAACTGAGCACTGCCACAATCAAGCCTCTCGCGATAAACCGTTTCATAAACTTCTCTCCTTTCTTAATTATGATGTTATATTGCATTGCTTCTCCGCGATAGGCGCTTGCGGCGCGGAGGTATTTCTGAAGCAGCCGTTATTTTCATTCGGTCACAATATAAATGCTATTCGCTTCGTGAAGACTTTGGCCTTACCGCGCTGCACCAATTGACATATACGAAGAACCGAACAATGTCATTATAGCAGAAATCAAGAGTGAGCACTGATACCAGATATGTTTTTTGGATACTACATAGCAAAAAATAGCAGGCGTAAAAAACAAGATTACCGAATGAAATATTAAATAGTTTTAAGGATGGAAGCTCGCGTCTTTCAGGATGAAGGTCTCAGCGAAAGTTATAACCGGAAAATAACAATTTCCAGTATCACCCTCCTTATTGATAGCACCTACTATGCGCAGGTTAGTTGGATTGAAATTTTAACAAATTACGATTGCAACATGTTTATAAATTGAATCGTTATTTTCTCGGGTGCCGGATCTTTGTGTTTCCTAACACTTGAATTGGAAAGTATCGCGGCCTACTAGAGCGGATAGTCTGTTAAAACTCGAACCCGAGCGAAAAAACTGTGAAGTGGCTGCCGCTGTCATCAGGATTGAAGTCATAAACCCCGAGCGTCGCCTTCCGGTACATGATCTGTGCGAAGAAGCCCCGCTGGATATCTCGCTCACTTTGGTAAACGAGAGTGCGCTGGCTCACGACGCCGAAGCGTAGCCACTCCAGGGGGCTGAAGCCGAGTTCGTTCCACGAGTAGGTGAAGCTGTCCTGCCTCACCTCGAGATCGCGCACATACTCCGTCTCCGTGTAAAAGTCCACGATGCCATAACTGATGCTCGCCTCGAACCCTGGTGCGATCCCCTCCTTCGCGCCGAACACCGCGCCAAGGATCGGCGTCAACTCGTAGGCGATCTTTTCTCCCCCCGAAAACTTCCAGCCAGCGAACAGCGAGCCGCTGTCGATTGCCTCGTAATTGTAGCGTGCCTCGATATGCAGCGGCCCCTTCTCAGCCGTTGCGACTCCCAGAAAAAAGTCGTCCTGATGGCGGAACGAATAGTAGGATGCAGTTACCGAATAGGTCCATCCGGGCGCGACCGAGGTCGTAGGGTTTGCCGGCATGCCTTTGCCTTCCTGTGCGTTGCAAGTCAGTACCTCCAGCAAAAGCGATGCCGCAATGACACCGATTATCCGCACTCTCACCCCCCCAGCGCTACTATGATGGACACCAGGACGCCTCCGACGGCTGCCATCGCAAGACCGGTCCGCCAGGCGATGCCGCCGGCATAGCGTCCCAGCTGGTAGCCACCAATGAATAGCATCACCAGCGCGACCGCATTCGATACGCGTATGGCGAGGGCGGTTTTGGAAACAAACATGAACGGCACAACGACCGGGAAGGTCGAGAGGACAACGAGCAGGAATACACCGAGAGCTCCTAAGTAATCCTCGACGCCGAGGCGCGCGCAAGTAGGCGGCTCCGACAGCGCTACAAGGTGCCGTCGAACATCCTCCAGGCCAACAGCACCTATCTCCTCGCCCAAGCGGCCGGGTAAGGCTTCAGCGATCCCTGCATGCGCTGTCTGCGGATCCGGGGCAGAGCGGACCATCTGCAGCAGAGTCAGGTTACGCGCCCGACCGGTCAGCGTCGCCATGAGGTACATGACCGCATCGACCAGGCCCCACGCAAGGTTGCAGCCTAGCGCCGTCAGCATCATCGTGCGGACTTCCTCACGCCCGGCCGTCGCTGCGTTGAGCGACCCCGTGAACGACAGCGCCATGAGCACGCCGAAAATTATCTCTGAGATGCGGCTAACTGGATCAAGCACGCGCTCACGTTTCTCCTTTTCCCCGTTGGACATAAAATCCCCTTTCTCATCCTCCCCCGGTCTCTGCGAAGATCCAATCCGGCGCAATAAAAGATTTGCCCGTCTCAGGGCACGCGGGGAGGAAGCAGGTAAAGCGTGACGGCGAATGTCAGATATACCGCTATTACCAGGACGCCAATAAACCAAGCCGAGCGGCCGCCGTTGGATACGAGGGCGGCCGTGATGGCGGCGAGCAGCACCATCAGTACAGCGCCAGGCCAGAACTCCAAGGTCATCGGCTGTGGCCCTAGGGCATAGCTTGCTAGCACCAGCACCGGTGCCACGAAGAGTGCGATTTGCGTCGAGCTTCCGAGCGCGATGCTAACGCTCAGGTCCAAGCGGTTCTTCCGGGCTCCCGCGAACGCCGAGGCCATCTCCGCCGCACCTCCCACCAGCGCCACAACGATGAATCCGACGAATGCCTTGCTCATCCCCAGTGCGAGTGCGGCGCCCTGCACGGACGCGACGAAGACCTCGCTGACCAGCGCGACCAACACGGTAACGCCGCCCAAGGTCCCCAAGGCCAATCGGCCATTGCGCGTCACCATCCTCCGAATGGCTCTCTGCGGCGCCGAAGAACTGGCGGTGCGTCCTGAGCGTGAAAATCAGCCCGAAGCCATAGACCGCGATCAGGACGATCGCCAGGGACACGCTTAACTTCTCTGTGAAGGCCGTGTTCTGAGCTGAGTCCGCGGCACCCACGGCGGATGGCAGGAGCAGCGCGATCGTCGCCAGAAATAACTGGCCTGCCTGAAGCCGGGCGCTCGCACGATTGAATTCCTGCGTGTGATGCTTGAGCCCGCCCAGCAGGAACGAAGCGCCCAGCATGAACAGAGAATTGGTGACGATCGCGCCGGCTATGGACGCTTTCACCAGCATATATTCCCCCGCCCGCAGGGCAGTCAGGGCGATTACCAGCTCGGTCAGGTTCCCCAGCGTGGCGTTGAGCAGTCCTCCGACCGCGTCGCCAGTCTTGGCAGCAACCGACTCTGTAGCATGACTGAGTAGTGCCGCGAGCGGCACGATGGCGAGGATGGAGAGCACAAAGAGTAGTGTCGGCGCTCCGGCCCCCAGATGCTCGATGATGAGCACCACCGGCACAAATGCAAGTAACCAGAGGAGCGGATTGCGGCGTATCTCGCTTAGAAGCAGGTTCATGGGTTATCCTCCGCGTTCTTCCGTCATGCTGACGCAAGACCAGGTATCATGCCTCTTTATTCGGCTCGTCAACTTGCGCCCCCGTTCATGCAGCTTTCCCAAGCTGAATTGAGGGCTCTGGTTATTAAATCAGGTAGAGAGTTGGATTTTTTGTTGGATTGCCTCTGGGCCGTGGGTCAGTAGCTTAGAGGCCTCTTTCCATCCCCTCTCGTGAAGGGCCTGCATTGTTTGATCTTAATTAAATACTAACAACGATATGATAAGCTGTCAATTTCCAGGACTGGCACCTTTTCACTTTTTTCATTTATGGAGATGTGTGGCAAGAAACATAAAAAGGGCATGTCACGATCCATGCCCCGTTCTGCTCAGACCTTCTCCGTGAAATCATTCCCGCTCAGAAGCGAAACGTTACACCGAGCGTCGGGCCACTGAAGCGAAGGTCCTGAAGGAATTTATCGTCTTTTTGATCATAGAAAAGATCACGGTAAGCGAGTGTCACTCCGCCCCAATTGAATGAATAGGCGACGCCGAGCAGCCACTGCCACGTCAGGTTCGAAGATCCCGTGCCGACATCGATGTAGTATGGGATTGACCACTTGCCGTTGCCAAGCAGAACGCGCCCACGGACACCGACAATCCCGTCCAAGAGGTTTTTGCTCTCTGAGACTCCGCCGGCCCGCGGGAAGATCTGCACTCCCCCAGGTCCGGTAACCGACGTCGCAAGCTGCCAGTCTGAAGTGGCTGAAATCTCGAAGTAGCGCATCCCGCCGATCACGTCCAGCATCACAGCCTTGCCGGTCTCCACGGTATAGCCTGCGGCGAGCGTCCAGGCAATTCCCCGAAACGTTGAACTGGTGGCGACGTTCGCGCTGGAGCTTACGAGATTTCCGCCGAAATTGATGGTCTTTACCGAACTATCCTGATCGGCGAAGCTCAGATAGATCAGATCGGTGAACACCGACCATCGGTCCCTGTGAGCCTCACCCGATATCATGATGACGGCCTGGAGATTCTGGAGATATTCGTTCGGGCCGACCTCGACGTCCGGGCTGCCTCCGGCCCCCGGCGGAATGTTGTATTTCAGTGTGCCGTCGACATTCGGCAACCAAAGGTAGGGCGTAATCGAGAAAGACCACTTCGCCGAGGGAGAAGCGGTATCTGCCTGAGGAGAGCTTGAGATTTCGTCGTCCTTGGCAATTGTGAGATCCGCCATGACGTATTTTTTGTCGAGCTGCCATCCAGCGGGAACTCCGCCCTCATTGAGTGCGCCCGAAAAATCCGCAATCGTGATGCTCTCCTCAGCCCATGCCGTCCCTGTAAGAAAAAGGACGGCAATCAACAAAATTTTTGATGTACGTGTGAACATAGGCCTCATATTGTTTTGTCGAAATAAACCTCTTCAATCAAAGCACCCAGATAAACTGAACATAGTCCGATTCTCGATCAATCGTGTGACAGGCACTGGCGGCCAATTCAATGGTCTGCGCATTTCTGCTTGAAACATATCAACGACGAGTTGTGGCTTCTCCGATTAACGACGAGATCACACGTCGCTTAGTTGTCGGCGTGAGCGACTCCTTTTGCCCAGCTCAAGAGGTCGATGCCTTATGATTTCTCCTGTTATGACATTCCCATTTCTCATTTAATAAAATCACGCCATGAGTAACACGATTACCAAACCCCAGATCGTCAGCAGGGTGTTGCCCACGGCATAGGTGACAGTATAACCGAGGGCAGGCACCTTGCTTTTGGCCACATCCTCGATCATTCCAAGCGCCGCCGTCGTCGCTCGTGCGCCTGCCGCTGCTCCCAGGCAGATACCCGGGTGGAACTTGAAGATATATTTGCCCATGAGAACTCCCAAGATTAACGGGATCGACGTCACTATGAGTCCGGTGACGAACAGACTCAGCCCTGCCTGTTTCAGACCCGCCACAAAACTCGGACCAGCGCTGATTCCGACAACAGCGATGAACGCGGTGAGACCTAGGTTACTAAAGATCCACACTGCTGGGGCAGGGATTCGACCGAACGTTCTCTTCACGGACCGGAGCCAGCCGAATACGAGCCCGGCGATGAGCGCACCACCGCTCGTGCTGAGGCGTAAGGGAATCCCGCCCAGCCTTATCGTCAGAGCTCCGACAAGACCGCCCAGAACAATACCTACCCCCACGAATATCATGTCGGTAGTGTTCGTGAGGCGGTCAGCATATCCAAGCTCCTTTGCTACACTTTCAACATCGCGCTTAGCGCCTACAAGTGTCAGCACATCGCCGCGGTCGACTGTCGTGGCTGGCATGAAAGGCATCTCCTCCCCTGCCCGCATGAGTTTTCGCAAGAAAACTCCACGCGCGAACTCGTTGGCTGCTAAATCAGCCAGTGTCTTTCCTGCAAGAGACTTGTTCGTTATCACCACATCGAGCACTGCCGCAGGGAAATCAAGCAGTTCCTTATCATCGACCTCGGGTCCGATCATGGCACCACGTTCCACATGCATGTCCTGACGGTAGGCCACGACGACTACATCGTCCCGAAGTATGACCGTCGCGGGCTCGGGCTCGATGATCGCACCGCTATGGCGGACCCGAAGAATAAAAACACGAGCATCCCTCGGTAAGGCCTCGAGCTCAGCAACGGTCCTGTGCGCTATATCCTGATTGGTCACACGGTAAGCGCGCACATCGAATCGGCGGGCCAGTGACAGGACTCCAGGTTCAGCCTCAGTTCCGCCCATCTTTGCCTCAAGCTTTTTACACTCTTCTGCCAAGTCACCGCGAAGCAGTTTGGGCCCGATGGACGCCAAAAGCCACGCGGAGCCGGCAGTGCCGAAAATGTAGGTCACCGCGTATGCAACCGGCATGTGATTGAGAAGCTTGGTTTTTTCCTCCGGGGAGATGCCGAGCTGATTGATCGCGTCCGTGGCGACACCGAGCACCGCGGAAATCGTTTGGGATCCAGACAATAGCCCTGCCGCCGCCCCGACGTCTAAGCCCAAAATCTTGGCGACCACATATACGGTAAACAAGGAGACGAGGCACTGAAGCACGGCGAAGGTGACCTGGGGAACCCCATCGCTCTTCAGGCCCCGGAAGAACTGAGGCCCGACGCCATAGCCCACGGCAAAAAGGAATAGCAGGAAGAAAACCGATTTTACATTCGGGGAAATGGAAATCTGCATCTGCCCGATAAGGACGCCGGCGAGCAAAACGCCAGTTACCGCGCCGAGGTTGAACTTGCCGAACTTGATGTTTCCAACCCAGTAGCCGAGCGCCAACGTCAGGAAGATTGCCAGCTCTGGGTATTGCTGAAATGTTTTGACGAACCAGTCCATCTCGTTGCTCCTTTCATAGGGCATCCAGTTTCCGCGTGCGCTTCTCCTTCTCACGTTCTTTCAAGCAAATCCCTTTCCACTCCATCAAGCGCTAGAACTTAAAAACAGCCCCATGTTCATCGCGAGATTGTATCATTTGTTCAGTGCAAGGTCCATTTTGCGCTTTCTTTTACTATTTTTACCTGTGTTTCTGTTCTGTCATACTGATTTTATTGTGATGAATCGAAAGCCTGTCGCTCTTTTTTTCGTCTTGCTCCAGACAGGATATTAAGTGTTTCTACTAACCCGGAAAACCCCATTGCAAAATAAATATAAGCCTTGGGTATATGGAATTCCATTCCGTCTGCCGTTAAAGTGACGCCAACCATGAGCAGAAAACTGAGCGCAAGCATTTTCAGTGAAGGATGACGGTCGATAAACTTGCTGATCGCTGATGAAGCCACCAGCATGAGTAGCATTGCAATAGTTATGGCCGCTATCATGACACCAAGATTCTGTGCCATACCGATAGCTGTGATGACAGAATCAATGGAAAAGACAATATCAAATAAGATGATCTGTGTGACAACAGCCACAAACGTAGTCCTTACCTTCGTGACCGTCTGTTTGTCCTCACTTTCAAACATCCGATGAATTTCATGAGTTCCCTTATAGATCAGGAAGAGACCGCCAGCGATCAGAATAAGATCACGGACTGAAAAGTTAATGCTGAATAATGAAAAAAGAGGCGTCTTCAGGCTTGCCAACCACGCAATGCTCAGAAGGAATAATAATCTCGTTAACAGGGCTAGCCCAATACCAATCTGACGAGCTTTCGGTTGATGCTCATAAGGCAATTTGCTCGTCAGGAGGGAAATCACCACGATGTTGTCTATTCCCAGAATGATCTCCAAAGCAGTCAAAGTAATCAAACCAATCCATACTTGTGAAGCTAACATCCATTCCATAGGCACACCTCTTTTGAGATTTAACCTTAGACTAGCCGCAGAATTCCTTGAGTGATAATTTCAATGATTCCCGTGCTTTCGCTTATAATCAAGTTCAAATCCGACGCATTAAAAAAACTTTGCAGGATGCCCTATGTTTTGGCGCAGAGAAGCGGAGAGATTAATGTCAGAAAATGATACCGAAAAAGCGTTTGATCAACTCTTCCAACGGCATCATGGTAAGGGCCAGGGGAAGGACAGGCAGCAGGATGATGACGATGAGCTGAATGACCGCTTCTCTGGTAAACGGGATAGGTTTTATGCCCCGGACTATCTCGAAACTGTTCCCGAGGTCGGCGAGAGATTGTATATCGCCACTCCCGATCAGCTGCTCGTCCGGCGCTGCAACACCACGGACCCATTTCTGATCGAACTCCTCTACATACCGGCTCCCAAGCTTCCCGTACTCGCGCAGGCCGACCCTCCTCGCACGTGCCAGGTGAGGGATGAAGACAAGCAACGGGCCTAACACCATGAACATGACTACGGCGATAACGACGCTTCCCTCGACTTTGAAATCCATCAGTTTCGCTCCAGCATAAAAAATCTGGCCGCCTATCAGTCCCGAAAGCAGTGCCCCATGCGCAAGGATAAACAGCGACATGGAATCTACACTTGCCGAGATGAAACCAAGACCTGCCATGCGGTCTGGGTGGGTGGGAACAAGGTGCAAATTGAGCTTTGAGACCTGCCACAGAAAGCGAGCCCATACAAAAAGTCGAAAATACCAGCGGACAAAAATAAACTGAACAAGAGGCCGGCTCACAAAAGTGTACCAGTATCCGGCGGGCGATAGATGCACAACGCCGTTACTGCTTGTCGCATACCAGGTTGTGTTTTGCTGGACAACCTGCCCCATTCCGCTCGCGGCGCTCCAGAGGAAATGACCACCTACAAAGACACCCAGGAGGAGGATGACCTCGACTGCAACTGAATTCCTCAGTCTCATGGCCGAATCGATAATCGCGTCGAATCGCGAAAGCGACTCCTTAGGAATGATCCCCCGCTCCAAGAACTGCTGAACGACTATCCTGATCCGTGTATGAATTATTAGCTCGGCTCCTATGAGCAGCGGCAACGCAAGCAAGAAACGTAGTTGCATTTCTATGTCGTAAAGGAAAGGTATCCGTACGCTACCAAGCGCCTTGCCATCGAGCAGAGAGAGAAGAAATAGCGGGAGCCATGCCAGGAGGGTAATAACGATAATACGTTTTGTGAGATGCCCGAGGGAGGAGTCCTCTAACCGCGCACGAATCAAGAGCTGGTAGAGTGGTCCCCCTGCTACAAGCGAGAAATCTTGCGATTTTTTTAAATATTCCGACTCGTTCATATCACAGTCAAGACTACATAAAGATACCAGCTAAAAATTAATTTGTTGCCCTTCAGCGCTGATCAATCGAAATCACTAAATACAAATATCACTAAATAATTGATTATAGCACGAATCAAAGTCGAGCATCGATATCGAATGAGATATTATTAAGATATTGCATAACCGAAGTCTCTCAGTCATCAGAACACAATCCGAAGCCTGAAGCCGAGCACCGTTGCCGTGCCTATGTGATCTTTAACTATAACCGGGATTGGTCTTCCAAGGACGTCCCTGGTGCTGAAGTCTATGAGCCGTTGCTGGGCAGGGTTGATCACCTGGATGTCAGGAGTCAATGTCATCCATGGCGTTATCGCATAATTATAGTAGCCCTCGAACACCTGTTCGTCCCCCAATGCCGTTCTTGTTTGAATTGGTCCTGTAAACGTTATCTGACTGATATTTATGTAATAATATCCCAAGCCGAAGCCGTCCAGAGGCCGACCGGGGATCACCCCCCTGCCGCCGACCCCTATGCTGATAAAGTAGTGAACAGGATTGGGATCGCCGTCAGAGGCCCCGAACCTTCCGAAGATGCCCCAGCCTTGACCCGAACCTTTTTTGGGCTCGTACAGGTACTGATCAAAATTGTAATATACGGCCCAGGTATAGTCCTTCTGCTCAATGGCGCCATTTGCGACGATGAAGCGCAAGTTCTGGTTAAGTGATGTATAGTCCTTGCTCGAATAGAATCCGCCGACTAGCTGATGCCCGGTAAGTCCGAGGAAGTCTGTCCGCACCCTCCCCTCAATGCTATAGATGGTGTTGTCGTCGAATACGGTATTAAAGCCGCTGCTGTTAGCTTGTCCGTCTGCATCGGTCACAGAAACACTTATGGTGGCAGCATCTGCGTCAGCAGTAGGCAGTATGATCACTCCCGCACCCAGCGTAGAATACGGAGTCAACAAACTGACAGGGTTGTTGTTAAATGCAAGATTAAAGAACTGTGTGTCACCTTTGCCGTGCGCGAACTCGTTTGCATCACCGTCCATGGTATCGAGCTTGCCAAGGAACACGCCAACGTAATTCGAGAAAAACTGCGTAAACATCACTGCTGGCATATTGACTTCGTTACTGCTCGTCGTTGGGAAAATCTGATTGGCATCGACCTGCATGAGAGCTCCCGTATAGGAGTTGACAGAATTGCCAAAATTACCCTCCACCTCCACCATAAAGGACCCCCCGGGCCACCATCCCAGCTTTTGCGTATCGACGTTGAGCATGAGGTCCCCGCGGCCACCGTACTGCCAACCTGTCCTCTTTCCTCCGCCGATGTCGCCTTGCACAATCTGGGTAAGATTCAGATCGAGAGTCACTCCTTTTTTTGCCAGGTCATTGCGAAGACCACCCCAGTCTCCCATGAGTGTCGATCGGGACCATAAGTCCCCCGAATAGTTAACGGATTCCTCCTCCGCAACCACCTGAGTACATACTCCAAATATTAATATGATCGTTGAGATGACTGCTGATCTTTTCATTCTTGGTCTTCTTCCCTTCTGTCAAACCGGCGTTAAGAGCGGATTTGCCAAGATGGCGTGCGACATGTGATCGCACTCGGACGACCAGCAAAGATGGGAGTCGAGGTAAATTGGTCCATGACCATTATTGAGCCGCATACATTCGTCGCAGAAGCATTTGCGGCGTATTACCGCCGGACATACTATAGAAGAATGATTTATAAAAAAGTATTAAGCAATGCGGCTCACATCGTATCACAATTCAGATAATAATTTCGGCTGAAATACGGAGTTTCCAAATGACGCATCGGTTGAGCCTTTGCAGGACGAACTCGATGGAGAACTGCAATATCACAAAATAAGAATTTCATGAAAAAGAAGGCCTGAATAATTTTTACCGACGAAGATTGTTAAATCGTACATAGCTTATGCTTCACTCTTCCAGGAGTACTGCTCATTCACCATTCGATGGAGCTTGAAAGGCCTGATGCAATCACTCAGCCTTTCTCCGAAGACTTCTATCTTGTTCAGATCGGCTTCACCGACGCCCTGTTCAGCACAGTAATGAAGGTATCCGACGTTATGAAAGTTTACACCCATGATCTCACAGGCAACCCTATCCGCCGCAAGTGCGTCAATGCTTGCGATGCTTATTCCTAGATGAACCGGATCGCCACTTGTTGGTCCGTCTCCTTCCATGCCTTCGAAACCATCGATTACCGCAAGATCCACCCGGACACGCCCGGCAAGCCCGGCAATAATGAGGTTTGTTCGTTTGACTCCCTGATGCACAGACTTTTTGTCTTTTCCCACGATGCTCCCCACTGCAATGTTTTTGAGGGACAGGGTCACGACGACGGTATCGTGCGTCTTCAATTTGGCCGCTGAAATGATGTAATTTTCTTTGTCCAGCAGCATGCGAGAGAGCTTCACGGTAATTGGCTTATTATGCCGGTCGATAAGCGAATACACCTCATACGGGCCAGTATTCAAGTCGATAAGCTCAACATTATACTCTTTAAGAAGGCGCAGATACCCGAAGTTCTTATATGCTTCGTGTGTATCGTAGCACGCCGCCTCCGCAATGATGATTTTGTCCTGGTAAAAGCTCG
>DASPSR010000065.1:0-80000 GCA_035623825.1 Nitrospirota bacterium
GGAGAGCTGCAACAACTGCAACTCTTACCTGAAACTGTTTTATCTGGCAAAAGACTCGAGGATGGAAGCAATGGCGGATGACCTTGCCACACTTGCGCTCGACATGCTGATGGACAAAGAGGGCAAGATGCGCGGAGGACCGAACCTGTTTTTCCACCCCGGGATGCAGCGTTGACGAACGTGCTGCTCGCCGCGTAGACGAATCACCGGTGACATGGCTGCTCTACGCATGATGCTTCACAGGCTTGGACGTGCGCTTTCTTCCAGTACCTTACGTTATTGACTCAACCGGTGAATGCCTGAATGAGCAGGAATTACGGAGTGAATTATGTCCCTCATTAATTTTGAACCCCTCCTCCAGGAATCGGTAAAAATGCATGGACATCTCTGCCCGGGGCAGGTACTCGGCGTCCGGATGTCCATGCTCGGCCTCCGGGAAATCGGAATTTCAGATCCGAAAGGAAGCGACCGGAAGAACCTCATCGTTTTCGTCGAGATGGATCGATGCGCCACGGACGCGGTCCAATCCGTCACCGGGTGCAGCCTGGGGAAGCGGAGCATGAAATACTTTGATTACGGCAAGATGGCCGCCACGTACGTGAACCTGAAGATGAACAAGGCGGCGCGGATCGCCGCCAGGAGGGACTCATGCGAAAAAGCAAAAGATCTCTTCCCCGACATCGAGAACAAGTACATGGCGCAGCTTGAAGCATACAAGGTCATGTCGGACAACGAGCTCTTCGATGTGATGGACGTTACCGTGAACGTAAGGCCCGAGGATATGCCGGGAAGGCCGACGCGAAGAGTGCAGTGCGACTCTTGCGGTGAGCACGTTCAGGACATGAGGGAAATCTATCGGGACGGCAGGGTGCTCTGTGTTGCGTGCGCCGAGGGCGGCTATTACGAAGTAAAGAATACTTTTTTGCCGCGCGTTATGCAGGAAAACCATAACGGTCTGGCTATCAGGTCAAAGATATGGATCGAAATCGGCGGTGAACCGGTTTTCGGCCGGGGCAGGCGGTTTCTGCTGGAAGCCATAGACTCGTATGGTTCAATAAACCGGGCGGCGCAGGAAGTCGATATATCCTTCCGAAAGGCATGGGGGCACATCAAGGTCATGGAGGACCGGCTTGGCGTGAAGCTGGTCGAGCGTCAGACCGGCGGAAGGAACGGAGGTGGCACCACGCTGACGGATGATGCCAGGAAATTCTTGAAGAAGTACGAGGCGCTTGAAAAGGGGATACAGGATCTTGTGGATAAGCGATTCAGAAGCATATTCAAGGGAGGTTCTCATGTGTGATTTCCCACACGAGGAACGACAACGAGGCGCGAAGACGATACCCGTCCATCAGGCTGTAGGCACAGTGCTAGCCCATGATATTACTGAGATCCGGCCCGGAGAGTTCAAGGGACGTGCCTTTAAGAAAGGCCACATAATCCGGGAAGAGGATGTCTGCCACCTTCAGCGGCTCGGCAAGGAGCATCTCTTCGTGCTGCACATTTCCGAAGACGAGATGCACGAGAACGACGCCGCGTATGCGATTGCCAACGCGCTCATGGGCAGCGGTGTGGCGATTGAAGACGAACCATATGAAGGCAAGATCAGCATCATTGCGGAACATGACGGGCTTTTGAAAATCGACAGAGAGACGCTTCTGGCATTCAATATGCCGGGCGAGGTGATGTGTGCAACGCTGCATGATAATACAGTTGTGAAAAAAGGGCAGACCATCGCGGGTACGCGGGCAATTCCGTTAGTGGTGAAGAAAGACGTGATCGATCAGGTCGTGAGCATAGCGGAAGCGGCCCGTAATGCCCGGGGAACGGGCGTCATTGCCGTAAAGAAAATCAGCAAACCGCGAGCCGGCGTGGTCATAACGGGAAACGAAGTTTATCACGGAAGAGTCAAGGACGCATTCGCGCCGATCATTACGAAGAAGATCGAAGAGGTCGGCGGGGAGCTTGTCGGCGTTTATTATGCGCCAGACGATAAGGCGTTCATCGTGGAGCGGCTCAAGGAACTGCTGAAGGCGGGAGCCGATCTTCTGATAACGACGGGCGGCATGTCGGTCGATCCTGATGATGTGACCCGGTTTGCCATCGGGGAGCTAGGCGCAACGGACATAACATACGGGTCTGCAGTGCTGCCCGGCGCTATGTTTCTGATCGCCTCGATCAACGGAGCGACCGTTCTCGGCATTCCCGCCTGCGGCATGTACGCGAAGGCAACTGTTTTCGACCTGGTTCTTCCCCGGGTGCTGGCCGGGGAAAAGGTCGGCAGGAGGGAGCTGGCAGAGCTGGGGCACGGCGGACTTTGCATGAAGTGCGGTGTGTGCCGATACCCGGTATGCCCGTTCGGGAAATAACCGCTTGGATTTCTTGGTGAAAGCACTGCGGCGGAGCCTGCTCCGCATCAGTCTGAAGCTTGCAGCGCAGACGCAATGATATTATCAACTCAACCATAGGAGGACACCATGAGTATCGACAGACGGGATTTTCTAAAGCTACTCGGCATGGGTGGTGCAGTTCTCGTTTTGGGGCAGCATGGCAGAGCGAATGCGACAGAGGCGGCTGGCGGCAAGGATGACTTTGTTTTCGTTCAGCTGTCGGACACGCACTGGGGATTCAACGACTCGAAGGCAAACCCCGATTTCGCGGGAACGTTGAAAAAAGCCATCGCGGCCGTCAACAGCATGAAAACGCAGCCTGATTTCATCGTATTTACCGGCGATATAACGCATACGACCGACGACCCCGTGGAGCGAAGAAAACGCATGGCCGAAGCGCGCGATATCATCAGCGGCCTGAACAATAAGAACGTCAAGTTCATGGCGGGCGAGCATGATGCCGGGCTGGACAACGGCGAGGCGTTTCAGGAGTACTTCGGGAAGACCCACTATACCTTCGAACACAAGGGCGTGCATTTCATCGCCATTGACAACGTTTCCGACCCGACATCAAGCATCACGGACCCGCAGCTGCAGTGGCTGAGTGATGAACTGAAAAAACTCGGCAAAGACTCGCGGATCGTGGTCTTGACGCACCGGCCCCTCTTTGATCTGTATCCGAATTGGGACTGGTGGACCCGCGACGGGGCAAAGGCCGTTGACCTCCTCATGCCTTACCAGAACGTAACCGTCCTGTATGGGCACATCCATCAGGAACATCACCACATGACAGGCCATATTCCCCATCACGCTGCCAAGGGCCTGATGTTCCCGTTGCCCGTGGCCGGTTCCGTACCGAAGCGAATACCGATCCCCTGGGATCCCGCCGAGCCCTATAAAGGCCTGGGATACCGAAGCGTCGATGCGAACGTTGAAAAAGCGGAATATGTGCTTACAGAATATCCCATAAAGAAAGGATAAGATAATGACATCGATAAATTATGCTCTCCGGCACACCCTCATCATGATCACGGTGTTTACGCTGAGTTTGTCTGCCGCCGGCCTGTTCGCAGGGGATCAGCCGGATCAAGTAATAAAGATCACGGCAAAAAAGTTTGAATACTCTCCGAACGAGATCAAGATCAAGAAGGGCGTTCCGGTGGTACTGGAGTTTACTTCACTTGACCGGATACATGGATTCACGGTCCCCGATCTGGGAGGGGTCCGGGCGACCATAGAGCCGGGAAAAGCCACAAGAGTAACCATCATTGCGCCAAAGGCCGGCACCTACGAATTTCACTGTGACATCTTCTGCGGAGATGGCCATGAAGGGATGACAGGTAAAATAATTGTAGAGGATTGAACCCGAGAAGGTTGTGACGCTGACAACCTGTCCTCGTGACATCCCCAAAGGACAAGTGCGCCAAAGTCAAATACACTGCTGACCACGCTGTCCGGCACCTTCACCCGCTCACGCGGGAATCAGAGGACGTGAAAGATTCCTCGCAGATCCCGGACCTCGACATCGAAGCCGATGCCGTGCGCGATCATATGATCAGGCTCACGGCGTCGGCCGAGGCTTGCTCCGCGGCCAGCTAGCATATTATTCTTCCGGCTCCAGTTACTTCACGCAGTGCATTGTTTCCTGCATGGAAGAATTTCCGCATTGACCCCCACTCCCGTAAAACTGCAATAAACCTCCGTTCAAGGCAATGGAAAGAAGGAGATATTCATTCTGCTCTTGTTCAGCGTTCAGATGGACTTCAAAGCAGATCCGATTCCTCTTGCCGATTGTGTCAGATTACCGGCTGGCATCTGGATACGGTTCAGTTTTATGATATGCTTTTATGAGGAGCACTGGCAAGAATGTAGGTGGCGGAGACGCATGTCGCGAAAAATCCTTATAATCGAAGACGACAGAGACATCGCCGATCTTTTGAAGCTCCATCTGAAGGATGCGGGATACGAAGTAAGCCTGGCGTATGAGGGCGGTGCAGGCCTTGATCAGGCCCTCTCGAAGCCCCATGACCTCATCATACTTGACCTCATGCTCCCGGGTGTGGACGGGCTGGAGATCTGCCGGCGCGTGAGGGCCGCATCGGCTTACACGCTCATCCTCATGCTTACGGCCAAATCTACCGAGCTTGACCGCGTCCTCGGCCTTGAGATCGGTGCTGACGATTATCTGACCAAGCCATTCAGCATCCGGGAGCTTCTGGCCCGGGTCAAAGCCCTGTTCCGCCGCGAGGAAGCGCTCAAGTCGGAATCATCGCTCGAATTGCAGAAAGTGATCAGGGCAGGCGCCCTCGAAATCGACGTGGAAAAACGGAGGGTAGCGCTCAAGGGTACACAAGTGACTTTGACGGCCAAAGAGTTCGATCTCCTGCTCCATTTTGCGAGACACCCCGGCCGGGTCTATACCCGTATGGAGCTGTTGAACCTCGTGTGGGGGTACGGGTATGAGGGTTACGAACACACGGTCAATTCCCACATCAACCGTCTCAGGGCAAAAATAGAAGAAAACTCAGCCCGGCCCCGCTACATTTTAAGTGTCCGGGGGATCGGCTATAAGTTCTCTGACTCGGAAGATTTCGAAAAGGAGTAGCATCATGTTCAAGAACCTTTATGCCAGGCTGGCCGCCGTGCTGCTCGGGCTTTTCTTGCTGATGGGCGTGCTGTACATCCTGCTGACGCTCTACACCACCCGTCTTTATTTCGAGGAAGTGAACCAGAAGATCAACCGCATCCTGGCGCAGCATCTGGTCTCGGAAAAGATCCTGATAAAGGACGGCAGGGTCGATGAACACGCGCTGGAGAATATTTTCCATATGCTGATGATCGTCAATCCCGTCATCGAGGTCTATCTCCTCGACCCGAACGGGAACATCGTGGCATTCTCCGCGCCTCCCGGGAGGGTGAAAAGGCAGTTCGTGTCGCTGGAGCCCGTGAAACGGCTGCTGACCGGGACATCCCCCCTACCCATCCTGGGTGATGATCCGCGCGACCTCAGACAGAAAAAAATATTCTCCGTTGCGCCCATCACGCTGAACGGCCGCACCGAAGGCTATCTCTATATCATCCTGGGCGGCGAAGAATTTGAAACAGAGGCACAGGTGCTCCAGAGCAGTTACATCCTCCGGCTCAGCATGTGGGCCGCGGCAGGAGGCCTGCTCTTCGCACTGCTGACTGCGCTGCTTCTGTTCAACAGGATGACGCGACCGCTCCGGCAGCTTACCGCGGCGATTGAGGCGTTCCGGCAAAGTGACTTTTCGGAACCCGCTTTTTTCTCGCGCCGTTTTCGCGTTGGTTCGAAAAATGAAATCGACAGGATCGGCACAATCTTCACGCAAATGGCCGATCGCATCGTACTCCAGATCAGGGAACTGAGAGCGGCAGATGCGCGCCGGCGGGAATTCATCGCCAATATCACTCACGACCTCCGGACGCCCCTGACATCTCTCCAGGGCTACCTCGAGACCCTGCTCCTGAAGGAAGGAGCATCGACTGCTGAGGAACAGCGGAACTATCTTATGATCGCAATCAAACGCGCCGACCAGCTGGCGAAGCTGGTCGCCGAACTCTTCGAACTCGCCAAGCTGGATGCGCCGGACGTCCAGGTCCGCTTCGAACCGTTCTCGCTGAGTGAGCTCGTTCAGGATATTCTGCAGAAGTTCCAGCTCTCTGCCGAGAAGCAAAAGATAAAGCTCCGGATGGACATCGTAGAAAATCTTCCCTTGGTTTTCGCTGATATAGGGCTTTGCGAACGGGCGATAGAAAATCTCGTCGAAAACGCCCTGCGATATACGCCGGAGAACGGCTCCATCAGCATCAATGCCGTTCCCGACAACGAACGGATAGCAGTGCACGTTTCGGATACTGGCTCCGGCATCCGGCCTGAAGACATCCCCCATCTGTTCGATCGCTTCTATCGAAGGGACCGAAGCAGTCAGGACAGTAACTCGGGTTCAGGGCTTGGCCTGGCCATCACTAAGCGAATCCTTGAACTCCACGGTAGCGATCTTAAGGTCAAAAGCACGGTCAATGCAGGCACCACTTTTACTTTCAGCCTGCCTGTCTCTAGGACCCGGCCATGACATCATGATCGTGCCCAAGAGATTCAGCCTTTAGTCCTAATCTTTTTCGTGACCATCACTTTATCCCTCCGTGACGATTCCGTGACCCTGGTGAGCTATTCTTCATTCAGACAGCTGATAGAGGCGTGTGCTGCCGTAGAATAAAAAAGAGCTGTTTATAAGTTATAATATTAAGTAGAAAGAGAGGTTTAGCATGTTTGGAAAACTCATCATAGGAACGCTGTTTGTTCTGCCGCTCATGGTTACAGGGGTAAACGCAGGTGATGCCCCGCATGTTGAAAAGGCGATCTTTGCAGGCGGTTGTTTCTGGTGCATGGTACCGCCTTTCGAGAAGCTGGATGGGGTGAAAGAGGTCATTTCCGGCTACACCGGCGGTCATAAGGCAGATCCCACGTATGAAGAAGTGTCTTCGGGGACGACCGGCCATGTGGAGGCTGTGGAGGTCATCTATGACCCCGCAAAAGTGACCTACGGGAAGCTCCTGGACGTATTTTGGAGGCAGATCAACCCCACAGATGCCGGAGGTCAATTTGTGGACCGCGGATCATCGTACAAGTCTGCCGTCTTTTATAACAATGAAGAGCAGAAGAGACTAGCTGAAAAATCTAAAAAAGATCTTGAGCTGTCGGGCCGTCTCGATAAACCGATAGTCACCGAGATCCGTCCTGCCGGGCCTTTCTACCGCGCCGAGGAATACCACCAGGACTATTGGAAGAAAAACCCGATCCGGTATAAGTTCTACCGCTACAATTCAGGACGCGACCAGTATCTGGCAAAGATCTGGGGAAAGGATGATGCGATGCTTACGGGAAAGACCATGGACTCTGATGCGGGCGTCTCTGTGAAGCCGTCCAAAGATGAATTGAAAAAAAGGCTGACTCCCATGCAGTTCAAGGTAACGCAGGAAAACGGCACGGAGCCGGCCTTCCATAACGAATACTGGGACAATAAAAAGGCGGGCATCTATGTCGATATCGTTTCAGGCGAGCCTCTGTTCAGCTCCCTGGACAAGTACGAATCAGGCACGGGATGGCCGAGCTTCACCAAGCCCCTCGAGCCTGGCAACATCGTTGAGAAAGAGGATCGGAGCTGGTTCTCCGTACGGACCGAGGTAAGAAGCAAGCACGGCGACTCGCACCTCGGGCATGTGTTCGACGACGGCCCCCAGCCCACTGGTCTGCGCTACTGCATGAATTCGGCAGCGCTTCGGTTCATCCCGAAGGAGGACCTGGTGAAGGACGGGTATGGGAAGTTTGTGAAGCTCTTCGAGAAGTAGGCTCCACAAGCGAGGGCCGAGTCCTTGTTTGCATCACGTCCGGGCAAAAGAACGAGTCCCTTCATCAAAGAAGGGACTCGTTCGGTTTCACGGTGATCCGGCACCTGAATGCTGCCCTACATCCTGTACTGGACTCCAGAGGGATCCTTGAACTCGAACGCCGGGTTGCCCTTCAGCTTCTTCTCGCCCCGGCTGTCCAGATATTTATGCAGTTCGAGGTCGACCTTCACAGGCACATCAACACCTGCCTTCGCCAGCGCCTGCCTCAGGACCCCTTCCGCCTTCATTGCAAAGGCTGTCGCATCGCCCAAGATCCTCATCGACTCCGTCGGGTTATGGAAACCAACGGAATTCTCAGCACCTACGAACACACAGCGATAGAACGCCTCTTCATAGTAGTCCTTGGCCTTGTTGTAGAGGGTCATATCGATCTTCTTTCCTGACTCCTGGGCCTTGTTCGCCATCTCGAACAGCTTCGCCGCCGTCGCCGTTGCGTAGCCGGACCGAACCATCATCGACACGGTCCTGTCCTGTATCGCGATCACCTGGTCTCTCAACCACTCGGCGCTCTCAGTATGGCACTGCATGCAGGGCTTCATGTCGTTCTTGAGCGGGCTCATGATCCGGTGATTGGAAACCTTGTTGACGCCTACTTTGGTGTAGGGCATGTGGCAGTCCGCGCATGAGGCCCCGGCCTTCCAGTGAACGCTGTTGTTGGTCAGCATTTCGAACTCAGGGTGTCGGATGAACGCCAGCTTGAACCCCGTCACGCTCTGTTTCCATTCCGCATAGGATGGGTCGCTCCGAAGCTTCTGGATGATGTTCTCGATCGTGATACCCCCCCATTTGCTTCCCTGCCAGGGGAAGAAAAGGCCGACGGAGTGCATGTCCTGGTCCTTCGGGATGCTGTAGGTGACGTGGCACTGGGCGCAGATGACGCTCCTCATCTCCTGTCTCGTGAGCTTTTGCGGGTCGACGCCCATGTCTTTGAGTGCCGCTATCAGCGTAAATCCCCGCGATATCTTGAGCGACATGTCCTTGTTGTCATGGCAGTCTACGCAGGCAACGCCGAGCGTCCGGTGTTTTTCCGGGATCTGGGCGAGTACTTCCTTGTACGGCGTCTTGTAATAATTCACGGCCATATCATTCTGGAGCTTGGGTGCGTAAGGGGTCTTGCATGAGAGGCAGACCCCGCCTGCCTTCACCCTTGCGGGATCCACATCGAGCTGGTCGCGTAACATGAACATGTGCCCCCGCGGCTCGTTGTATTCGATCCCGAACCCCCATCCGTTGAACAGGAGCGCCATGTAGGGAAATTCCGACAGTTTGTCATAGGTGATCCTGTCCGCGTCAAATCCCTTTTTGTACTTGCTCTTTCCCGCTGGCGTCGGCTCCTCGGTCTTCTTCCACAGTTCATACTCGGTGGGGTAAGCCTTGCCCCAGGCCCCGGGATCGATCTCCCCATCCGAGATCTTCACGGGCCTGACCTGCTCGCTTTTCGGAGACGAGCAGGCGTATGCGAACAGCACGACCGCCGCGCTCGCCAAGAGCACAATCAAGGTTATGTAGTTTCTTTTTTTCATCTCTCCCTCCTGTGGATTCATTGTTTCTCTTCCCGAAATCTCATACGGTTTCGATCGATCCGCTCCGCCTGTGCATTATTCTCCGGTGGCATTCCCAGCATTTCCGGTCAGGGTTGATGTATTCCACAGTTGCCTGATGGCATCTGATGCAGTTCGCCTGGAGCACCTCAGCTCCGTGGGAAGTCAGCTCGATATGTTCCGGCACCCTGCCGGAATAGAAGAACAACACATCCTTCAAACCGTCAATCGACTTCCATATATAGTGTATTGCCAAATTATCGTTCGGCAGGTGGCAATCCACGCAGAGCTTTCTCCTGTGCGCTCCCTCATGTGACCATGAATCGAACTCCGATTCCATTACATGGCAACCGGAGCAAAAGCCTGGAGACTCTGACTTGGCAAGCAGTTTCGGCGGACCATGCAGCAGGAAAAGGACCACGGCAACAGTGGCTAGCGCGGCAATGATAAGGATTTTGACCATTTTGGATCTGGTTTTATCCATTCTCGCACCTCCTTTCCCAGTGACATCTATAGCTTATTTTGCGATTGCTTTACTGTCAAAATGGTGACTTCAGGGGACGGTACATCCGAACAAATTCTTACATTATGAATGAGCAGGCGTCCGCCAAAACGTTTTCGACTTTGGCCTTTCTGCCAGTTCCCCAGTAACTCGTCATTAGAATCACGGAGCATAGAAGCATTCTGCAATTCTCTGCTTCTTATGCAGACTTTGTGCTATTTTCTGTCTATCAAGATTCCAGCAACATCAATTAATATGATAACGGTAATTATAGCATGTGCGCAAGCCTGATCGAATAACAATCAAGCCGGGATTGTCCATGACGATACTCTTTTGATCGTTCTTCGGAGATGCTCAACAGAGATATTTATGACAGGCTACTCTTTCAGAGTATCGGGCACGGCATCCTTCAGCATGGTGATATGCTCCCTTGCAATGGCGAGCTCGTGTTCACTGTAGGCGTAGGCGAGATCGGCGGAAAGCACCTGGGGCATGCCCTGGATGAGCTTCAGCTTGCGCATCTCCTCGCTGATGTCCTCGCCCTCGATGGTCACGACGACCCTTCCGGTCGCATCATGAAAATGGACCTCGCAGAAACCCGCAGAACGAAGGTTTTCGATTACCGATTGTACGTGTTCGGGCAAGGTCTTTACCACTATGCTGGATACGTTCATGGCGCGCTCCTCCGTAAATCATTCAGCAGAGACGCCTTCATTCAGCGTGTCGATCAGATTTGACCGGCTCTTGCTCTCGTTGCCTTTGAACCCGCCCTTGAAGGTGTTTTTCACCGGGGGCGCGATCTCGACCTGCGGAACATGGCATTCCATGCAGTTATAGCGCTCGTTGTCGAGCTTCCCGTGCAGGTCCTCCCCCGTTGATAATTTTACGAGGTGAGACCTCGGGATCGGCGTGGCGCCGCTCCGTACTGCCTCGTCAGGCATATGGCAGCCGACGCACTGGTTGCCGGCAATGGCGATCGGCAGCATTCCCGTGATGTCATGCGGGATCAGCGGCGGGCTGTTCTCGAAGGCCCGTTCAAACTTTTTGCTCGATCCAGGCGCCGCCGTCGAGTATTCGCCGTGTTCCGGCTTGACCGTCTCTTCATTATAGATGGTCTCTTTTCTGATCCCGAGGTCCTCTTCCGGTATCTCCTTGCCGGTTGCCTGCTGGGCCATCACACCTTCCAGACCAGGTGCCAGCATGAGTGCCAGCCCTGCTGCAAGCGCCCATGTCCTACTCGTCATGCCGAACATGTCCCCTCCTCCTGTCAGTCGCTTTTGACGGCATATCTGTTTCCGAACTCCATTGCGCGCTCATGACACGCCTCAACTCCTGAGCATCCCCCCGGCGGTTTGACATGGTTCTACACCTTATAAATCTTCACGGCGCACTTTTTGTAATCTGTCTCCTTCGAGATGGGACAGGTCGCGTCAAGTGTGACCTTGTTGATGAACACCTTCTCGTCGAACCATGGCACGAACACGAGCCCCCGCGGCGGATTGTTCCTCCCCCGTGTATCGACCCGCGCCTTTATCTTGCCCCGCCGCGATTCGATCCAGATAAGCTCGCCATCCTTCACCTCGTATGTTTTCGCATCATTCGGGTTCATGAAGCAGAGGGCTTCAGGCACTGCTCGGTAGAGCTCAGGCACACGCATGGTCATGGTGCCGCTGTGCCAGTGCTCGAGCACCCTGCCGGTGCAGAGCCAGACGGGGTATTCCTTGTCCGGTACTTCCGGTGGCTCCATGTAATGCCGCAAGAATATCTTTGCCTTGTTCGGAAGCTTTATCTTGTCCCCGGGCTTCGGCCCCAAGAGGTCGCCTTGGGGGAGTTCCTTGAAGGCGGTGCCGTAGAATGCGAAATCTCCGTAATTGGCTGCCTTGGCATAGGGATCGTATCTGGCGTTGAACCTCCACAAGGTCTCTTTCCCGTCCACCACCGGCCATCGCAGTCCCCGCACCTTGTGATAAGTCTCGAAGTCAGCAAGGTCATGGCCGCCACCGAGGCCGAACTTTCGGTATTCCTCCCAGAGGTACTTCTGGAGGAAGAACCCGTACCCCTTGAAACCTTCCACCCTGCGCTTGTCGCCCGCCGCCTCGGTGTTCGGGAATCCCTTGCCGACGAGGTCCGGCCACTCGTAGGTCTTCGCCTCCTTGTTCGCGAAAAGGACATCGAAGAGGGTTTCGTTCTCCCCGTATCCCATCTCTTTTGCCTTTGCCACCACGTTCGGCAGCGTCACCTTGTCGTTGATCTTCTGCTCCTTCCATACATCGGCCACGGTGATCCGCTTCGAGAACTCGACGATCTGCCACGTGTCGGACATCGCCTTCCCCATGGGCGTTATCTGCTGCTTCCAGTGCTGGGTTCTCCGCTCGGCGTTCCCGTAGGCTCCCCACTTCTCGAAGATCATGGCGCTTGGCAGGATTAAGTCTGCCACCTTCGCCGAAATACCGGGATAAGCCTCAGAGACAACGATGAAATTGTCCATTTCACGCGCCGCCTTGATCCAATGATTGGCGTTCGCGGTGTTCTGCCAGGGATTGTTCACCTGGACCCAAACCCACTTGATCTTCCCGTCCTCCAGGTCCCGCATGATCTTCACGAAGTGCGATCCGGGCACGGGGTTGATTGTCCCTTCGGGCAGTTTCCATATCTTCTCAGTGGCCTCCCGGTGCTTGGGGTTCGCCACGACCATGTCCGCCGGAAGCCGGTGCGAGAAGGTCCCCACTTCCCTCGCTGTGCCGCAGGCGCTTGGCTGGCCCGTGAGGCTGAAGGCGCCGTTTCCCGGCTGCGACTGTTTGCCGAGGAGGAGGTGGATCATGTAGATCTGCTCGTTCACCCAGGTCCCGCGTGTATGCTGGTTGAATCCCATGGTCCAGAAGCTGACCACCTTGCGGTCCTTCTCAATGTAGAGGTCAGCAAGCGCCTTAAGCTTCTTCTTGAATATTTCCAGCGGTTCATCGGCATCCCCCCTGGACAGCTCCGCGACAAAGTCGAGCGTGTAGGGCGCCAGTCCTCTCTTGAAGTCCTCGAAACTGATGAGCCAGTGCGCATCGGCCTCAGCGGCGTGCTTCATCTCAAGCTTGTCTCCGGGCTTGACGTTCAGGAATCCCAGTGCCGAGGCCTCGCCCGATGTCAGGACCTTGGCCGCCTCCTTGGACGCCGTGTCAAGCTCCGTCGGCTTGTATTTCCCGTGACCAACGTTGTCCCGGAGACCGTACCCGATGTCCGCATAGCCTGTAGCGAACACGCAGTACTTGTTCACGAAATCCCCGTTGAGGGCGCCGGGACGGTCGTACACGATCTCACGGGCGATGTAGTTCATGACGGCCAGGTCGGTGTTCGGTTTGATGATGATTTCCAGGTCTGAGAGGTTCGAGCATCGGTTGGTGTACGTCGAGATATTTACGACCTTGACGGTCTCGGGGCTGCTCAGCTTTCGGTCCGTGACCTTCGACCAGAGCACCGGATGCATCTCGGACATGTTCGCGCCCCAGAGTACGACCGTGTCCGAGTAATGCATATCGTCGTAGTTGCCCGCGGGCTCGTCGATGCCGAAGGTCTGCATGAATCCGGCGACGGCGCTCGCCATGCAGTGCCGCGCATTGGGATCGAGGTTATTGCTGCGGAGGCCGCCCTTCATGAACTTCGCCATCGCATACCCTTCCATGATCGTATACTGGCCTGAGCCGAAAACGGCGACGCTCGTGGGCCCCGTCTGAGAGTAGTATTTCTTGAACTGACGCTCCATTTCGTCGAAGGCCTTATTCCACGTAACGGGCCTGAACTTCCCGTTCTTGTCGAACTCGCCTTTCTCACTGACCCTCATGAGCGGCTCCGTGAGCCGGTCGGCACCGTAGATGATCTTCGCGTTGAAGTATCCCTTGATGCAGTTGAGGCCCATGTTCACCGGCGCGGCCGGGTCTCCCTTCACAGCTATGATACGGTCGTCCTTGGTCGCAACCATGATGCCACAGCCCGTTCCGCAGAACCGGCAGACCGCCTTGTCCCATTTCCAGCCGGATTCCGCCTGTTGCGCCACCGCCAGCAGGTCCTGAGGAACGGTCATCCCGACGGCCGTTGCGGCAGCAACAGCCGCCGTTGTTTTCATGAACTCTCTCCGTGTCAGAAGTGACATAGCTGCCCCCTTATCCTTGAACTCCTTGGCTGTTCAGAATTTCCAAGCTCGTGATGATTGTCCGCTGCTGATGCATAAGTGACTGATCTGTTCCTGCCGTTTGGCGATTGTCACAGATCTTGCTTGTGGGAGGAGGGGGAAAATAGGGAACGGCTCCATGCTGCGCCGCTCTTCATTGCATGAAGAAAGTCTATCTGCAAAAGGTATGGCTGTCAAGGCACGGCGGAGGAAAGGCGTTCCTGAAAATTCGCTGGAAAACGAAAGACTTCCAGCTTGTCTTGTTTGTCATACTTTATTCGGCAATCCTGCAGATCGACTGCTCCGGAAGAAGTGATTTTTGCAGCTCAATGTTTTAATCGATTCTTTCCGGATGGTCAGATACAATTGTGCCGCAGAGGCCGCAGAATTGGAGTTTTTGGGACGTCTGACGAGTAACGGGTGGCTAGAATTCTTCAAGGATCCGGTGAAGGGGAACTCAAGCGGCTGAATGCGAAGCACGGATCATCGGCGAATGGAACTCAAGGTGCCGCAGCAAATGAACAATAACTAGAACGATGCATGTAACGCTGGTCAAAAACAATGCGGTCGCCATATCACTCCGCGGTCATTCCTGTTCAGCTCTTCTGATCGTTGCTGAGCAGGTCCCAGACGAGGCAGGAACTGACCCGCACGCCGGACCGGGTGCTGCGCATGCGATGGAGCCAGCTGCCAACAAATTGTCCGCCGAAAAAGGCGGTGATCATGATGGGAAACGTGATGAACTGCCAGCCCAGGCCCGACAGTATCCGGATGGCGATCACGAGGGGCACCGGCGCGTGTATGGAGAGAAACCAGGCGAGTGAGAACTTCCTCACGTTCGCCCGCCAGTAGCCGAAGGGAAGGTTGAGAATAAAGACGATGAATGCGACGGACAGAATATTCATATGAGTGTTGATCAGACTTGCTCCACGGTGAGACGGTTCTTGACGAGCGAGACCTCACGCAGTACGCCGTGGACCCTTTTTTCCTCTCCGAAGAGGTTACGGAGTATCACTTCCTCACCCTCGGCGCGCACAAGATTGACCGAGTCGAGCAGCAACTCCTCCTTTCCGTTCTTTTTTACAAAAGCCTTGAGATCACACACCGTATGCTCCTTCACGCGGCACGGCGGAAAGCAGGATAAAAAACCCGCCTTTTTTATCTGTCGGCGGGATGTTTTCTCACAATCTTGCTCATGCCGTTCGGCGTTTCCGGCAGGCGTTCTGAACCGGCCTTCTGCCCATTGCCGCGGCACTCGGCGAGATACGAGAGCGTGCCGCAGGGGTGTTTGGCCGCCCCGCTACCTCCAGCTTTCCGCTGCTTCTTGGATCTGCCTGCGTCCGACTTCATTTCCTACACCGGCACCTTTTTAACTGTTATCACTTCTTGTTCATTTTATATAACACAACACCCCGAGGAAAGCAATAAAAAATGATCGTCTTGGCTTGTCCGCGCGCATCGGGGATAAGTACAATTGCCTGTTCAGGCTAGTAATGCATCTGAGCCGTCGGATTTCATCTCAGTGCGGCACTCAGGGACCCTATGATCGCGCCACCCGCTATCAGCCATGTCGAATTGATCTTGAAACGAACCAGCAAGCCGAGGGCGATCAGGGCTGTCAGGACCGTTATGAGGTCAGTCAGTGACGCCCGGCCCAGTTGCCACGTGACAGCCGCCATCAGCCCGAGCGAAGCTGCGTTTACTCCATCCAAGAATCCGCTCACCCAGGTTGAATTGCGTATCCTGGGTATCAGCGGATTGGAAACGGCGACGAAGACGAAGGAGGGGAGAAAAATGCCAAGCGTTGCCAGAAGAGCCCCCGGCACACCGGCAAGAATGTAGCCAATGAATGTGGCTGTCGTGAATACCGGCCCTGGCGTTACCTGGCCGATGGCAATCGCATCGATCAGCTGATGGTCCGTCAGCCAGCCGAAGCGAACAACGAAATCTGTGCGAAGGAACGCAAGGAGCACGTAACCGCTGCCGAAGAGGACCGCACCGATCTTGAGAAAAGTGAGAAAGAGCAGAGGCAGGCCGAATGGGGTGGCAGCCAGGGCGGTTGGCGCAATCATGCTCAAACCGGTCACCGACGGCACCAGGAATCCTCCTTGCACCTGCTTTCTCAGGTGCCGGAGGTTGGATGCTGCCATGACCAGCAACCCGCCCGCGAACAGCAAAAAGATCGCGTTGATGCCAAAAAAATACGAGATCAGGACTGCAAGCCCAGCAACGGCGGTGAGCGGACCCTTAACGGCCTTCTGCCCCAGGATCCAAAGCGCCTGCATAATGATTGCAATTACCACGGGCTTGACGCCATACAAGACCCACATGGCCCGGGGTATGTTGCCGAAGCGCACATATATCCATGCCAGCCCCATCACGATAAGCATGGCAGGCAGTATGAAACAGAGGCCGCCTAGGATCAGCCCGGGCCATCCCGCCCGCAGAAAGCCCACATGGATCGCCATCTCCGTCGAGTTCGGCCCGGGTATCAGATTCGTGGCCCCTACCAGATCAAGGAATTCCTGGTCGCTCAGCCATTTCCGCCGCTTTACCGTTTCATCGTGCATCATGGCGATATGCGCGGCGGGCCCGCCGAAGGCGGTGATACCCAGCTTGAGGTACAGCCTAGCCACCTCGGTTTGCCTCTGGGACAATAATCGGTTCATGTAGCGTTCTCTTGAATACCCTTTGCCGTCACGCTGTGCCTTGTCCGGCCGGCCCTTGTCGGTACGTTGCATTAATCATAGCACTATTTGCTGAGTTCCTCATGTGGCCCGAAGGTCCATTGATAACCCAGGTAGGCAGAGAATCTGTTGTCCCCGGCAATGTCGCGGCCTGCTGAGAAAAGGATGTGGTGTTCCATGTTCAGATCGAAGATGCCGCCGATATTGTAGCCGGTACGATCGCGCCCTTCTTCCGTATCCTTGCTGAAATAGAAGATTTCAGCTCCGATGGTGAGGGATTCGGTCATTTTGCGCTGCGCAAGCCAGCCGAGCTGCCAGTAGTCCTTGTTGCCTTCGCCGGGATTGATCCAATAACCGCCTCCGCCATAAGTCGTCCAGGGTCCCCAGCTCTTCTGCACCCAGACTGGAAGGAACGCCGTGACATGGCCGCCTCCGAGGCCGCGGTCATCGTCGCCCGTAGGAAGATGAATGATGGGAAAGGTCCCCACCTGCGGTATCGTCTCGCTCTCAGGTACGAAACGGTACTTGACCCCAACCTCGGTGTCGCCGAGGCCGTACGCGGTCGGACCTCCGTTCGGGTGGGCATAGGCGAGCGTAACGAGCAGATGCAGTTGGACATCAGGCACGATTCCGTAGTTGGCCTCGAAATGGGGCAAGGTCCCCTCCTTCCCGTCCTTGTTGTTCGCATACTGGGAGGCAACGTAAAACTCCGTGTGATGGTATTCAACCGGCTCGGGGTCGTCTGTTATGAATGGCGGACCCGCCCATGCGGCTTGCGGTGCAACGGCTGCCAGGAACAGCAGGGAAGCTGCAATCCTTGCGAGCAGCCGACAGGTGTGCCAAACATTTCTTTGTTGCATGTCCCGCTCCTGTCTGGTCGGGTATTTGGCAGAAAAAGAGCAGATTAAAGATCCGGACAGAGGACCGATAAGGCGGCTATCACGAGAATGGCCGCACAAGGCGGCCATCAGAGAGAACGAATATGTTTTCGCGATATACGACCGCGACAGACGAAATTTTATACACTCGGTGTTCTCCCGTTCGGTATTCGGCAAAATCGGCGTGGCGGCTGGTCCATGGGCACTGACAAGGGGAGTCAAGAGGCTACTAAGTATTCGCCTCCCGACCTCTGCGCTCTTGCCGACCGTACAGCCTTCTTTTTTCCTTCCACCTGAGATGTTCTGACTCGCGATAGAGCCCAACCATGACGCGGGCTCTCTACCCCTCACTCGCTACTCGGCAACCCCATCGGATGGTACTTTCTTTGTCAAAGAAAAGTAAGCGTACCACGTATAGAACATATCAGCGAGCGCAACGACAGCCAGCGCTGCCATGAGGAGCACCAGGAACGCGTCGACCTTGAATGTGATCGCTTCCGCAGCAGACCCGGCCTTCGCTGCCTTGTCCTGAAAGATGCCGATCAGTTGCGCCGAGGCTGTGAGGGTGGTCGTGAACATGAAAAGCATGGGGATGAGCGTGGTCCATGCATATCTGGCCTTTCCTGATTTTATGATCACCGTTGTGCCCACGCCGAAGGCGATGGCCGCAAGGAGCTGGTTCGACACGCCGAACATCGGCCAGATCGTGGAGATGCTTCCCGAGTGTATGAGGTACGCCCAGGCGGCGACGACAAGGAAACTCGTTGCGATGATGCCCGGCATCCACCGCTGCCGGCCGAGAGGTTTGTATACGCGGCTTCCGAGTTCTTGGAGCAGGAAGCGCGCCACTCGCGTGCCCGTGTCCACGGTGGTGAGGATGAAGAGCGCTTCGAACATGAGCGCGAAGTTGTACCAGTAGGCCATGAGTCCCTTCATGCCCGGGATGCCCGAAAGGATCGAGGCCATGCCCACGGCGAGCGAGACTGCGCCGCCGGGCCTGCCGACAACGTCTATGCCGACCATGGAAGACAGTTCCGTCACGCGGTTCACGGGAAACCCCAGCCCCGCGAGCGCATCGAAGGAGAGTTTGGTGTTGATCGCGAAATAGTCGCCGGGGAGTAGCACCGTCGCCGCGATGAGGGCCATCATGGCAACAAAACCTTCGGTGAGCATGGCGCCGAACCCGATGACCGGGATGTCCCGTTCGGACATGATCATTTTCGGGGTCGTTCCGGATGATATGAGGGCGTGGAACCCCGATATCGCGCCGCAGGCAATGGTGATGAACATGAAGGGAAAGACCTTGCCCGGGATAACCGGCCCGCCGCCGTTCACGAACCGTGTGACGGCCGGCATCTGGATCACCGGAGCGATGAAGAGGACGCCGACGGCAAGCAGGAGAACCGTGCCGATCTTCATGTAGGTAGAGAGGTAATCACGGGGACAAAGCAGCATCCAGACCGGAAGGACCGAGGCGATGAAGCCGTACAATGCGATGGATATCACGAGCTGGTTTTTCGTAAGATTAAAGAAAGGTTCAAGCACCGAGCCGGGGATGAACCGGCCGACGATGACCGCCGCGAGCAGCAGGACGAATCCGACGGCACTCACCTCGCTGACCTTGCCGGGCCTGATGCGGTACAGGTAGAGCCCCATAAAGAGCGCGATCGGGATCGTGACCGCGATCGTGAAGGTTCCCCAGGGGCTCCTGGTGAGCGCGTTCACCACGGCGAGACCGAGACCGGCGAGCGCCACAATGATGATGAAGATGATAGCGAACGACGCAGCCAGGCCGCCGACGGGTCCGATCTCGTCCTTCGCGATCTGCGCGAGCGAACGGCCGCCCCTCCTGACCGACGCTGCGAGGATCACCATGTCATGGACCGCGCCGCCGAAGACCGATCCGATCAGGATCCAGAGGAAGCCCGGCAGGTATCCGAACTGCGCTGCGAGCATGGGTCCTATGAGCGGGCCCGCGCCGGCAATGGCGGCGAAGTGGTGGCCGAACAGGATCCAGCGGTTCGTCGGATGGTAATCCACCCCGTCCTTGAGGTCATGAGCCGGCGTTCTCAGAGCGGGATCGAGCGACAGTACCTTTGCCGCGAGGAACGACGCGTAGATCCGGTAGGCGATGACGTAAAAACAGCCGGCAGCCACAATGATCCAAAGCGCGTTCACTTTCTCCGCAGGGTTGATGGCGCCCGATACAACAGCGATCGAGATAGCCGCCATCAGGGAGACGAATATCCAGATCAGTTTTTTCAGTGTGCCTTTCATGATCCCACCTCGCATCATCTGGTACGCTGTATGGAGCATGATGTGTATCAATCACATTGTATGAAATAACGTTCACGATGTCAACCGTGCCGAACCATAGTATCCCCTTTCCCACAAGGCAAATCCGGCCATGTTTGAGCACGCTCTTTCATGTTGTTTGCGAATCAACAAACACGTCTTTTTCTGTGCAGAAAACGATGATTTCGAACCAAGAATCATACGGTACGATGGATGCGCCGATAAGCTGTGCAATTGCGAGAGGAGCACGGCATGGGGGCGAGAGCGGAGATGTCAAGTTGCTTGAAGCAGTATGGCGGCCAATTTCAAAGGGATGGCCATGAACTTGTCGCCTATGACGGGAAAAACTCAAGCAGATCCGCTCATTGCGAACGGCGCGGTCTGGGAGCCGTCCGCCGCGCATGCGGCGAAAAAGGTGAGAATCATCCCTGAACGCTATCTGCGTTACCACTTGCCGTCCGTGATGCCGATCTAGAGTGCGACGTTAAACCTCTTGGTGACGTCGGCCTTCTTAAGCAACGAGAGGGTGTGCTCAAAATCCTTCGGCGTTGTCCTGATAAATCCTTGGATGCCGAGAGTTTTTCTGACCGCAGCAGCCTCCGCCGAGGGGTCGTCTTTCACTTCAAGCAGGGCGTCCGATACTTTCGCTGCAAGCACCGAGGGAACATTTGTAGAAATGATCAGGGTCCCGTCAGGGTTTTCCCCCTTGTCTTCGCCCACCATCGTCAGATCGGGATAATTATTTTTCAGCGCGTCCCATACCCTGTTTTTCACGATAGCAACATCAGCCAGGCCTTTGTTGACCGCTTCGAGTGCGGCCCCGTGAGACGCGACGTTGATCTCCGTAGCGTTGACATTCTCTGCACCTGGCAACGAGTGGAAATAAAAGTCACCTGAAGACGCCAAACTCGTGAAGATCACCCTTTTCCCGCTGAAATACTTGGCCGAACCGGTAAATTTCGGAGATCCCTTCTTGGCAATGACCGCTGCCCAGTAGGTGCTGTGTCCGCTCTTATCAACGGGACGCACGGCCGGCGTGGCGAGGTCCTTCAGGATCATGAAGCCGGCTACGCCTGAGCCGCTGAACATCGCATCAACTGAGCCCACGGCGAACATCCCTGCTGCGGCAGGATAGTCTTGTGCCACCGCGAAGATCGCATTGATTCCTTTTTTTGAAAGGTATTCGAGCACTGGCGTGAACTTCTCGGCCGCTCCGGGTTGATCCTGCATGATGGCAATCCTGAACTGCTCCGCAGTCGAGAGGCTTGGGCGAGAGTATGCTATCACTACGCCAAACAAAATCAGAAAACCGATAACTATCCGTTTCACCGTGACCTCCTAATTTATGTGTTCCCAAAATGCTCGTGCTAGAGATAACCTTGTCATGGTCTGCAAAGCTCTTTATGAGAAAGTCGAGAACATCCGACGTTATTACAGAATGGATCTAAAGGATGAGTCATCTCCTTATCGTCATGTTATTACCGCATAGATCTGCAGTCCGATTTAAATTTTGATGAATGTAGTCCTCGATCTTTTTTGCATTGTCGTCAGATATCTTGTTTTCGTCGAATTGAGGCATAGATGCTATTTGGCTTCTCATTATCCAGACGATATTTTTTGTCGAGCTCAATTTTTCCGCATCCGGATGGCATGCTAGACAATGCTTATTGTAGAGCGCCTCACCAACATGGCTGCTCGCGTCTCCTCCCGTCGAACTGTTTGAAATAATAGAGAAAAGAGTGGTTACGGACAACAATATTATTATTTTTTTCATATGATGTCCTATTCTATTATTGAACATTCCTTTACAGGGGATTGGTCAGGCCACGGTTGTTTTGTTTGTCTCATTTTGCAATTATTTATCGGATGCTGGCCGTCAAACTTTAGCGTTTCAAAAAAAGATGTGGTTAAAATTGTAATTTTAGGTCGTTTGCATCTGTGCGGAAATGAAATGACTTAACTGGAGAAAGCATTTACATCTGCGGTGTGAAGGGATTTTCGGAGAGGGGATTCGGAACGTTTATCGCGTTGAGCATTGCCGATGTAACGGTGTGTTATAGTGGTGTTTCCTAGGACCGCCGCTATAATAACCAAGGGAAGCTACTTATTTCTTGATTCATTGCCAATCAAGGCAGTCAATAAGAGTGATTACATTGCCAGTACACGGTAATTCTGGTAATACGGCTAAGTCCTGCACATGTTCTGCCCAATGAAATACCTTCTCCTTGAGGTTGCTAAGATTTTAATATTCAGCTCAGCTTTCGATCCGTCTCTTTGCTTTTGTCAGGTCTCTGGACGTTCTTTTACCATCTTTTCCAATTGTTCGCGGTATTTTCTTAGTGCTGCCTCAGCCTGTTTTCGCTCTGTTATATCCTGCCATATGCTTTGAAGAACTTTATTGCCGAATAAATCAACTGTCCGCACAATAACGTGAACATCTCTTATCTTTCCATCTTTGGTCTTATGCATCGTTTCAAATTCAGCGCTGCCTTTATGCAACACTTCCTTGATCTTGGCTCCTATTTCTTCGGGACTCTGGATTGCATCAATGTCAGAGATACGGAGCCTTGCAAACTCCTCCTTTGAATAACCAAGCTGACGACAAGCCGTTTCATTGAATTCAATCATGTTCCCCATGGTATCCCCGATCAAAATGCCGTATGGAGACTGTTCGAAAATTGCACGATACCGGAGTTCCGCTCCGTGCTCTTTTTTAAGAGTGGTGATGTCTTTTGAAACGATGCTGACGGCCACCACTTCGCCGTTCGGTCCCTTGACCGGGCTCACGGTGCGAAGGAAGTAACGACCGTCCCTTTGACTCCTATGTTCATGCTGTAGCGATTCCCCGGTCTCGAAAACCTTGTTCACTCTTTCGCTAAAAACGCTTGTTTCTTCCGGTGAATGGAAGTCGCCATAGGATTTGCCCACATATTCTGTGTCGAAAATGACAAAGAGTCTGGACCGATGCTTCGCGTTCATGAATAGATACTCGCACTTCCTATTGACCAGATAAATTGAATTATCGGTGGTCTCTACGAGGGAGCGATACCTCGCCTCGCTCCCCTGCAGCGTCTCTTCCGACCGCTTAAGCTCCTCGATGTATGATTTCAATGGGTCGAATGCGAGGTAATAAATTAGTGGAAACAGTATAATGGTAATCAATGCCGCGTCCACCAGTGCGAACGTTTGTATGGATAAAGAAGGGAAGATCGATAGAATGAGGTCGACAAGAGCTGCAGATGCGAAAATTGAGGCCGTTATGATAATGAGCAGTTCAATCGGCCGAATAAACATCCCTGTAGACGTTCTACGATTTATTTTCATATCGAGGAAATTCACCCACGAATCGGAGCCGTGACTGACGGTATTTCGACGGCAAATTAAACTGCTCGATAGAGCAACTATATCATAAAATGAAGACTTCCAAGGCATACCAAAGCAGAAAAATTTATTTGGGAGCCATGAAATCTTGTGGTATCAGATATATTTTTCGGCCGAAGTCCGGGGCTCCGCCTGGGAGAAAACTTTAAGACGCGGAGGACTGAAAATAAAGCTATAATCTAAAAAATAACATTGGCCTCAAGAAGGCATTGCAATCGTCCCAAAGTAGCAGAGAAACCATTGAACAGGACCTCATCTTCAACTACCATTTCACTAGAAAAAGGAGGAAACGCTATGCCGCACTATATCATTCTCAGCAACCTCACGGATGAAGGGCGCAGGACGATCAAGCAGAGACCGGAAAGGATCATGGAAGTGAACAAGGAGATCGAAGCCATGGGGGTAAAGATCCTCAAACAGTACGCGCTGCTCGGTTCTTACGATTTTCTTAATATCGTGGAAGCGCCGAACAATGAAACGGTCATGAAGATGTCCGTCGAGATCGGATCGAGAGGGTCGGTCCATCTCATGACGCTTCCTGCCCTGTCGGTCGAGGAGTTCATAAAGAAGATCAAGTGATGGATCATCCCGTATTAAAGAGGGTGAAAAAGCCTGGGTAAAATCTGTTGCGATGAGCGGGCTTGAACGCCCGCCTCGGGCTCCGGGCGAGCTCCCAGGGAGGCGATGGAGCCGCAATGAGAACGGAGGATCCATGAAATGTATGATTTCGATGCTATTCTTGCTGGTATTGTCAACGAATGCCCGCGCTGCGATACGTACTGAGACTGTCGAATACAAACAGGACGGCGACGTGCTCGAGGGCTATCTTGCTTACGACGAAGCGGTCAAAGGAACGAGGCCGGGAGTCCTCGTCATACACGAGTGGTGGGGCATCAATGATTACATTAAGAAGCGTACAGAGCAGCTCGCACAGCTTGGGTATATTGCCTTTGCCGCCGATATCTACGGCAAGGGCCTTCTGGCAAAAACTCCTGAAGAGGCCATGGGGCTAGCAAGGAAGTACCGGGGCGGGAGTGATCGCGCCCTGTTGCGCGCCCGTGCACAGGCGGGCCTGGACATCCTGAAAAGGAATCCCCTGACAGACGCAAAACGTGTTGCTGCAATAGGTTACTGCTTCGGCGGGACTGCGGTGCTCGAACTTGCCCGGAGCGGCGCAGACGTGGCAGGCGTCGTGAGTTTCCATGGCGGGCTTGATACGCCGAACACGGCTGACGCAAAGAACATTAGGTGCAAAGTACTGGCCCTCACCGGCGCAGATGATCCCCACGTTAAGCCGGAACAGGTGCTTGCCTTCGAGGATGAAATGCGCACAGCTGGCGTTGACTGGTACCTGGTGGCCTACGGGAACGCCGTACACAGCTTCACGAATCCCGCCAGCGGCTCCGACAATTCAAAGGGCTCAGCATATAACGAAAACGCTGACATGCGGTCCTGGCGTGCGATGAAGGACTTCTTTGAAGAGATATTCAAATGAAGAAAGTGATTGGGCTCAAAACTTTTGGAGGGGAACCAACTCCGCCCTCAAAAAACAGTTAATCGCGGAGAGAACCATTTCTGAATTCATTCCAGAAGCACGTAATCGGCGTCCTTCGTCGTGACGCTCTTCCTGTCGATCTGATCGGGGATGAGGGGCAAAATCACCCGGTAGGTGTACTTCGACTCCATCGCGACTTGCCCAGGCATCCCCCGCTTCCACGCATGACCGACGCCGGCCAGAACCACAATGGTCCTGCCACGATTCTTCTTCAGATACTCGACGAGGTGAAATGCCATGGACTTGTCCCAAACCATCTGGGCCTCGCAGAAATTCACGAACTGCCGCTCTTGACGGGAATGGTCGGTATATGCCTTTCTGATGAACTCCATGTACGTCGAGTCGACATTGCAGCTGATACCGCTCGGCAGGCGCTTCTTCTCTTCTTCAGTAAGGGACGCAAAACCCTGTTGAGCTATTTTTTTTGATATCCCTTCCGGTATGTTCAACCCGACGAGGGGGATCTCATGATCCCGAGCGTACCAGAATATCTCGCGATAGAACGGCCAGGGCATGCGCCAATTGTCATAGTATGAGGGGAGAAACTGCTCCAAAGATGATTTCCCGAGCACCCAGGAATCGAGCACACCCTGGCTGTCGTGCCTGAACATCTCGAGCCCAACGGCCATCGGCGTATCGGACTCGTGAAAGGCCCTGATGACAGCAAGCTCTGCCTCGTGGTGCTCGGTGCTGTCATGTATCTCTCCGATGAATACGATATTGGCCTTCTTCACCTCGTCGATCATCTGGTTAAAGGTGATGATCTTGCCGTCGCTGACCCGCAGAACGCCGCCTTCGGTAGCGACGCACTGTGCAGCGGCTAAAAAAGACAGCACGAGGGAAAGGGATAATATATTTTTTTTCACGACATCTCTCCTTGGCGACGCAATCTTTCACCTTGTTTCATGCTCCCTCTCTCCTTCAGGCTCGCGCTCTTGCTGCGGCGGCTGGTCCGGGGGGGTTGTGCGCTGTTGAGTAGCCGGCACATGATGATAATAGGGATATTGCCACCATGGGCCCCAATAATAATAAGGGTAAGGATAGAACCAGTAGTCATAGTAGTAATATGGTGCCGGGTAGTATTGGCTTTCCTTCGGCCAGAGGTAGATCTGCCGAATTGAAAAGACCGGATAGACATATTCCATCTCGTCTATCCTGCCCTTCCGCAGTTCGACGAACTGGACTGCCAGCGTGATCCTTCTCCCCCTGTGATACACCTCGGGGTCCAGCATCGCCCCATCCCCTGAGAGCACCGCAAGGAAGCGCCCCTCGGAGTAGCCCTGATCCTTGAAGTGCCCGGCACTGTCCACGGGAACATGCATTGCCTCAATCTGGGCCCCAGCTGCGGTCAATTTTGTTTGCACAATGACCCCGCCGAGGATGAAGAGCGTCCCCCCGTACTTGCCGGGATTTTCTCTCAAGTGTTGAAATGAAACCTCTCTCGAACCTTTTCTCATGTATTCGCGGTTCAAGACCGGGGCACAGGAGAAAAGTATCATGCCGGGCACGAA
Organism: Nitrospirota bacterium; assembly: GCA_035623825.1. Lineage (GTDB taxonomy): Bacteria > Nitrospirota > UBA9217 > UBA9217 > UBA9217 > DASPSR01. The sequence goes on from DASPSR010000065.1 coordinate 26,324, forward strand.
CAACAGCAGAACCAGCCATTTCCTCATCATGATTAATTGTTGCTCATATCCATGGCGATGTCAAGCCCGCATGCGGAGTCCGGGCTATGTATTGGCTCCTGTGGCCCAAAAGGATATTTTTTACCCTTCGCCAGCTTCATCGGGTAGAATTAAACTAACGCGACACGGATTTGTCTAATGAACACGATAGGCATATCTTGGAAGGAGGCTTCTCATGCGAGCGGGAAGATATCTGACGATCATTCTTTTGCTGCTTATTCCCCCGGCTGCCATGGGAAATGACCTGGGGCTCATCAGATTGAGCTTGGTCGAGGGAGACGTGCAGATCGTGGTCCAGGACACGACGGACTGGACCGAGGCCGCGATCAATCTGCCCCTGAATGAAGGAGACCGTCTGTGGATTCCCGAAAACGGCAGGGCTGAACTCCAGATCCAGGGCGGTGTCTACGTACGGGCTGCTGGAAATACGTCACTGGATGTTCTCACGGCAAGCCGCGATTCGGCGCAGTTCTTTGTCAGCCTGGGCCATATCTACATCAGCAACCGGCGGGGCGGAATCAAAACCGTCCAGGTCGATACGCCGTTTTCATCCCTTCGCAGTTATGATAACTCCATCATGATGATCGACATTTCAGAGGAAGGCGTAACCGAGGTTTCGGTGCTCAAAGGCTATGTCTACGCCGAAAGCAGGGCCGGAGCCACGCAAGTAACCGCAGGCAACACCCTGACGATCCGTGGAGAGGACAATGCCGAACTAGCGCCAATCGGCTCGCCCGATGACTGGGAGCGGTGGAATATGGAGCGGGACCAGCGTCTCAACGCTTGGAGCGAGAGCTCCCGCTATCTTCCCGACGAGCTCCATGAATACGCATCCGACTTCGATAGCAATGGTCGATGGGACTACGCAAGCGACTATGGATACGTCTGGGTGCCTGCCGTAACGACAGCCAGTTGGGCACCCTATACCTACGGGAGATGGGTCTGGATCAGGGGCAGCTATGTATGGGTCGACCATGACCATTGGGGCTGGGCGCCCTGCCATTACGGCCGCTGGGTATTCATTCCAGCACGCGGCTGGTGCTGGGTGCCGCCGTCGAGAGGGGCCGTTTACTGGGGGCCTGGATATGTAGGCTGGACCGTGACACCAAGCTACGTGGCGTGGGTCCCTCTGGCGCCCGGTGAGACCTATTACGGATATGGGTATTACGGTCCCTGGAGCGTGAATGTCGCCACCGTCAACATCAATAAGGTGACGGCGAACCGTACCTACGTGAACGCAAGGGTCAACAATGCGGTCATGGTCGTACAGCGGGACAGCTTCGGCACCGGCAGGAGGGTGCCGATGAAGGTCGATGAGAACCCTTTTCTCGAGCGAAGACAGCAGCCTGTACGGGATGTCACGGCTGCTCCACCCCGCGTAAGACCGGAACACCCCATCGTTCTTGTTCCGCCCGAGGCCCGGGAACATGAACGTCAGGCGCCTCACGAAGGGGAGCGGGAACGGATGCCCGGCGAGGTTCCCGAAACCCAGCGCCCCGCACCCGCGGTTTCACTCGCAACGAGGCCTGAACAGCATCTTCCTCCTGAACAGGTGAGAAGGTCACGTCCGGAGGAACTGAAGAATGAACGCAGGCTGGTGCAAGAGCGGGAAGCATCGGTTTTCAAGACACAGCCGCCGGAAAACCTGAAGGTCAGAAAATCGAATGAACCCAAGGTGATCAACAGAAAGCCAGTGAAACAGCAGCCGCAGAAAAATGACGGACAAGTTCAGCATGAAGAACATCGGGTGCATTGACCAGACAAACTGAAAAAACGAGCATAAACCTTTCAAACTCAAAATGCGCGGGCTAAAACGACGACTCTCTCAATTGCCCGGCCGAATACATGTCCCCATACCCTAAGCCGGGTTTCGATGTCATTGCTGGGCTGGTCGGCGTTCGGAGTTTCTTGCTTTTCATATTCGCCGGAGGAGGGCTTATGAAGATCGGTTTCATTGGACTAGGCATCATGGGAAGTCGTATGGCGGCCAATTTGCAAAAGAAAGGCCATGAACTTGTCGTCTATAACAGGACAAAAGTGAAGGCAGATCCGCTCATTGCGAGCGGCGCCGTCTGGGCGCCGACCCCCGCGGATGTGGCGAAAAAGGTTAGAATCATCTTTACCATGCTAGGGAAACCCGATGCCGTGGCGGAAACCGCGCTACTCGGCAAGGACGGTTTCCTGAACCATCTAGTCGACAATCCGCTCTGGATCGATTGCAGCACGGTGAACCCTTCTTTTTCCCGTCTTATGGCGGACGAAGCAAAACGGCGGAAGGTCAGGTTCATCGATGCGCCTGTCGGCGGATCCAAAGGTCCGGCGGAACAGGGGCAGATCCTGTTCTTCGTCGGTGGCGATAAGGCGGACGTGGACGAAGCGAGGCCGTTCCTCGAGGCCATGGGCAAGGCAGTGTATCATGTGGGCGGAAACGGCATGGGGTCGGCAATGAAGATGGTAAACAATCTGATCCTTGCGCAGGCCATGGTCGCCTTTTCCGAAGCCGTTGTACTCGGCGATTCCATCGGCATCCCCAAAGACGTGCTGTTCAATACCCTCCTCGGGTCGCCGGTCGTAGCGCCGTTTTTGATGTTCAAAAGATCCAAAATCGAGGAAGGAAAATTCGACGCGGAATTCCCGCTCCAGTGGATGCACAAAGACATGCAGCTTGCAGCCGAGACAGCCTACGAGCTCGGCGTTGCCATGCCTGCCGCCAATGTGACGAAAGAGGTATACGCTCTCGCTTTGCGGAACGGGTTGGGAGGGCATGATTTCTCGGCGGTGTACAAGCTATTGAGTGAGAGGAAGCAGGCTTGACATGTGTCGATGCTGTCTAGCGCGACAGCTCTTTCGGTCCGAGATGAAGCCTTTTCGCTTATCGCGCTAGCAAAGGTCCCGTCAATTTTTGTGCTGTTTTGGCGTCGTGGCAGTGACGGTGCTCGCATGTCTCATGCCTTTTCGCGAGCCTCATACCCCCACTTGGCAAGGGCTGATACGATCTCTTCAAGATGTTTCCTGCCGCGTATCTCTACGGTAAAGGACACCCTCGTCTTGCCCATTGGGATGTCGCCTGAAAATCGGTCATGCATGACATGCAGGATATTCGCCCTCTGGGTTGCCATAATGCCGGCAACGGAGCAAAGGCTTCCGGGATGATCGGCAATCATCACCTCGAACACACCGACCCTGCCGCTCGTCACGAGACCCTTCCGGATGATCCGGTCCATGATGGAGAAATCGATGTTTCCGCCGCTCAAAACGAGGACAAGCCGCTTGCCCCGGAACCGCTCCCTGTTTTCCAGCAGGGCCGCCAGCGTCACTGCGCCTGCGCCCTCGACGACCAGTTTTTTCCGTTCGAGAAAGAGGAGGATCGCCTGCGCAATGGAGTCTTCATGGACTATGGTCATGTCATCTACGTATTCGCTGATAACCTCAAACGTCCGCTCGCCGACCCTGTTGACGGCGATCCCATCTGCGATCGTAGGGAGCGGTACTTGTTCGACTATCTTTTTTTTATTGAACGACATGGCCGCAGAGGAAGCTGATTCGGCTTGAACGCCGATCACTTCGGTCCCGGGGGAGCGCGCTTTCACCGCCGTCGCGATACCTGCGATGAGACCGCCGCCGCCCACAGGCACGAGCACCGCATCGATGTCTTCCAGTTCATCGAGTATCTCCAGACCGATGGTCCCCTGGCCCGCCATGACTTTCTCGTCATCGAACGCATGTATGAAGACGTGGCCCGTAAGGGAAATCGCATGGCCGAGGGCATCGCCGAACTTTTCTCCGAAGAGCACCACCTCCGCACCGTATCCCTGTGTTGCCTCCTGCTTGACGAGCGACGCCGTTGCGGGCATTACGATCTTCGCGCTTTTTCCGAGTTGCTGCGCGGCAAAAGCCACCGCCTGTGCGTGATTACCCATTGATGCCGCAATGACACGGTCCTCCTTTACGGAGGTCAGCTTATGAAAAGCGCCCCTCACCTTGAACGATCCTGTTTTCTGGAGGTTTTCCAGCTTTAGATACACTTCGGAACCGGACAGCATACTGAGCGCGTTCGAATGGATCAGCGGCGTCCTGTGGATGAACGGCCCTATATTTTTCAGTGCATCCTGGATGTCCGTTAAGCTGATCATCAAGAATCCTCATGAAGACACTGACGAAGCACGTCGAGCACTGTCGTGCAATGGCGGGAGTCTCGAAATTCGGAATATGGTGTAATTATAGCAGAGCTTTGAGAGGAGAGGGCGAAGAGGGGTCAGGGCCGGCGTCGGAACAACTCAGGGAACAGATGCTTTTTCCGGTGGACGGGGTGCTTTAGCGGGAAGGAGCAGTTTTGGTCCGGTGAATTCCACGTTCTATTGACGAATCTTTACAATGAAGGGAGCTCTTTCGGGGAAAATACTCAGCCAATAGCGGTGCTTTCCCGGTCATCCTTTTTTCGCATCAGCTGTCAAGCGCAAGATTCACCACCTCCAGAAGGGTATTAACAGCGAAAGGTTTTATGATGAAGTTCAATCCCTCATCGGGGACCCCTTTTCCCTGTACGCGGTCTGCCTCATATTCGCTCACAAATATCGCCTTGACAGCGGGTTTCATGCCCTTTATCTCTTCAAATAACTCTTTGCCGTTCTTCTTCGACATCATCACATCAGAAATGAGGAGTCGAATCTTATCCCTGTTCTCCGTGAATTTTTTCAGGGCGTCCTCCCCGTCCTGCGCCATGATGACCGCAAACCCGAATTCCTGAAGCATATCTCTGATCAATCCCCTGATGGCCTCATCTTCGCCTGCAACGAGAATGGTTTTTCTAGTTTCTGCGGCAGAAACCTCATCCCTAATGGCTTCGCCATCTTCAGCCACAGGTATGGCCTCCCTGTCCTCTGCGGTGGAAACCGGCTCCCCGGCGGCATCGTCTTCGCTCTCCACAGGAACGGCCTCCCTGTCCTCTGCCATGGAAACCAGCTCCCCGGCGGCATCGTCTTCGCTCTCCACAGGAACGGCCTCCCTGTCCTCTGCCATGGAAACCAGCTCCCCTGCGGCATCGTCTTCGCTCTCCACAGGAACGGCCTCCCTGTCCCCTGCGGCGGGGAACGCGTCAGCCGGTGTCGATTCCGAAATTTCTGCCTTAACAGCGGGAAGATAGATCACGAATGTTGTTCCCTTGCCGACCTCGCTCACAACATCGATATATCCGTTGTGCTGTTTTACCATGCCGTACACCATTGCGAGCCCCATCCCCTTGCCGGATTCTTCGGCCTTCAAGAACGGCTCGTATATCTTTTGCCTGGTCTTCTCATCCATGCCGGTGCCGGAATCTGATATGAAAATCATCGCATATTTCCCCGGCCTGCTCCCGGGGTGCGTCCTGACGAACTCATCGTCCAGATCGACAACGTCGGTATCAATATGCAGGGTGCCGCCGTCCGGCATTGAGTTCCGGGCGTTGGTGACGAGCTGTATCAAGGCCTGCTCGATCTGCCCGGAGTCAGCCTGAACTGTGGCGTCCTTGTCGGTCAGGTCGGCCATGAGCCAAACGTCCTCGCCGACCAACTGTGCGAGGGACGGCCCCAGCTTATTTATTATTTCGTTGATGTCCACCGGCTGATGATTGCCGATCTGCTTCCCGCCCTCCGCCTGCAGATCCCGCGACTGCTGTTCGGCGCTGCTCGCCTGAGAGAGGGTTTGATCGACATCATTCCGGAGACGATCATCAGGCGGCGACATCGTCATGTTCAGCAGGTCCTCGTAGCCGATGCTTGCCCTTGGGATATTATCAACATCGCCGGTGATGCCTCCCGTGAGGACACCGCTGGGTTCCCTGCTTATTGTCTGCCGAAGCTGGTCCTCCAATTGTTTGCGTTCCGAGATGTCCAGACCAACTCCCACGAGGTACGTTTTGGTATCCCTGCTCATTCGGTGTCCTGATAAAAGGAAAGGTATCGCCATTCCGCTCTTTGTCGTCAGCCTCGCTTCCACCGCGGCACTGCCGGTGTTGAATACTTGCTCCATGGCCTTAGCAACGGTTTCCCGGTCCTCCCTGAAGAGATCGAGCACGTTCATGTGCATCAGTTCATCGACGGAATATCCGGTCACTTCTTTCCCATTGTCGTGCCATCGGGTCAGCCTGCCGCTCTCATCGCAGATCCAGAATATGCCTGGGAAACTTCTGATGACTGCATCAGAAAAGCTCTTCTCCTGGAGGATCGCCTCCCTGGTATGCTCGCGCTCGGTGACGTCTATGCCGGTAAGAATGACGAACTCAACCGACCCGTCCGGAGCGAGAAGCACGGTATCTGACCACGCGATGTGCTTCCTGCTGCCGTCTTTGGCAACCCAGAGGTTCTCGTGCTTAATCGGATACATCCCCGCAATAAGATTCTTGAAGGTCTTCCTGATCGATTCTATCTGCTCCGTGGGCAGCAGGAAGTCCCAGACTTGCTTGCCCTGTGCCTCTTCAAAGGTGTATCCGGAAGCCTCCTCACAGGCCCGGTTGAAGTGGACGATCTTCCCCTGCCGGTTGAGGACCAGGACCATAGAGCCGGTGGTCTCCAACACTGCGGCGGTGAAGTCAAGCTCTCTCTTGAGCGCCTCTTCCGTTCTCTTCCATTCGGTGGTGTCATTTAGTGTTTCGATGACAACGGACAACTCGCCTCTGCTGTTGTAGACAGGGGCCGCGTCGATGACGATATACCGCTCCATTCCGTTCAGGTTCTGATACCAGCCTTCCGCCTGAAATCCGTTCGTGATAAAAGCAGAGCGCTTGAAAGTACCAAAGAGGGAAGGCAGCTGGCCAAAGGCGCCATCAATGATGATATCAGCGAGTGTGGGCCGTTTTTTTTCATAGAACACTTTCCAGTGACTGTCGGTGCCCACGATATCCATGGCGGGAATTCCCGTCAGCTCTTCACAGGCGCGGTTCCAGAGCACGACAGTGTGCCGATCATTCAGCACAAAGGTAGCAGTCGCGGAATTTGCCACAATGTCAGCTGCATATCTCTTCTGTTCGAGGATCTCCTCTTCGGCCTGTTTGCGCGCGGTAAAATCGCGGGCGATCCCGAGCAAGGCGATTATTTCATCCTCATCATCGCGCAGCGGAACAGCATGCATCTCCAGCCAGAGCCGTCGTCCTCTGATACCCATTATCTCAAAGGTGAGAGCGGCCCGTTTGCCCTCGAAGACTTCTTTGGCAATCTTTCTGAAGGTGTTGCGGTATGCCGGCAAAACAAGCGGATAGATCGATCTGCCTTTCACCTGCTCGAAATCATCCGCCTGGATCATGGAGAGACCTGCTCGATTCACCATCATGAAGTCGCCCGCTGCATCAATGAGCGTGATACACTCGGGTTCAGTCTCGACGACCGCCTGAATGAACTTCTTGTTCCTGTTCAGCTCCGCCTCTATCTGCCCGCGACCGGTGATATCGTGGACCATGGTAAGGACGCCGACGACCTTCCCTCCTGCATTGCGGAGCGGCGTGTTGTACCATTCGCAGATGAGCTGTTTCCCGTCCCTGGAGATGTTTTTCTTCACCGAGCTCGTCGATTCACCGTCCCTCAGGAGCTGTTCCCACATCGCATTGGCGGACGGCTGCATATCCGGAGGCACAATCAGCTTATGGGCATGTTTCCCTCGCGCCTCATTAGCCGACCACCCGAAGATCATCTCTGCGGCGGCGTTCCACCCTTGAACGTGGAATTTGCTGTCCCAGACGATGTAGCCGTGTAGCATGTTATTTTTAGCAATATTCTGCTTTGCATTATTACGGCCATACGGTCTTTCTTTTTGTCCATGCCTGCTTTGTGCCATACGATAAAACTCCAAAAATACAAAAACTTATATAAAACGTTACCAAAAGAAACACTTATTTGCTATTTCATGTATGATTATTTGTTCAAAAGATGTACTTCTTAAGTATAACACATAAGATATTACTTTAGTAATAAAATCGTACTGATACAGGTGAATATAAATTAGGCAAGAAGCCAGTGGCCTGCTCACATTTGGGCAAGAATTGCTGCACGATTCACTTTGATCAATACAAAAAAACTTGGTTTGGCGGGATGCTCTTACAGGTACGGAGACCGCATCAAGGAATTATCCTCTTCCTCATAAGCCTGAACGGGAAAGGCGCAAGCAGACTGACCACAACGATGATCCAGACCGTGCTCCAGACCGAGCCGGTGAACGTTCCTTCCGAGAACGTCCTGCAGATGTTCACAAGGTGGTAGAGCGGCGTAAAGACGGCGATGTCGGTGACCAGGTGTGGCATGGCATCGAGCGGGAAAAAGATGCCCGAGAACAGGAACATTGGCGTCATGAAGAGGGTATAGAAGTAGCTGAATGAATCGATTCCCGGCACGATAGCGGCAAAGATGACGGAAATCTCCGCGAAGATAAGGCCGCACAGGAATATGAGCGGGATTGCGAGTACGATGAGCGGGGAATCCACGAGACCGAAGAAGGCGATTACAATGGTGATGGTGATCCCGAATATCACGCTTTTGGTTGCGCCCCATATCAGCTCTCCGGCCACAAGGTCATCGAGGTTCACCGGCGTGGCGAGGATCGCATCGAAGGTCTTCTGGAACGTCATCCTGATGTACGTGCCATAGGTGCATTCATACACCGCTGCGAACATGGACGAAGAGGCGATGATCCCCGGCGCAATAAACCTTATGTACGGCTGGCCATGAATGTCCTTCACGAACGTACCGAGCCCGAGCCCCATGGCCACCAGATAGAGGGCAGGCTCCGCGAAATTGAGGGCGAAGCTTGTCTTATAGAGCTTGGTATACACAGTCCAGTGGCGCTGCCATACCCTGAAAGCCCTCTTAATCTGCAAGACTCCTCCCGGTCAGTATGAGATAGACGTCCTCAAGGTTCCCTCCGTGCGCAGCCATAAGGTTCGCTGGTGTGTCCACGGCAACGATCCTGCCTGAATCCATGATCGCTACACGGTCGCACAGTTTTTCAGCCTCTTCCATGTAGTGTGTTGTGAGCAGGAGGGTGGTGTTCTGGAACTTGAGGTGGTTCAGCTTGTCCCACACCGCGCGTCTGCTGTGCGGGTCGAGGCCGGTCGTGGGCTCGTCGAGGATCAGGAGGTCGGGGTTGTTGACGAGGGCCCGGGCGAGCAGAAGCCGGTGCTTCATTCCGCCCGAAAGTTGTTCGATCTTCACATCCGCCTTGTCCTGGAGTTCGACGAACTCGAGGAGTACCCGGGCTAGGCGGACAGCGTCTTTTTTCTGGATATCGAAATACCGCGCATACACCATCAGGTTCTCAAAAACAGAGAGGTCGGGGTCGAGGTTATTGTCCTGAGGCATGATGCCGATTCGTGATTTTACCAGACTCGGATGCATGGTCACATCCATGCCGAATACGGTGACCGATCCGGCCGTTGGCGGCAGGAAGCACGAGATGATGCGCATCACGGTGGTCTTGCCGGCCCCGTTCGGGCCGAGGAACCCGAAACATTCTCCCTGCCTGATTGCGATATCGACTCCATCGACGGCCCGAAGGCCGTTATAGTCTTTGATGAGGCCCTGTGCTTTAACGATGTCCAACGGTGATCCCTTAACTTCTCTGCATGGAGCACGGCATGGGGAGTCTCAGCCCTCTGCCCGGTGCACCGTGTGCTAACCCACAGTTGCACAGTTTCTGCCGGCATCCTTGCTCTCATACATGAGCTGGTCGACCCTTTTGAGGATTGACGCTATGTCGTCATCCCTGCGGGCAATCGTCGCGCCGAGGGAAATGGTCACGCGGAGGCCCGGCACGGCAGGAATGCTCGATTCTTCGACGAGCGCACGGAACCGGTTTGCTGTTGCCAAAAGCTCTTCTCCGCCGACGTTTGCGATCACTGCGATAAATTCCTCGCCGCCCCAGCGGCCTACAACATCGAAGGAACGCACGCTGTTCTGGAGCGTTTTTGAGACCATTTTCAACACCTCATCGCCGGTATCATGCCCGAATCGGTCATTGACATCCTTAAACCGGTCAATATCGATGAATATAACGCCAAAAGCCCAGTTATACCGGTCGAGTTCCTCGAAACGGCTGTTCAAGGTAATCTCAGCATAGCGCCGGTTTGCCAGGCCGGTGAGTGGATCGATATATGCCAGCTGCTCGAACTCCGCGACCCTCTCAAGCGCCGCAACGGCGGGCGTGTTGTCGCTAAAGATCTCGACACCTCCTACTATCTCACCGTGATCGTCGCTTATCGGGGCGACGCGGACGGTTATGGGTACGCGGTGCCCGTCTTTGTGATGAAGAAAGACTTTTGTGCTCCGCTCGGCACCGTCGGCGATGGTGTCCGCCAGCGGACATCCTCCCCTACACAGGACGTTGCCCTCATTATCGACATGCATGAGGATAGCGTCGGAGCACCGCTTGCCGACCACCTCGGCGCTCGCATACCCCGTGATCCTCTCGGCACCCCGGTTCCAGTAGGTAATCCTCCGGTCCCTGTCCACGAAATACACGCCGTCATACAGGTTGTCGAGGAGCGTTTTGTAGAAGCCGTCGTCAGCCTTCATGGCGAATACCCTCGAGTTCGCTCAAGATCCGTTCCACTTTATCCCTGATATGCATACTCTTCCCATGGAAGAGCTCCATCTTCTGCGCCTCATGCCGTGCGTGCGCGAGCTCCCGTTCGAGCTCTCTGACGCGCCTGGCGAGCGTCCGGTTCTCATTCATAATGGTCTGCACCCGTTTTTCCACCTCGGCAAATCTGGCTTCCAGGTCTTTCAAGTTGTCTTTCCCCCAATAGATCGCGACGAAGATGAGAACCCTGCGCTGCAACCGGAAAGGCCCGGATCGATACGTCCGCGGCCTGGAAGCAACGCGTGCAGGCTTTTAAAAAAACTTGATACAAGAATGGCAGATTTTCCTTGCTTCCTTTGTCTTTACGGCAAATTCCTGTCCCTCACGGCGTCTGCGCCCCGGCGCCGCTGGCCATAGAGCCCATGCTTTTTTCGAGGCCTGCCGGGGCAAGAGACGTCGTAAGGCTTGTCTTCCCGTAGATCCGCTTGTACTCCGCGTAGTTCCGGAGCACCTTCTTCACGTACCCCCTGGTCTCGGAGAAGGGGATGGACTCAACGAACTCATCCCGTTCGGCGCCTTGGCCGTTTCTGCTGAGCCACGATGCTACCGCATCAGGCCCGGCATTGTATGCCGCGGTGACAGAGAGCACATCTCCCTTGAACCGTTTCATGAGGTAGCCGATGTACCAGGTACCGAGGTTGATTGCTGTGTCTGAGTCAAAGAGCTTGGCCCGGTCGAATCCCGGCATTCTGATTGCCTCGGCGACCCATTCGCCCGTCGACGGCATAATCTGCATGACGCCCCGTGCGCCGGCCGGAGATAGGGCGTCGGCGGAGAACTGGCTTTCCTCCCGGATGATCGCTGCGATGAAGAACGGGTCCTGGCCGTATTTCCGTGAATAGGAAACGATGCTGTCCCAGTAGCCCTGGGGATAGGCGAGCAGCCAGAAGTCCTGGGGCGTTTCCCGTGCTTCTCCGTCTAGATAGCGCTCATAGTTGCGCAGCACGAGGATCAAGGAACGGTGATAATCCCCGAGCTCGAAGAACGTCTTGCTCAGGCCGAGGAGCACGCGGCGCTTCCTGGGCAGCCCGTCCTGAAGCGACCAGAGCTCGGCAGCCGCTTCCCTCTTCATGCCGAGATACATGAGATCCAACGATTTTTCGAACAACGGTTCAGTAGACAGCGTCTTCAACGCCTCTGCGGTCCAGACCGGCGGACCGGCCGTGTCTTGCTGATCCGGTGCGGCGGCATCGGGATATTCCGGGACATCATTCGCTTCGACATCCGCGGAATCCGCGGCGGCAAGAACCGCGAGATCGGCATTTAGAAGCCGTTCGGACGCGCGGTACCCGTAGTAGGTATATGGGGCCCTCTTGACGACTTTTCCGAAATACATTGCCGCCCGCGAGGCATTTCCCCGCTTTTCCGCCGCCCTACCCTGCCAGTAGCGCGCCTGGTTCACGAGGAATGACCGGGGATACCGGGTGACTAGTTCCTGGAGGGTTTGCTCGGTCCTCTTGTAATCCCCCGCAGTGTAGAATGCCCACGCCTTCCACCATATCGCGCTGTCGGCAAATTTGCTTTCGGGATATTCCGCCGCGAGACGCTCGTAGAACGTCAGTGCCTTTTTCATGTCGTTCGCTTCACGATACATGTTTCCGAGGAGGAAGAGCGCGTCATCGGCCCACTCGCTTTCGCGGTAAGACTCGAGAATTTTTTGAAATGCCTTGACGCCTTTCTCACGATCGCCGAGCCTGCCGTACGACTTCCCGGTCCAGTACAGTGCTTCGGGAACCCGATGGTCATGGGGATGATCCTGCACCATTTTTTCGAGCGTGGCTGTGGCCTCCGAACTCCTGCCGAGATTGAACTGGGCTATGCCGGTCCGGAACAAGACATCGGCTCTATTCGGATACGCGGGGTCCATCGCCAAAACCCTCGTGAACGTTTCGATCGCCTTTGCCTGCTGGTTAGTCCTGAAGAGATTTTTCCCCCGTTCGTACAGCTCATCAGAGGCGATCTCCGGGACTTCGACGCCTCCCGCCCTGAGTTCGGCAAGCGCCTTTTCGACCTCCTGGTCAGCGGGGTCCCCGGGGTATCTTATCCAGACGTCCTGGTATGCACGGACGGCACGGGCGAGGTCGGCTTCCGCCGTCAGTGCCCTGCCGAGGCCGATGCCGGAGTCAGGGCAAAATTCGGAGTCCGGATTGTCCCTGAGAAATTTTTCAAAAGACTCGGCTGCTGCAGCGTATGCATAGGATTCGAGAAGGGCGAGGGCCTGCCTGTACGAAGAACGAACTGTCAGATTGCTTTCCGGATAGCGCTCCGCCATGTGCTGATAAAGTGCAGCCGCTTCGGTATACCGCGCCTTGGCAAAATGGTAGTCTGCCAGGATCGAGACGGCATAGTCGCCCAATTCAGGATACTCGGACTGGACACGGAGCATTGCTGCATCGGCTTCGGAGGGCCTGTCCATCTGGATGAGCGCCTGCTCGGCGAGAAACAGCGACCGCTTATACCAGGGAGTGCCCGGGTACTCATCGGTCAACTGCCGTGAGATGGAAAACGCGTCACCCCACCTTCCCGCCTTGTACGCATCGACAGCTGACCTCAGTCCTTGTTCGGGATCGGTCATTGATGAAGAAGTGGTGAATTCCGGCGAGGGACGGGGTGTGGCGACATCGGCAGTATTCAGGAGGGGGGTCGCTTTTTTGGCAGCACAGGCTGTCAAAGAGACGATCACGAACACCAGGAGGATCTTTCTTGATAAGTGCATGCGCCTTCCCGTTACGGATGGTGTGCATCGTTGTACGGTGATCTGTACTTTTACATAATATAGGGAGCAGCTTGGCCTGTCAATAGGAGTTCTTGATGGAAAGCACCGCCCTGTCCGTAAGAATACCAGCCCTGTTCAAGCTTCAGCTGAAGATTTCATGTGCGGCTCAGAAAGCGGGGAAGCTGTTTTCGAGCAGTCGTGAGACGGAGGTAAAAGCGTTCCTCAGGCGAGGTCGCAGTCCCGGAATTTTCAACGGAAGGTGGCGTGTCCGGGCTGTACACCAGCATGTGGAACGCAATGGAGGTGACGGGCTTGTCGGGAAGCGGCTGCAGCTCCACTTCATTCACGAACTCGACCCATCGGTCGGCCATCCTGATATAGACGTCTGTGTCCTGATCCCGGAGATAATCTGCGACGGTTTTTGCAGGTGCGGGAACGAGTCCTATGCAGACATTGCACTCGGGCAGAACGATATGTGATCGTCCGTTGTCAAATACCCTGCCGAGCGGGAAAAGCCGGCACGCGAGAGGCCGGGCACGATAGATGCGGCACCCCGTCTCGGTCCAGAAGTGACAGGCAGGATCGCGCGGCAGCATCACGAGCGGGAATCCGTTCAGGCGGTCCGTTTCGACAACGTCGAGCAGATCTTCGTAGGTCATATCGCTTTCCCGGCAGATCAGAGCGATTTCGTAGGGATTGAGCACAATCGGCGCACCCGACCTGCAGCAGTTTGAGCTGCATCCGCCGCTCCCGCACGACAGCTGCAGGGGATCGGTTTGCGAGAGTTGCCGGGCATCGGCTCCGCCCACGCGTATGGAAGTGGATAAATGGTTCGGCATCGGCAATCTCATGATTCAGACAAGCTGGGCGCAGGTGTATGCAGCATGTCAGCGGTCAACCCTCGGTGGTTTGATTCCAGATAAAGCCATTTGCTTGAGATTCTAATCCGCGTATCCTGCGCTCCCCGGGTCCTGTGAGGTTCTTGCTTTTCTCTTTTTACTTCGAAATCAGCCTTCCACCCGCCTTGGCCTGCCACACCACGAGGATAGGGCTGGCCACGAACACCGACGAGTAGGTGCCGACGATCACCCCCATGAGGAGCGCGACGGAGAAGTCATGCAGCACGTCGCCGCCGAAGATCACGAGCGGGATGAGCACGAGCACCACGGTGAGAGACGTGATGATTGTCCTCGAGAGCACCTCATTGATGCTGCTGTTCACGAGCTTGGGCAGTGGATCGCGACGGTTGCGTTTGAGGTTCTCCCGGATCCGGTCGAATACCACGACGGTATCGGTGAGCGAATACCCTGCGAGCGTGAGCAGCGCCGTAATGATCAGCAGGGTGATTTCCTTGTGCAGGACGTAAAAGATGCCCAGCACCGCCAGAACGTCGTGGATCGTGGCAATGGCAGCGGCCACTCCGAACTTGAACTCGAACCGGAGGGCGATATAGACGATGATCGCGGCGAGCGAGACCGATATCGCCACAAGCGCATCACGCTGGAGCGCCTTCCCGATCACCGGACCTATCTCCACGATGCTATCCACCTCGAAGGGATTGCTCGGGAACTCCTGTCTGAACAGGGTCTGGACCTTGTCCGACGTGCCCTCGGACTCCCGGAGCCTGATCAGGATCTTGTTCCCTTCGCCAACTTCCTGAATCGTCGCGCCCTGGAAGCCGTTTTTATCAAGCGCAGCCCGCGCCTTGTCGATAGGCACATGCTCTTTGAAGTTGAGCTGCACCGTCGTGCCGCCCACGAAGTCGATGCCGAGGTTCGCCTTGGCCCGGCTGATCTGTACCATGCCCACGATCCCGAGCGTGATGAGAAGCGCGGACACGGTAAAAGAGATATTTTTCCACCCCATGAAATCGATGTTGGTTTTATGCAAGATCTGAAGCATTTCGTCCTCCAGAGGAATTGATCGTCGCTCCCGTGAGAGCGGGCATCCAGTAGTGAGGTATCTTGGACGCACGCTCTCAAAGGATGACGTCTCTATTTTTAAAAATGTGCGAAACCCGGCATCGCCGCATAGTTCGGCGCCGTCACTATATGCTCAGCTTCTCCAGTTTCCATTTTGCATTGATGATGTCGAATATCACCTTGGTGCCCACGAGGGCGGAATAGAGGTTGATGATAATGCCGAGGCTGAGCGAAACGGCGAATCCCTTGATTGGTCCCGTGCCAAACAGGAACAGGGCCGCTGCGGTGATGAGCGTGGTCACGTGCGAGTCGAGGATCGTCAGGAACGCCTTGTCGTATCCGGAATCAACCGCCGGCCTCGGCTGCTTGCCGGCGCGGATCTCCTCCCGGATACGCTCGAACATCAGCACGTTCGAATCCACACCCATTCCGATGGTAAGGATGATGCCCGCGATGCCCGGTAGCGTGAGCGTGGCGTTCAGGAGCGCCATCGCCCCCAGCAGCAGGACCAGGTTTAAGATAATGGCGTAGTCCGCGATCAATCCCGCCATGCGGTAGTAGACGGCCATGAAGATTATCACGACGATGCCGCCGATCAATGCGGACCGGACCCCCATAGTGATGGAGTCCTGTCCAAGCGAGGGACCGACGGTCACGTTCTGCACGATCTTGACCGGGGCCGGCAGCGATTCACGCAGCACGATGGCGAGCTTCGAGGCCTCGTCATGTGTGAAGTTCCCGGTTATCTGGGCGTTGCCGCCGCTGATCCGATCCTGTATCCTCGGCGCCGAATGGACAACGCCGTCGAGCACGATGGCAAGCTGCCTTCCGACGTTCTCGCCGGTGATCCGGTCGAAGATCTTGGCGCCTTCGCCGTCGAATGAGATATTCACATCCGGCTTGTTGTACTGGTCGATCCCAACCTTGGCTTCCTTCAGCCGGTCGCCGGTCAGGAGTGTTTTCTTATAGAGGAGAATCGGCTGCTTTACGATCTTGCCGACCTCATTTTCACGCTCTTCATAGAGGATTTCCGTCCCTTCCGGCAAATCGCCCGCGAGTGCCTTTTGGAAATCGTTTGGGTCGGAGTCTAGAAGCTTGAACTCGAGCCTCCCCGCGGTCTTGATGAACGAAATGGCCTCCTGCGGGTTCTTCACGCCCGGGAGCTGGAGCGCGATCTGGTCCTGCTCCTGTTTGTAGATGGCGGGCTCTGCCACGCCGTACTTGTCCACCCTCCGGCGGGTCCGCTCAAGGGCCTGGGTCACGGCCCAATCCTTGAGGCGCTTCACCTCGGAAGGCTTGAGACTGTAAACGAGCTCTCCTTTCGCTCTCGATTTGAGATCGAGAATAGTGTAGCTTTCCTTGACCAGTTTTTCCGCCTTTTCTTCAAGGGGCTCCGCGAACTTTGCGGTGATGTCCTGCCCCGTTCGGCTGAACGTCACCGCAACCCCCTGCGACGCTGCCGTGGTCTGGAGGTCCGCAATGATGTTGTCCGCCGATGATTCTACCGCCTTGTCGGTCTCCACCTGCATCACGATATGGCTGCCTCCCCTGAGGTCGAGCCCGAGCGAGATCTTGGGCACGCTCTGGTGCCACCACTCCGGCAGCTTCGCCGTGAGCGGAGTGGATGGGAGGAACAAAAACAGCGCGATCAGAACCGAGAGTGCTATAAGCCCCACCCTCCATTGGATGCTCTTTTTCATAATAGAATCGCCTCCTGCTGAATTCCTGAGAAATATTCCGCCTCAAAAACACGAAGGCTCCCTGTAGAACTCGGCGCCCTGGTGCTTTCATGGCTGAGACATCAACTTTCTTTTGCTTTGTCTTTTTCCGTGAGCACGGCGGCTACCGAACTGCGGGTGATCTTTACCTTCGTGCCTTCGGCGATCTTGACGGCCAGGGTGTCGGGAGTGATGCCTTCAACCGTGCCATAGATCCCGCCGGAGGTAATGATCTCGTCACCCTTCTTGAGATCCTCAACCATTTTCTTGTGCTCCTTCATCTTCTTCTGCTGGGGCCGGATAAGGATGAAGTAGAATATCACAAAGATGATCACCATCATGATGAGGCCCGACGCGCCGCCTCCCTGACCCCCAGCGTCCCCTGGCGCTCCCATTGCATAAGCCGTTGCAATAAGCATACTGAACCTCCTGGAAAGTAAATTTCAAAGCTCGAAAGCCAAATTTCGAACAAAGAGCAAATGGCAAGACCGACGTCAGCATATCGGGAACACGTTCTTTGATCCCTGAACGTCCGCTATTCCTCCATACCCCTCTTCGCAAGGAACTCTTTTTTGAATTCCCTGAACTTCCCCCGTTGGACGCTCGCCCTGACCTTCCGCATCAGGTCGAGGTAGAAGGAAAGGTTATGGATCGTGCCGAGTCTGAGCGCAAGCACCTCGCCTGCATTGAACAGGTGCTTCAGATAGGCCCGCGTGAAGTTCCTGCACGTGTAACATCCGCACTCGGGATCGATCGGACGCCGGTCGCGTTCGTACTGAGAATTCCGGATCACGATCTTGCCGAAAGAGGTAAAGAACGTCCCGTTCCGTGCGTTCCGAGTGGGCATCACGCAGTCGAACATGTCGATGCCGCGGTCAACTCCCTCCACCAGGTCCTCGGGCGTGCCCACGCCCATAAGATACCGCGGTTTGTCATCGGGAAGCAACGGAACCGACGCCTCGATCATCTCGTACATCACGGGCTTGGTCTCGCCCACGGACAGGCCGCCTAAGGCATAACCGTCGAACCCGATGTCCACCAGGGATTCGACGGACTGCTTCCGGAGCTCGGCGTACATCCCGCCTTGAACAATGCCGAAGAGAGCCTGTCCTGTGTCCTTTTTGGCGTCCCGACAGCGTTTCGCCCACCGGAGGGTGCGCTCCAGCGACTCACGCGCATAATCATGTGTCGCGGGAAAGGGGATACACTCATCGAAGGTCATGATGATGTCCGCGCCGAGCGCCTCCTGGATCTCGATGGCATACTCGGGCGTGACAAAATGCTTGGCTCCGCCGTCTATGTGCGACTGGAACGTTACGCCTTCTTCGGCGATCTTCCTCAGCTCCGCGAGGCTGAAGACCTGGAATCCTCCGCTGTCCGTCAGAAGGGGCCGTTCCCAGCCCATGAACCGGTGGAGCCCGCCGAATTCTTTTATCAGCTCGTGTCCCGGACGCAGGAACAGATGATACGTGTTCGAGAGGATGATCTCCGCTCCGATGCTCGTGAGGTCATCGGGCGAGAGCGTCTTCACCGTGGCCTGCGTGCCGACAGGCATGAACACCGGCGTGTTGATTTCTCCGTGCAGCGTGGTGATTATCCCAAGCCTTCCCGACGAAGCAGGATCACTTTTGATCAATGAAAAATTGAACATTCAGGGGTCCCGGTTTCGGGTTCAGAGTTTCAGTGGCTGCTTTCCCGTCTTCGCTGGTCACCAGACCCTGCTCCCTGGCCCCTGCCGCTACATCCTCTCCGGTGCCGTTACGCCGAGTATCCTGAGCGCGCTCTGGATCACCGTCTTTACCTGCTTCATGAGAAAGAGCTTGGCGCCGGTCCGGGCAGCATCCTCGGTGATAACGCGGTACTTGAAATAATAATTGTGGAGCAGCCCCGCCAGGTCCTGCAGGTAGAACGTCAGCCGGTGCGGCTCATACGCAAGCGCAGCCTCCTCGATGACCTCGGGATATTTAGCCAGAGCCTTGATGATGTCCTGCTCTTCCTCGAGGTCAAGGAGCGATACATCCACGGCTTCCCGCGGCGTGACCGCAATGCCCCGCGATTCAGCCTCCCGGAACAGGCTCGAGAGTCTCGCGTGCGCATATTGCACATAGTACACCGGGTTTTCCCGGGACTGTTCCTTCGCCACGTAAAGATCGAAGTCCAGATGGCTGTCGGAGCGGCGTGTCAGGAATATGTAGCGCGCGGCATCGCTGCCTACTTCCTGCACCACATCCCGAAGCGTCACAAAGGTCCCGGCCCGCTTGGACATTGGCACGGGCTGGCCGTGCCGGAGGATCGCCACGAGCTGAACAAGCAGCACATGGAGCGAATCCCTCGGATGACCGAAGGCCTGGATCACCGCCTGCACGCGGGGGATGTAACCGTGGTGGTCCGCGCCCCAGATATTCACCAGATGGATGAATCCCCGGGCAAGCTTGTTCCGGTGATAAGCGATGTCCGTGGCAAGATAGGTGTACTCACCGTCCTTCTTGATTATGACCCGGTCCTTGTCGTCTCCAAAGGCCGTTGACCTGAGCCACAGGGCGCCGTCCTTCTCGTAGGCATAGCCGCGCTCCCTGAGCTCTTCAATAGACCTCTGAACGGACCCGTCCGCCAAGAGACTCCTTTCGCTGAACCAGATGTCAAATCGGACGCCGAAGGCTTCCAGATCCTTCTTGATGTCGGCAAGCATCTGGCCAACGCTCCCGGCAGCAACACGTTCCTCAACAGCCGAGTCCGAAAATTCCAGACTAATCGATGTTGAAGCCCTTGCAGCATCCCCCTCAGGAACAGATCCGACCCCTGCCTCGCGATTGCCCAGTATCTCTTTTATACCAGCGGAGCGCGATATCTCGTAAATATACTCGCCATGATAACCGTCCTCAGGAAAAGCGACATCAAGCCCCTGATCCTGCAGATACCTTGCATGCACGGATCTGGCGAGCAACCGCACCTGCCTGCCCGCGTCATTGATGTAGAACTCTCGCTGGACGTCGTAGCCCACCGCGGCTAGAAGGTTCGCCAGCGCGTCGCCGACGGCCGCGCCGCGTCCGTGGCCAACGTGAAGCGGTCCGGTGGGGTTCGCGCTCACGAACTCCACAAGGACCCTCCCCCCCTGGCCGATGTCCGTCAGGCCGTACCGCGCCCCCTCGGCATCGATGTCAAAGAGCGTCTTCTTCCAGCGGTCATGCTTGAAGAAAAAATTGATGAATCCCGGGCCGGCGATCTCGGTCTTTTCAAGGATGCCGTCCGGATCTTCAACATTGCTTATAATGATCTCGGCAATCTTCCGCGGAGGTTTGGACTCGGGTTTCGCCAGGATCATGGCGAGCGTTGTGGCAAGGTCGCCGTGGCTTTTTTCCCTCGGTGTATCGAGCGTGATTGCCGGCTGCGTATCGAGCTTCAGTTCACCCTTTTCTTTGGCCCGGATGAGGGCATGGAGCAAGATTTCCGTCAAGGTTTGTTTCATTGATTATCGGGATTTTCCCCGCAGTTTACAAGTTTGAAAGTATATCGCATCCAAGGAAAAAGTCAATAAAATAATCCCTTTACTTACCGTGTGCGGTGTGGTATTTTTAAAGCGATAACTGAGGAGCAGATATGTGGGTTCAGATGAACGTCAATACCATTCTGTTCGACAGCAGGAACAGCAGTTATATCGTTGTGCTGAAGGATGAAACGGGCAAAAAGATCCTGCCCATCTGGATCGGTGCGGCGGAAGGCAATTCAATAGCGCTGGCCATGAGCAACGTCAAGGCCGCCCGCCCCCTCACCCATGACCTCATCGTCAACGTCTTTGACCGCCTGGAGATAGAGATTGCCCGCGTTGTCATCAGCGATCTGATCGACAACACCTTCTACGCCTCCCTCTATCTTCTCCAGAACAGCAAGGAATTCCACATAGACTCGAGGCCAAGCGACGCCATAGCAATAGCCATACGCATCGGCGCGCCCGTGTTCGTGGAAGAAGAAGTGCTTGCCAAGCAGGACCAGTCCACCATCGACACGTGGATGAAGAACCTTGGCGAAGGCGGCAGCACGGAGTATAATGCATAGTCTCATAGCCCGTGAGATTATGCGTTTCGCCCTTCTGAAATAAGAAGTCCGGTCCCACAAAATAGGCGCTGATCCCGCCAACATCATGAACGCGTGCTTACGCGTATCTGCGGACACGTCAACGTGCAGCTGCATCCGGGACCCCATCAAAGCACCCCGCAATGTATGATCCATCAAATCGCACCGTAAGCATCTGGCTTCAGGTCACGCGAGGATGTCAAGATCACATCTGGATGATGGTCCAAAAGAGCCCTTTGATCACTTCTGCCATTCTGTCGTAATCCAATGTATCCGCTGTATCGCTCGGCTTATGATAGTTCATGTTGCGGTAAAAAGCGGTGTCGGTGATCATGACGGCGGGATAGTCGAATTTCCAGTAACTTTGGTGGTCGGAAAAACTGACGCCGGGAATGAAGGAGATCGCTGTCAGGGATTCAACGGGGACTTGCGATAGAGAGGCTAATGATTTTTGCACCTTTTGAACCATGCTCCCCTGCCCCCATTTCCCTACAACCGCAATGAAATTCCCTTTGTCGGGATAAAACCATCGCATGAAGATGAGGGGATATTTCTGAGAATTTGGACGATCGCTGAAATATCCGATCATCTCGAGGCAGATCATGGCTCGCACGGATACATCAGCCTGGGCAAGCGATTTGGCGTGGATGTAGCTGCCGTAATGACGGGCACAAGGATGTTTCAAAAGCTGGCCTTCTTCCAGGGTATAAGCAACGAAATCGATCCGGAATTTCGGTTCGGTCCCCAGAGGTCGGACCAGGCGGCTCAGTTCCAGGAGTCCGGCCACACCGCTGGCATTGTCATCCGCGCCCGGCTGATCACCCTGCACATCATAATGAGCGCCGACAATGATTCTTTCCCCTCCTTCCGGGCCAAAGGAACAGATCACGTTCTTGTAAGCTTTGCCGTCCTGAGTGAACGTCTGAAACCCGGTTCGCCCACCGGCTTTACTGAATTCCTCGAAGATATATTTTGCGCTCTGGTCGAGAGAATCGGCATTCTTGGCGTTGCGAGGCGGGACCACAGCTGTCAGCCTCTGCACGTCCTTACGTAAACGCTCCCTGTCCACTTGTATATCCATCGCTTTGGCGGAATTATCCGCATTCGCTTTCATGGGTTGCCCTTTAAAAAACTGCGGAGCCCTATCCCCCGATTTTGCGTTCAACGGTACTTGATGAACCTGCCGGTCTGATACTCCTCAAAGGCGACTCGCAGCTCCTCTTCCGTGTTCATCACGATCGGGCCGTACCAAGCCACGGGCTCTTTGATCGGCTTGCCCGAGATGAGCAGGAAGCGGACAGGATCACCCTGCGTTGTGACCGACACCTGGTCGCCGTCGCCAAAGAGAACGAGCATCCCGTTCCGTGTAAAGGGTTCTCTCTGCATATCGAAATAGTTGACACCCTCGGCGTCGTAAGCAAAGGGGTCCTTCTCGTTGCAGAAGAGACCTTTCCCTTCGATGACGTACGCGAACACCGTGTGGCCGGGCTTCGTCCTATGCGTGAAGCCGGACTTGGAAGGAACCGACACGTCGAGGTATTCCGGGTCGATCACAATGTCCCGGACCGGTCCCTGTTTGCCATCCACCGCACCGGAGATGATCCTGATCTTCGCACCGTCCTTCAGCACCATTTCGGGGACCTGCTCGCTCTTTACATCCCGGTAGCGGGGGTCCATCATCTTGTGAGATTTTGGGAGATTGGCCCAGAGCTGAAACCCCTCCATCACCCCCTCCGGATCTCCCTTGGGCATTTCCTGGTGGATGATGCCGCTGCCCGCCGTCATCCACTGTGTATCGCCGGAGGAGATAACGCCCTTGTTTCCCATACTGTCGCCGTGTTCAACGTCTCCCTTGAGGACATAAGTGATCGTCTCGATCCCTCGATGGGGGTGCCACGGGAATCCTTTGATATAATGATCGGGATTGTCTGAGCGGAAATCGTCGAGGAGCAGGAACGGGTCGAACAGCGGGACCTCGCTGTATCCAAATACCCTGTGAAGGTGCACACCAGCTCCTTCGAGTGTGGGTTTGCTTTTGATGACCTTGCGGATCTTTCTGGTTTTAGCCATGGTTGACCTCCAATGAAGATTGCCCCGGAATGTGTCTCCGTAATAAGCAGAACATGCAGCTCCTCTGTAACCTCATGGTGGTCTCAAGGACGATGATCCAAGCTGATGATCGATGCCCGATGCTCCCGATGCTTCAGGCACTTGCGTCAGCCTTGTTCCAGAATCCTCCTTAAGCGTTGCGCATATCTTTCGCCGTCATCATCATCCGTGACTATTTCGATGTCCTCGGGCCGGGAGGCGCCGAGGCAGAGATCAGCGGCCCGCGCTATCTGTTCCTGCTCGAAAACCCTTTTATTCATGATCGCCTTGTTGCTGCCCAGCTCTTTTAAGACGGCAATCCCCACCGCGTCGATCGCGATCCGGTCGCTTCCGGCGATGATGACATCTCCTTTCTTCCTCGTCCCCTTCCCAGGGCCGCCGTCCACGAAGGCCTCGATCCCGTCCAGGAGTATCAATGACGGGGTGTAGGCCTGGTTTATCTCGGCAATCATCTTCCGCATGTTAAGAAAAGACGAATGGAGTTCTGTCATGTTCCTTTTGCGGGTGAACCCCACGGAGAGCTTCAGTGACAGGGTAAAAACCCCTCCGTAGCCGTGGGTCTTAATGCAGCACGTACTGACGATGCACTCCGAATCGAGCACGGGCTTGGCCACATCAAAACCATTGATCCAATGGCTTTGTTTCGGCTTGATGCGCACCCAGGCCTCTGAAGGGAGTTCTTCAAAATTGATGAGGCCGACACCGAGCCTCCTGCACAGATCGTAGATCCCCTTTTCCTTCAGGACGTCCTCTGTGGCGGGAGGGCCGCTCCGTTCGCCGATGGTGATGCTCTTTGCGCCCATGGAGCGGAGATGAAGGATCAGGTTCGTCAGGGTATCGTTATGGGTCGAGCCCGGGAAGGGGTCTGCAGTGTTGAAGTTCGGTTTAAGCAGAACGTCCTTCCCCTTCACCGGGTTTATCCTGAGGAGATCGATGGCCCTTTTTACCCCCGCTGCCCTGTCAGATGTCCTGACGAGAGAAATTGTTGCTTTTCCGCCGCTTGGGTTTCTCTGCGCCTGTCCGGCCATGGATGCCTCTCCTCTTCATCGTTCCGCGGCCGCGGTGATCAGGAATTCGCGCCCGTTTGCCGTGCGCGGGACCTTTCTCTACTTTTTTGGATATCCGACAGTTTGAGCGAGAATGATCTTCTGGTCAGTCCGCAGTTTCATCGCCTTTGCAAGGGCCTCCCGGTCGATGGATCCGCGCACCACCGTTGACAAACCCTCAGAGGCACAGAACAGGTAAACATTTTCGCCGATAAAGCCCGTATCGGCAGCTGAATAAAGCTCCTTATCCTGCTGTGACGCTGTTGTCCCCATGCGTGAAAAGTCTGCCACGTAGATCAGGTTGACGGGGGCTTCTTTCACGAACGGCTGAAGGCCTGTCAGAACCCGGATGTCCTCTGCGAGGACCGTCTGCAACTGGTGCCCTCTCGAGTCATACAGGTAGAGACCGTCGGCGGTCGCAACATAGATATCGATCTCCTGCCAGTTCATGGCCGACGGTGCTGTTCTCTTTCCCGAATCAGGCCGGTTTATCCCGAACGCCGCCCAGAGGAGATTCGAAAGCATCTGGAGCGGCAGTTTCCCGGAGCTGAATGACCGGGAAGAGCTTCTGTCTCTCAGCACCTGCATGAGTGGTCTCCCTCCGTCCATTTGAGGCTTCAAGAGCTGTACTGGCATAGACTTCTCTGCAAATGGTGCCGAG
Organism: Nitrospirota bacterium; assembly: GCA_035623825.1. Taxonomy (GTDB): domain Bacteria; phylum Nitrospirota; class UBA9217; order UBA9217; family UBA9217; genus DASPSR01. The sequence continues at coordinate 51,208 of DASPSR010000065.1, forward strand.
GCACACAGGAGTGAAACTGCCACGAGCGATGACGCAAGAAGTAAGGAAGTTTTGTTCATGATCGTCCTCCGGAAGGAATGAGCGTGCAATGATGTGCCGCTGTCGGACTTCTCCGCCGATGATCGTCGTGCAGGAGATTTACGACCGCCAGCGCGAAAAGCTGATAAGGATTGTTACCTATACAAATAGCTCAGAGTAGCCGAAAAGGCAAGGTCAGGCAGCTAAAGACGTAAGACTAAAGATGCAAAAACGGCTATTATGCGCGTGTTTATTCACCGCTGAAGGACCACGCTCCGCACAGGAATCGCATGTTATGGGTGAAAAAGAAGTTGTTGTTTATTAATAAGATTGCATATTTTCTTCTCACACGAGGCGCACCATTCCGCCCAACAGGTAGCAAACATATGTTGACTTTAAAAGGATAAAGTGGGAAAATAGCACCATATTTCATATGGGTCGCACGGTCAGGCCGCAAGGACAGTTGTCTTTGTGGCATTTTTGTTGAAAACGGCGAGAACCCGAAAAGGGGAAAAATGTCACATAGGCAAAATTATCTGGAAAAGATGGAACTGAAGAAGAACGCGATGCACGCCGCGGGGCTTGTCTCAGAACGATTGCCCAGCGTTTCGAGCATCGTATTCCGCATGACCTATTACCAGAGAGCGGCAGATCCGGTCCTGATGAAGCGTACCGTCAACTTCTTTCCGACCGATTATGCCTGCTTTCGCATGGACTGCGTGCGAGAAGAGTGTATTGACGGAGGTTTTGACCTGACCCCGGTGGTCGCCCGCCTCGTTAAAGACCATAAGAAATCAGTCAAGGGGAAGATCGTTTGTTGTGGAAAAAGTGACAACCTGCGCTTTGGCCACGCAAGCATCTCTTACGAAGTCAGCATTCAGTATAACAAACAGGCTAAATAGCGCCCTTTCATTGTTCACTGATCTGTAGATCCGGTTTCGAGAATTTTAAAAGCAGCTTCAATGCTGTCTTGTCTATCCACTCCTGACCCTCGGCGGGTTCTGCGGTTCACGTCATTAACCGAACTTTCATCTCCACTGGTTGTTTATGCGGACTGCTGCCGACCTTGGCAGGGCGGCCCACGGGCACAACGGCCATGAACTCTCCCTCAGGCTCGCCGAGGAACCGGAGGACATCGTCCTTGATGAGATACAGGATACCGAGCCAGACCGTCCCGAGGCCGAGAGAGGTGGCTGCAAGAAGAATGTTCTGAACGGCCGCCGCCGAACTCTGTATCTCCATCGTCCTGAAGAAATCGTGGGCCATCTCTTTTTCGACCTTGAAAAGCTCGGTCCCGTGCCTTATGAGGTCGCCCGTGTTCGCCACGGCGATGACAACCGGCGCCGAGATGATGCTTTTCGCTCCCATCCGGAGGAGGGCCGCAGCCGGCTTGGGAAATGTTGCCGACCGCGTCGTCACGAGCTGCGCCAGCTCCTGCTTCTTATCACCCCGAAGGATGATGAAACGCCACGCCTGCTGGTTGTGGGCTGACGGCGCCTGGTTGGCTGCCTGAAGAAGGACCCCGATCTCCTCTTCGGTCACGTGGTCTTTAGCGAAAGTCCTGACGCTGCGTCGGCTCTTGATTGTCTTGAGCGTATCATTTCGGGCAAGAACGGAATCATCGGGCAGCATGACGGGCCTCCTTATTCAGCGTGATGTCTCGTCAGACAAATCGTCATGAACATATCAGACGACGCGGGTGAAGTCAAGCATGACCGACAGTGCATCAAGGGAAAAGGACGGCTTCAGAGGGGACAAGATGATGATGCTGATATATCCATTCTATGGTCTTGATACAGTCGATCTCCCAGGACGACTTGTCGTCCCTGATCCCTCGCGACGCACTCGCCTCGCCATCATGCTATAATAGGAATACGCCCTGTTCCGAACACTCACTCTGAATAACTCACTCTGAATATCCCCGAGCAATCGGCATATTTTACTTCAGGGAACGGCCGGGCTGAAGGTAGGCTTTTGCGGGTACCACGAGGCCAATCCACTTTCTCATCCCTGCTGAAAGAGAAAGAAACTGCCTGCAATTTTCAGGTCATCATGGGGAGGCTTCCGCTAAACAAGTTACTCATCGCATTTGACGGTTCTGATCAGTCCTACAGGGCATTCGACTTCGCCCTGCAAATGTACCGGGTCTGCGGCGAGTCTCCCGAGATTACCGTGCTCTCAGTGGCGGAGCCGCCCGAGCCTTCGGGAATCATCAAGGGAGACTCCTTCCTTGACAGCGCCAACAAGCTCTATGAACATCTATTCAAGGGGCTTCGGGAAAAAGCGAGCAAAGCAAACCTTGAAATCAAAACCGGTGTCATCGTCGGCCATGCAGCGCATGAGATCATAAAATACGCCGCAGAGAGGAAAATCGACATTATAATCGTGGGGCAGCGCGGCAGGTCTAAGGTTGCCAAATGGCTATTGGGTTCCGTGTCAAAGAGGATAGCGACGCATGCGCCGTGTACGGTCGCAATCGTGAAATGATCGTTGCGCTTGAGTTCGCCATCCGATGAAAAATGAACTTTCGCTCATAGTAGCCCCCCGAAAACGCCCGGTTTGGCAACATGGCGCCTCAAACGGCCCTTGTCGATACCGCGTCGGGCGCCGTCGCATCCTCTACGTCCGTTCTTCCAGTATTGAGAATTGATTCAATCAGGTGTGTGCTCGGCAGGTATTACCTTGACCTCTATTGGCCGGACAGAGTCAAGATGGATGTCCCGCTGCGGGAAGGCGATAACGATACCGGCCTTATTGAGCAGCACGGTGATGTGATGTCGAATATCGCTCAATATGACTCGGTTGTCCTTGTCAGGCTCCAGATCGAGCCAGAAATAGACTGTAAAAGTGAGTGAGCTGTCGGTAAATTGTTCCAGTAAGATGACGGGCGCGGGATCTTTCAGCACAAGGCCGTGGTCCTCTACGGCATTCAAAATCAGCTCCGATGCCTTTCGTGTGTCCGTGCTGTATGCTACGCCTACAGAGATTGAATAGCGCATTCTCTTGTCGGAAAGCGTCCAGTTTGTGACCTTTTGCTGGAGAAACTGGCTGTTGGGGACCAGCAGTTCCACCCCATCGAAGCGCTTGATAATGGAACTTCTCAGCCCGATGGATGTTACCCGTCCTGCCTCGCCGTCAACCTCAACGACATCGCCCAGTTTGACGGAACGGTCAAAGAGGAGGATCAATCCGCTGATGAAGTTATTGATGAGATGCTGCCCCCCGAAGCCGATACCGATGGCAAGTGCGCCGCCGAGGAAGGTGAACACCGCCAGGGGGATATTCACAAAGACCAGGGAGATGACGAAGATCCCGATGAACATAAAAAGAAAAACGACCTTGCTCGCCTGCTCCGCCGCACTTTCAGTCTGCCGGAATCTTCTGGTTATGATCCACCGTATCGGCTTGATGAGCCGATATGCAGCCCACGTGCCGACTACGAGGAGAATCAGGGCCTTGATCACTTTTCCAACGGTAACGCCTATCGGTCTTGCGATCCTGCTGCCCTCAGCTATAACCGTCTCCTCAGCAACATAAAGTTCGGTATTCCAAACGCTCTTCAGTAGGGACCCGACGACCGCGAATATCTTTTTTATGTGGCTCTTCAGCGGCGCATGCTGCTGCCGGTCATTAAGCTCACTGTACAGGCGATTGGCAAGCCGTTCACCTCGGGCAAGGTACTCTGAAGCCCTCAACAGCATTGCTTGGCGCTCCTCGTAGGCATTAAGAATGATGCGGTCCTGACGCCGCTCAGCCTCTGTTTTATCAGTCTCGTTCAGTTTCTCTCTCTGGCTCTGGACCAGGGCCACCCAGTTCGAAAGCCTGTCCTCGATGTCTTTTTTCCAGAGCTTAATCCCATCCAGGGTCCGCTTGGTCCACTCCAATTTTTCATTGATCTCCTGAAGGTCGCTGTTTTGGGTGAGCCAATAGCGGTCTTCCCATATGGTCTGTGCGGTATCCAGCATTTGCATCATGCCCTTGAGGAATCTGATCTTCGCACTGTTGGCCTCTACAACGGTCTCTTGTGCGGAGACCGCGGGTTGGAGGCGGTTCAGCTCCGCAAGCAGTCTCGGGGTAGGCTGCTTGCCCTGACCGATTTTTTCCCGGACCTTGGCCAGGGCGTCGCGAGCCTGCTGCAGGCCCTTCCTTGCGTCCGCATCATTTCTCAGAGCTTTACTAAGCTCGTCCTCAAGACCCCTTCGCTGTCCATCCAGCTCCTGAAGCTTTTTCTCAAGATCAGATTTCGAGAGTGGAGAGGCTTTTTCGGCAATATCTAATTTCAACTGGAGAAACTTGACATACTGTTTGCTGTCCTTAAGGACTTCTTCAAGGACGAGTCTCTGGGTCTCTGCGCACGTGGTACCTGCCTCGTTCAGGTCGTTCTGCAACTTTGCCATGTCCCTTATCCAGCGCCGCCGTGGTTCCTCGGAAGTCCCCTTGCTCTTGTCAAGGAGCTCTTCTGCGAGACGGACCTCTTTCTGGCTGTTTTTCAGGCCCTTGGAATACGACTGCAGGTCGCCCATGGCGACCTTGAGCCTCACTTCAAGAGTCTGCATGTCGAGATTCTGAGCAAGTATCGAGTCATGCAAGTTGTCGAGAAACGATATGGGGAAAGGAGGCTTTTCGGTGAATCCCTGCCAAGCGTTTATCTCTGCGGTACGATCGCGGTGTTCTTTTCGTCTTTCCTTGAGCTCTTTTAATATTTCAACATTCTTGTTAAGAGTGTTCTCAAGTTCGCTCAAGAGCTTCTGGCGTTTTCTCAGATCATCGGGCGTCGCTATGAGCAGCTCTGCATCCTTTGTCCTTAACGCCTCCGCCGCTGAGCTGGACAAATTACGGAGGTCTTCGATTCGGGATTCAAGATGGTCTACATTGTTATCAATTTCCTCATCCGCGACAGGAAGCGCAACGCCCTTCAGTGATTTCGGACTCGTATCCTTATTCGCAATGACCTGCGGGAGTTGCTGAGCCCGGAGAGCAGCAGGCTGGCATAAAAAGAAAACCGTGAATAATAAGAGGGCGCAGGAGAGCTTCACCCGGCATTGCCCGGGGATAATATCGCTCAAACGTTTGATCGTAATCCGTTTCATAACGCAGCTAGCCCTCAAGTCGATTTGTTGTCTGTTCAACTATCTCTCGTTGAGCAGATTTTTTGACCACGTTGTTTCCGCTGGATCCCGTAAAACCACCGGACCATGCAATGTGCAGACTATAAACGGAAACAATTATTTTGTCAATCTGCCGTTCTTGTGAACTCGTAGATGCCGACCGGACCACGGGGTTCTGAGCAGAGTACCATCACAACAAAGAAGAAGCATCAGGAGGTTCCGCCTTTGGAGCATCATATGGATATTTGCTCTCCGCGAGACTGACCTGATTTAGGCAATCTGCAGAGCCGGTATCGAAGCCAAGGGCGGAACGTTCGGGCAGTATTCGTCGGAATCGACAATGGCTAATCTCTTGAGAAGAAACATTTAGGGAAAAAGCTGATAATGTGGTTTTTCGCCACTTGCTACTGCAAGCACTTATGGTATGATAGTATTTTATAAAGCAAGTTCAGCATATCGTTCGACTCGATTCTCAAAACACAACCAAACCAACCACTACGAAAGGAGAAGACATGTCAGGCAACCCTACCATAGGCATAGCGGCATCAACTGAGAAAATCGGTAAGGCGGGATTGGCCGTCAGAAGAGGCGTCATCAGAAGCCTCAATGGGATAGATGAGATCGAGTCTGAAATCGTCAGCCTTGTGCGAACTATTGTCTCCGATTCGCTTCAGGCAGCAAGATCCGTCCCGGGCGAATCGGTCGGGATTATCAAAGACATAGTCACGGGTTCAATCCAGGCCGCGGAAGAGTTCGATGCCGGACTGATCCTGAGCATAAAAAGCGTAGCGAAAGGGATCATGATGGGAGCGAGCGATGTCGACCGAGACTTGGTTTCGGTTGCAGGCTTGACGCTCAAAGGTATTGTCAGGGGCTCGGCCGAGAACGGCGCAGACATTGAGCTGGTGACGCGGCGGGCTGTCCAAGGCGTGCTTGAAGCCACGAGAGACGTCGGTGGCAACGTGGAAGAAGTCGCAAGGGCTTCCGTGGTGGGTGCTGTCGGCGCCGCCGCCTCGATCGGCAACACGTCAGTCGAGGCAGCCAGGGATATCATGGCCGTGTCATTGTTGAGGTAAAGGGGATAGCCAGCAACGCAGTCCTCAGGGCGAGGGCAGCTTGATCTGCAAGCATTAGAGCGGCCGACGGGTCCCTACCTGTCCAAATTGAGAAATGCCCCTTTATTTTTTTCAAAAAAGACCGAAAAAGTAGTAAAATACCGCATTAGGTATCACAAAACCCACAAGAGGGAGCTGTTCATAATGCAGGATCGACAGGAACGCGCCGGGAAGATCTTTCTCGGCGTCAGCATTGCAGGCGCTTTATACGTCCTCACGGAACTGGTCCTCCAAGCCTTCGGCACAAGCATCTGCCATACCAACGGTTGCAAGACGGTTGCGCAGCATGCGAGGTTCGGCGATGCATCAATACTCGTCATGGGACTGGCGCTTTTTTCCTCGCTGGCAGCGCTCGACTTCGCGAGCCTTTATCGCGGCAGACGGGGACTGGACAAGTACGTTGATACTATCCTCGTCGCGGCGCTGGCGGGCGAAGGCTATTTTACAGGTTATCAGGCTTTCAGGATTCATGAACCCTGTTTTTTCTGCCTGACCGTGTTCGGGCTGCTCGTCATCCTCGGCGTCGTGAGACTCATCTCAGGTAGGAGAGAGATCGTTGCCGGGTTTGCAGCCATGGTCACGGTCTTCAGCCTCCTGTACATAATTCTCCCTGCCGGCGGCTCGGTGCATATCCCCGATGATGAGCAGTATGTCCTTTTCTACAGCAAAGACTGCAAGTACTGCGCCCAGGTTATTGACGATATCGAGAAGAATGCGATTCCCGTCAAACACATACTCGTGTCAGAGTACTCCTCCTACCTGAAGAGCATGGGAATAGAGCATGTCCCGACGCTGTATGTCAACAATGGCTTCGAGAAGACCTTTCTGACCGGAAAGGACGCGATCGAGAGCTACCTGCTCTGCAAAACAAGGAAGGATCCGGTCCCGTCAGCGGTGCGCGCAAGCTCTGCCGCGCCGGCAGGCAAAGCTAAACGAACCGGGAGAGACGGGTCGTTATCAGATGAGAATTTTCTGAATTCCGGCGACAACTCATCGCAGATCCTCCTGCCTGCTCCCAAGGAAGGGATGTGCAAGGAAAACGAAAAGTGCAATTGATCCATGGTCCTTCGGACACGACCTTACCTCATTCTGTCTCAGCCATACGTCCCCCGATTGCAATAAAGTGAAAAGTTGCAAATGCTGGAAATTGACAGATTCTCGTAACAGTGTTTAAATTTAATTAGCCCCGATAAAGCCAACCCCTCGACGAAAAGGGGGCGGAAAGCGGCGGGTCTTAGAGATCAAGACGGCCGAGCTGCCGAAGGATGAGCCTTTGGCACGCTCGGCCTTTTTTTGGTGGAGAGGGTGACGTCGGAAATCACGCTGTTCCCCGAGCCGCAAAGACACTGCGTCACTCTGCACAATTCACCTAAGGAGGATATGATGCATACCATCAAACGTATCCTCGTTGTGAGCAGAATGACCGGGCTCTGCGGGAACGCAGTGCATTATGGAATCTCGATGTCGAGACAGCTTGATGCGAAACTCTATATCCTGCACATAATGGATAATCCCTTCAAGTGCGGTCGGGGATGGAATCTCTCAGTACCGAGCCTGACAATTGCGAACGAGTATGATAAAATGCTCCAGAAAACGAGGGAAGACCTGGATGAAATAATCAGAACCGAGCGGGTGAACGGCAATAATAATATCATTGAACTGATCAGGACAGGAGACGCCGGAGAGGTCATCATGCAAATCGCTGATGAGGAGAACATCGATCTCATCATCATGTCGGCTCACAAGGAAGGGCGCCTGGAGCAAATCCTGTTCGGATACAGCAACGAAAAGATCATCAGGAAGATGCCCTGTTCAATTCTTCTGGTAAAAACAGAGCCCGCAGTGATCGGCGTGGAATACTGATTCCACGCATGCAATACATGTTCCGTGCAAAAATTATTTTGCTGTTGGCACGACTCACATCATCCCCGTCAGCAGGGGCGGCATGCTGGCATGCACCTACCGTATCGTTCAATTATCTCAAAAACAGACATTTTGACTTTGACGAAATCCCCCTCTTTTAATCTTTATTTTCTCGGGGAATTTCGCTATACTTGCTATCAAATTAAACATCGATCCTTTCTGAATCCGGCTAATTTGCAGGATCACGGGAAGCAGCTGGGTTGCTGAAGGGCGTCGGCTTCAGCGGGCCGGGACTCGGCGTGAATTTCCGCTTCTGACAAGAATCCGTTAGTGAGCTGAAACGAGACTGACTTAAGATAGGAGGAGCAGTGATTACCCTGGTTTTCGTTATCATCATCGTGGCTGTTGTTGCTATCTTTTCCATACAGAATTCGACTCCGGTTTCCGTCATGTTTCTGTCCTGGCATTTTGAGGCATCGCTCGCCATCATAATACTTTTATCGGTTCTCACGGGTCTCATCATCGGCATGATCGTTCTATTGTCTATACGATTCGTGCGTTCATCAAGAAAGAAAGGCAACCAAGAAAGCAAGGGCGTGTTCAAGGAAAAACGCACATGAGGACCTTAGCAGACGCGATCATGTCAAGAATACTACAGTATCGGGTCGGGTGACCCACTCTCACACACTCACCTTCCCTTTCAATTATCGGGCCCGAGCAGCCGCTACCTGCCACGCCAACCATTGCTGGCGAACAACCCTGAGGAATAACGGCCTCCGCCTGTAAACGTCCTCGACGATGCGTTCGATCCCCCGGGCCGTCCTTCACCACGCATCAGTGGCGCTCTCGAAGAGACGAAAGGTCTGACTGATTCATTGCTTCCCCTCGTAGTAGCAGGTCTGGACATCCTCTGAGGTGTGCCTGGCGCGATATATCGCCTCATGCCTCCCTTAAAAGGCCCGGAGTACGACCTTCCGGGCGCGCTTGGCACGACAAACTGTCTCCCGCCGCCGCGGGCCATGGTGCCTTCAGGGACCATACCGGCTCGCGTGCGTTCTAGGCTCCTGGAATAGATCGTGCCAGCGCTCCTCCTCGCCTCTTGAGACCAGGACCCTTCCGCCCTGAGCGTGCTATTCGCGGAAATTCCCGACCTCTCGGCCTGAGGGCCGGCGAGGCTGACCCCATTTCTCATGTCCGCGAGATTCCTAAACGTCCTGCCATCTTGGGACCGGAGCGTCGTTTCTGGTCGAACGGCACCTTCAGTCGTCCGCGTGACCGGATCGACCGTGGCGACGGTCCTGGTGTGCCGGTCAACGACATGGTTGCTCACGATGACCGGGCCGTGATTGACAACCACCACCCTCGTGAAGCTGTGGCACATGTAGTAGCCCGGGAACCAGAAACCGAACCAGAAGCTGGGATAGGGCACCCAATCATAAAGATACCCATAATATACGGGAGGCGGATAATAGGTTATGACCGGAGGGCCCTGATAGTAGTAGTATTGGTCGACCATTTGCGAGTCGGGTGGTATTGGAGGGGCCATCGTGTTATCTTGAGGCGGGGCCTGCGGGCCAGCCGGGGCCGGCAGATTCATTTGCGCCGCTAAATAGTAGAGACCCTTATTGGCCTCCTCAGCAGACGTGGGCAGCTTACCTTCGGAGGCCGCCTTGTCAATAGAATCCCGGAGCTGACCTATGATCTCGGGTGTTACCGGGTAATCCGAGAGCCACCCGTTCTGAGGTGCGACCCCAGCCCTGGCCAACATCTCCTCGGCAGAGGCTTCATCGGTTGGTGAGCCTAAATTGAGCGTGGCCGCCAGCTTAATGGCAAAATCGCCTTCGCGCACCAGCGCCTGAGCTACAGGAGGGACTTGTAGGTTCTCAGATATTTGCGACCCGTAGTCTTCAGCAAAGGCCGCGAAAGGATACAGGAGTAAGCTGGCTGCCACTATGACAGACAGCAATGTCTTCATACTTCACTCCTTTATCTTATTATATTTTACCACACGCAACCCCATGAATCAATCGTCTGTCATATAAACAACAAACCTCCCAGAGCTTCGGGTTTCGAGTGATAACCTTCAGGTGTACAGATACAGCGGGAACTATCATTGCTTGAACGGGATCGGACAGCTTTTCGACACTGCATTTCCGAATTATGAGCCTATGGGGACGTGATCCCGTTTTCATGCGGCATCAGTATGGCCGGCCCCCTGCTCTCTGGGCCTCTATATAATGGGCTGCAGCCAGTGCTGCTATGCATCCGTCGGCGGCCGCGACCACGATCTGGTTCGCGAACTTTTGTCGCAGGTCTCCGGCAACGAAAATGCCCGGAACACTCGTCCCGCACTTCTCGTCCGTCACGACGAAGCCCATTTCGTTTATCCTGACCGCCGGGGGAATCAATCTATTATTGGGAGAATAGCCAATAAAAATGAAGACGCCTTCCGTCGGGATCACTCCCTTTTCTCCGGTTTCAGTATTTTCGAAAGAGACGGCGCCGACCGTTCTTCCGTACCCCTTGATCTCCGTAATGATCGTGTTCCAGATCACTTCGATCCTTGGTTCCGTCATAAGACGGCCTTGAAGAATCTGACTTGCCCGGAGCACATTTGTCCTATGGATGAGATATACCTTCCTTGTCAGTCTTGACAGATAAAGCGCCTCCTCGACAGCGGTGTCCCCGCCCCCGACGACAACGACGGTCTTCTCCCTGAAGAAGAACCCATCGCAGGTGGCGCAGTAAGAAACTCCGCTGCCCAGATATTCCGCTTCCCCCGGGATGCCCAGCTTTCGAGCGGTCCCCCCCAGCGCCAGGATCAGCGCAACGGAATTAAACACATCGCCATTCGCAAGCCGTACCGAGTGAAGAACCGGTCCGGCGTCTACTGCTGCAATCTCTTGCTGGACAATTCTCAGGCCGAATGACTGGGCATGATGAACGAGTTTCTCTGCCAAATCAAAGCCGGTTATGCCCTCCACGCCCGGGTAGTTCTCCACCTCCTTTGATATGGCAATCTGGCCGCCGATCAGCCCTTTCTCAAAAAGAATTGTCTTCAGCGCGGCTCTATTGCAATAAAGCCCGGCCGCAAGCCCGGCAGGCCCCCCTCCCACAATGATTACTTCATAAGTCTCCTTATTCACCATAAAATTTCTCCTCAGGGGACAATTGGGCCGATCTTCACCACGCTCGACCCTAAAGGCGAAAATCACCCATCTTTATTATATCTTATCGCGAATTTCAGCGCCGATTTGAAATACAGTGCCATTTCGGACATTTCAGCCTCGCGATGACATGAGCTAAATCTGGCGATGCTCTTGCAGGATCTGTCGATAGGAGGTTTAAAGGAGGAGGGCTAGTGGATGGCATATGACATATGATTCTGGGTCGGCTGACTTCTCTGACGCTTAATGTTTCATTCCGCTCTGTTCCTGCCCCGGCCTTGAGTCTTCGCGTTCGTCACATATCAAATCCTTACCATCTCCATGGATCATGGAAACCGCCGACAGGTGCCGGGATTTCATTATTTGTCGAGGAGAATCAAAACGCCGGCGGCGATGGCCAAGATTGCCATGACGGTGCCACTGCTGGAGAAACTTAGATGAAGGAGCGGCATGATGCCCTTCAGAATGAGCCAGATCCCAAGCACAATCGCACCGAATTTTGAAAGTTTCATTTGTGGATCCTCCGTTATTTACGAAGCAGGAACGACTTTTCGCAAGCAACGACAATGGCGAATCTCGTTAAAGATAGTATTATAAATTATTCTGAAAGGCAAGAGAATACACAGTGCACGCGATTTGGGAAGGTCTTGATTGTATTAGGAGAATACATTCAAAAAACACCTGTTTGGATCATCGCTGGATGCAAAACGAGCGGAATTGTTTTTTGCAGGTACCAAGTACCATCCGATGGAATTGCCGAAAATCCTCAAAAGCAAACGTGGATTTTTCCATAAATAAGTATTGAATCAAAAAATGAAATGTTGTAATATTAAAATAATGTGTTTTTTTGCTTTACCCGACCTCTTCTGGCCGGTTTCATCTAATCTATATGATTTATGATGAGGATTTCGACGCGATTCATGGTCTCTAATGTCAGGAGTTCACGCGTGAAGAAAATAATTTTCCCACTCCTGTTTTTAACGGTCGCCGCAACAGCATACGCCGGTGACGACAAGGTCAAAGTCGCGAGCAGTAACAATGAGATCAGCCGTGACACAAATAAAACCGTTTCCCCCCCCGTGGTGTCCGAGCAATACGAATACTACGAAATCAAGGGAAACAACGAGCAAGAATTGCGGAACCAGATGTGCCGGAACGGCTGCAAGTTTACTGACGGGAAAAAATACGATTCCCTGACCACTTGGCGCGTGAAGCTGGACTACGGCTATGACAGAGCCGCCAAGACCTGTGCAGCCGATTCCGTCAAAGTGAACGTTGCAATAAACTTCCGCTATCCTAAATGGGTGAGGACTGACGATGCTCCGCCGCAACTTGTGGCTAAATGGGATAACTACATGAAGAATCTCGTGATGCATGAAAACGAGCACCGCGACATAGCGGTGGCGGCGGCGAATGAACTTTCCAAGGCCGTGTCGGCACTTCCCCCTGCCTCCAGTTGTACCGAGCTCGACCAGCAAGTGCGGGCTATGAGCCGTGAGCGGCTGGAGAAGTTGAACGTTGATGAGAAGAAGCTGGATGAAACGACTAGCCACGGCAAAACGGAAGGCGCGATGTTTCCCTAACGGACTCGAGACGGCAGGTTGAAGAAGGTGAACTTCGGTAACTGGAAGATAAAAAAAGCAGGCTGTAAGACAGCCTGCTTTTTGATTTTGTGGGTGCGGGGAAATACCCCGTCATTGCAGACTACGGAATATTATACGTATTCGACAATGTGTTTCCTCCTGGAATCGTGACAACATTATCCAGCTTCATGCCATGACCCAGACCCCGCGCCCATGAGCATTTCGGACCAAGGGCTTCTGAACTGAACGATACACCATTGTCCGGTGCGATATACGTAAGAGCATCATCCTCAACGACGCCGCGGAAATCACTGGTTGGTTCCATACCGCCTGCAGCGGCGCCTTCACACTGTATACCGCTGTCGACTGAACCGACGAACGTAACGCCATTGTCGAGGGCAGCATATGCAATGCCGTCATCCTGGATTACGCTGCGCATATCCTCCGCATAAACCAAACTGACGGCAAGTACAAGCCCCATGGCCGCCAAAATCGGGATAAATTTCTTCATACAAATCGCCTCCTTCTTGTTCAAATCAGTGGTTAATTCAAGCCTAGCATAAAATTTTCTATTGTCAAGTAGTTAATAAACTTATGTACTACAAATATAGTATAAAGAATTATATAAGAAAATTCTTGGAACGCATGGTCTGTCATTGAATTTCCACTCTGGTATGGAGAAAGTTCAGGGGTATGCGCAGATATTAAGAAGCGGGCGGCGAACGCGCCGCCGTTCCTCCCTCTGCGAAAGAATACACCTACCGATTGCTTATCGCGACCCTCGCCGCCTGAGGGCCTTCTTTCCCCTGTTCCTCGATGAACGTCACTTCAGTGCCGAATTTCAGCTTGCCGAAGTCGTCGTTAAGCACGCTGTTGCGGTGGAAATATATTTCACGGTCGTCAAATGTTTTTATGAAGCCGTAATCCGAGTCAGGAAAAATCTTGATTATGCGGCCGCCGGGCGGTGCTTCGTGGGCCTTGACAGAGCCGTGCAGACGGCGCCCATGCTCCTCGAGCTTCCTGACCGCGGCGTCAAAGGCGTCACGGACCGCGACATACGCATCTTCGTTCTCTTCGCGGGTAACCGCCAGTTCCTTGCCGGGCACCGTGAGGTCGATCCGCACGCTGTATTGCTTACCCTGGTGGCGGCGCCGCTGCGATTCCTCGACCACGACCCTGCAGCTCATTATCCTTCCGTAAAATCTGTCGAGCTTGCCTGCTTTCTCGCTAATATTCGCCTCAATGGATTCGGAGCGAGGCATGTTTCTAAAGGTGATTTGTAAGGGAATTCTCATACCTATGTCCTCTCTCTCGGCATGCCTTCATGCCCTTGATAAGAACTTTAATCCTGACGAGGCCGCACCCCTTTTTGTGTTGGGACCGGCGGCCTTCTCGAGACGACCACGGTTACCGACGCTCTCTCGCTTTTTGAGTGCAAATCGACTATTATGCTCTCCACCACATACCATATACCATCATTACGGTCTCTATATTAATTGTATCATAAGAGGGGTATCTGACAGGCTCTTTATGTTGACCGCATCGTTCCTGAATGATCGTAAGCTCACCGAACCCTTCTAGTGGTTGTCTTCAGTTAAATCAAGCTCTTTGAAACGATCTCGTGAACATCTTTAGACAGTCCAGGGGTCTTCAGGATCCGATCGAGCTGTTCTTTCATCAAAGCCTTTCGGTTTTCATCATACCGCTTCCAGAGGGTGAAGGCCGAGACCAGGCGAGCGGCTATCTGGGGATTCAGGGGATCGATGATCACGACATGGTCCGCCAGAAACTCGTACCCTGCACCGCTTGGATCATGGAACCGGGCGGGGTTTCCCTGGGCAAATGCACCGATGAGGGCGCGGACCTTGTTCGGGTTCCTGATGGTAAAGGCAGGATTGCGCGTAAGTGCCTTGACTGTCTCAAGCGTGTTCGGCAAACGCGACATGGCCTGAATCGAAAGCCACTTGTCCATGATCAGAGGATCGTTTTTCCATGTATCATAGAACGAGTCAAGCGCTTCCTGACGCTCCGGACAATCGTTGTTCGCAAGGTTCGCGAGGGCGGCCATTACGTCTGTCATGTTCCCGGCGGTTTTGAACTGCTTCACGCAGAGACTGCGGATATCTTCATCATCAAGCTCCATGAGATAGGTGAGGCAGGTGTTCTTCAGGCTCCTGCGGCCGACCGATTCCTGGTCTATCCGATAGGGCCCGATGTCCAGATTCTCCCGATACGCGGCAAGGAAGCTTTCTTTCAGCTCTATGGCCAAGGTCTTCTGGACGAACCTGCGCGCCTCATGGACGGCCGTGGGGTCTATCACTGCCATGAAATCGGCAAGGTAGGTCTCGGCGGGAAGCATGAGGGCGAACGCCTGGAACGCCTTGTCTTTCATGTCGCTCCCGAGCGTCTTTTGGAAGGCGTTGGTGAACTTGCTGTCAAGCTTGAGCGCTTCACCCTGCTGACGGTCCCTTATCAGGTTCATGATGCGCTTAACAGCGAGCTGCTGACCAGCGTCCCATCGGTTGAACTCATCGCTGTCATAGGCCATGAGGAACAGTCGTTCATCGTCCGAGAGATCGAGATCTACCTTCACCGGCGCTGAGAAACTGCGCAGCATGGACGGCACAGGCTCGCGGGGAATATCGGCAAAGACGAAGGTTTCCTCCGCGCTTCTGATCTGGAGCACGCGCGTGCCGACCGTCGCGTTTACCTCTCCTTCCAGGCGAAGAGGGAGATCCTCCCCGTCGTCATCCAACAATCCGAACGCAACGGGGATGTGGAACGGCCTCTTCTCCTGCTGGCCCGGTGTGGGCGGGCAGGTCTGTTTGATCGTAAGGGTATATGTCTTTGCCGCGGAATCATAGGCGCGGATGACGTGAAGTTCCGGCGTGCCAGCCTGGGAGTACCAGAGCCTGAACTGGGAGAGGTCAACGCCGTTCGCGTCTTCCATGGCTTTCACGAAATCATCGGTCGTGACTGCCTGGCCGTCATGCCGCGAGAAGTAGAGGTCCGTGCCCTTTCGAAATCCCGTCGAACCGAGGAGCGATCTTATCATGCGGATCACCTCAGCGCCCTTGTTGTATACGGTCACGGTGTAGAAGTTGTTGATCTCCACATAGGACTCCGGCCTCACCGGATGAGCTACGGGGCTTGCGTCTTCCCGGAACTGATAGGTTCGCAGGACATTGACGTCGTTGATCCGCTTCACGCCGCGCGAGGTCATGTCCTCCATGAACTGCTGATCCCGGAATACGGTGAATCCCTCCTTGAGGGAAAGCTGGAACCAGTCCCTGCAGGTCACGCGATCTCCCGACCAGTTGTGGAAGTACTCGTGGCCGACCACGCCCATGACGCCCTGGAAGTCGCTGTCCGTCGCCGTTTCAGGCCTCGCGAGCACATACTTGGAGTTGAAGATGTTCAGCCCCTTGTTCTCCATGGCGCCCATGTTGAAATCGTCCACAGCAACGATCATGAAAATGTCGAGATCATACTCCCTGCCATAGACATCCTCATCCCACTTCATTGCCTGTTTGAGGGACAGCATGGCGTGCCCGCACTTGTCTCGGTTGTGTTGCTGGACGTAGATTCCCAGGTCCACCGGCTTTCCGGACATCGTCGTGAACTTATCGCCGACTCGTGCGAGGTCACCCGCCACGAGGGCGAAAAGGTAGGATGGCTTGGGGAAGGGGTCATGCCATTTGGCGAAGTGCCTTCCATCCTTCAGAACGCCCGAATCGATCATGTTGCCGTTCGACAGGAGCACGGGGAATTTCTTATTGTCCGCAACGATTGTGGTGAAGAACCGGGCCATTACATCGGGCCGGTCGAGGTAATACGTGATCTTCCGGAACCCTTCTGCTTCGCACTGAGTGCAGAACATGCCGCTTGACATGTAGAGGCCGGAAAGCTCGCTGTTGTCCCGGGGATTTATCTCGGTTTCGACCTCGAGCGTGAACCGTTCAGGAACAGGCAAGATCGTCAGCGATCCTTCATCAAGCTTGTAATCGTGTTCGTCCAGAGGCTGCCCGTCAAGCCGGACAGCCTTGAGCACGGGGCCTCTGCCGTGCAGCACGAGCGGATGGATCCCATAGCACCGGTCGTGATTGCAGATGACGGTGAGCAGCGACCTGACGCGCGTCCGCACCTCGTCAAGCTCGAACTGGAGGTTCACCGTTTCGATCTTGTAGTCAGGCGGGCTATAGTCCTTGAGAAAGATTGTTTTGTGCATTGCTGTCGGTTCTGGTACGGGATTCACCGTCAAGCCTGCCCTTCTCCCTGTTCTTGCATCCTCTGACCTTATCCGATCTGAAAGCATCTCATTGAGATCGAGCCGTACTGGAACCCTTCATGGACAAACGTAAGGGGCTCGTTTTCCCCCTGCAAGGCAACGGCATAGATCATGGGGAGATAATGGTCCAGAGTAGGCACTGCCAGGGTTGATGTCTGCCCCATGTTCGGGTAATGGATCAGGTCCCTGTGGTTCCCGTTCAGCAGGTTGGCCCTGACCTTCTCGTCGAACTCTGCGGCCCAATCGAACGGTTCGGCGTCGATGTTCTCGAAATCGAGCATCCCGAGATTGTGCACGATGTTGCCGCTTCCGATGATCAGGACCCCCCGCACCCTCAGTTCCGAAAGCTCCGATGCAAGATCGTAGTGATACTGGACCGGCTTCGGATGCCACTCATTGAACGAATAATCGAGGCTCATCTCGAACACGGGGATATTCGCCCGCGGATACATGTGCTTCAGGACAGCCCAAGACGCATGGTCCAAGCCCCAGTTCATATCACATTTCACGGCCGTCTTCCGCACGGTCTTTATTGCAATTGACGCCTCCTCTGGCCCGCCGGGACTCGGGTACGTCATTTCATAGAGCTCCTTGGGGAATCCGTAGAAGTCGTAAATGGTCCTGGGTCTTTCCATGCAGGTGACGAAAGTCCCGCTGGTGAGCCAATGGGCTGATATGACCATGATCCCCGTCGGTTGGGGCAGGCTCTTCCCCAGTGCCGAGAGGCTCCGGGTAAAGCTGTTGTCCAGCATGATATTCTCCGGTGATCCATGCCCGATGAAGAGTACCGGCATCTTCTCATTCATAACTGTTCAACGCCTCCGCCGCCGACATCCTTGCAAGTTCTCATCTCGCTCCGCAGGGCCATGACTGCCGATATAGACTCTTCGGCGTCCTGATGCCTAAGTGTCTGAGTATATTGCTCCATCACTGCATCCATATCGTGCACTCGTTCAGGCAGCGTCCTCTTGATTATGGCAGCGCTCATTGGCTACGTGACCTTGAGCACGATCTTACCCCTCACCTTCCCGCTCTCACTGTGTGCAAGGGCTTCTTTGGCCTGAGCGAGCGGATAGGCCTTGTCGATGACGACCCTGATCCTGCCTGCAGCGACATGATCTGCCATCCACTGCAGATCAGCTTCATTGGCCTTGACCATGATGGTGAGGGCCCTGCTGCCGGTGAAAAATCCGGTTACATACTGGCTCAGCATGATTGCTGCGGAAGGCAGTGTGCTGATGTATACGCCGTTCGGGGCAAGGGCCTTCTTGCAAGCTCCAAAGGCACTTTTCGCCACCGCATCGAAGATGATGTCAAATCGCTCGCTCCCGCTTGTAAAATCTTGTGTGGAATAGTCAATCACCCTGTCGGCGCCGAGGCCCGTTACGAATTCAGCATTGGCTCCGCTGCAGACTCCCGTGACTTCGACACCGAATATCTTGGCGATCTGGACGGCAAAATGCCCTACACCGCCTGAGGCGCCGTTGATCAGAACCCTCTTGCCTGACGCGATCCGCCCCCTGTCCCTGAGGGCCTGGAGCGCGGTCAGCCCCGCGATCGGGATGCATGCCGACTCTTCGAAGCTGATACTCTTCGACTTCGGGAATATCGCTCTCTCGCTCACGCAGCCATATTCCGCGAAGGCACCGAGCCTCCTGACGCTCGGCCACCCGATCACGGCGTCTCCCCGTTTGAATTTTTTTACCTGTTTGCCCGTCTCTGCGATCTCGCCCGCGCATTCGTTCCCGAGTATCTTCGGGAACGCGCTTCCCGTTATGATCTTGAGGTGACCGGAGCGGACCTTCCAGTCGACGGGATTGACGCCAGCGCCGTGCACCTTGATCAGCACGTCCTCGGGTCCGCAAATGGGCGTCAGCACGTCCTTGACCTCGACCACTTCGTTGCCTCCGTACTTGCTGAAGACGACCGCCTTCATCATTGCTCTCCCCGGGCAGCGTGTCTGCGTTTGCATTAAGGGCTGCGGATGCTCTAATGTTCGAGCTATTTCGATTATATAGACCTTTCATTCTTTAGTCAACACAGCCTCAGGGAATGCATTGCATTCATGGTGTTCCTGTGATACCCTCTGAATCAGGCATGCGTGAAAAAATTAAAATCGGCATCAGCTCCTGCCTTCTCGGCGAAAAGGTGCGTTACGACGGTGGACACAAGCTTGACCCCTTCCTGAAGGACACTTTCGGCAGGTACGTGGAATGGATGCCGGTCTGCCCCGAGGTGGAAAGCGGACTTTCTGTGCCGCGCGAGGCCATGCACCTCATAGGCGATCCCGGATCTCCGCGGCTCGTGACCATCGATTCAAGGATTGACCACACAAACAGCTTGCTCCGCTGGTTGAAGAGGGCTATGTCTGACCCGGATCGGGCAGGACTCTGCGGTCACGTGTTCAAGGCCAGATCACCCAGCTGCGGCTTGAGCGGCGTAATGATGTACTCGCCCCTCGGCACGCTCCTCGGCACCGGACCGGGAATCTACGCGAAAATGTTCGTCGAACGCTTCCCCGCCCTTCCCGTGGCGGAAGAGGGGAGCCTGTACAATCCGGCTATTCGCGAAAATTTCATCGAGCGGGTTTTCGTATTCAAGCGGTGGCTGGAATATCTGCACGGTGACGGCTCATCGGGCGGCTTGGCCTCGTTCCACGCCTCGAACAAAATGTTCATTCTCGCGCACAGTCCAATGCATTACACTATACTCGGAAAGATGGTGGCCGACACAAGGCGATGCAAGCGTGACGCGCTTCAATCGAAATACATCCGTACGCTGATGGAAGGGCTTGGGCTCGTTGCTACGGTGAAGAAGAACACCAACGTGCTTCAGCACATAGCCGGTTATTTCAAGGACCTGCTCTCACCTGGCGAGAGGCAGGAATTGCGGAAGATCATCGGGGACTACCATGACGGACGTGTGCCGCTTGCCGTTCCCCTCACCCTCATCCGCCACTATGTCTGGAAGTATGACGTGGATTATCTCAAGAATCAGTGCTACGTGAACCTGAACCCAGTCGAGCTCATGCTCAGGAACCATGCCTAAAAACTTCGCTGCACCGCATTATCCGGACGAAGTGATCGTTGGGCGGGACAAAACTTCAGTGTGAAACAGCCGTATTCGCGGCGAAAGAACTGAGATGGGCTTTCCTGTAACACCATCATGACATTCATGCGAACGCTATCCCGAGTGCCTCTGCAAAGCCCTGTTTGAACGCCTGCTTCACTTCTTCAAAGGTGACATCTCTTCGGAGCTCCTGAACGATGCACGTGACGGCTTCCGCCGCACCGCCGCCCGGGATGACCACGCCTTCGAGGTCCGGATCGTATTTCATGAGGATCGAACCGTGCTGGAGAAATGCCCCTGTGACTCTGCGCTGCGCGCTGCCGACGATCTTTTTGCCGTTCACGATGATCTCATACCACGCCGGGGAAGAAAAACAGGAAGGGTTTCTCATGTCCTTCTTAACCAGCGCCGCAAAACGGCTCGAACGGGAGACCGTCTCGGCATGGATGCCGAGATTCTTGAAGCCGGCGAGAAGGCCTGCGGCGATGACCTTGTAGGTACCGTGGACGTCATGAGGGAAAAGCGGGTCGTCCGTACGCGAGATGATGCTATAGGTAAGTTCGCAGTCGTGGAGAACGGCGCGGCCGCCGGTGATCCGCCGCACTATGTCGATTCCCCGTTCCTTGCAGACCTCTTTATTTACCGCGACCTCGGTCTTCTGAAACCTGCCGAGCGATACCGCAGGCGGACGCCACCCGTAAAACCGAAGCACGGGCATTGCTTCTCCCGCCTGCGCTCGCGCAAGCAATTCCTCGTCAATGGCCATGTTGTACACGCCGATATTGGGGCCGTCATCAATATAACGCCATGTGGTCATGATGCGTTATGATACCTGATTCAAGATGTCGGATACAAGATTTAATACAACAAGGCTTAAGAATCCCTTACGTGCTCCGCCTTCATTCGAGGTGCGGTCCGTACTGCAGGAATTCAGGGCGTTTACGTGTTTTCGCCTTTCTTCAGGCATACGTGCGTCCTGTGGTTTTTCTTCTTAATATAACGACGGCTCGTTGTCCGGACGGGTCTTGAAACGGCGGTAAGACCACAGGTACTGTTCGGGCATCTCGCGGACCCACTTCTCTATCTCCTGGTTCATTCGCCTGGCATCGGCTACGGGATCATCGCTGGGGAAGTTTTCAAGAGGAGGGTAAAAACGGGCTTCATAGCCGCGCCCAGCCGGCAGGATGCGCATGATGCAGGGGACGACTGTTGCATCCGTGCTCTTTGCGATGCGACTAAGCGCAGTGACGGTCGCGGCGGGGATGCCGAAGAAGGGCACGAACACGCTCGCGCGCTCGCCCAGGTCCTGGTCCGGAAGATAATAGAACGGCACTCCCTGACGGATGACGCGGATGAGCGTTTTCAGGCTGCTCGCCCGTTCGACCACCGTGTCCCCGAACCGTGAACGGCGCTGAAAGAGGTACTCGAGAAAGTCGTTTCTGGACCGCCGGTACATGCTTACATAGTTCCCGTCCACTCCGAGGCGCATGGCCCCGATGTCCAACCCGAGAAAATGCGGGACAAGGAGGATCGCATTCCCCCCTCTCGACCGGACATCATCCAAGAAGCGCATGTCGCGCAGCTTGATGAATCGTCTGATCCTCCACTTCGGCGCCCACCACGCGACCCCGAGGCTAAGCGCGGCAAACCCGCTTAGGCGAAAATGCCTCTTCATGAGCTTCCGCCGCTCCTGTGGCCCCATCTCCGGGAAGCACAGTTCGATATTCCTTTCGGCGACACGGCGAGCCGGAGACCGGAACCAGGAAAAAAATGAGCCCAGGGCGAAGCCCAGAATCCAGAGGATACGGCTCGGCAGCCAGCTCGCGATTCGTACGAGTGCCAGGGCCGGCCATGCATACCAGTACCGTGGATGAAGAAATGTCCGGAGGGAAACGTTGGCCATAACGGCAAACCAAAAACTCGATTTTCTGAGTAGTTGAACGGCTACAATTCAAAAGGCGCGAACATTGAATTCTGAAAATGATCCATGAGTTCATGCTTCTTGGTGAGATCTAATTTCGTGTTGCACAAAAAAGCCTGAGAATCGTGCGGGATGCCGACTCTCAGGCCATTCGATGTCCAGATCCGCACACGGCGGACGGGCTAGGCACCTCAGCCGCCGCCCCAGGAATAACCCCCGGACCCACAGCTTGCATGTTCTCCCGACCCAGATGAAGAGAACCGGGACACCATTTTTTTGGCCTTCTTCTCAGCGCAGTACGGGCAGGCAGTATCTTCCGCCTTGGCGGTCATGGACTGCAGCAAAACGAAGTCCTTGCCGCATGCCTCGCAGATATATTCGTAAAACGGCATTGGATAAGCTCCTTTCTGACAATAAATTAATTATGGTATAGTGCTAATGCTTGAACCGCTCCCCTTCACCGAAAGCGTTAAGTATAATACAGAGGAGCCAGAAACCTGTCAAGCCAAAAATAATGGAGCGGGATCAGATGTGCGCCTTCGATCGCCTGCGCCGCATACTCCGCCGGTGTGCGCATATCAAGGAGAAAGAATTCTTCTCCCGATGTCATCCTTTCGATCAGTTCCTCCGGTCCGATATTCTTGTAACCCCGCAAGGGGTAATCCCGCCGGGTTTGGGGAGGGTCAGGGGGACGACTGTGTCCACTGTCCACGGTTCCACATTGATAAAGATGGATGCCAAAAACTTAACGTCTTGGTTATCAAGGAGTTACCAATGGTCCAGGACCATAGAGGTTGGAACCTGCGGGAAAATTCGTCGAATGAAAAAGCGGCAACGGCGATAAATACGACATTTCCTCCAGAATTACCTGCATTTCGCGTTCGAAAATTTTATCCAATTCGCTCCGGGATAGCGACAGTCTTGTTGACATCAATTGCAGCCCTGTGATATGGTAAGAAAAAGGATATCACTTAAGGAGAACACGATGCGGAAAGCGTTTATCATGATACTGCTCGTAACGGCCATTATCACGGCAATACAGATAGTGAGTTACGCGGCGGACGAACTCTTTGACACCAAAACCGCAGCAGAACATCTGGAGAAGGGCATCGCACACCTCAAGGCCAAACAGTATGATGCAGCCATTGACGAATTGGAGCAGTCAGCCTCCATCTATCCCGAAGCCGAATCGTTCTACTATCTTGGATATGCATACTACATGAAGGGAAGGAAAGGCGACGGAGGGAGCATGAAGAAAGCCATGGAGAATTTCGCGCAGGCCTACGAGATAGACCCGAACTTCACTCCTACTAAATACAAGCCTGAGGAACCCTTACCGCCAGGAACAGAACCAAAAAACATCGAGACCCGTCAGCCCCCGACATCCGATGCATCTCCGAAGCAGACACCCGATTCACCACAGCCCAGCCAACCGGGTGCACCGACGGGGCAACAGCCGATGCCGGAACAAGGAGCTCCAGCGCAACCGGCGCCGCAACTAAAGGCAACCGACACGGTCAGGAATATTGGCAAATAGGCGGCAACTAATCAATGGCAGCCGGGCTAGGCAACCCGGGGAGAAAATGTTTCTGCTTTGCAGACCCGGAAAGTAAAAAAGCCCCGGCTGCTTAAAAGCAGCCGGGGCTCGGATGAGTTATATTAGTGAGGTATTTCTCAATATCTTATAATTTTACAACGTTGGTCGCCTGCGGACCTTTAGGTCCACTGGTAACTTCGAATTCAACTTCCTGATTCACTTTCAGGGACTTGAATCCTTCGTCTTGAATGGCCGAAAAATGCACGAACACATCTTCGCCATTATCCTGGGCAATGAAGCCATATCCTTTGGCATCATTGAACCATTTCACTTTACCCTTAGCCAAACAGCTCCCCTCCTTTGCTGCAAAATCCCAAGGCATGAGCTGCCTTGAGGCGTCATACGGCACCGCAGTACACGCTGCAGAACCGATGAAACGTATAAACACTACCAAAAACCACTTTTTCTGTCAAGACCCTTATAGCAGAAGACCGGCAGTTACCGTTAAAACATTTCGTGCGCGTTGTGTCCTCTCGCGACCATTACGTTGATCCAGTCGAGCATGCGGGGCGACCCGCGTGCATATTCATTTTGATATGATCACGCTGTACGCGGACGAGCACCCCACCGGGAACTCATACCACCATTATTGTCACATCCTGAATCGATGATCCCACGACGAACACTTTGATATTGTTGCTGTCGCTGTCGACCGGGACCATGAAAAAACCCTTGGCCTTATTGCCCTCTTTTGCAAGTGAAAAGCCCTTTTCCCAGGGGATTTCGCCGTCAATGTAGCCGACGAGTGTTTCATTATCCTTAAACTTCACGAAC
This sequence comes from Nitrospirota bacterium, assembly GCA_035623825.1. Taxonomy (GTDB): domain Bacteria; phylum Nitrospirota; class UBA9217; order UBA9217; family UBA9217; genus DASPSR01. The sequence goes on from DASPSR010000065.1 coordinate 75,711, forward strand.
ACCTTGCGGCCCGGGTTTTTCCTGATGCCGAAGGCCTTTTTCTCAACATACTCGCCCCGACCCGTGAATGACTTTACAAAAAAGAGAGCTTTAAGCTCGTCGATCGAGATATTGCGCTCACTATGCGTTTCCAGGTCCTCTACCGTCACGGTCTCGGAGCCGACCACGAAATCTTTGACATAGCCTTTCAGGATTTGACCGTTGCTGTATCTCGCAACCACTTTTTCAGTGTCTCCCATGACAGCCTCCCCGCCGCATCGTGCAGCATGAATAGCCTCTAACGGACAGATTATCATAAGATATTTTCATTTGCAACTCCGTCAATGATATCTGGGTACCTACAACCCACGATGACGCCTGTCTTTCCGCTCAAACAAGACAGCAGCGTAGGGAATTGATTCGAGGACTTCCTTCCGTTCTACCTCCTTGAAATCAGAGGGGATGTCCGGGAACCTGGTGTCTCCGTCCACGGCGGCGTGAACAATGGTTAGATAGATCCTGTCGGCCAGGGCTATGGTCTCTTGGAAGACCTCTCCGCCGCCGCAGACAAAAACCTCGTCCGCGGCGTCCCCGCACGCGGCGAACGCGGAGCCCAGATCGTGGGCGATAATGCAGCCTGCGGCCGTATAGTTTCTCTGTCTGGTAAGAACGATATTTTTTCTGTCAGGCAGAGGATGGCCGATGCTCTCAAACGTCTTCCGCCCCATAATGACATAATGTCCCCTCGTAATTTCATGGAACCGCTTCCGGTCGGAGGGAAGGTTCCAAGGCATTTTGTTGTCCCGCCCGATGACATGGTTTTCCGTCATGGCTGCAATGAGGGAGATGATCATATCCGTATCGCGTTACATGGAGCCGTTCAGGTAGCGCTGCCGTTTGCCTTCCGAAAACCGTTCGATCGCGTACCGCAGGATGGTCCGCGGCATTTTTCTGTAATGCAGTTTCAGGAACTTCTCTTCAGCGTGAAGGGAACGCTTCCCGATTTCGCGCAGCATCCCCTCTAACCTCTCGATGGAGAGCTGAATGCCGTTCTAACGGAAAGGATTTTAGTATATAGTAAGAAAATGCAGTCTTGCATCCTGTTCACGTACTCGCGACAGATTATGAGTTTCGGCTGTATGTTTTTTATTATCTACGCGAACTTCACTGTACCTCACGGTATCTGAAGCAATCTATCAGGTGATCGTTCACCATGCCTACCGCCTGCATGAAAGCATAACAAATGGTCGAGCCTACGAACTTGAACCCTCGCTTTCTGAGGTCTTTACTCATGGAGTCGGATTCTTTGGACCTTGCTGGAATCCCAGAAAGGTGCCGGAGGCGGTGTTGCATAGGCTTACCTCCGACGAATTGCCATATGTAGGCATCGAAAGACCCAAACTCATTCTGAATCTCGAGGAATATTTTTGCGTTCGTGATTGCCGACTCGATCTTTAATCGATTGCGAATGATTCCCTCATTCTTGAGGAGACGCCGCACATCCTTTTCACCATACCGCGCAACATTCTTTGGCTCGAATCCCTGAAAGGCCTTGCGAAAGTTATCGCGCTTTCGGAGCACCGTCGACCATGAAAGCCCTGCCTGAGCACCCTCGAGGACGATGAATTCGTAAAGTTTTTGGTCATCATGTAGCGGAACACCCCATTCCTTGTCATGATAGGAAATCATGAGAGGGTCATCGGATGGCCAGGGACATCGTTTTACTCTCATTTGCATATGAGCTCTCAGAAGATATTAATTATTTTCACCGACCTGATCTCGCCGAGAGGTGTGCCACGAAACTTCTTCTCAATCTGCATTATCGTCGGGGCCTGGATTCCGAGAAAGGTGTCTCCCTCCCCCTACTCTCCCGGTCCGGTCTTGAAAAAGCCCCTGAAAATTTTAGCTTTCTTACGATTGGCGAATCGCCGAATGTGTTTTTGGATATGCTCTGCGGTCATGAAAAGTGGTGGTCGGATGTCCCGGTCTCGACCCTGCGCAAGGGGCGCAGGACCAGCACTGTTCCCTGCGCCCCGGCAGTCAAACCTACTTCTTGAAGATGTCGGATAGAAACTTCTTCATATCCTCCCACGACTCTTTGTCCGCTGTGGCGTTGTATGCAAGCGGCAGATTGAACTTTTTGCCGAGCGCTGTCGCGTCGGGGTTGGTGAAGCTGTGAACTGCGCCGGGATAGCTGACGATCTTGACGTCCGCGTTTGCGTCCGTCATTTCCTTCTTGAAGCCTTCTATGGCCTCGGCGGGAACGAATTTATCGTCCGCGCCTGTGTACACGCGGATCTTCGCCTTGATCTCGCCCGGCCCGGCTGGCCTGACCGCCATCAGGCTGCCGTGGAAACTGGCCACCCCCTTCAAATCATCTCCCTGGCGGGCCATGTTGAGAACGACCCCGCCGCCGAAGCAGTAGCCGATGGCAGCGATTCGCTCGGGATCAACGGTTGGCTGCTTCTTCAAGAAATCCTCTGCAGCAAGGAACCTCGCTTTGGCCGCGTCGAAGTTCTTCATGGTTTCCGAGGAGAACTTCCCCGCGTCGTCGGGGTGCGTCGCCGTCTTCCCGTTTCCATACATGTCGACTGCGAGCGCCGTATACCCGAGCTCGGCCAGCATCCGCGCGCGTTTGCGCGCGTAATCATTTAATCCCCACCATTCGTGGACCACGAGCACTCCCGGCCGCTTGCCCTTCACATGCTCGTCATAGGCCAGGTATCCTTTTAATGTCACTCCGTCCGCGGTGTATTCGACGGTCTCACCTTTGATCTTCGGCGCAGCCCCTGCCGGTCCGGGAACCAGCAGCGCTGCCACCGTAATGCATATACCGACTACAAGCAGCTTTTTCATGGCGACCTCCTTCGATGGAGACGATGAGCCACTTTAAGAAACACGTTCTACAGATGCCCAGATTGAGGAAACAGAGAGAATGCTGCCTTGATATGTCTAAGTGTAGCAGAAAAATTGAATGACCGCTGCCGAGGGTTTACCGGTGCCTCTCCTTTACCGCTCTTTCCACTTCCCGCTTCGATTCCTTTTCCTTGATGGTCTCCCGCTTGTCGAAGGCCTTCTTGCCCTTGGCCAATCCGATCATTACCTTGGCCTTACCGCGCACAAAGTAGATCTTGAGCGGAATGAGAGTGTAGCCTTTCTGCGTGATCTTGCCGATGAGCTTGCGGATCTCCTCACGGTGCAGAAGGAGCTTGCGCGTGCGGACCGGTTCATGGTTCATGATGTTGCCATAGGGATAAGGGCTGATATTGGCGTTGAACAGGAACACCTCGCTGTTCTTGACGATGGCGTAGCTGTCGGTCAGGTTGGCGAGACCGAGGCGCAGGGACTTGACCTCTGTTCCCTGGAGCGCTATTCCAGCTTCAAAGGTCTCTTCTATAAAGTAATCGTGATATGCCTTGCGGTTCGTCGTTACGGTGGTATCGGTTTTATCCTCTGCCATGGCCCTGCCATTCCCGATCGAGACGGAATCGATCAATGATGGTGAGACAATGATACACAGAGAAAGCTCAAGAAGCAAGATTAATTAAAACGTGAGCGCGCATCGGCTGCCCCGCGCTCGTCGCTCTGCCGGCAAAGGATACAACAAAAAAGCCCGTCATCTTTTGGATGACGGGCTCGAATAATATCCCGGCGACGTCCTACTTTCCCATGACCTCTCGGTCATAGTATCATCGGCCCTGGAGGACTTTACTTCCGTGTTCGGGATGGGAACGGGTGTGACCCCTCCGGTATAGCCACCGAGAAACGTTATGACGGTTCACGCCGCCTAAACGGTATGAACCGTTTAGACCGGCCTGTAACAGAGGAACTGAATGCGCAAGGTGTACTTCAAAAAGCCGAATCTGTCAGAAGCAGAAAATATAGTGGTTAAGCCTCACGACCTATTAGTACTGGTTAGCTCAGGATGTTACCATCTTTACACGCCCAGCCTATCAACCCGGTAGTCTACCGGGGGTCTTTAGGGGTATTGCTACCCGGGAGATCTAGTCTTGAGGTGGGTTTCCCGCTTAGATGCTTTCAGCGGTTATCCCGACCGAACATAGCTACCCAGCACTGCCCCTGGCGGGACAACTGGCACACTAGAGGTTCGTCCAACCCGGTCCTCTCGTACTAGGGTCAGATCCTCTCAAATCTCCTACGCCCACAACAGATAGGGACCAAACTGTCTCACGACGTTTTGAACCCAGCTCTCGTACCGCTTTAATTGGCGAACAGCCAAACCCTTGGGACCTACTTCAGCCCCAGGATGCGATGAGCCGACATCGAGGTGCCAAACCGCGTCGTCGATGT
>DASPSR010000059.1:0-36740 GCA_035623825.1 Nitrospirota bacterium
ACATAGGGTGCGAAGATGATTCCGAGGCCCGTCATGACGATGAGGATCATCAGGAGCCGGGCAAATACTGCGTTGGCCAGGTGGCGTGCGCTCTCTCTGGAATCCTTGGTGAGCGTCTCGGTGAAGACCGGGATGAACGCCGCCGACATGGAGCCTTCTGCCAAAAGTTCGCGCAGGAGGTTCGGGATGCGGTATGCCACATAGAAGGCGTCCGCAGCCAGACCCGTGCCGAAAGCCCAGGACATGACCATGTCCCGAATGTATCCCATGACGCGGCTTGTCAGCGTCGCGAAGCCAACGACCCCTGCCGCCTTTGCTACCTTGACATTTTCAGACATACCCCATCACCAAGGAAATCATCAAAAATAAGTGGTACCTATAACAGAAAACAGGCGGGAAGAAAAGGTTTTTTTTCTTGACACCCATCGACCCTTTATGTTACAAGATTAGTCTGTTTTTAACACAAAAGGAGGCACGAGGTGGCAACGCACAAGTCAGCAATCAAAAGGCAGAAGCAGGCAGAGAAAAAGCACGAGATCAACAAATCCAAAAAATCCATGCTCAAAACTCTGGCCAAGAAGGTGGAGCAGGCCGTAGAGGCAAAGAACGCTGCCGCGGCGAAAGAAGCCATGGTGAAGGCCATGAAGGCCTATGACAAGGCTGCGTCGCAGGGCATCCTTCACAAGAGCACTGCTTCCCGCAAGATATCCCGCCTTTCAATCAAGGTAAGCAAGATTTCCGCCGCGTAATCAATGTATCTCGCAAAGGTCCTTTAGAAGTCAATAAGCTTTGGGTCTTTGCGAGAGACCTTCTTTCTCCCTCTCCTCTCTCTCACGAAAGCTAAGCAGAACCGCACAACTTCAGGATCATCCGCTCCAGCACAAGCCTGCCCGGGAGGCCGCTCGATTTGAGCGCTTTGTCGGCCGAAAGCATGACGTCGAAATCATCGCGCAGTTCGTCCACGCTGAAACGCCGCATCTGCTCCTGAAATAATTCTGACTGATGAAAGATCACGTTCAGTTTCCTCTTTATCTCTTCATACCCGATTCCTGCCGACTGCATGCACTTAGCACGGATGAGACGCCGGAAGTTCCATGCGATCGAGCCGAGCAGGGCCACCGGCTGTTCGCCTTCCTGGAGAAGTCGTGAGAGAATCAGAAGCGCCTTTTCCCGGTTCTTTAATCCGAGGGCCGCCGCGAGGTCAAACGTAGTGTACTCCCTGAAATCCCCCACCACCGCCTTCACGTCGTCGAAAGTGATAGCCCGTCGATCCCTTATGTAGATCTCTATCTTCTCAAGCTCGCTGCTGATCTTCGCCAGATCGTTGCCGATGGTCTGCCCCAGATACTGCGCTGCATCGCGCGACAGGGACAGGCCCCGTTCCTTCGCCCATGCCTCGATCCAAGACACAATCTCGCGATCCAAAAGCGGGAAGAACCGGGTCACGGCGCCACGGGCCTCTACCGCCGCAACCACCGATTTTTTATCATACTTTCCCTGGTTCGAGACCATCACGAGGCATGTGCTCGGTGAAGGTTCGTTGAGATAGGCAATAAGCTCCTCGAGGTCGGCAGCCTTGAGTGCGTCAAAGTCCTTGGCAATCACAAGCCGCTTCTCGGTCATGAACGGGAGGGTCAGGGCAAGATTCACGATATCCGAGGCCTGAGTGTCGCGGCAATAGAGGGTGTTGAAGTTGAAATCCCGCGAGCCGGGCTCCACGACCTTTTTGATAATAAGATCGAGCGCCTCCGAAATGAGAAACTCCTCTTCGCCGTAAAACAAATAGAGGGGAAGGATGTCCCCATGTCTCAGGCTGGCTATGAGGTCATGATATTTGAGCATATGATTAAAAGTTCAGATGGTAAAAACTAAGTGTCAAATCAGTTTCCACCGACGAGGCATGCAATCGACGTTGTCTGATTTAGCCTGGGAATTTCATTCGAGCATGTCCAGACTCCCCATCAAAATGCTTCCAGTACCTTGCTCCGCAGCGTCTGGGCAATGTCCTGGCTCGATTTTTTGATGGCCGCATCCTTCGAGATCTTTGTTGCCGTGATCTCGACTTGCCCCGCGGAGTTGTATGAAACGGGATATTCCGAGATGAGGCTGGATTCGATATGCTTCTCCTGCCACAGGATCTTTTTTGACCTGAGGTCTTCCAGGGCCGCGTCTACCACCATATGGACAAGGTACTGCTGAACATAGGACTGGGCATTGTAGGCCACGGGAATCGCTTCGTATTTGACGATTTTCCCCCGGAGTGCGAGGTCGGCGTCTTCGAGGCTCACGACCTTTAACCTGCCGTCGGTAAGGAATTCCTCCACAACGGCCTGCGTCACATCCACGTCCACATAGGGTTCGTTCGTCGCGTTGAAGAATACAGGGATAGAGATTGTCTTCGTCCCCTCGGGCACGATGCCGCCGGTCCCGGAAAAATGGTAACCGCAACCCGGCGCTATCGCAATCAGAGCCAGAGAGATGACTGCAATGATGTTTTTGACTTTCTTTTGCATAACGTTCTCTGACCGATTCCAAATCGCACTTCAAAATCCCAGATAGCGATCAATTATCAAATTTTGAAATTCAAACCCTTACAGATCCAAGTGCGTGGTTTTGGACAGTATCTGGAATTTGCGATTTGAATCTTTTCCTTTACAGCACCACGTTCACTAGCTTCCCCTGGACAACGATCACCTTCTTCGGCGGTTTGTTGTCCGTGAATTCCTTAACCTTGGCATCCGCGAGAGCAGCTGCCTCGATATCCTTATCAGAGGTGCCGGCGGGCAGCGTGAGCTTGCTCCGAACCTTGCCGTTCACCTGCACCACGACGGTGATCTCAAGCGCTATGACAGCCTCAGGATCGTACTGAGGCCACGGGGCGTTCGCGATCCCGTTCCTGTTACCGAGCGACTCCCAGAGCTCTTCAGCGAAGTGCGGCGCAAAGGGCGCAATGAGCAGAGTAAGCGCATCGATTGCCGACCGCAGCACGGGGAGTTGCCCGTCGTTTAGACCACCTGACGCATAATCGTACATCTCGTTCACCATTTCCATCAGCGCCGCGACAGCCGTGTTGAAATGGAACTCCCTCTCTATATCCTCGGTTACTTTCTTGATGGTGATATGGGTCTTCCGGTACAGCGGATCTCCTTTCGCTTCTCTTCCTGCCGGTTTTACCTTCATGATCGCCTGATGATGTTTATATATCAGTGTCCAGATGCGATGCAGGAAGCGATAGGTACCCTCTACGCCCTGGTCACTCCACTCTAGATCGCGCTCCGGCGGAGCAGCGAACATGGAAAAGAGTCTTGCTGTATCGGCGCCATATTTTGAAATGATCATGTCGGGTGGCACAACGTTCCCCTTGGACTTGCTCATTTTAGCCCCGTCCTTGACCACCATCCCCTGGGTCAGAAGCCGCTGGAAAGGTTCATCGCCATCGTAGAGCCCCAAATCGCGAATCACCTTTGTGAAAAACCGGGCATAGAGCAGGTGCAGCACGGCGTGCTCAATGCCGCCAATGTACTGGTCCACGTTCATCCAATACGAGGCCTCTTTTGTGTCGAACGGCGCTGTGCCCTCCTTTGGCGAGCAGTATCGTAGGAAATACCACGACGAGTCCACGAAGGTATCCATGGTGTCCGTTTCCCGCCGCGCACTGCCGCCGCACTGCGGGCACGTCGTTTCTTTAAAGGACTTGGACTCGGCCAGCGGTGAGAGGCCCTTGCCGGTGAACTCAACATCCATCGGCAACCGCACCGGCAGGTCTTTTTCAGGAACCGGGATGGTCCCGCATTTTTCGCAATAGATGATCGGAATCGGCGTGCCCCAATAACGCTGGCGTGATACCCCCCAATCCCGCAGCCGCCAGTTCACGGCCCGTTTGCCGATCTTGCCCTGCTCGATATGGTCGGCTATCTTTTCCTTGGCAGCGGTATTTGAGATGCCGTTGAACTGGCCGGAGTTCGTCATGATGCCGTCCTCCACGTAGGCCTGTTTCATCGTCTCAGGAACAAGCGTCTTTTCAAGATTCTGGATCACGACAACGATCGGCAGTGCGTACTTCTTTGCGAATTCGAAGTCGCGCTGGTCATGGGCCGGTACTGACATGATCGCCCCGGTCCCGTACTCCATAAGCACGAAGTTCCCGACCCAGATCGGCACTTTACCGCCGTTCAGTGGATTGATCGCATAGGCACCGGTAAAGATACCCTCCTTTTCATGCTTCTCATCGGTGCGCGCGGCCTTATCCTCGCGCATTGCGCGCTGGACAAAGGAACGGACCTCGTCAGCCTGTTTCGTGTCCGTAATGAGTGACTCAAGCATGGGATGCTCAGGCGCAATGCTCATGAAAGTGACACCGAAGAGCGTGTCCTGCCGTGTAGTGAAGATGGTGAGTTTCTCGCCGCTTCCCTCGACCCGGAAGTCCACCTCCACACCGATAGATTTCCCGATCCAGTTCCGCTGCATTGTGAGCACACGCTCGGGCCATTCCGTAAGACTGTCGCAACTCGAAAGCAGCTCTTCGGCATAGGCTGTGATCTTAAAGAACCACTGATCGAGCTCTTTGTGAGTCACGACCGAACTGCAGCGCCAGCAAAGGCCGTTCTCCACTTGCTCGTTGGCAAGGACCGTGCTGCAGGAAGGGCACCAGTTCACGTACGAGAGTTTCTTGTACGCCAGACCGCGCTCGTACATCTTGACGAAGAACCACTGGTTCCAACGGTAGTAGTCTTCAAAGCACGTGGTAACCTCTCTGTCCCAGTCATAAGAAAGGCCCATGCGCTTAAGCTGGCTGTCCCGCATGTAAGCGATGTTCTCGATCGTCCATTTTGAAGGATGGATTCCATGCTTAATGGCTGCATTCTCAGCCGGCAAGCCGAAGGCGTCCCACCCCATTGGATGAAGAACGTTGAAGCCGCGCATTCGCTTGTATCGTGCGATCACATCGCCAATCACGTACACGCGCGTGTGTCCAACGTGAATCCTGCCGGACGGGTAGGGAAACATCTCAAGGCAATAGTACTTCGGCTTCGAGGCATCCTCGAACACCTTAAAGGTCTTCTGCTCCTCCCAAAGGCGCTGCCACCGCTCTTCAAATTTCTTGAAATCGTACCGTTCTTCCAACAAATCCTCCTGCGCACGCAACCAGAACAGCGCTTTTTCGCTCGGCGCCCTCCTCGAATGGAATGAAAATAAAAAATAACACAAATGGCATGGCTTCGCAAGGTTTTTTCTTGAATTGTCGTGTGTAAAAATGATATAAGAACAAAATGAAGTAATGATCATGGAATCCTAACCCCTGGACGGGAACCGTCAAAATCGGGGATGTTTCGGATTTAGACATTTAAATTCAGGGATTGTCGTAAACCCCATGCCCAAGCCAATTGTCGCCATAGTCGGCCGGCCGAACGTCGGCAAGTCCACCCTATTTAACCGGATCATCGGCAGGAAGCTCGCTATTGTCGAGGACGTCCCGGGTGTTACTCGTGACCGGAACTACGCAGAAGCGGAATGGGAAGGCAATCGCTTTCTGCTCGTGGACACCGGCGGGTTCGAGCCCGAGTCTGATGATCCCATGTACACCAAAATGAGAGATCAGACCACGCTCGCCATAGAAGAGGCTGACTATATCATCTTCCTCATGGACGGCCAGCAGGGGCTGCTGCCGTCTGACATCGAGGTGTCTCACCGTCTCCGGGCCTCGGGCAAACCAGTGATCTATGCCATCAATAAAGTTGACGGAGCACGGCATGAAGCGCTCCTCCCGGACTTCTACCGCCTGGGCATCGATACTCTTTTCCCCCTGTCTGCACGCCATGGCCCGGGGTTTTCCGAACTCATGGATGGACTCTGCGGCATGCTGCCGGAGACCGGTGAACTGGTCCGGGATGATGAGACGGCCGCTATACCTCGGATCGCGATTATCGGAAGGCCTAACGTGGGGAAGTCGTCCTTCGTGAATGCGCTCATCGGCGAGGATAGGATGATCGTGAGCCCTGTCGCAGGCACGACGAGGGACGCCGTCGACAGCGTCTACCAGTACTACGGCAGAAAGTATGTTCTCGTGGACACCGCGGGCATCCGAAGCCGAGGCAGGATCAGCCAGGGAGTCGAACAATACAGCGTGATGCGCGCCATGAAGAGCATATCACACGCGGATATCGCCCTCGTGCTGATTGACGCATCGGAGGGCATTACGGAGCAGGATGAAAGGATCGTAGGCCTCGCACATGAGGCAGGTAAGGGCATCATCATCGCGCTCAACAAATGGGACCTGGTCCCTGACAAAGAACAAGCGTTCAAGCGGATCATGGAGGACGTTCAACAGAGACTCAAGTTCGCCGATTATGCTCCCGTCCTCACCATCTCAGCTGTCAGCCGCCAGCGGGTCACCAAGGTCTTTGAAGAGATCGATAGGGTGATCACGGAACGAGAGAAACGCGTTCCCACAGCTGATCTGAACAGGGTTTTCGAGAGGCTGGCCGCTGGTCACGAACCTCCACTCTACCGGGGAAAACGGGTGAAATACTACTATATCACCCAAGTGGGCATCAAACCTCCAACGTTCGTCGTATTCGTCAACTACCCCGAGGGAGTCCACTTCTCGTACATCCGCTATATCGAGAACAACCTGCGGGAGTCATTCGGGTTCCGCGGCACACCCATTCGGATCTTCGCTAAGAGGCGCAGACCGGGAAATTCGCCCTCAATAAAAAGACGGCCGAGGTCGAGAACCGCGGCTCACCGATACAGCTAAAAAAACAGAAGAAATAGATTGACTTATACCTCGACACGGGTTATGATTGTTATGGTAAATAGGAGATTGTGTGAGTTTTTGTTAACTGTCTGGCTGCAAAAACTACATTGTAGGTTTGCAGTCTTTTTTTTTGTGCATCGGTCGTTTTTCACCTCACGGAGTTCGAGCGACAGACGTCAAACGGCTCGGGAGGGTGGTAAACGATGCAAAATGACTCGGCTTCATCACGGACGATGATGAGATAGATGTTTTTGTTCACTGCTCCGCAATCCGGGAGATGGTTTCAGTTGCCTTGTGGACGGGACGCGGTAAGGTTTGAAATGGCAAAAGACCCGGAAGGCCTTCAAGCGGTCAATGTCGTGAGGCTCTCCAAACTTATCAACCTCCATCGGGAAAACAGTTCATACATAATTAAAACAACAGTACATGAAACGGGCATTCAACATTACACAGGAGGTGGAGTATGGCAAAGAAGTTATATGTGGGTAATCTGTCGTATAAAATGACTGAAGAGGGACTGAAGGAGATATTTGTTCCCATCGGGGAGGTCCTCTCCGCAAAAATCATAACGGATCCGTCAACAGGTCGGTCCAAGGGATTCGGCTTTGTGGAAATGGCAAATGATGAAGACGGCGAAAAGGCGATTTCCAGCCTGAACGGCACGACCGTCCAGGAAAGAACAATTACAGTGAGCGAAGCTCGACCACAGAAAGAGCGGGGCAGGTCTGGGGGTGGCAGGGGCGGCCAGCGGGGATTCGACCGGGGTGGAAGGAATCAGAATAATTGGAGATAAGGGTATACGAGAGGGACATTGAAAAAGCATACGCCTTCTCAAACGGAATATGCAGCATGATGGCCTTTTCCGGGAATTAAAAAACAGACGTTTTTACGAGAAGCCCTCTCTGAAAAAGAAGCGGAAGCGGCGGGAATCTCAGAAAAGAACTATGAAGAATCTCAGGGTAGGCAGGTAGCTTAGATTATAACCACCGCAGAATGATGTTTTTGGATTAGAGTGTGATCCCGACCACGGGCAACTCGAATCCTCTCGCAATCTTCCATAGCTATAACCACACCATTGGCAGGGCAGGCCGCGTTCCTCGTTCAATTGTCCATGTAACTGCACGAAGAGAATATCAGGCCCTGCTGTAAGCTCAACCTGTCACGGAGTATATCTTATTTTTCCTCCTTCTTTATCTTTTTCCGCTCCTTTTCCATCTTTACATCGACCAGGGTCAGGTCACGGAGGTTTTTCTCGAGCTTTTGCTTTGCAAGCGTCAATGCTTCTCTATCCTTGCTGAGCGCATCAATTTTTTTTGTCAGCCCCTCCTGCTCTCTGATGAACGCCGCCTTCTCTTTGAGCAGGCTGTCCTTATCGTTCAGGAGGTCATCCACTTTTTTCAAAAGCTTGAGCCGCTCTATCATGAGACTATCCCGCTCTTTACTCACCTCTTCTCGTTCCGCCTGTGTTTCCTGAAGCGCCATCGTAAGATCTTCCACTCTCTTGGTGAGGTCATCTACCCTGCGCAGGAGCTCGTTCGTCTTGGACCGGTCGAATTGACTCAGAATCTCGAACCATGAACCTGCCTCCCCGGCAAGAGAACTCTTCGGATAACGGATCAGAAACTCCTCGAATTCCCGCGCGGCAAGGGTGTAATTTTTATCAGGATTGCGGTGGTCGACAAGGACGTACGCTGCTTCGAATTTTGACCGTTCTGCCCAACGGGGGTCCCTGCCACTTTCAGCAAGGGATCGGTACTCATTGTAGGCCTCTTTGAATTTCCCCTGCTCAGAGGCGGCTTTTGCCCGCTGATATTTCTTTGCGTCCTCCCCGCCCGAGAGGTTCTGCATGAACGGGGCGCATCCAGCCAGGACGACGACCAGGAGCAGTGTGAGGCTTTTGAGAACAAGTATCTCTTTTTGCCTTTTGAGCGCTTGAGTGAGTGTGAAATGTCCGTTCACGCCGTTCTCCGTTTATCCACCACGTAAACGCTCTTCGCGATCGTCTTGGCGTAATCTTTGAGCTCTGCAGCAATCTCCGACGCCTCCAAAGGATTCGTCAATGCACGCTGCTCGTTCGTCACGATTGCTATAGAGATGGTCATGAGCGGATACGTCATCTCTTCGCCCTGCCTGTTTTTTCCAAAAATAAAACCATTTTTTCTGTCTTCCTCATCGTAGAAATAAGGGACGCGTTCATCGAATTGTTGTATGATTTCGGAACTGATCATTCGCATATACTCCGGAGTCGTGATCACCACGAAGTCATCGCCGCCCACATGCCCGATAAAATCTTCGGGCAAGCCCTTTGCTTTCGCAGCGACCTCTATGATTCTAGCTGTTTCTTTGATAACTTCGTTTCCATGCGCGTAGCCATAATGGTCATTGAATGCCTTAAAGTTATCAAGGTCGATCACGCAGAACGCAAATGGCTGTCTGGATTCAAACCGTCGCTTAAGGGCATTTTCGATTGCGATGCCTCCGGGCAAACGCGTAAGTGGGCTGGCATCTAGATACATCTCTTCGAGCTTTGCAAGCCTTTTGCCCATGGCAAGAAACGCCGCCGACAGGTTTCCGATTTCGTCTTTCGTGTCTATCTGAGGATCATAATTAAAGTTTCCTTCAGCTATGTGGTTAGTAGCCTCCCTGAGCTTGTTGATAGATGAGGATATATGGCGCGTCACAACCAGGCCGGCCAAAACACCCAGGACTATGTCGAGAATGCACAGGACTGCTGTGGTGGTAAAAGCGGAGCTGCTGAGATGGCTCATGCTCTTCATCTTGCGGTTCTGAGACTGTTTTGCCCCGGCAGACATGGATCTAAGGTCGGACAGCAATTGTTCGAAGTTTTTCTTGAGCTCACCGTTTGAAATGACCGCCGCTTCGGCGATATTGCCTCTGGCGATCAACTTCATCTCCGTCGTGAAGATGTCGCTGTACTGCCTGTGGAGCTTCTCCAATTTCCCAAGCTGAAGATCTTCTTGACCCGGAAGCGACTTGAGATCGGTGATCATGGCATCCAATTCTTCCGATCGCTTCCAGAACAGATCGCGGATATCTTCTCTTCTGAGTATCAGGTACCGTTTCTCGTAGGTATCTTGGGCGAGAAGTGCATCAAGCATCTTGTCGGCGGACTCCTGAACCTGGACATCAATCTTTACCACGTCCCTGTTCATGCTGTTGAGCCGCTGAAGACTGATCAGAACATACACCACCACGACAATGGTGAACACCACGAGTATCGTGTATCCAAGGAGCATCTTGCTGGCTATGTTCAGCCTGGCAAAAATTCTGTGCGGAGTCAATGCATCCAGTATGACCTGCGGGAAAGAAGATTTCATAAGGAATTCGAGAAGAACTGGACGTGTGAACCGTCACCGCCTGTCCACACACTATGATATTGTGACAATAGAGGCAGGCGTATGAACAATTTGATTGACAAAGGGTTTTCAAAAAGGCCGCTATATTCTCTCCGCTCGGCCCAAGGGGATCGACCTCAGAGACATTTGCTCAATATTATCGAACAAATACGGCATTGTCAAATGCATTGTGGATAGGGTGCGGCGCACATCAGTAAACGATCAAGCGTCTCCCCCGACCCAATTCTATGCCAGTGAGGAGTTATCCAGGACTATATCAGAAAACGGACAAGATGTCCGTCAGCGCGATCATGAGACTCGAACATGGCGGGAAATCATACGATGGCATCAAGGACGACAAAGAGGATATTCTCTCCAATCAGGACCACAAGTGCCAGAATCATGAATACCTTGCACACCTTGTCTGGTGATACCCTGATGGCCGCAAGGAGACCGAAACTGGCCACGAACCAGAATATGGAGACCCACATGAGGTTAAAGGGAGCCACCCAAAGAATGAGGGCAGAAATGAAGACACCGAGCACCAGGTACGGAACCCATACGGAAAGAAGCGGGGCCTTTCCGGAATCCGCCGCTCGTCTTGCCCTGAGCGCAGTGATCAGGAACACCTGCCACCATGATCCGAGGAAAAAGAACATGACACCATAGCGGTCGAATCGATGAAGCACCTGAACAAGGAGCGGAAACCGGTGATACTCGAGGCTGAAGATGGTAAAAAGGAAGACCGCCGGGATAAACCCTATGAACGCATAACCGCAGGCATCCATCGTGACGGCCCTCGCCGATTCCCCACCTGTCTTTTTTCGTACAGTCCGTGCACATCGGAAAAACTCAACTCCGGTCAGCAGCGGTATAATCAAGTATGCGAGCTGTTGATACCGGTAGCCTTCCATAGTATTTTTCTCTCCCCGGAGCATCGGGCCGCAAAAAACCCGCAGTAATGTCTCCGTCCTCTGCTACCTCATGGAATCATACGCCGCTGATGCCTAGAAGCGACATCGTTCCACTCATTGACATCACCCTCGCATCCAAGCAGGCAAACAAAAGAGTCATCCGCGGGTTGTACCGCGCGTGATGAAATTCTGAGATGCAGACTAACAAAGCAACAAGGTCTTGTCAACGTAAACTTACAATTTGAGGGGAGGAGTCCGGCTTTGGACAACAATACAATTGTCAATTCATCTACATTCACATCTTTCACGCGACGAATCATTGCCCAGCCTGCCTTCTTGGCCTTTTTTCTCCGTGTCGTGGATGCTCGTCGTCCTTGAGCCGTAGCCAGTTCAGCCCTATTCTGCTATAATCTGTTCAGAACATTCTGACATAGACCTGCCCCTTCTCAACTTCAATCTTTCCACCGCGTCATCTCCCAAAGGAGCGGCCATGCACCAGTATAAATTCGATGTTATCATAATCGGAGCTGGCCCCGCCGGCGTGACCGCAGCAGGCGCACTTGCCGGGACGGACTTATCCGTTGCCTTGCTCGAGGCCGGTGTTTACGCCGGGGCCGAGAACTGGTCCGGCTGTGTCTATTTTGCCGAAAGCCTCGCTGAGAAGGACTGTTTCGGACCCGAAGCCGTCGAATCGGCCCCGTTCGAGCGACGCGTGGTCAGGCGGGGCACGCTCATGCACAATGGTCTGGATGTGGTGGGCGTGGAGATTTCTGATGCCCATACGTTCAAGAACTGCTATACGGTCCTCAGGCCGGTATACGACCCCTATTTCGCAAATCTTGCCAGTTCGAAGGGCGCCATTCATATCACCGGGACCACCATCACTTCGCTCATACGCAAAGACGGCAGGGTAATCGGGGTAGACACGAACCGCGGGCCGCTTTACGCAGACATGACCTTCATCGCTGAAGGTGACGCCTCTCACCTCGTCCGCTCCGAACGGCTCGAGCGCATCCCGGAGCCGCACTACCTCCAGGGCGTAAAGGCCGTGCTTTCGCTCAGGCCTGAAGAAATAGAGAGAAGGTTCATGCTCAAGCCGGGCGAGGGTTCAGCGTACGAGTTGCTTATCCGGAACGCGTCTATTGCGGGCAGGACTGCAAAGCTGAACATCGGCGGCTTTCTCTATACGAACCGTGACAGCCTCTCCGTGGGCTACGTGGTCCCCCTCGAAAATGTGAGAAACAACTACCGCGGCAACCACGACGACCTCTTCGAGTGGATGAGGGGCCTCCCCTATATAAAGGAGCTGGCCGAAGGAGCAACGCTTTCGGCCTACGGCACGAAAATCATCAGGAGCGGCGGATGGAACGAGAGTCCGGTGCTCATCGAAGACGGACTTGCGGTCGGTGGCGCATCGGTCGGGCTTGGAGTGGATATCCCCTTCCCGAACTACACGGGCCCGGCGTCTGCGACAGGGCTTTACTTCGCCCGGGCTGCACGAGCAATCCTCCTACACGGTCGTGCACCGGAAGCAAAAAATCTCGCGAAGGAATATCTCGCGCCGCTTTGCAAAAGCGTCTACGGCGAGAACGCAGAGTATCTGTCGGCATGGCCAAGCTACTTTAGCGAATCCAAGGCGCTTTTCGGCAGGACCGCGGACATGGCCTGCGGCGCTGTCCACTTTCTTGCAAGCGGGAGTGTCAGAAAGACCGGCAGGTTCCTGAGAAGTCATATTCTTTCGTTCCGCGGTCTCAAGGAATCGATTACGGACACGATGAGAGCGATTGGAGCGCTCAAGCTGTGGAAGCCGCTCGTAACAGCGGCGATAAATCCGGTAACTATCTCGCACTGGGTACTGAATTTAATCAAGAAAGCCCCTGCCGACGAGACAAAACTCGGCGTAATTCTGCATATCGCCGGCAGGAATGTTGACGCCGCAGCGCTTCCCTGGCCCGTGGGCCGGCTGGTTAAAAGACTTTCTCCCGCACTCCGGCGAGCCCTCGAACAGGTCTACGCCAATAACGAGCAGTCGGTACAGAAAAAATTCGAAAACGCCCTACGTACCTTAGTGCGCGGCATGATGCTGACCGACCTCGTGATCGTTCCTGCTTTCGCCATTGAACTCTTCTTCATCGCCCTCGGCACGGCCATATGGGATGCCTATCGCTTCTACGTACTCAAGACGCCGGTAGAGAAACTCCTTGCCGAGCCAGTGATGTCATACAATGAAGCGCAAAAACAAGCGCGGGACCTGGGCTCCGTCAAACCAACAACCACCCTGGAGGGCAAGCTCGCCTCGAACACCTATAGGGTCGGAACGACATCGCACATAAGAACGCTCTGGCCCGAATCCATCGCGGCCCATCCCGACATGGCGCGGGCCGGCCTCTGGTGGGTCTGCCCGGCGAGAGTGTACGTTTATGACGCGCCGGTCCTCGGCCGCGGCAGAGTGACTATAAACTTTGAGAACTGCATAAAGTGCGAATCCTGCTGGAGGGCAGAGCCGTTGCGCGTGATGTGGGGCAGGCATACGGACCACAAGCTCATCTATCGGCCGGAAAGCGCGGCGATTAACCACCTTCTTGAATCGCTGCAAGCCGTACCGGTTTTCGAAACGCAGGCAGTAAAGCTCCCTGGGACTGTCGACGGGGATCTCTCCCGCCTGAGCGCTGACATCGTGGAAGCCTGCCGCACTGCGCTGCAGGCATCGGCTGCCTTCAGAGACTCGATAGCGAAACTTCCGGCGTCTGCTGATGCGGGAAGAAGGGAATGGCCGCTCAGGCTCGGCCAAAGGCTTGGAGACAAGCTTGCCAAGCTCGAGACCGCCCTCTTCAGCACCGGGGCAAATGGACCTGCCCAGCAGATTCAATCTGCCGGAAAGGATATCGCGATAAGGATCGCGGAAGGTGGATTCTACCATGCACTCTACTGCGCGCGAAGGCTTGAACAGCAGCTCAAAGCATGGCTACGCGGATATGGCGAAGGAGGAAGCTCGATCCCTGCTTGTCCAGGAACAGGTATTAGCGGCTATCTTTCATACGAAGCGGTTGCAAAGGTATTCCCCGATAGTGTCGTGAAGCAGTGGGAGGAGAAGCCCATGTCCGAAGACTGGGCTGAAACGCTCCGGCAGTTCATTGTCGAACATCGAGATGCCGCTCAAGGGACATTGCGTGCCCTTTCGTCTGTAAGTCCGGCGCTCGGCTTAATCGCAGCACATCAGTTCTCTGCGATCAGTGCGATGGCGAGATCAGGGGTCACCCCGAAACCCGGCGTCTGCGCCGTCAACTCAGACCGTCTCGAAGTCCAGGAGAGCATCGACAGCACCCGGATAAAGGGCGTTCTCACTTTTGTCCCCTGCGCCGCGATCCATGCGCTTCTCGTCATCTCACGCGGCAAGGGACATATCGTGCCGCTTGAAGCGCCAGGCGTGCTCGTAACTCCGACGCCCTCGATAGGGTTTAGGGCTGCGGGGCTTTGTGACATAGCGCTTGATTGCACGGTGAAGAAGCAGGCGATCATCGCACGAGAGGGGGAAGGCGTACCGGATTCGGCTTCCTATCTCGCAATAGCGCTCGGCGCGGGAGACTACCTCTGCAGGAGAATAAAGGAACACGCCGCTGGCCGGTTACAGTTCCCCGGCCAGATGCTGGACACCGAGGGTCGTGACGGAATTGCGAAGCTCGGCGCGGTCAAAGGCATGATCGCCCGCACCGAAGCGTGGCGGCTCTTGCTCGAAACGCTGTACTGCGCAATCGAAAATCACGGTGGCTGTCCCGATTTCGATACGCTCTGCCTGCTCTGCGCAACCGTGTCATCCGTTGCATTCAGTCCTGAGCCCCACGCCATGGGATACGACGCAGGCCAGGTCTTCGGCGGGTTCGTCTATTCCGAGGATGATCTTCTTTCGCGATTTTACCGCGACAGTTCTCTGTTCAGGTTCCTGTCTCCCGGACTTAATGCTTCCTCGAGATTATACGCAGCGCTCGGATCAGATGAGCTCGATCGTATGATTCCCTCTCTTGGCAGTCTGGACATTATTCGAGGAGAACCACTAGGGCCGCTTGCGTCACGTTTGACGGCAATAACAAGGCAGTGCATGTCGATCTCGGATCATGCCGACTTAGCCCTCAGCGGAGAGTCCAAGGCCATCGTTCTCGCCATTCGCGGACTGCTCGTTTCGATCGAAGACGGACTGAAGGAGGGCAGAAGCATGGAGGCCGCGGCCGCGGCGGCCGATGTCCTGCTGGACCTGGCAGAAGAAGCCATAGCGAAGGCCGAAATCTCATCGGGCCGCGGCAGCGTGTCGCCGTCAGCCGTTTTCCCCATCGAGCCCGCGGGCAACCGGATGGCCCTTGATGAGAATTATGAAACCTTCTGCACCGCGCCGGGTGCGCCTCACAGGTCCGGAAGCTTCCTCACGACCGTTTTCGACCGTTCGCCGCGATTCGTGCCCGAGATCCAGCTCCACGACACAAGGCTCAGAACTAGGTGGAGCGAGCTCGCCGGATGGTTCAAGGAGAACTGCCGCGACAAAAAATTCGATGACCTTGGTATCGAACGCTACATCGAGAAGATTCACCGTCTGCCCGACGATATCCTGAATACGGTGAAAGAGAGCAAGTGGCTCGCGACCTATATCCCGGAATCGCTTGACGGACTCGGCTGGCGTAAAGCAGAGTACTACATTTTGAACGCCGCGGCCGGGAGTTTCGGTGACGCGGCTATCGACCTCTTGATCATGGCAAGTACCAGCATCGGCACCACTCCGATCCTGCTTGGTCTCCAGGACGAGCTCCCGCGAGTGCGGGAAGAGCTTGTCCCGCTTGTTCGCGAAGCATCAAAGCTTGGTGAAATCGGCGCACGCATCGATAAGATCATCCAATCCTTTGCCAATCCCGACCCGGCCTGGATCAGGAAAGAATACGAGGCAGTGACAAGGCTTGTCGACGAGCGTATCCGCCGAACACGCGTAGTCAAATACCTTGCCGCAAACTTCCTTCGGGCTTTCTTCGGCGCCGGCATCGCCGGCAAACGCGGAGCATTTGGAGACTTCATGGCGAACCTCAAGCACGCCGGAAAGCTCTTTGCGAAGCTCACGCCCGACGTACGCGCAGCGCTCGACGAGCTACCGCGACGAGAACGGTGCCACAGGCTCTTCCTTCGCTACCTTGGCCACAACGCGGTGAGTGCTTTTGCTTTGACCGAACCGACAGCTGGCTCTGACTCGGGTGGCGTCAAGACAACGGCAAAGTTACTGAGTGCAAGACTCACCCCTCTCGACGACGGCAGATACTCATTCAATCTTCCTGAGGGCGATGGATCGGGCGTGCGGTATCTGATCGATGCGGACAGGATCACTTTCACTGATCTCGGTGTTGCCTATCAAACGACCGACGGTCAGTCGGCAGTGATCAGGTATGACAAATATGATTATGCGGCTGACCAGGGGGTGCGCTATTACACGCACAACGGCAGGGAGTGTATATTCCATGACATTGGCCAGGTTCGGCAATCTGACGCCGGACCTCTCTACGAGTACTACAGCCTGACCGGCGCCAAGATGTGGATCACGAACGGAAGCATCGCGACCCAATTCTGTCTGTACGCCCAGACGCCGGAAGGCGTCACCGGTTTCATGGTCGATCGACATGCCGAGGGGCTCAAGGTCGGCGCCGATGAGAAGAAAACCGGCCAGCGCGGATCTCCTACGAACGAGATATCGATCGACGCCGTGCGTGTCCCGCGCGAGGCCGTGATTGGTTACGAGGGCCATGGTCAGGTGAACGCTCTTGAAACCTTGAACGTCGGCCGATGCGGTCTTGCCGTCGTCTCCAGCGCTCTCATGCGCAAGCTCTTGCATGAGGCAGCCGCGGGCGTTCCTCCCTCTCCCGAGCGAGACGACCTTCTCGGCGAGGCCGCGGCGGTTCTCTTTGGCAGCGAATCCCTTGCCTATTACCTCGTAGGGCTCTTCGACCGCACGCACGAATCAGTCCGCATGGAGTCAGCGATTGCCAAATACATCTGCTCCGAGGACATCCATGAGCTTATCACGCTCGTTGAACGTGCCTACGGTCCCCCAGGCCAGACTGAAAAGTTCCTCCTCGAGAAGGCGAGGCGCGACAGCCGCATCCTTACGATTTATGAAGGAACGAACGAAGTCCAACGGTTCCTCATCTTGAAAGATTTGATAGCCAAAGCTGCTGACTGGCCAGAGCTTTCGGGCATGCATCACGATCCAGCGTCACAGGCGCTTGTGGAATGGAAGGACAGGCTACGGACGCGCGTCAAGGATGCCGCTTCCCTGCTGGGCGACACGTGCTGGTCCGATGCCATGCTCCAACCCGCAATGTTCCTGCTTGCGGAAATGGCCGGCGAGATCCTAAGGCTTGAATGCGTCTTGTACCGACTGGAATGGATCACTACGCGAAGTTCGATGCTTGCTCAGAGTTCACCGGACTATTCCCCTCTGATGCTCTCTGCAGCCAAGCGCTCAGCTGAGCGCACCATCTCCAGGATCGCGCATCTTGACCGCTCATATGTATCATCATGGGAACGGATCAGAAATAATAGAAGCACCTTCGACGTTCTGGCTGCAGATGCTGCTCTCGACAGGATGACGGAAACACCTGTACCGACGGGGGAAATGGCGGGAATATTAAACACACCGATCCGCATCCTTTCGATCGTCCGGCCCGTGGCCGACCTCTCTCCGCGTCCGAGGATTATTGATGGCGTTCTCAGCGAGCTCGTCTGGCGGCTTGACCCGTCTGACCTCGCCGGTCTCACGCGGGCATTGGCGCTTAAGGCAGCCAATAATGCCCAAGTCAGCGTCGATGTACTAATGCCCGGAGCGGCCAAGCATGAGTCGCTCCTCAGAATGGCTGCTGGTGTTCGCGCCAACAACCTGTACCGGCTGCCTATTGATCCTTTCGAAGGACCCGAAGTTTACGGACCGAGTATAAGGGATCTTGAGATCCTGCAGCAGTATGATTGCATCATAACCGGCGCCGTTTGTTTGAACGGTGACCAGAGCCTCGGAGCCTATCTTGCCGGCAGTTTGAGGCGGCTCCACTATCTGCAAGAACATATCATAACCAGACCGGACGGCGCCGGGTTGCGCAATGTGGCCTTGCCTGCGGTGGTCAGTGTCGCTGCTGCCGCTGCGGAGCCGATTTTGAGCATGACCGAGGCTGTGGGTTCCACCTTCTCCCACATACGGGTAATGGAACCTGCCTACAAACCGGTTGCTCCGCCCTCTCGCTTCGAACTGCCTACAGGGACTGAGGATGTCACGCGGACGGTCACCAACGCCGCTCAAGCTGCAGAATTTCTCAAAGCCTATGCGGCATCAGCAAGCGCAGCCGCTGTGGCGCAGGAATACAAGGGAGAACTCGTGCCGGGGGCCCTGTCATCCGGTAGCGCGGTCTGGGCAGTACTTGAACCGCAGGAGCTGAAGTCAAACCTGGCCGTTCTCCGCGCCTCAAAGCTCGCGGCGGACCTGACCAACAGGAAGGCGAATGCTGTAATCCCGGCGCCCCGAAAGACGTGGTCCATGCTTCTGGGGCTCGCTCAGGCACAGGGCAGCGAGCAGGCGTTCTGCATCGATACGCAGAACGGCAGGCTTTCGGACGATGGAAAGCACGAGTTAATCCGCACAGTGATGAAGGCATCGCATTCAGCTGTCATCTTCGCGGGGACGGAGTGGTCAAAAGGTTTCGCCTACGCAGCGGGGGAATCAGATGCCACTGGCGCAAGACATCTGCTCTGCTCTGGAGCGATATCCGTGACAAAGAACACGGGTGGCTCGCTTGCTTTTTCGCTGCCGGCGTATGAGGGCAAGCTTGTGCGGCAACGCGTGCTGGACGGTGGATACGGCTTCATCACCGTGGCCCCTGAGGCGGACTTTCCGGCGGCGACCGCAAGAAACGTCTTCATTGCGACGATGCTTGATTTCGCGATCAAAAAAGATTGGATCATGCCTCTGCCGCCAATTGCGGCGCCGACGCTTCCACAAGCCGACGTGATCATCGATCTCGGTTACGGCATCAAGGACCGTTTGGGACTCGAGCTCGCGCAGGAACTTAAAAGAAAGCTGGAGGCACGCGGGCTCGCGCCGCTATTCGGCGCAACGCGCAAGGTGACCCAGGACCTGAAGCTCCTGCCGATCGAGATGCAGATAGGCCAGACCGGTGTCAGGGTAAATCCGAGGCTTATCATAGCACTCGGCATTTCCGGGGCTCCACAGCACATCGACTACATCGGCACGCGAGCCGAGATCCTCTGCTTCAACAAGGACACCGAAGCGCCGCTCATGAATTTGAACCAGACCCGCCTCGCGCCGCGAGTACACCCCATCGCGGGAGACCTGTTCGTGACCGTAAGAGAGCTCATCAGCAATCTTTCGCCGGCTGTGAGATAAGATATGCTCCAGATGAGAGATGGCGTGCTCAAGAATTCATTATGGATCACTTGGGCGCTTTCACCACTGCACGCCCGCTCTCCATGAAACAAAAAAATGTTAACATGTTCACAAAGGATAATGTTACCGCGTGCATCGATCTGACATAAATATTTGCAAGGGAAGTCAGGCGATTGAACAGTAGAGGCAATGCTGGGGCTATGGAATCAGCACGAAATATCGATTGAATGGAGACGGTTACGCCCGGTTGCAGGAACGGCGCGAAATCTTTTCCCACATCTCCTCGTTCATCTCATCTATGTAGTCCTTCACCGAAAAATCTTTGCCGCACGCCGTGCAGCGTAACGTCACCGTGCGTCAGCCGATTCGCAGCTCGACTTTCTTGCCGCATATCTTGCATTTCATCTTTTGCATAGGGCATGGAACAGAGGGTCGGGGCCCCCGGAGGAGTACTGATGAAAATCGATCAAGGCACCCTGACGTCTCGTCTGTGAGATGTATCACTCCACAATATCCAGCTTGATCGACAACTCTCGGAGTTGCGCCAGGGTAACGCGCGACGGGGCCTCGGTCATCAGGCAGACGGCTTTCTGCGTCTTCGGGAAAGCGATGACGTCGCGAATGGACTGAGCACCCGTCAGGATTGCCGTTAGCCGATCGAGTCCAAAGGCCAGCCCACCGTGCGGAGGTGCGCCAAACTCAAGCGCCTCGAGCAGGAACCCGAATTTCTTCCGCGCTTCCTCTTCGGCTATGTTCAGCAGGCCGAACATCTTGGACTGTATATCGGAACGGTGGATACGGATGCTTCCGCCGCCGATCTCCGAGCCATTCAACACGATATCATAGGCCCTGGCTCTGACTTTGAGGGGCTCCGTTTCCATGAATTGAAGGTCTTCTTCCTTGGGTGCGGTAAACGGATGGTGCATTGCGTCGTAACGCTTCTCATCGGGATTCCACTCCACGAGCGGGAAATCGGTGACCCAGAGAAAATTGAATTTACTTTCGTCAATGAGGTTCAGCTGCCTGGCAATGAGCAATCGCATGTAGCCGAGCGTTTCAGCGACGATCCTGGCGCTGTCAGCGATGAAAATCATAAGATCTCCCGGCTTTGCGCCGAGGCGCTCGGCAATAGTCTTGAGCTGGCCGTCCTTGAAGAACTTGGCGATTGGGGATTCGAAACCGGCGTCAGTGACCTTTATCCAAGCTAGGCCCTTTGCGCCGAAGACCTTTGCCTCGCTGGTGAGGCCATCCACATCCTTGCGCGACAGGCGGGCCATGCCCGGCGCAGCGAAGCCCTTGACCTGGCCACCGAGTTCAACAGTCTGGAGGAAGACCTTGAAGTCCGATGCCTTCGCGATATCCGAGATGTCCTTAAGCTCAAGCCCGAAGCGCGTGTCCGGCTTGTCGGACCCGTACCGCTCCATAACGTCCTGATACGAATACCGAGGGAAAGGGAGGCTGAGATCTATCCCCTTGACTTCTTTCACGATGGCGGCGAGGAGCCGCTCCATAAGCGAGATGACGTCATCTTCTTCCACGAAGGACATCTCAAGGTCTATTTGGGTGAACTCAGGCTGGCGGTCGGCGCGAAGGTCTTCATCACGGAAACATTTGACGATCTGGTAATAGCGCTCGAACCCGGCAACCATGAGGATCTGCTTAAAGAGCTGGGGCGATTGCGGGAGCGCGAAGAATAGGCCTGGATTCACCCTGCTCGGAACCAGATAGTCTCGCGCCCCTTCTGGCGTACTTTTGGTAAGGAAAGGGGTTTCCACATCGATGAAACCGTGGCTGTCGAGAAACCGCCGTACGGTCTGCGTAATCTTGTGACGAGTAATGAGGGTCTTTTGGAGACTCGGGCGGCGCAGGTCCAGATACCGGTACTTGAGCCGCAAGTTCTCGGCCACGTCCGTCTCGTCCTCAATCATGAACGGCGGCGTCTTGGACTGGTTCAGGATCTCAAGGGCATTCACGAGAACTTCTATCTCTCCTGTGGGAAGATTGGGATTCACCGTATTGCCCGGTCGAGGGGCAACCTTTCCAGTGACCGCCAGCACGAACTCGCTCCGGATCTCACGCGCCTGCTTGTGTGCATCGGCTGACGATTCGGGATTAAAGACCACCTGCGTGATGCCGTCGCGGTCCCGAAGGTCGACGAAAATGAGTCCACCGTGGTCTCTTCTCGTGTGCGCCCATCCCATTAAGGTCACGGTCGTGCCCACGTCCTTCTTAGTCAATGCACCGCACGTATGCGACTTTTTGATTGGTCTCACGGGCTCCCTATCCCTTCTTGATCATGCCACAAAACAGGCTGGATAATAGCACCTCGCACTGCATAAAGTCAAGCGGCGGATAAAATTTTGGCTAGAGTTTTATGATGAATACAGCCTCCTTTCCCGGGCTCGAAGAAGAATTCGACGACTTAACCAGCGCCGTAAAACTCGCTTCACGTCGAAAAATTACGGCTGCTTCATATAGGATGAATAATTCGCATCATCATTTCGATATGATCTCATAGGCGCGTCAGGTGGGAGCACAGACGAGGAGTAGGCAAAAGCGAAGATAAAAGTGAACCACAATAAAGGTGAAAATTTCGTTGCAGGATAGTCAAACGTCTTACCGTCTCTTCGGCGAGATGAAAGAAAGGCCACACGAAAGATATTTTAAGTCCGATCAGGAGGACCGTCCGGCGGAAAAATAAGGCGGTGCACATCCACAGCCCTTTCGGTTGCATCGGCCAGGAAAAACCGCCTTATATAGCTTTCTCTTTCCAGCACTTGTCACACAACCACATCATGCCGCGAACCCTGCCTGTTGTGGTCATCATTTTCGCTGCCTGCATGGGCTTGCCGCAGCACTGCGGCACGTTGAGATTAACAGCGGTTTTCTTCGTGGCTGCCTTTGCGGTTTTGCTCAATTCTGCCATTATTTGTCACCCCCGTATCAAAATCAAGAAAACCCGTGCATTTTAACCATAAATATGAAAATGTCAAGAAATTTTTCAAAAGAATCCCCTTGTTTGCACGGAACAGACGCATTCGGAGACCCCATCGAGGTGTGAAATGATCAAACGTTTATTATTTAAAATTGAAATTTTAGAATAATTCAATCGGGAAATAATAAAGATTATCTTGACTCCATTTGTTGACCTTTGGTATTATATCCCTTGAATTTCAGGGGGATTCAGTTTCATGGACCTTTCTCAGGGCTTGACGCCTTATATTCTGTTTTACTCGCTCGCCATGGGCTTCATCTCATTCGCTTCTCCCTGCATTTTGCCCCTCATACCGTCCTATGTTTCATACATAACTGGGATAAGCTACGATGAATTAGTGAATCGTGAGTCATACAGAAAGAATTTGAACATTACCCTGCTCCACTCCCTGGCCTTTGTTTCCGGTTTTTCAATCATATTCGTTCTGCTGGGAGCAACGGCGAGCTTGGCGGGCGGTTTCCTGTCGCAGCATCTGGGCATCATTCGGGTCGTTGGCGGCGTGCTTATCATCATAATGGGCATTTTTGTCATGGATGCCGTGAACATCCCCTTCCTCCAGCGGGAGGCAAAGCTCCATCTCAAGATGCGGCCGGCGGGATATGCGGGTACAATTCTTGTCGGAATGATCTTCGGCGCGGGATGGACACCCTGTACCGGGCCGTTCCTTGGTTCGGTGTTGACGATAGCTATGACGACCGACACCCTTGGCAAGGGGATGGCACTGCTGTCGTTCTACTCGCTCGGACTCGGCATCCCCTTTATTCTGTCGGCGATAGCGATCAGCGCGTTCCTTTCTTCCTTCAGCAAGCTGCAAAGGCATTTCAAGGCCATCAAGATGGTGAGCGGGATCATACTGATCATCATGGGTATTCTACTAATTACGGATAAGATGACGATGCTGATAATTCGGTAGATTCCGAGGAGAATAATAAAACGTATGATAGCAGATAGCCTGGATGTACTTAAAGACAAGGATGCGCCCCTCTACACGATGGGGGTTGCGGCAAAACTGGTCGGGACAACTGCACAGACATTGCGGTTGTACGAAAAGCATGGTTTGATTCTCCCGACTCGGGAGCGCAGGAACAGGCTGTATACTGAGAATGACATCAAATGGCTTCGCTGTATACGGGAGCTGATCCACACAAAAAAAATCAGTATCGAAGGGATCAAAAAGCTCCTCGACTATGCTCCCTGCTGGGAAATCAAAGACTGCCCTGATGAGCGGAGGATGAATTGTACAGCCTTTACGGATAAAGGGAAACCGTGCTGGGAACTCACCCGATGCCGCAAGGATGAGGATTGCACGACTTGTGTGGTTTTCTTGAGAAACGGCAAAAAGGCAGCGAAGAAATAGCAAGCACGAACAGCATGACAGTATCGATTTTAAGCATGCAAAATTGTCGTTGTTCCCTACGGATGTCCCTCCACCCACACCTCCCCATCGGGAGTTGTTTCCTTTTTCCATATTGGAGTGACTCTTTTTAATTCGTCGATGCAGAAACGGCAGGCTCGGAACGCCTCGTCACGATGCGTAGCCGCGACTGCGATCATCACGATGTCTTCACTCACCGGCAAAGTCCCGATTCGGTGAATGATCGTCACCTCGATGACCCCAAAATCCCTGACGGCCTGCTCCCTGATCTCTTCCAGCGTCTTCTCTGCCATGCCGGGATAGTGTTCGAACTCGAGCTTTGCCACCCGCTTCCCCTGCGAGATATCCCGCGTTGTCCCTACGAATGTGACGATCGCACCGATGGAGGACGATGATTGTTTCAGCCTCTCTATCTCCCGATCAAGAGAGAATGGTCCTGTCTGTACTCGTATATTGCCGTGCGATTCATCCCCTCCGGAGAACGGCGGCATGATCGCCACCTCATCGCCATCGTGCAGGCGCGAATCCAGTTTAACGAACTCATGGTTTACCGAGACAATCACCCTTCCTGCGGACAGCATGTCCTCGAGCACAGGGTACTCTGCCGCAATGCCCGTGAGCAGTTCCGACACGGTCCCATGACCGGAGTTGATGAGCAGTTCGTCCCGGCCCGCCTTGTCCTTTAATATGGCGAAGAGTTTAACAGTGATCATAATAGACGCCTCTTGAGTTCATGATGCCCCGTGAGTCCTTGAATGCACTGAGGCACGCATGAGTCCGCTGCTTGCAAAGCGTTGTGATGGTCAGACGCTCGACCCCTCAGACCCTGGACTCGAAGTGTCTCCCGATTCAATCAGGCACTGCAGCATTTCGAGCTCGTCCTGGTCGAACCAGGTGAGGCCGCAGAAGCTGCACCGATCGATCTCGATCAGGTAAGCAAGGCTGTAGAATCCTCGAGACATCGGGTTTTTGCACTTGGCACATCCATGGTGCTGGGCGGGGCTCTTGCCGCGCTTGTCCAGGTTCTGCTGTGCCATATGAAGCTGGTTCTCTTTAACCACCGTCTTCGCGAGCGCAATTATCCGTTCGGAGCAGGGATGATCCCTTCCGGTTCGAGCAAGTACACGCGGGATTCTACTGTTTTCAACGAGCGTGCCGGCGCAAAAACGGCACCGATAGACCTGCGTGCCCTCGTACGATTCCGTCACGAGCGGTTGTTGGCAGGACGGGCAGGCGAAGTCTGTGGCAATGCCTTCATGCTGAGAGAGCCGTGCTGTAAATATGGCATTGAGGAGCGGGTCCTTCCAGGAGCGTTCAACGGTCTTTTTGTCGCCCGTTGTGACCCAGGAAAGAGGCGAGAGCCACGGCAGCGCGCCAAGTTCGGCAATGGAGAATGGCCCCTGCCACTGCTGTTGGGGGTTCATGGCATAATACGTCGGTTGGGGAGGCTGCTGTGTGTCAACCGCCCCCGTCCCTGCTTTCTTGTCCAGCTCGGTTATGCTCACCCGCGCCATCTTGAGCAGAACATCTATCCTCTTGTCAATCGGCGGATGGGTCGAAAGCAGGTCGGCCCAGAAGCCCTCTGTTTCGTCCCGTGCCATCGTCCGGGGGTTCACGATGCAGAGCATCTCGAAACCGCTCCCGATGAACCCCGCGCCTCGCCATCTCCGCGAGAGCAGGTGCAGGGTCTCTGCAAGGGCTATCGGGTTTCTCGTCATGCGCACCGCGGCTGCGTCGGCGCGATACTCCCGCTCTCGCGAGATGAACATGGTCAGCAGATTGCTGAGCTTCAGCAGTCCCCAGGCCAACAGGAACGCTGGAGAAGAGTACGTCCTTTCCCTCGATGTCCCTTCCAGATTCTCCAGAGCCGCTGCATAGGCGCCAAAAAGGCTCGTGGCGACCGTTGCCTCAAGGCAGTCGCCGGAGAGAATGTGGTGAGCCTCATGCGCAATCACCGTTTCGAGCTGCGGACGACTCAGCCGGGATAGCAGGCCCTCGGTGATGCCGATGACCGCCTCTCCCTTGAGGTCCTCTGCGGCCAGCGCGTTCAGGGAGAGCGACGGGATGACCGCGGACTGTATCTTTCTCTTGTTCCCGGTGACCACGCGGATCTCCTCCAGGATGTCCGTGAGCATCTTATGGACGTCGTCCTTTGGGTCCGGAGGCTGAGCGTTGAGACCGCGTATAACGGTATTGACCGTATCGTACGCCGAGAACCAGAAATGGACGCCTGAGACAAAAAAAGCGAAAATCCCGGCAAAGATCCAGAAATGGGTGGTGGTATGCACCAATACCGGGAGGAAGATCAACGCGACTATTCCCGTGGCGGCAAAGTAAACAAGCATGAGGATCAGGAAAAACACCCAGATGAGCCTGCTCTTTTGCCGTT
Organism: Nitrospirota bacterium; assembly: GCA_035623825.1. Classification (GTDB taxonomy): domain Bacteria; phylum Nitrospirota; class UBA9217; order UBA9217; family UBA9217; genus DASPSR01. The sequence goes on from DASPSR010000059.1 coordinate 26,206, forward strand.
CAATATCGATAAAGGTCAGGGGCATGGCAAAAATCGGAAGACCGATGACACAACACAGAAAGCAGACTGGATCGAATCATTGGCACGACGAATGAACTTCTCCGTCTGCTCTCTCGTCTGTTTTTCGCTATCTGCTTTACTTCCTCAGGCTCAGGTTCACGCTCGGGGTGGCGCGGTCTGCCTCTTCGGCCTCGAAGTACTCCTCGGGACGGAAGTTGAGCATGGATGAGATGATGTTGTTCGGGAACACCTGGAGCCTTGTTCGATAGTTTGCTACGAGGTCGTTGTAGAGCTGACGAGCGAAGGAGATCCGGTTTTCTGTTGATGTCAGTTCCTCCTGCAGCTGCATGACGTTCTGGTTGCTCTTCAGGGCGGGGTAGTTCTCCATTACGGCGAAGAGCTTTCCCAGTGCTTGGGTAAGCGTGTTCTCGGCCTCTGCCTTGGCTGCGGGAGTCCCTGCGGACACGGCCTTCGCCCTGGCCGAAATCACCTTCTCGAGCGTATCCTGCTCGAACTCCATTGCACCCTTGACCGTGGAAACAAGGTTCGGGATCAGGTCATGCCTCCGCTTGAGCTGAACGTCAATCTGGTTCCAGGAGCCCTGAACATCGTTTCTGAGCGATACGAGACCGTTGTAAATCAAGATGATCCACACCAGAATCAAGCCGAGCACTGCGAGGACAATCCATCCACCCATACCAACCTCCCTGCGGACAATATTCAAGCTTCGCTTTGACGATGATAAAAACGATGTTTTTCGAATTATACCATATGTCCATTCCCAAGAGATCAGAATTTTTAAGCCTCTTCCGCCAGAAGAGGCATGGCCGAGTGAGGGAGTATCCCGTGAGCTTCAGCTTCACTTAAAAGCCTGCGGACCGCTGCGAGACCTTCCTGTCCCAGGTCTAGAGAGAAGTCGTTCACATAAAGATCGATGTGTTTTCTCATGACGATCTCATCCATCTCCTGGCTGTGCGCTCTGCAGTATTCCATGACCTCATCCGGATGACGCTGTGCATAGACAAGGCTCTGTCGGATGCCTTCTTCTACAAGGAGCAGTACGTCGTGACCAAGCGTTCGTTTCCCGAGTATTCCTCCCAGCGGTATCGGCAGTCCTGAGAACTGTTCCCACCATTCTCCGAGGTCGAGCAGCTTCTTGAGGTCATAGAGTGGATACGTGAAGCGGCTCTCGTGAATGATGAGCCCAGCGGTTACGCTTCCCTTCGAAACCGCATCCATGATGCGGTTAAAAGCCATCTCCTGGACGTTCTCGATCGAGGGATCGAAGAGTCGAAGCAGAAGGTATGCCGTAGTGAGTTTGCCGGGAATCGCAACCAAGCCTCTTTTCAGATCGCTGGCGGTTGTCCCGGCCTTAGCAACAATGAGCGGGCCGCATCCGCGTCCGAGCGCCCCCCCCGTGCGAAGCAGAGCATAGATCTCCCGGAGATGGCCAATGGTATGGTACGATATCTTTGTGATGTCGAGCCCACCGTTGAGCGCCATTCGGTTCAGTGTCTCGACATCTTCCAGTTGCTCCCGAAACACGATGCCGGGAACGCGGACTCTTCCGTGGATGAGGGCATAGAAGATGAACGTATCATTCGGACAGGGAGAGTAGCCGATGGTAAGGGTTTTCGTCATGGTTCCCAGCCCTCCAGGATCTGCTGGACCGCTGTCTGCACAGATTCAGCTGCCGTCTGGATGTCCCATTTTGTCAGGTCACGGGCTTCAACGATGTTGGAAATCCCGCGCACCTCAAGCCATGGCAAGCCGTGCAGTTCAGCAACCTGCGCCACAGCAGCGCCTTCCATGTTCTCACAGAGGCCGTGATAGCGCTCTTCCAGCTCCTTCGCGCGAAGAGAGGTCCCCGTGCACATGGAGACCGTGATGAACGTTCCTGTGTGAATTGTGGCATGCGTCTTGGTGTGCAAGAGGGCCTGCTGTGCTTTCCTGAGATGGCCGGCGGAGACGGGAAACCGGTTGTAGCGTTGCTCGTGGTCAGATCGGACAAGTGCTATTCCGATATATTCTGTGTCCTTGAATCCATCCGACGTCAGAACACCTTCGTCGCCTGCGATCTCTTCCGATGCAAGGGCGATATCGCCGACCGTTGCGCCCGATGAATGGTATGCCCCGCCCACGCCGAAAACGATGAATGCGCGTGGATCGAAATTCGAAATCAGGAGCGTGGCAGCGTGGGCCGCGTTGACCTTGCCCACCCCCCCGACGCAAAGGAGGATTTGCTGATTCGACAGTACGCCCTCAATGATCTGTTTGGCACCAAGCGTCCTCGTTCCTGTCACCGATGTTTTTGACAGGAGCAGTTCTGCTTCAGCCGATACAGAACACAGCAGGGCGATCATAAGGTCCTCATAATTCAAGCATTACAAGCCCTGTCCTGTCGTTCAGGGCCTTATGTGCATCGATGCCCAGGATCTCGGTGAGAACCGCCTCGATGACCAGAAACACTGTGCTGTCCTTGCGAATGCATCCCGTAAACGTCTCTTTCTCCCGACCGATGGCACCGTGGAGGTGGATGATCGGTTCTTCACCCTTCCAGAATAGTGTACCTATTCCAAGGACCTCGCGACCATCGCTGAAGTTCACCCAGAGGGGGTCCGGCGGTATGACCGCCTCTTTCGGGCCTGAAACAATCCCGGCAGAGCGCATTCCGCCCAGGAGCATGATGGTTCCGACCATGATCCTTTCCTTGGTTGCCACTTTTTTCATCTCCTCGAGGATTTCGTCTTTGTCCTCGAATTTGAGCACAAATACCCTTCCGAATGACCCCTGTTTATATTTCATGCGCTCCCCTTTTATGTCCGCCTGATCCGAAAACCTATTCTCCAGGCCTCATTTCTTTGAAAAAAAGAAGATAGAACACCCCGCACGTCCCGAAATATACCATACTTTTCGTTGCACTTCTACCGCAAATTTGCTATTATGAGCCCTATTTTAGGGACTTTTCAAAAGGGGGGAATGTGATGTTACGGTACCTGACGGCAGGGGAATCGCATAGCGAACTGTTGATGGGGATCATCGAGGGGATGCCTTCGGGCCTCCTCATCCGCGTGACGGATATCGACCGTGACCTTGCCAGGAGGCAGGCAGGCTACGGTCGGGGGGGCCGAATGAAGATCGAGAAGGACACGGTAAAGATATTCACCGGTGTGCGCTGGGGACGAACCATCGGCAGCCCCGTTGGCCTCATGATCCGCAACAGGGACTGGGAGAACTGGCGGGATAAGATGTCGCCGGACCCCATGTTTCTGAACACCGCCGAACCGGTCACGCGGCCGCGTCCGGGGCACGCCGACCTTCCCGGATTGCTGAAGTACGGCACGTCCGACATCAGGAACATCCTGGAACGTTCAAGCGCGCGGGAGACAGCCATGCGCGTGGCGGTAGGCGCGGTGGCAAAAAGGCTCTTGGAGGGGTTCGGCATCGAGGTAATGAGCCATGTGGTCAGCATCGGGGGCGTATTCGCCAAGGTGCCGCATGTGTCGCCTCAAGAGATCAAGAAGCGAGCCGAGGTATCGGAACTCCGATGCTCTGATGTTGAGGCCGAAAAGAGGATGATGCGAAAGATCGACGAGATGAAGGCCGCAGGCGATTCCGTGGGCGGTGTTTTCGAACTGATAATCACCGGCGTTCCCGTGGGGCTCGGCAGCCACACACACTGGGACCGGAAACTCGACGGCAGGCTCGCCGCAGCTATTATGAGCATCCAGGCAATCAAGGGGGTAGAGATAGGTGCCGGCTTCGGTACGTCAAACCGGCCCGGATCTCTTGTGCATGATGAGATCCTCTGGAGCAGGAAGACCGGGTTCCACCGCAAAACAAATATGGCTGGCGGCATCGAGGGCGGAATGAGCAACGGGGAGCACATCGTGATACGAGCGGCGATGAAGCCCATCCCCACGCTCATGAAACCGCTCCGATCCGTAGACGTCATGAGCAAGAAGCCTTTCCGGGCTGGTGTGGAGCGTTCCGACGTCTGTGCCGTACCTGCGGCGGGGGTTGTGGCAGAGGCTGTGGCCGCGTTCGAAATCGCGTCTGCCATGATCGAAAAATTCGGCGGTGATAGCTTCGACGAAATGAAGAGGAATTACGACGGTTACATGAAGCACATCCGTTTCAGGATGGGAGTGGAAGAAAACCAAGGGGGGAAGTAGAGACTGCTCGTAGGACCTTGCCGATGATCCAATGCAGGACCATGAACTGTCCACCGATCTAACGAGCTGATTTATTATGTTCAAAAACATCATTCTCACCGGTTTTATGGGCGTAGGCAAGACGAGCATTGGGACACGCCTTGCCCGTGACCTCGGCTACACCTTTGTGGATACCGACGAACTCATCGAGGCTGACCAGAGGATTACTATTACCGAAATCTTTTCTACCTTCAGCGAACCCTATTTTCGCGACGTCGAGACCCGCATCATCCGGACCGTGCTCGAAGGCGAAAACCAGGTGGTCTCCACGGGGGGCGGTGCGGTTATCCGCGAAGAGAACCGCAAGGTATTCAAGGAAACCGGCATTGTAATCTGTCTCACAGCTCGTTCCGAAATAATCTATGAGCGGATAAAACATGAAACACACCGGCCTCTCCTCAAGGTCAACGATCCTATGGCCAGGATCCGAGAACTCCTTGAAAACCGGGCGAATTTTTATAATCAGGCCGATCTCATTATCGACACCTCGGAGAAATCGGTAGATGAGGCCGTACGAGAAATCAAGGAGAAGGTACGTTATGCACGTTGTTAAGGTAAGCCTCGGCGATCGGAGTTATGACATCGAGATCGGAACGAGTCTGGACCATATTGGCGGTCGGCTCCAAGGCCTCGGTTTTGGCCAAAAGCTCGCCCTCGTCACGAACCCAACAATAAAGAATCTCTACGGACAGCGCGTTGCCGACAGCCTCAAGATGGCAGGGTTTCTAGTCCTCTCGATCGAGATCCCGGACGGCGAGCGGTACAAGACCCTTGACTGGGCCAATGCCATCTATACGGCGCTCCTCATCAACGGCTTTGACAGAAAATCCGCGCTCGCCGCGCTCGGCGGCGGTGTAATCGGCGACCTAACAGGCTTTGCAGCGGCCACATTCATGCGAGGTGTGCCCCTTGTGCAGATACCGACTACGCTCCTTGCCATGGTGGACAGCAGTGTGGGTGGCAAGACCGGCGTGAACCACCCCATGGGCAAGAACATGATCGGCGCCTTCTACCAGGCAAGGAAAGTGCTCATAGACCTTGGCGTGCTCAAAACCCTTCCCAAGGAAGAATTCCTCTCGGGCATGGCGGAGGTAATCAAGTATGGTGTCATCTGGGACGCAGATCTGTTCGACTACCTCGACAAGAACCGGGAGAAGATCCTTTCTCTCGATTCCAATGCGCTTATACACATCATACGTCGTTCCTGCGAAATCAAGGCAACCGTAGTGAGCAAGGACGAGCGGGAGGGAGGGCTCCGCTCGATTCTGAACTTCGGCCACACCGTCGGCCACTCCCTCGAGACGGCGGAGAACTACACTATGCGCCATGGATATGCCATAGCTATAGGCATGATCTATGCTTCGCGGCTCGCCAATAAATCCGGCCTTTGCGATTCTTCCGTCCCCAATCGCGTGGAAGGGCTCATCAAATCCTATGGCCTGCCGACAAATCTCGCTGCTCTCAACCGCAAACCGACTTTGACTGAGCTTATGGAAACCATGCAAATCGACAAAAAAACCGAAGGCGGCAAGGTGCGGTTCGTCCTGCCGAAAAGGATTGGCGAGGTGGTTACCACCAAGGATTGGGACGAGGGTGCGTTGAAAATAGCCTTGAATGAATAATCATATGTGTGCGCGTTTCTTGCCTAACAATATTCGCACCATATCCTCTCCCTGAAGCGGCAGTGTTTACGGTGCATGGAGACAATTATTGACAGCATGAATCCTCCCACGTTGACATATCTTTCCCAGCTTATTTCACTCTCATATAACACAATCTATCTCGTCGGCGGATCGGTCCGTGACCTCCTGTTAGGGGAACCGGGAATCAAAGATATAGACCTTCTGATGACCTCGGGTTCGGAAGCTGTGGCGCGGTCTTTTGCCGATAAAATTGACGGGAGCTTTTTCTTTCTCGATCAAGAGCGGAAGATCACACGCGTGGTGAAACATGCGGATGGAGGGCCGCTTCAGTTCGACTTCACCAACTTCGACGGAGCGGACCTTGAGGCGGATCTGGCAAGACGCGATTTCACGATCAACGCCATGGCGCTCGATTTGAGGGAGTTCGTCAATAACCAATCCCTCGAAAAGGTCATCGACCCGTTCCACGGGAAAGATGACATAAAAAACAGGCTCATCCGCGTGGTGAAAGCCGAGGCCTTGGATGAAGACCCTCTGCGACTTTTGCGTGCTGTGCGTTTTGCGGCTACTCTGCGTTTTACCATTGATCACGCCACTGCTGAATATATCCGGCATCGCTCGAAACTGATTACGGTACCCTCCCCCGAACGTCAGAGGGACGAACTCTTTTTGCTCCTTTCGGAAAGAGATGCGAAAAAGCATCTCCAACTTATGGACTCCCTCGGCCTCCTCTCCCCGCTGCTGCCGGAGCTCGATCCGCTCCGAGGATTTTTCCCGGGCAAGTACCATGCTCACGATGTACTTTCGCATTCCATCAGGACCGCAGGATACATTGACAGTGTGCTGGATGACCTGCCGAAGATATCACCAGATCACGCTGCGAGACTGCTCGGCCATCTCGAAGAATCAATTGAGCTCCTGGTACCGCGGAAGGCGGCGCTCCGCTTTGCCTGCCTGCTGCATGACATGGCAAAGCCGGAAACATACACCACCACTGACGGCCATGTGAGGTTTCACGGGCATGACAATCTCGGCGCGGAAAAGGCAGCGCTGGTGTGCAGGCGGTTCCGGCTCTCGCGTGATTCAGAAAAAGCGGTCACCAAGGTCGTCAAACAGCACATGCGTCTCTTCAATCTCTCAGCCGCCGGAGGGCCGAGCAAAAATGCCATGTACCGGTACTGTCGCGATCTCGGGGACGTCTTGCCGGAAAGTCTCATCCTGGCCCAAGCTGACGCCCGTGCGACTTACGAGATCATGCCCAAAGAGAAGTTTACGGACACAGGAGAAACCATGGCCGCGGTCCTGGACTATTACTATGAGAAATTCCTCAAGACCGAGTCCGGACCGCTCGTGACCGGACAGGATCTAATCGAACTGGGGTTCAAGCCCGGCCCGCATTTCCGGGAGATCTTAGAGGACGTCAAAGAGCGGCAGGCCGAGGGCACGCTCAAAGACCGCCGGGAAGCCCTTTCATATATAAAAACCCTCCGGTGACATCCCCGCCTGAGGGTAGGTGCTTCCCGAAACAGGCCTTTTAACCCCCGGCTGCAGATTCCGAGTGCAGTGCGGCAGGGATGTTCGGCATGTCGACGTTCATCAGTATTGATCACGGAGAGGGGCCCTGGAGAACGCGGTCAGTTTTCGCCTTTCATGGCACATACGCATCAGGCCTGGCTCGCGTAGCCCGCGGCATCATGAGGGACGCTGAGCCTCTGAGGATTGACAAACTCCTTGACAACAATTATTGATTGATTTATATATATAATTTAGCGGACTAGTCGTTCAAGAATTCGCAAAAAATCCCAAACCATGCCGCAACTGCCATCTCTTCACTTATGGAAGACCATAAACTGAGAGTTTTCTGTGCCGTCGCAGAAACCAAAAGCTTTTCAAAGGCCTCCGAGCTCATACACCTCACTCAGCCTGCGGTGAGTCTCCAGGTTCAGGCCATGGAGGAGCTTTACGAGACACGCCTGTTCGACCGGTCCGGCAACACCATCAATCTGACGCCGGCGGGCGAAATTCTCTACAGGCGAGCAAAGGAAATCCTCGCGCTGTATGCCGAGGCGCAGAAGAACATCAGCGAGATAACCGGTGCAATCAAAGGATCGCTCTCCATCGGCGCCAGCTCGACCATCGGCAACTATCTCCTCCCCTCCATCGTTTCCGCGTTCAAGAAAAAAGTCCCCCAGGTCAACATATCGCTCGTGGTCGGCAACACGAAGACAATCACCGAAAAACTGAACGCCGGCGAGATTGACATTGCACTTGTGGAGGGCGACGTGAACAAACAGCGTTTTAGCGTTGACATCCTGCTCTCGGACGAGCTTGTGATAATTATGTCCCCGGCACACCCCTGGGCCGAGCGTCGCAATATCCCAGGCATGGACCTGATCAAGGAGCCGCTCATACTTCGCGAAGAGGGGTCAGGCACCCGCCAGATCATCCTGAAGCACCTGGAAGAGCACGGGATCAAGCTTGACAGCCTCAAGATTGCGCTCGTGCTGGGCAGCACCGAGTCCATCAAGAGTGCGGTGGAGGAAGGCATGGGCGTGTCTATTGTGTCAGCCTGGGCAGCGCGTCAGGCGATCAAGCACGGCGTGCTCAAAGCCACCACGTTCAAGGACGTCAAGTTCCACAGGAATTTCAGTATCATCTCGCCCAAGCGTAATTACTGCACTCATACTGCCAAGGAGTTCCTGAGCTTCCTGAAGGTATACCCCATCAAGACGCCGTTACCTTGACCTCGAGCCTGTTCGCGGCGGACTACAGGCGGCAACCACTGTTTGCCGCAAGCAAGCGGAACCTGAATCTCGGCTGACCGGCCCCGAACAGACTTGTCTGATTTAAAAAACAGCGTGGTCGCTGCTCTCTCTACCCAAGTTTCTCTTTGATGATCCCGGTAAGATCATCGGCAAGCTTACGAATCTCTTGCTGGTCTTCGCCTTCGATCATGACGCGGACCTTGGGTTCGGTGCCGGAATAGCGCACGATGAGTCGCCCGTTACGGCCCAGTTTCTTCTCGACCTCAGCCATTCGTTGGGCGACCTCCGGAATCAATGCGAGATCGCGCCGCTCCTTCACGTTCACGTTCACGAGCGTTTGGGGATAGGTTTTCATGCAGGCGGCGAGTTCCGAGAGCTTTCTGCCGGCCTGTTTCATGATCACAAGAATCTGGAGCGCCGATATAAGCCCGTCGCCAGTCGTGTTGTGGTCTAGGAAGATTACATGGCCGGACTGTTCGCCGCCGAGATTGTAGCCGCCTTCAAGCATTTTTTCCATTACGTAACGGTCTCCGACAGCAGCCCGGACGAGCTTGCCCCCCGCATTCTGCATCGCGAGTTCGAGGCCGAGATTGCTCATGACCGTTGCAACAAGCGTCTTCTGTTTGAGCCTGCCCTCTTTCATCATCTGGAGCGCGCAGATGGCCATCACCTTGTCGCCGTCTACGACGGCACCCTTCTCATCGCACATCATGACGCGGTCTGCGTCGCCGTCGAAAGCGATGCCGATCTGCGCGTTGTTCGCCACCACCGCATGGGAGACTACTTCAGGGTAGAGCGATCCGCAGCCCTGGTTGATATTCATCCCGTCCGGTTCGTCATAAAGCGAGATAACGTCCGCTCCGAGCTCGATAAGAATGCGCGGTCCTATCTTATAAGCGGCGCCGTTTGCCGAATCTACGACGATGCGAAGGCCCGAAAGGTCCATGCCGCGCGGAATCGACGATTTTACGAACTCGTTGTACCGGCCGATCGCATCGTCGATCCTGAAGGCCTTTCCAATCTCCGCAGCCGTCGGTCGAATCGAATCGATTGCGCCTGAAAAAATCAGGTCTTCCATCTTCTTTTCGACGTCGTCCGGAAGCTTGAACCCATCTCGTCCGAAGAACTTGATGCCATTGTCCTCATAAGGATTGTGCGATGCCGAAATCACGACTCCCGCATCGGCCCTGAGGCTTCTCGTAAGAAATGCGATACCGGGCGTGGGAACCGGGCCGACGAGGAGAACGTCCACGCCCATGGAGCAAAGTCCCGAGGTGAGTGCGCTTTCAATCATGTATCCGGAGAGCCTTGTGTCCTTGCCGATGACGATCCGGTGACGGCGCGAAGAATCGCGGAACACGTGCGCTGCTGCCCGTCCGATGCGCAGCGCCATCTCCGAGGTCATGGGGTCCTGGTTCGCCACTCCCCGTACACCGTCTGTCCCAAACAATTTTTTCATTTGTTCACCCTTTCAATATGCAACTGCACGATGATGGTCTTATCAAGAATCTTTACTGACTTTCCCTGGTAGTCGATCTTGGGTTCCACCGCCGCGCTTTCCTGAGCACCCTTAATATCGATGGGCATGGTCTGGAGTCCTTCCAAGGTCGATATCACGCCCGACGGACCCTCGACCATGATCTTTGGCGGTGTCACCGTTGCCCCCGTCAGGCGGTAACCCGGGGCTGGAACTCCGCGCAGAACAGGTTGCAATTTGATGATCTTTCGTATGAGCGGTTCGAGCTTTACTATGATATCCGTGGGCGACATATACGATACCGTGACCCCTGCAGGGCACCTGATATCGTCGGGAGAGATGCGAACGTGGTTCTCACCGATCTTAGTCATCGAAAGGTCAAGGATCCCGATTATCTTTTTCCCGATCGTAGCGTCCCCGAGCACCCGCTCCTGTC
>DASPSR010000021.1:0-104341 GCA_035623825.1 Nitrospirota bacterium
TATCCTCCTTTTCATGCGGTCTTGCCTATAGACATTGCATCAAGCGTGCCACAATGTAACTGATTGATTCAATGAGGAACCACTACAAAAACTCTTTTGCACAGATGAGAAAAAGATATAAACATTTTTAGGAATGCGAAAAATACGACATGAATTAGCATGAGCCAATGAGAATAGGGCACTTAATATACCGAGTGCGGGATTGCCTCAAAGGGGCGTAAGAAAAGCGCGAACGGAAAGAATGATTTTTTGTTGTCTTCACCGTAAGAGCCTGTCGCTTCTATCTCTATTGGCGGCGCTACAGGCGGTATAGGAGGATGTCAACCACGCAGGTGGCAGTCAACGAAGTGGCCGTTTCCGAGATCGGTTGTGCTTGGGACAAGTTTGTCGCACGGGTCGAAGCGGTAAAGACAGCGGGTGTGGAACCGGCAGCCTTGCGGGATCTGTGTAGGGCTCGGGATGTCTCCTTTGAGCAGGATGTGCTTCTTCTTTACAGTGGGGTCCGCAACGGGTATGTCGGCCAGCAGCGCTTCGGTGTACGGGTGTGAGGGGTTTCTGTAAATCTCTTCGGCAGGAGCGATTTCAACGACCTTTCCGAGGTACATCACTGCAACGCGGTCAGAAAAGTGGCGGACGAGGTTTAGATCATGTGCAATGAACAGGAACGACAGGCTCATCTCCTCGCCCAGGTCTTCCAGCAGGTTAATGATTTGAGCCTGAACCGAGACATCGAGCGCTGAGACCGGCTCGTCAGCCACGATGAATGACGGATTGCTCGCCAGGGCTCTCGCAATTCCGACCCTCTGACGCTGGCCACCCGAAAACTCATGCGGATAGCGGCGCAGTGCGTCGGCGGAAAGTCCGACCTTGTTCAGCAGGGCTGCGGCACGCTCCTCCAGTTCATTACCCTTGGCAAGAGCATGGATGACGAGCGGTTCGGAAATGATCTCCTTGATGCGCATGCGCGGATTAAGCGAGGCGAATGGATCCTGGAAGATAATCTGCATGTTCTTGCGGAGAGCTCGGAGATCCTCCTTAGAAAGAGTGCCGAGATCGCGGCCTTCAAAAAAAACACTACCCGACGTTGGCTCGAGCAGTCTCAGCGCCAACCTGCCGAGCGTGGATTTGCCGCAGCCGCTCTCTCCGACAAGTCCTACCGCCTCCCCTCGAGCTACGGAGATGCTCACACCGTCGACAGCCCTTGCTTGAAGGGTTTTTCCCAAGCCGGCGTTAACCGGAAAGAACTTGTAGAGGTCTCTTATTTCAAGGAGAGCGTTGGCCATGAAAATCAATCTTCTAGGATTTAACCATTACTTTTGCTCTTCATTTTGCTATTGTTTCGCTTCCCAGCATCTCACCAGATGACCGTGCTTAATCTCGATGAGCTGAGGTTCTGTTTTGCATAGCTCTGTCTTGATTTCGCAGCGTGGGGCGAATCTGCAGCCAGCCGGAAGATCGTATAACTTCGGCACTGATCCGGATATTGTTCGCAGCCGGCTCTTTCGCTCCTCACCTGGCTTGGGGATCGAGGCCATGAGTCCTCTGGTGTAAGGATGCTGGGGATTGGAGAAAAGCTCGGTTGTGTCCGCCTGCTCCACAATCAGTCCTGCATACATTACCGCCACCTCGTGAGCGCGCTCGGCGATCAGTCCCAGGTCGTGCGTTACCAAGACCATGGCCATGTCCATCTCCTTCTGGATTTGGCTCAGGAGTTCAAGAATATGCGCTTGGATCGTGACATCGAGTGCCGTCGTCGGCTCATCAGCGAGAACGAGGGAAGGCTTGCATGCAATTGCCATAGCGATCATCACACGCTGGCGCATGCCGCCTGAAAGCTGGTGGGGATATTCGCGCACACGCTTCTCCGGCGAAGGAATGCCCACGGAGCGTAGGAGCTCTACAGAAGTGTTGAACGCCTGCGCCTTAGTAACGTCAAGGTGAGTAGTGAGGACCTCGGCGATCTGGTTCCCGATGGTGAAGACGGGATTGAGCGCAGTCATGGGTTCCTGGAAGATCATGGAGATTTTAGCCCCCCGGATCTTTCTCATCTCGTCAGTTGAAAGCGAGAGCAGATCCCGGCCTTCGAAAAGGATTCTGCCGGAAACGATCTTGCCAGGGTAGGGAACGAGGTTGAGTATGGAAAGGGCGGTTACGGTCTTTCCGCAACCGGATTCGCCGACAAGCCCGAGTATGCGGCTTTTTTGCAGCCTGAAACTGAGATTGTCGACTGCTTTCACCACACCCGATCTGGTGAAAAAATGTGTACTGAGGCTCTTTATTTCGAGAAGATCCAAATGTGAGACTCCGTCAGGAATTCTGGGGTTTTACGAAATTCAGGTACGTCCTCACTGCGGAGTTGTTCGGGTCGAACACGAGCGCCTCTCTCCATTCTTCTTCGGCCAGGCCGTAGAAACCCTGCGAATAATAGGTGATGCCGAGGTGGAGCCGTGCGGGAATGTAGCGCGGATTGCTCTGCTTGGCCCTGGTGAACTGCTCGATGGCGTCATCGTACCGGCCCTTGTCCCTAAGGGCGATGCCGAGGTGTGTGATGATGTCTGCGAAATTCGGAGAGAGTCGGAGCGCCTTCTGATATTCCTCGATGGCATCGTCCAGCAACCTCAATTCATAATAGAGGTCTCCGATCCTGAGATGTTCGTCGGAGAGCTTACCCTTAACGAAGGGGTCTATTGAGGATTCAGAGGCCTTATTCGCCTGTTCAGTAAAGTGGGACGCTTTTTCAAAGACCTCGCGGGCTTTCTCGTACATGCCGAGGTCGCTGTAGGTGATCGCAAGGTTAAGCGAGGCCTCGGTGTATCCCGGGTTCATCTCCAGGGCCTTTTCAAATGCTTTTGCAGCCAGATCCAGCCTGTCGGTGTGGTTGAAGATAATCCCTAGCTTGTTCTGGATATCCGCGAAGGAGGGTTTCCTGTCCAGAATCGACTGGAAAAAGCGTTCGGCGTTTTCGTAGTCTTTTTTGTCGAACGCCTCTGTCCCCTGCTTGTACAGGTCTTCGAGTTTTTGCTCCATTTTTTCTCCATTCATGGTCGGCTACGCAATAGCCCAACTATGGTGAAAAATTTAGCATACCCCAGCACACCCTGTCAATCAAAAACAGGTTCGCGCAACCTCAGACCGAATCTGTCGATAGTGATTTGCATCGGAAATGAGCATGAAGACAAGCATGATACGACTATCCCTGCGGTTACCAAAGGTATTTGAGTGGGTCTTGCGGAACACCGCTCTTGCGTATTTCAAAGTGAAGGTGAGGGCCGGTCACCCGGCCTGTACTGCCCACCTTCGCGATGATCTGGCCTTTCTTGACAGTTTTGAATCCTCCTGAACCGCCTTTATCCGTGTCTGAAGACGCTTTTTCCATTAACATATTCTCCTCGCCCTTTCGTCTTTGCGAGAGAGCCTATTTCTTGCTCTTCAGATATTCTTCCATGATAGCCGCGCCCGAACTGGTCCCGATACGCTCGGCGCCTGCCTCGACGAGCGCGGTGACCGCTGCGAGGGTCCGTATCCCGCCTGAGGCCTTCACGCGGCACGCGGTCCCCACCGCGCTGCGCATGAGTTGGACGTCCTCAACCGTCGCGCCCCGCGGGCCGTACCCCGTCGAGGTCTTGACAAACTCAGAACCGATACGCGCAGCCATGGTGCAAACGGTCGTGATCTCCTCTGATGTCAGGAAGCCTGTTTCGAGGATAACCTTGTGGACGAGCTTCGGTGTCATGGCGATGATGTTCTTCATATCGATCTCAACGATATCAAGACGACCGGACTTCAGCAAACCGAGGTTTATGACGATGTCGAGCTCGCTTGCACCGTTCTTCATTGCCTCCATAGCTTCAACGATCTTTACCGTGGTTGTGTTCGCGCCGTGCGGGAACCCCACGACGGCACAGACTTTGAGCAAGGTGCCGAAAAGCAGTTCTTTGGCCCTGGCTACGTGGCAGCCGTTCACCACGACAGATGAAAATCCATATTTTTTTGCTTCATCGCAGACCCTCGCAAGGTCCGTTATAGTCGCGTCTGGGCGCACGAGGGTATGGTCGATTATCTGGGCTAATTGGCCGGCGCTTTGGAACATTTCAGGACCTCATCGCTGTATGCCCGGGCGAGAGCAGCGGTGACCGGACCGGGTTTTCCGTTCCCAATCAGCTTGCCGTCTATGATTGTGACTGGCATGACCTCAATCGATGAATTGGTGATAAAGCATTCGTCCGCGGTCAACAGCTCGTGTGGAGTGAAGGCCGTCTCCAGTGTCGCCACGTGTTCCTTGTCTGCAAGGTGAAGCACCAGGCCTCGGGTCACACCTTCAAGAATGCCGATGCTCAATGCGGGTGTTATAATAGTCCCGGATTTTACCATGAAAATGTTGCAGATCGTACCCTCGGCGACAAACCCTTCCCAGTTCAGCATGATGCCTTCATAGGCCCCAGCCCGGATTGATTCTATTTTCGCAAGGATGTTGTTCAGAAAGTTCGTGCCCTTGATAGAAGGGTCGAGCGCAAGGGGATGGTTGCGGCGTGTTTTTACTACGGCCACGGAAACGCCGCGTTCGTAATGCTCCGATGGATAACCCTTGAAAGGCCTGGCCATGATGACCATCGTTGGTTCCGGGCAAAGCGCCGGATCAAGACCGATCTCTCCAGGTCCCCGAGAGAAGTGGAGACGAACATATGCTTCGGTAAGATGATTGACCCGCAGGGTTTCCTTGAGAGCTTTCCCAATATCTTCAAGCGACATGGGAAGCGTGAGGGAGATAGCATTTGCCGATCGGCTGAGCCGATCCAAATGACGATCGAGAAGGAAAAGCGTGCCGTTATAGGCGCGCATGGTTTCATAGATGCCATCGCCGTAGAGATATCCATGGTCAAAAACCGACACTGTAGCTTCCTCTTTTGTGACGAAACGGCCGTTGAGATAAATGAGCATGGCCTGAAAGTAACATTAATAATTTGAGGTGTCAAGAACCAAAGGGAGCGAAAAAAGCAAAAATGCTCCGGACCACGAAAGGCTCACGAAAATGAGCATCACCGATACTGACAGCAATTATTTCTTCTTTCTCAGGGGTCTTCGTGCCTCGCGAGTCAAACGTCCCTGATTGGAAGACGAGAGCTCATCCATAAGCATACATCTAAGTGCGATTTCGGAAAAAGAAATAGAGGCGAAATGTTCCGGCCGATAGTTATTCGGGGACGATACATGTGAAAGCATTGAACAGGCAACATCATTACATAACGGTGTGCGGTGAGGGGAGGGAGCCAGCGCTGAGTAAAGGAGAGCGTCTGAGCAATAATAAAAGAGAAAGCGGCCCTTAATGCCGAGATGATAATGTGTTTTCGAGGTGTCTTACTTTACTTGCTGCATTTCTCTCTTGAACTCCGAGGTGAAGTGAAACTTAATCTCAGGATTGGCTTCGATCATGTTCTTGAGAACCCATTCCGACTCGGCGAGAAAGACGAGATTGCCATCCCTGTCTGTTGCGATGCGGTCCGACTTGAACCTGCAGAACTTCTCCATGTCCTTTCTATCATCCGCTGTGATCCAGCATGCCTTATAGATCGCCATCGGATCGAAGCGGCACGCTGCGCCGTACTCATGCTCCAAACGATACTGGAGGACATCGAACTGGAGCACGCCGACGGTGCCCACGATTCTTCGGTTCCCCTGGCGCTGGGTGAAAAGCTGCGCTACGCCTTCATCGGTGAGCTGCTCAATGCCCTTTGCAAGCTGTTTGGACTTGGACGGATCCATGTTCACGAGCTCCTTGAACACCTCAGGTGAAAAGGTCGGGATGCCCTGGAACATGAGTTTTTCGCCTTCGGTGAGCGTATCGCCGATCTTGAAATTCCCCGTATCGTACAAGCCGATTACATCGCCGGGAAAGGCCTCGTCGACGATGCTCTTCCGTGCGCCGAGAAAGCTCGCCGGACTGCTGAAACGGATGTTCTTGCTCATGCGTACGTGATGGAACACCTTGTTTCGCTCGAACTTGCCTGAGCAGATGCGTATAAAGGCTATGCGGTCGCGGTGGCGCGGGTCGAGGTTGGCGTGGATCTTGAAGACAAAGCCAGTGAAGCTCTTCTCGTCTGAATTGACTATGCGTTGGTCTGTGGAGCGGTTTCCCGGCCCGGGTGCAATCTCGGTGAACGTATCCAAGAGCTCCTTCACTCCGAAGTTATTGATGGCGCTCCCGAAGAACACCGGCGCGAGATCGCCGCGCAGGTAGGCATTGACATCGAATGGCTCATGAGTGCCTTCGATCAACTCCACATCCTCCTTCAGCCGCGCTGCATTATAGCCGAGCTGCTGGTCAAGGACCGGGTCGTCGAGGCCTCTGATCGCGAGCACATCGTCCGTGACCGTGACACCCCCGGGACAAAAGAGAGAGAGACTATGATTGTAAAGATTGTAGACTCCCTTGAAGGAGGTCCCCATGCTGATGGGCCACGAGAGCGGCTGCACCTTGATGGAGAGCTTCACTTCTAGTTCGTCAAGAAGCTCGAAGGGGTTCTTCCCTTCGCGATCGAGCTTGTTCACAAAAATGATCACCGGCGTATTCCGCATGCGGCAGACCTGCATGAGCTTTTCTGTCTGCTCCTCAACGCCTTTTACACAGTCAACGACAAGGATAACACTGTCCACCGCCGTAAGCGTGCGGTATGTGTCTTCGGCAAAATCCTTGTGGCCCGGCGTGTCGAGGAGGTTGATCTTGAGCCCGTTGTAGTCGAAGCCCATGACCGATGTGGCAACGGAGATGCCGCGCTGCCGCTCGATATCCATGAAGTCAGATGCGGTGCTTTTCCTGATCTTATTCGACTTCACAGCGCCAGCTACTTGGATCGCACCGCCGAAAAGAAGGAACTTTTCGGTGAGCGTGGTCTTGCCCGCGTCGGGGTGGCTGATGATGGCGAAGGTTCGCCGCTTATTCATTTCGTCCAAGTAGTCCATAGATCGTGATATCCTATTCCTCCCGGGCAAATGTGGGGAGGGTTGGCAATGGAGATGACCCACCTTTGTAAAGGGGTGCTCTTTCACAAAGAAGTCCGGTAGCATAACAACTGGGAGCAAAAAAGTCAAGAATTTTGGTGAAAAATGTCGAGAAAAGCCAGAAGCGCATCCCGGACGGCAGGAGCAGAAACAGAAATCATTATTAAGAAATCAAGTTGATTCGTGCAATACGTGTCACGCGTCCCGTGCTGCGGCTCAGCAGACTTCAAGTTATGGGAAACTACGATGTGAAATGAAGTGCCAGCCAGACGGTCTCTGCCCCTGCCTCTGTCCACTCGATACGGTGGCGGACATGGGCGGGGATGAGGAAATGATCGCCGGGCCGCAGGACGCGAACATCATGCTCCTCCTCAAAAAGCAAACCGGCGCTTCCGGACAGCAGTATGACCCACTCGTCCCTGTCCTGGTCGTACCATCGGCCGGGTGGTGTTGACTGGCCTGTGGAAACGATACGCTCCAATTTCAGAGAATCGGTCTGCAACAGCGTTTCAGAGATTTCGCCGACCGAAGTTTGCGCAAGATGCGTGAAAAGATTTTTTATGATCATATAAGTGACTCCTATCGAAGCATAAGAACCTTTACATCCAACCTCTTTTCAAGTGGATCTTTTATTTCATGCG
This sequence comes from Nitrospirota bacterium, assembly GCA_035623825.1. Classification (GTDB taxonomy): domain Bacteria; phylum Nitrospirota; class UBA9217; order UBA9217; family UBA9217; genus DASPSR01. The sequence goes on from DASPSR010000021.1 coordinate 7,638, forward strand.
CCTTACCGATCTTATCCATCGCTGCGTCCATCCTATCGGTGAATTCCTTCGGCATCTCGTCGAGATTACAGGAGACTTCCTTTTTCTCGGCCTCCCCGCGTATCGACGGTCCTGATTCCCGCTCAATCGGCCAATCCATGATATGCTGCGCTGATGGCATCATGGGCTTCTGAGGCCAGTACTTTCCTCGAGGCATCCGCGTGTATCCTGATGGTTTCGAGCGGCCGTACTTCCAGATCAACGGACTGCAAGGCAAGGAGCCGGGGGAGATGTCTGAAGAAGGTCATGTCGCCATAGAAAAAAACAGAGTCACGGGTGTCACTCGTTATGTGACGGTTGTTTACTTTCGTGTACCGCAAGCAGAAGGGAAACACGTTGATCTTTGCCCGGATGGCGGAGTCGAAAAGCGAATTCTTGAAAGGCTGTACCCGTTCTCCGTTCGATGTGGTTCCTTCGGGAAACAGCACCACGGAGAATCCTTGGCCGAGAACGTGCGCGATCGACTCGATCTCCTTTTTGAGGCCGGATGTCTTCCTCCGTTCTACGAATATGCTTCCGCCAAACTTTGCGACCGTTCCGAGCAGCAACGTATGTTTCATCTCTACCGATGTGATGAAAACAGCGGGCATGAGGGATGACATGACCAGCACATCAACATAGGAAAGATGGTTCACGATTACGAGGTGACCCCCGCGGCCTTTATGCAGAAGTTCGGCGTGCTTTACATGGACCCGTATCCCGAGCAGCCTAAGCGTCACCCGGGCGAAGAGTGACGAGTTCTGCACCGCCAAAAGCCGCTTCTTATTACCGGAGGGCATAAGCACGGAAAGAGATGCGGATATGAGAAGGTAGGATATCAACAGGGGCAGGGCCCCCAGCAGTTTGAGTGTCACTCTCAGCATGTTTGCCATGTGATCAACGAGGTCGAAGTGGTGATGACACGTCGCCGGGTCAGGGCTGCGGGTGCCCGTCTAGAGACGATTATTGCATATGCCCATTCCCTTTTCAATAGAAAACACCGGCTTTACACCCGCCGAAACCCGCGCTATACTTTAAATAGCGATAAAGAATGAGTTTTTAGCAACAGGAGGATATCATGAGCATGCTCGTAGAGTTCAGTGTTGTGCCGATAGGAACAGGCGTGAGCATAAGTCCACAGATTGCTAAGGTTCTCAAGATCGTCGCGGAGAGCGGTGTGCGCTACAAGGCGAATCCCATGGGCACCGTGCTCGAAGGAGAGTGGGACACGGTGATGACTGTTGTCAAGAAATGCCACCACGAGGTCATAAAGGACACCGAGCGCGTTCTGACAACGATCACCATTGATGACCGCAAAGGGAAGGGACAGCGAATAGATAAGAAGATTGAGTCGGTAGAGCAGAAACTCGGGATGAAGCTGAACCGGTAGAGAGAGGGTGGACTATGAATACCAAGAGGAGCCAAGACGGCACGGAGGAACGTCTCAAGATCCAGGAGACGGCGCTGTCCAACCTCGCCGATTCCTTAAAACGGCACGAGGTTGAAGTCGAGGAGGAGATCGGGGATATCCAGGCAGAGCTTAAGGCCCTAAAGATGTTCCTCACGAGAAGCATGCCCGATTTCAAAAAACAGTTCCCAGAGATCCAGCGGAAACTGAAATAAACCCTATCCGGCGCGTCTGCTTATAATTCATGAAGGAGGCGGATTCCATGAAGGCAATCACGAAGGTAAAGACAAAAGGGTACAAACTATCGTATAAGAAGAAATCAGCGACAACAGACCCGTATCTACCGAGAGGCGCAAGCCGGAAGATGATGGTTTGCGAATCCTGTCATGCTATCTACAGCAACAAGCGGTGGTATAGCGACCCTGAACTCTACGAGACCGCCAAGAGGAATCCCACTACTATTACCGCGGTCTGCCCGGCCGACTTGAAGATCCGCGACAATTTCCCCGGCGGCATTGTGACGCTGAAGGGGGACTATGTGCTGCCGCACAAGCAGGACTTACTGAACCTTGTAAAGAATGAGGAAGAGCGAGCGCGCGGATTTAATCCCCTTGAGCGGGTGATGTCCGTAAAAGAGAACGGCTATGGCAGTATTGTAATCTCTACGACCAATGAAAAACTGGCGCAGCGACTAGGCAGAGCGATCAAGAAGGCCTTTCACGGAGAAGTGACATATAGGTGGTCACATGATAACAAGCTCGCGCGTGTTGATTGGGTAAGGTAAACGGGACAAGACCTATGACGTTTCTTTTTTCAGCGACTCTAGATACTCCTCCCATTCAGCAGGGAGGAGATATTTTTTTTTGTTGTTGCACTCCTTGCAGGCGGGGACTAGGTTCCTAGGCACCGACTTTCCTCCGCGGATGACGGGAATCAAATGGTCCATGGTCAGTTCCGCAGGATGGAACTTCCGGCGGCAATAATGACAGATCCCCGTAGAGCGTTTTCTTTTCCACCACGGGGAATTCCGCAGTTCTCGCGCTTTTCCTCTCTCTTTTTTGATGTGTGCGTCTTCAGCGGCAATAAAATGGTCGGTCATAATCGACTAAATAATACTTTTTTTATGCACGCTTGTCACGATAAAATTAAAATTTTGCCTGCATGCTCCCCCACCGCCTAACATCTCAAAAAAAATAATAATTTTCTTGACATTGCATTCTACGAACGATATACTTTGCCAAACAGGTGGCATAAAGTGGGAAGCAGTGGGTAGTCATGGGGAGGCTGATGTTCCGAGGAAGCTTTGAACATAGTGTAGACTCCAAAGGTCGGGTAAGCGTGCCGTCCAAGTTTCGCGATATTATTGCGGACCGTTACGACGGCAGGCTTGTTATGGCCATGGACTTTGACCGGTGCCTGACGGTCTATCCGCTCGAGGAGTGGGAGAAACTCGAGGAAAAGATCAAGACCCTCCCGATGATGCAGAAAGAGGTCAAGGACTTCATGCGGTTCTTCTTCTCGACCGCCACCGAGTGCGAGCTCGACAAGCAAGGCCGCATCCTCATTTCGCCGGCTCACCGCGAGCGCGCCGGAATCACCAAGAATGTCATGCTGGTCGGCATCATCAACAAGATCGAGATTTGGGATGCCAAGGCGTGGGAGGCGAGAACTTCTCAGAACGGCGACAAGATTGGCGAGGCCCTCGCCGCACTGGGCTTATAGCTATGGAAGCGAAACTCAAAGTACATCAGATGAACCTTGAAGGCGAGATCGATGCCGCGAAGATGGCGGAGATCGACCGCGTGATCGGTCAGCTGATCAAGGGGGAGACATACGGGCTGATTTTGAACTTTGAGTCCGTTGAGCATATCCAATTTACGATCCTCTCCGCGCTTGTTGAGGAGAAGAAGCGGCTTCAGTCGTTCGGCGGAGATATCCGGCTCGCAGGCATGTCCGACTACATTAAGAACATATTCCGCACCACCGGTGTGCTTGACGCGTTCCAAGTATTCGCTACGGCACAACAGGCGGCGAAGAGCTTCGGTGTTACCAAGCCCGCGACGAACCTTCCGCTGGGGCTGTGAAGTAACGCGATGTGGCGAGCGCGGGGTCACATGTGCAGAGTGATCCGTGAGGGCCATCAACATGGAAGATAATTCGACTTCCGCACCCCGCACCCCGCACTTGCAACATGTCCCCGTTCTCCTCCGGGAGGCCGTCGACCTGCTTGCGCCAAGGAATGGGGGAGTGTATGTGGATGGGACGCTCGGCGCCGGAGGACATGCTGAGGAGATATTGAAGCGCTCGGCGCCAGGCGGGATTCTGATTGGCCTCGATCGGGACGCCGAGGCTGTAGAGCGTTGCCGCATCAACCTCGCGCCGTACGGAATACGCGTCCTACTTCGGCGGGCGAATTACCGGGAAATGCCGGCGGTTCTATCGGAGCTGGGATACGAGACCGTGGACGGGGTACTGCTCGATCTTGGCGTATCGTGGTTTCACCTCAAGACCCCGGAGCGGGGCTTCAGCTTCATGATAGACGGCCCGCTTGATATGCGCATGGATACAAGCAGTTTGCAGACTGCGGCGGACCTGGTAAATACCCTCTCCCGCACAGAGCTCGTCAGGATCCTCCGGGAATACGGAGAGGAAAGCAGAGCTGGTGCCATAGCAAGGGCTATCGAAAACGCACGGGCCCACGGGCCCATCACGAGAACAGTTCAGCTTGCTGACATTGTTTCGGGCGTATTTCCCCCTTATCCTCGACGGCGCATTCATCCCGCTACGCTGACGTTTCAGGCACTGAGAATAGCCGTGAACGACGAGCTGGGGGCCCTTCGCGAAGGACTGGATCATATCACGTCCTGCTTGAAGTCCGGAGGGAGGCTGGTCATCATCACGTTCCACTCGCTCGAGGACAGAGTGGTAAAGCAGGCGTTCGCACGGTCAGCAAAGGGATGTATCTGTTCACCCCGGCTGCCGGTATGCTCCTGCGGCAGAAAACCGAGCCTCAAGATCCTTACGCGGCGGCCCGTTTTCCCCGGGTCCGAGGCGGTGGAGAGGAACCCTGCTGCGAGGAGCGCAAAGCTCAGGGCCGCGGAGAAGTTATGAAATTTCGTAATAAAGGGAATGTTTCTCGATGTTGTTCAATCCACAGTTCTTAAACGGGGCGGGATCCCGATATGACAACCAGGGCCGGTGACATAGGATCGTTCATATTTGAGCGGGGCAAGCGGGGCAGCTTTCGCAGGGTCCTCATTGCGCTGCTGATCATCGGGGGCTTGATCCTGTACGTCGGCGGCAAAGTGAAGATCGTGCGTCTCGGCTACCAGATCGAGGCGCTCGAGCGTGAAAAGCGGGAACTCGAACGCGCGAACCGTTCGCTCCGGATCGAGGCTTCGAGCCTATCCTCGCCGGCGCGCATCGAGGAGATCGCGATCAAGCGTCTTGGCATGATCCATCCACCGAAGGAGAATCGGGTGATGGTTAGGAGAAAACCGACATCCGCACAAGAATGATTATGGAACGACGGGGGAGGATACTCACGGTACTGCTGCTGATGGGGCTCGGCTTTGCATTCGTTGCCCTGCGGCTCGTGTATCTTCAGGTTTTCCAGAGGGCCGAACTCACGGCTCGGGCTGAACGGCAGCAGGAGCGTCTCGTCAAGCTCGAGCCGAAGCGCGGCTCCATCTATGACCGCATGCATCGTGAACTCGCAGTAAGCCTGGATGTTGATTCGATTTACGGTGTTCCAGCAGAGATTGAAAACCCGCGGGCTGTCGCTCAGCGTCTGTCCCAGATCCTTCATGAGAATCCGCGCCTGCTCGAGCGAAGGCTCGCTGGTGAAAGGCGCTTTGTCTGGCTCAGCCGCAAGGTCGAGCCCCTGAAGGCCGAGAAGGTAAAGGCACTTTGCAACCCAGAGATCGGATGCCTCCTTGAATCGAGAAGATTCTATCCCAAGAAAACTCTTGCCGGCCCGCTGCTTGGTTTTACGGGCATGGACAATGAGGGGCTCGAGGGCCTGGAACGAGCCTATGACAAGGTGCTCCGCGGGGTAAGCGGGTGGATGATAGCGGAGAAGGACGCGGTTGGGAGAACCGTGTTCCCCGGCGGCTCTGGCTTCAGGTATCAGCAGCAAACTAAGCCGGGAAATGATATTGTGCTCACCATCGATGAGGTGATCCAGCACATCGCCGAGAAGGAGCTCGACCAAACGCTTGCGAGCTCGCATGCAAAAGGGGGGGTCTGCATCGTCATGGACCCCCAGACCGGTGAAGTTTTGGCCCTCTCGGTGCGCACGACTGTACATGGGAGACAGGCGTTCAACCCGAATGAGCCGCAACTCTACAAGCCAGCCGAGTGGCGCAACCGCGCTGTTACTGACGCGTACGAACCCGGCTCGATCTTCAAGCCAATCCTCGCTTCCGCCGCGCTTGAGGAGCGGGTCGTGCACCCCCTCGAACGGATTGACTGTTCTGCGGGGAAGATACAGATCGCTGACCGCATGATAAAGGATGCACACGAAAACGGCGTTCTGACCTTCACGGACGTAATAGCCGAGTCGAGCAACGTGGGCACGATCAAGGTGGCTATGCGCCTGGGGAAGGAGCGGTTCTCCAAATATATTGCCGCCTTCGGCTTCGGGTCCAAGACCGGCGTAGACATTCCCGGTGAGATCCCAGGCCTGCTTAAGGATTACCGCGTTTGGTCAGGCGTATCAATCGGATCCATCGCCATTGGGCAGGAGATCGGAGTGACGCCGATGCAGATGGCAGCGGCATACTGCGCTCTCGCAAACGGCGGTATGCTCATGAAACCGTACATTGTGTCAAGCATCATCGACCGTGACGGAGGCGAGGGGAAAAGCTTCGGTCCCCAACCAGTACGCCGTGCCATCAGTGAAGAAACCTGCGCCAAAGTAAACAGAATTTTACAGCGGGTCGTTGAGTCCGGCACTGGCCAGAAGGCACAGCCCGCAGGGTACACGGCTGCGGGTAAGACAGGCACAGCTCAGAAGATAGACCAGAAGACCGGGTTGTATTCAAAAAAGGACTACGTAAGCTCGTTTGTGGGATTTGTGCCAGCCGTTTCGCCGAAACTTGTGATTCTCGTGATGGTCGATACCCCCGAAGGAGTGGTCTGGGGAGGCAGCGTGGCTGCGCCAGTGTTCAAAGCCATAGCGGAGCAAAGCCTTGCCTATCTGCAGGTAGCGCCGGACGACAAGGGAGACAGGATGCTCTTGGTGGCGAGATGAAACTCGGTGAGCTGTTAACCGTGTTAAAAAACAAGGCAACTTTGCCACTGGAAGGGCTGGACAGAGAGGTGCTTGACATCGCGCATGATTCCAGGAAGGTAAGACCCGGCTCCCTTTTCGTGGCCGTGCGAGGATTTCACTCGGACGGCCATCAGTTTATTCCGCAGGCCGTGCATCGGGGTGCAGTGGCGATTGTTGCAGAGGGAAGTCATAGCAAAGCAGTCTCACGAGAGACGCCGCTGATCGTTGTCGATGATTCCCGCAGGGCACTTTCGCTCCTGGCGACTGTGTTCTATGGCCATCCGTCGCAGAAGCTCACGCTCATCGGCATTACGGGGACGAACGGCAAGACCACGACAACCTATTTGATAAAATCCATTATCGAGGCTGAGGGGCGGAAGGCAGGGCTCATCGGCACGATTGATTATCGCATTGGCAATAAGATATATCCCGCCCCCAACACAACCCCAGAATCACTTGAACTCCAGCATTTCCTGGCGGAGATGGTTGGTCTCGGCGTGGGCTTCTGCGTGATGGAGGTCTCGTCTCATGCCCTCGCTCTCGGCAGGACCGTCGGATGCGAGTTCGCGGCAGCCGGCTTCACGAACCTGACGCAGGATCACCTGGACTTTCATGAATCCATGGACACGTATTTCAAGGCGAAATTGCTGCTTTTCTCCGGACTATCGCCGGAAGCCTTTGCGGTGATCAATATTGATGATGAGCGCGCCCCGGAGATCATCGGTGCGACTCGGGCCAAGGTGCTGACGACGGGGTTTTCAGAACGGGCGGACATACACCCATCGGGGAGCATAGGACACGGGATTCGTGGCCTTTCGTTTCCCGTAGCTACGCCGTCAGGGTCGATTTCTGTGGATTCTCCGCTCGTCGGGAGTCATAATATCTACAATATCCTGAGCGCAATCGGCATCGGTACGGCATTGGGATTCGCCGGCGACAACATCGCGCGCGGGATCAGCTCCATGAAGGCCGTTCCCGGACGAATGGAGAAGGTGGAGGAGGGCCAGCCATTCGGTGTAGTTGTGGACTATGCCCATACCGAGGATGCGCTATTCCGTCTCCTCGAAGCAGTCCGGGAGATAGCGGCAGGGAAGGTCATTACGGTCTTTGGTTGCGGCGGAGACCGTGACCGAACCAAACGACCGCGGATGGGCGCTGCAGCAGTCAACGGGAGCGATATCGTCATCGTCACTTCTGATAATCCGCGGACCGAAGAACCCCTGAACATCATTGACGAGATCGAAAAAGGCATGGGAGCGGTCGGCGCAAGAATGCCCCTTCATGATCTCATGTCCGCAGCCGCACCGGGCAAGACACCATACTGTGTCATCCCTGAGCGGCGAGAGGCCGTGGCTGCGGCTATCGGCATGGCAGGCAGTGGAGATGTGGTTGTGCTAGCAGGCAAGGGACATGAGGACTACCAGATAATCGGCGACCGGAAGATCCACTTCGATGACCGGGAGGTTGCACGGCAGGAGATTCGCAGGAGACAGGCGAAGGAGGGCAGATGACAGAGGACGGAGGACATCAGAGCGCTGCTCTTCATGAGTCAGAGACACTTAGCCTCTGATCCCTGTCATGTGCGTCATGAAAGAAAGTGAAAAAAAGATGTTGGATGAGATTCTTGGCAGGTTCGAGCGCATGGAGATAAAGGGGATATCCATAGACTCCAGAACGATCAAAGAGGGCGAGCTTTTTGTGGCAATCCAGGGAGATCGGTTTGACGGCCACGACTTCGTTCCCGAGGTGATCAAGAAGGGAGCCTGGGGCGCTCTTGTGGAGCGTATCGCGCTGGAGAAGAAATATGGAAGCCTCGGTGGCCTGAAGAACATTCTTCCAGTTGAGGACACGATTCTAGCGCTTCAGGAGATGTCGCAGCGGCACCGGAAGAAGTTCGACATTCCCGTGATCGGCATTACAGGTAGCAATGGCAAGACAACAACCAAGGAAATGCTCGCCTGTATTCTGAGGCAGAGAGGGCCGGTGCTCAAGAACGAGGGGAACCTGAACAATCACATCGGGGTACCGCTCACCCTTCTAAAGCTAGACGGGCGCCATAGATCCGCGGCGATCGAGATGGGCATGAGCGCCCTGGGAGAGATTGATACCCTCGCCAGGATTGTCAGACCGGATGTGGGGATGATCACGAATATCGGACCGGCGCATCTGGAGTTCCTGGGGACCCTGGGTACGGTGGCGCAGGCCAAGGCCGAACTCCTTCGCAATCTGAAATCGGATGGGACCGCTGTTCTGAATGCCGATGACCCGTTCTTCAACACCCTCAAGAATGCATATGATGGCCGGATCCTGTCCTTCGGGATCAAGAACAGGTCGAATGTAAGCGTTTCCAATATCCGGCAAGGGCAGGACTTCACCGACATCGCAATTGAAGCGGACGGTTTAAAAGCGAAGGTCCGTCTTCCGGCCGTGGGAAGGCACAATGTCTACAATGCCCTTGCTGCAGCCGCCGGGGCGCTTGCCGTGGGCTTGCAGCTGGAAGCTGTGAAAGACGGATTGGAAGGTTTCTCTCCGGTATCCATGCGCTCTGAACTTAAGCAGGTAAAGGGCAGGACGGTGCTCGCCGATTACTACAATGCGAATCCCGGATCCGTGCAGGCGGCACTCGAGACCCTGATCTCCCTCACGGCGGGGAAAAGTTCAGTAGCCGTGCTCGGTGACATGCTGGAGCTTGGAGAAGCCGCAGCCGATGCGCACCGGGAGGTCGGCCGCATCGCGGCCCGCCTCGGCATCGATGTGCTCATCACTCTGGGGACCTTGGCGAAATGCATTAATGAAGGCGCGCTCGAGGCGGGGATGCCACAGGACCGCGTTATTTCGGCTGGATCACATGGAGAGGCTGCCGCGATGCTCAAGGAGCGGTCGAAGAACGGCGATGCCGTACTCATCAAAGGGTCGCGCGCCATGAAAATGGAAAAGATCTTGGAGGAGTTCTGATGCTCTATCATTTTCTGTACCCGCTGCACAACGTATTCGGCGGTTTCAATGTATTCAAATACATAACGTTCCGTAGCGCCGGCGCCGTGATCACGGCGCTAATCGTGAGCTTTATTCTCGGGCCGTGGATGATCGCCTGGCTTCACGGACTGAAGGTGGGACAGCATGTGCGAGATGACGGGCCCCAGACCCACTTGAGCAAGCAGGGCACCCCAACCATGGGCGGGCTTCTGATCATCGCCGCGCTCGTGAGCTCCGCCCTGCTCTGGTCTGACCTGACCAATAAGTATGTTTGGGTCGTGCTCTTCGCAACGCTCTCGTTCGGAGGCATAGGGTTCTGGGATGATTACCGGAAAGTGGTGAAGAAACGATCCACCGGTCTTCGGGCCAAGCACAAGTTCGGGCTCCAGATCGCAGCATCGCTCATGATCGGGCTGTTTCTCTATTATCTTTCCGGCGATCCGAACGCGGCGCTTCTGTCCGTTCCGTTTATGAAAAAGCTGGTCATCAACCTAAGCTGGTTCTATATCCCGTTCACTGCGCTCGTGATCGTGGGCTCGTCCAATGCCGTGAACCTTACCGACGGTCTTGACGGCCTTGCAGCTGGCCTCGTGGGTATTGCAGCCACGGCCAACGCCGCCATAGTGTATCTTGGTGGCAACAGGATAATCTCCGAGTACCTCAAGATCCAATACATCCCCGGGAGCGGAGAGCTCACGGTGTTCTGCGGCGCACTTCTCGGAGCGACCATCGGCTTCCTGTGGTACAACGCCCATCCCGCAGAGGTGTTTATGGGCGATGTGGGCTCGCTCTCGCTTGGCGGCGCGCTCGGCGCGATTGCCGTCGTAACCAAGCACGAACTGATTCTCATCATTGTCGGCGGTATCTTCGTTATGGAAACGGTCTCGGTGGTGCTCCAGGTGCTATCGTACAAGCTGACTGGCAAGAGGATTTTCAAGATGGCGCCTATTCACCACCACTTTGAGGAGATTGGATGGCCCGAGTCCAAGGTGATCGTGCGGTTCTGGATCGTGGGGATAATTCTGGCGCTGGTGTCGATCAGTTCGCTGAAGTTACGATGATAAAATGATAAAAACGCTAAGCGTGAAGCGGTGGCAGAAAGTAAATAACTCGAAAGCGGATTTTACGGGCAAAAGGGTGACGGTGGTTGGCATGGCGCGGAGCGGGATCGCGGCGGCTCGTGCGCTCTATGCACTGGGTGCAATCGTCACGGTAACCGACAAAAAACCGCCCGACCAGCTTGGTGCACAGGTGAAGGCACTCGGCAGCGGTCGGATAGCGGTTGCAGCGGGCGGCCATCCGGATCGCATCTTCATCGAGACGGATCTAGTAGTGCTCTCTCCAGGTGTGCCGAAGATCCCGCAGATATTGCAGGCACAGCGACACGGTGTTAAAGTGATCAGCGAGCTGGAGCTGGCATGGCTTTTGTCCAGTTCGCCCTATATTGGCATCACCGGTACGAACGGCAAGTCTACCGTCACGACGCTCGTGGGGCTCATGCTCGAGCAGTCGAGGAAGAAGGTGCTCGTGGCCGGAAACATCGGGAACGCGCTCACTGAAGACCCGCGGCTTCTCGCGGGTCAGGACTGGATTGTGGCAGAGTTATCGAGCTTCCAGCTCGAGGATATAGAGACCTTCAAGCCGCAAGTGGCAGCGGTCCTGAATTTAACTCAGGACCACCTGGACCGGTACCATGATATTGCAGAATACGGAGAGGCCAAGGCCCGTATCTTCATGAATCAGCAGAGGGACGATTTCCTCGTGTTGAATTTCGATGACCCGCTCGTGAAGTCTTTCTCCAGACGCGCGTCGGCTACCGTGATCCCGTTCTCGCGTTTGCAACGATTCAACCCTGGTGCCTGTGTGCTGGATGGCCACCTCGTATTCAACGGACGCCGCGTTTGCCGCGTGGATGAAATAAAGATCAAGGGCGTCCATAATCTTGAGAACGCCCTTGCCGCAGCCGCCGTGTCTCTGTGCGCAGGGGCGGACAGCGGGACTGTGGCCGATGTGCTGAGGAAGTTCCCGGGCCTGGAGCACCGGCTCGAGTTTGTTCGCCAGAAAGATGGCGTCACATACATCAACGACTCCAAGGGCACCAACGTGGGTGCTGTTTTGAAATCCGTGGAAGGATTCACGCAGCCCGTGATCCTGATCGCCGGCGGGCTTGACAAGGGGAGCGATTTTAGCCCACTTAATGATCTGTTTAAGAAAAAAGTGAAGCTGTTGATCTTGATCGGCAAGGCTGCGGACAAAATGGCGGAGGTTCTTGGCACTGCAAATGAGACATTGTTTGCGAAAACCCTCCAGGATGCCGTAACGCTTGCTTCCCACAGGGCCCAAGCCGGAGATGTGGTGCTCCTGTCGCCGGCCTGTGCGAGCTTCGATATGTTCAGGGACTTCGAGGACCGGGGGAAGCAGTTCAAGGAAGCAGTAAAGGCGTTGTGAAGCAGCACCCGACGTCCGGCGGCGAAACTTGTATCGTTAAGCGGCAACGCTCGCCTTAAAAAACCGATATGACCGCCTGCCGTGAGAGCAGAGGCCCGCAAACGCGCGGTCCCGGATCATTGTGAGCAGGAGAAAGGCACTAGAGAATGCGTGCTATCGGACATTACGACAGGATGCTCCTGTCTGCGATCCTGTCGCTCCTCGTCGTGAGCATTGTCATGGTCTACAGTTCAAGCAGCGTTGTTGCTCTAACGACCTATGATGATCCCGCATACTTCATGAAGCGCCAGATTCTGTGGGCGATCGGCGGACTTGCTCTCATGGCGATCACCATGAGGATGGACCACCGTGTTTTTTACGAGCAGCGTTTGGCCATAGGGCTTGCGGTGGTTGCCTTGGTCATGCTATCGATAACGCTCGTGCCGGGAATTGGAAAGATGATAAATGGCTCCCGGCGGTGGTTGAAGTTCGGCCTGCTCTCGTTTCAACCGGCGGAGTTCGCCAAGTTCGCGCTCGTGGTCTATATGAGTTACTTCATAGCAAAAAAGGGCGAGCGGATCCGCGATTTTATGAACGGTCTCGTGCCGGCGTATATCGTGACCGGAATGTTCCTGATCGCGACTATCCGACAGCCGGATTTCGGCGCCGCTATGACGCTCGCCGGTGTGGCTCTTGTCATGCTGTTCGCCGGAGGAGCGAACGTCCTTCATCTTGGCGGCACGGCTGCTGCTGCGCTCCCCTTAGTGTATCTTGCCGTTGCACACAGCGCGTACCGTTTGCGGAGGATCTTCGCCTTCCTCGACCCCTGGGCAGACCCGCAGGGCGCAGGCCATCAGATCATTCAGTCATTTCTCGCGTTCGGGAGCGGCGGCGTTTTCGGCCGGGGACTGGGCGAGGGCAGGCAGAAGCTTCTGTTCCTGCCGGAACGGCACTCGGACTTCATCTATGCGGTGATTGGCGAGGAACTCGGCCTGATCGGAGCGCTCGTCGTGCTCGTGCTCTTTCTTACGATCTTGTGGCGCGGGATGCGGATTGCGCTTGCCTCGGGAGATGTGTTCAGCCGCCTTCTCGCGCTGGGCATCACTCTGCTTGTCTGCTTTCAAGGGATGATCAATATGGCAGTTGTGACCGGTCTGCTGCCTACGAAGGGCATTGCTCTCCCGCTCGTGAGCTACGGAGGGTCATCGCTCGTCATCACGATGGCGGCGCTCGGGGTGCTGTTAAATATTTCGAAGGAATCAGCGTGACTGGATGCTTTGCCACGAAGACTCGAAGATAGGGGGTGAAGCCCACCTTTTTAATGTCTGCGTGGCTGACATGACTCGACTTGAATATATGAACGTTATCATTGCAGGCGGAGGCACGGGAGGCCATCTGTATCCGGGGATTGCCATAGCCCGTGAAATCCTCAGCGAGGGCAGAAACGAGGTTCTTTTTGTGGGAACGGAGCAGGGGATCGAAGCCAGAGTCCTTGCGAAAGAAGGGCTGCCGGTGCGCTTCATTACCGCAGGAAAGCTGAAAGGCATGAAGCTCATGTCGGCGATAAAGACGGTGTTGACCCTGCCGCGAAGCATCTATCAGTCACTCCGCTTGCTGAAAGAGATCCGGCCTGATGTGGTGATCGGCGTGGGCGGCTATTCCTCGGGGCCGCTGGGGATGGCGGCGCTGGGCCTCGGAGTGCCTCTCCTCATTGTTGAACCGAACTCCTATGCGGGCCTTGCGAACAGAAAGCTGGGAAAGCTCGCAGATAAAGTAGTTCTGTGCTTCCCGGGCTCGAACAGGATGGGCTTTTTCCAGCATCAGAAGACCGTCAGCATGGGGCCGCTCGTCAGAAAAGGGATAGAGCACGGGGACAGGGACGCGGCGCTTCGAGACTACGGACTTGATCCGGACAGGTATCTGGTCTTCGTAATGGGGGGGAGCGGAGGCGCGCACGCCATCAACATGGCCATGAAGGAGGCAACCCGCTATCTTCGGGACGTACCGGGCATCCAGATCCTTCACCAGACTGGTGAAAAAGACGCGGCTGAAGTGGCCGTCGGATACCGGGACTCGGGGATGCGGGCCGCAGTCGTCCCGTATATCTATGATATGGCCGGGGCGTATGCCGCGGCGGATCTCGTGGTCTCGCGCTCCGGCGCAACCACGGTGGCGGAGCTCGCGGTCTGCGGAAAGCGCGCGGTGCTGATACCTTTTCCCTTTGCGGCTGACAATCACCAGGAGTATAACGCGCGGGCGCTGGAAGCCCTCGGTGCAGCCGAGGTGCTCATTCAGAAAGACTTGAGGCCTGAACTACTGTCAGGACTGATAAAGAAATATGCCGAGCAGGGGCGCGGCGCACCAGCAGTTGACCGTATGGAGAACAGGGCGGCCGAGGATATTGTAGGGATTTGTAAAAGCTATGTTCAAAAAAATTAAGCACATCCATTTTGTAGGCATCGGTGGCATCGGCATGAGCGGTATCGCCGAAGTACTTTTGAATCTCGACTACCGTGTCTCGGGCTCGGACATAAAGGAGTCTGATATCACCGAGCGTCTGAGAAAATTGGGCGGGGAGATATACATCGGCCACCGCTCCGAAAACATCACCACACCGCACGTAGTGGTGATCTCATCGGCTGTCACAAGAGACAATGTAGAAGTGGTGGCAGCTCGGGAGAAGCAGATACCGGTGATCCCGCGAGCAGAGATGCTCGCCGAGCTCATGCGGCTCAAGTACGGAGTTGCCATTGCCGGAGCCCACGGCAAGACGACGACAACCTCCATGGTCTCAACAGTCCTCGCTGCGGGGGGGATCGATCCCACGGTCGTTATCGGCGGCAAGCTCAACAGCCTCGGTACGAACGCCAAGCTCGGCCAGGGAGATTTCCTCGTGGCCGAGGCAGACGAAAGCGACGGGAGCTTTCTCAAGCTCACGCCGACCATAGCCGTGGTCACGACCATTGATGCCGAACACCTTGATTACTACAAGGACATTGCCGAGATCAAGGACGCCTTTCTCGCGTTCATTAACAAGATTCCCTTCTACGGCGTCTCGGTCTTGTGTCTAGACCAGCCTCACATTCAGGCGCTTATCCCATCGGTGCAGAAGCGGTACCGGACCTACGGAATGAGTTCGCAAGCCGATTACCAGGCCAAAGAAGTATCGCTTAAGCCTCTTGGATCGCGGTTCAAGGTACTCCATCACAACCAGGACCTCGGATGGTTCGAGCTGTCCGTGCCGGGCGTACATAACATCAATAACAGCCTCGCGGCCATTGCTGTCGCCCGAGAGCTGGACATCGATCTCGAAATCATCAGGAAAGCACTCAGGGATTTCAGCGGTGTACAGCGGAGATTCCAGATCAAGGGAGAAGTCAACGGGGTAATTGTGGTAGACGACTACGGCCATCATCCCACGGAGGTGAAGGCTACGCTCGCAGCGGCCGCATCAGGCCAAGAACGCAGGGTAGTGGTCGTGTTCCAACCGCACCGGTACACACGAACGCAGCATCTGTTCGAGGAATTTCTTACCGCTTTCAACCAGGCGGACAAACTGGTAGTCATGGACATCTATGCCGCAGGGGAAACGCCTATCCCCGGTGTGTCGGGTCAGGCGCTCTACGAGGGGATCAAAAAATACGGGCATAAGGATGTAATCTATATCCCCGACAAGGAAAAGGTAGTGGGCCATATGCTTGAAGTGCTCAGGAAGGGGGACCTCATGATCACGCTTGGCGCCGGCGACGTGTGGAAAATCGGAGAGCAGGTTGTAGAGAAACTAAAATTCGCCCAGAGGACGCACCGCTAAAGGCCAGTAGCAAAGAATCTATTCCTCTACATGGATAAAATCATGGAGATTGCAAACATTAAAGGTGAGGTCAGGCAGAACGAACCCTTGAGCAGGCACACTTCATTCGGCATCGGGGGGCCGGCCGATTTTCTGGCGTATCCAGCAGACCGGGATGATCTCATGGCTCTCTTGTCCAGTATCATAAAGCAGGGAGCGAATTATATTGTCATCGGTGGCGGCACGAACCTTCTCGTGCGCGACGGCGGCTTCCGCGGCGTCGTGATCTGCCTTCAGAGGTTGAACACAATCAGAATCGAGAGGGAGTACCGCTCAGTAGGGGGTTCATTCTCCGTGGTCTATATCGAAGCGGGAGCGCTTCTTGCCAAGCTGCTCAGCTTTGCGGCGGAACAGGGTCTCACCGGGCTTGAATTTGCAGCGGGCATTCCGGGGACTGTCGGCGGCGCGATCTGCATGAACGCAGGGACAGCTGCCGGAGAGATTGGAGATGTCGTAGACTCCGTTACGCTGATTTCTCCTAACGGGATATTTGTTACCCGGGGCAGGGAGGAGATCGGCTTCGGCTATCGTACCTCTAACATACCAGCCGGACACGTTGTTTATGATACAAAAATCATCCTGCGTCGCGGTGACCGGGAGAGAATAAAGGCACGGGTGATGGAAATGCAGGAAACGAGGAAGCAGCGCCAGCCGTGGGGATTTCCGAGCGCAGGCTCGGTTTTCAAAAACCCGCAGGAACAGGCTGCAGGGAAACTCATCGAAGAGGCAAATCTCAAGGGGAAGAAGGTCGGAGATGCACAGATATCGGACAAACATGCGAACTTCATAGTGAACCTGGGCAATGCGAAGGCCAAGGACGTGGTGGCGCTCATGGAAATCGTGAAGCAGACAGTGCTTGATGTGCACGGCGTGAGGCTCGAACCGGAAATAAAAATAATAGGAGAAGATTAGCGGGGTTAGAAGGAATTTACATTTGTAATTTCATATCATGACTTTGGTTACAAATAAGAAAATCGGCGTTCTTCTGGGCGGGCTGTCGTCCGAGCGAGAGGTATCCCTTGCCAGCGGGGCAGCCATACTTAAGGCGCTCAGGGAAAAGGGCTACAATGCAGTGGCCATCGATGTCGGCAGGGACGTGTCTGAGAAGATCCATGATAGCTGCATCGAAGTCGCGTTCATTGCATTGCACGGCAGGTTCGGTGAAGACGGGGCCATCCAGGGGGTGCTCGAGGTCATGGGGATCCCGTATACAGGCTCTGGCATTCTCGCGAGCGCTCTGGGCATGAACAAGACTGTAGCGAAACAGGTATTCAGGTCTCAGGGACTTCTGGTCGGTCCCTACGAGGTCATCTATTCAGGTGAAGCGGGAAAGGCAATGACGGTTCTTGAACAGCTTCAGTTCCCCGCTGTGGTCAAGCCCCATGCCGAGGGGTCGAGCGTGGGTGTAAGTCTTGTTTTTAAGCAAGAGGACGTGGCGCCGGCGGTTGCACTAGCCTTTAAATACGGAGGCGAGATCCTGATCGAAAAATTCATTAAAGGCAAGGAAGTCCAAGTCGGTATACTCGGCAATGCGGCGCTCGGTGCAATCGAGATCGTCCCTAAGAGGGCGTTCTACGATTATACGGCAAAATATGAAAAAGGGATGTCCGACCACTTCTTCCCGGCCAGAATTCCCGATGCGGCATATAAGCGGACGCTTGACGCGGGCTTGGCGGCACACCGTGCGATTGGCTGCCGGGGGTACAGCAGGGTCGACTTTATCGTTGATGAAGCCGGCAGGCCCTATATCCTCGAAGTAAACACCCTGCCAGGCATGACCGCCACGAGCCTGCTGCCGGAGATCGCGAAGGGTGTGGGGATATCGTTCCCTGATCTGGTGGAAGAGATACTGAGGCTGGCCCTCATGGAGCAGTAACGAGCAAAGAGATAGCGGGGGCCGGGGATCAAGGGAACGAGGGTTAAAACCTTTCAACGAGTGACGCGTGAGAGATTATAAGAGCGTAAAAGTACCTAGGAGATATCGCGCCGCGGCTGCCCGTTCTGCACCAACACGACGGATCACGATGAGCCGTGGCCCCAAAAAGGGTACTTTAAAACTTGGTAGTACCGTTGTTAAGGTCTTGATCGTGGCGGTGATTTTTTCGGGCTGTTATTTGGGCTGGCTGGCATACACTTGGGTTATCCGGTCCGAGGCCTTTCAAATAGCCGGCGTGGATGTCACCGGCGTAAAGCATTTGAGTGAGGGCGAGCTCAAGAACATCGCCGGATTTTTTACCGGACAGAACATCTTCCGCGTGAACCTTGGGGATGCCGTCCGCCGTGCGCGTGCGAACTCTTGGGTAAAGGAAGTGCGGATCTACCGTAGGTTGCCGAACAGAGTCAGCATGGTCGTGAACGAACGGATACCCGCGGTCATTCTTGATACTGGCACGGGACGATACCTCGTCGACGGCGAGACAGTGGTCATTGATCGGTTGACAAATGAAAGCGCCTCTCCATGGCCCCTTCCGACTGTAGTGATAAAAGACTATAGGCCTCGGACCGGGGATCAGGTAGCCACCGAAGGCATGAACGAGGCTCTAACGCTCATCGCGGAGCTCTCGGCCAGAGGCGGGTGGAAGCTTTCCGATATCACGATCGAGGCAAACTCGCCAGATGCGCTGACCGTGCTATATGCGGATCATGAATTTAAGATTGGCAGCGGGAACTACGGGGAGAAGCTCCGCAGGCTTACCGAGATCATGGAGGACGTGAAGCAGCGCGGCCTGAACATTGCCTATGTTGATCTTCGTCCCGAGCGCCAGGCCGCGGTAATGGTTGTGACTGACAAGGGCAGGGGTCGGGGGGCAAGGGCCAAAGGGAGACCGTGAGGCGAGCGGGACCGATTCAACATCAAATGATCAAACAAAACATGTGGCTTTCTTTTTGAATTCTTATGAAACAATGCGGCACATAGCCAGGGAGATTGTGCTATGGTCTGGGTTCTGTGTGCAATATCGTTTTTCGCTGGTTGTACTGTTACAATATTTTTCTTGTCCTGTTTCGCGATAGCCCAGCAGGCAGATGAACAGAGCGAGAGGACATATTATGTCTTGACAGAGAAAATGTAGCTCAATGAAACTCAGCAAGGAATATCCTTAAACTTTGTTTTGCATAGCCTGTTTTCCTGTTCCGATTGTGAGGGTTCTGGATCCCGATATTTCATGTTTCATTTGTTTCTTAGATTAGACAAAGCTCGAACGCAATAGTGTATTCGGAGCCTTGAGTTTGCAATTGCTTGAACTTTGATATTGTTTAAAACGGGGGTGTAGCGTGGTAAAGAAACCGGATAATGTGCTCGTAGGGTTGGACCTGGGAACAACCAAGGTCTGCGCTATCGTGGGCGAGGTCAAGGATGGAGGACAGGTCGACATCATCGGGATTGGCATCAGCCCCTCGCACGGCCTGAAGAAAGGCGTGGTCGTCAACATCGACAGCACGGTGGAGTCCATCAAGAAGGCCGTCCAGGAGGCCGAGCTCATGGCCGGCGTGGAGATCAACTCCGTGTATGTCGGGATCTCCGGCAGTCATATCAAGGGCATCAACTCTCGCGGAGTCGTGGCTATAAAGAACAAAGAAGTGGGGCCTTCTGACATAGCACGCGTGATCGATGCGGCCCGAGCAGTGAATATCCCCATGGACCAGCAAGTTCTTCATGTCCTGCCTCAGGAGTTCATCATCGACGAGCAGGACGGGATCAAGGACCCTCTTGGCATGTTCGGCGTACGCCTCGAAGCCAAGGTACACATCATTACCGGCGCGCTCACCTCGATCCAGAATATCGTCAAAAGCTGTTCGCGCGCCGGTCTCCACGTGAACGATCTCGTGCTGCAACCCCTTGCGTCGAGCCGAGCCGTGCTTACTGCCGAGGAGCAGAGCCTGGGCGTGGTGGTCGTGGACATCGGCGGCGGCACCACAGACGTCGCGCTCTTCCTCGAAGGCAGCCTGTGGTACACGGAGGTCCTCCCTATCGGGGGGAACCACCTCACGAACGATATCGCGATTGGTCTCCGTACGCCGGCCTCGGAGGCCGAAAAGATCAAAATTAAGTATGGGTGTGCGCTTTCGTCGCTCGTCAAGCATGAAGAGACTCTTGATGTGCCGAGCGTGGGCGGCAGACCGCCGCGCCTTCTTTCGCGCCAGATCCTTTCGGAGATCATCGAGCCACGTGTCGAGGAACTCTTCAGCATGGTCCAGCAGCGACTCAAAAAGACGGGTTTCGAGGACATGTTCGCCTCGGGAATAGTGCTCACCGGCGGTGTAGCGCTCATGGAAGGGGTACAGGAGGCAGCCGAGCATTTCCTCGGACTGCCCATTCGACGCGGCACCCCGCGGAACATCGGCGGCCTCATGGACGTGGTCAACAGTCCGATATACGCAACGGGTGTGGGGCTTGTGCTCTACGGTGCCGAAAACCAGCAAGAGTCGCCGAGGAAATTCAAGGGCAGCGGTATGGTTAATCGGTTTTGGAAGTGGCTGGGGGAGTACATATGAATCAGAGCGACAGTCATGGCCTAAAAAAGCGGGGCACACGAGGCTTGAGGGTAAAGAAAGAAGACCGAGAGGAGATGACGATGGACGACAATATCGAAATGAGATTTCAGGACGTCATGGAATTTGCCGCTGAGGTCGAAAGAAATTCAGCAAAAGATCCGTGCGCATTCGGAGAACAGGGAGAGAGGAGGACGGACGGGATGTTCCAGTTTGAAGAAGAGAGGCAGCCTGCCGTCATAAAAGTAATTGGTATTGGCGGTGGCGGTAGCAATGCTGTAAGCACTATGGCTCAGTCCGACATCAGAGGAGTGCAATTCATTGTAGCGAATACCGATATGCAGGCGCTCGAACTCAGCCGGGCACCCATCAAGATCCAGATCGGCTCCAAGATAACAAACGGCAGGGGAGCGGGGGCGAACCCGGAGATAGGCAGGTCAGCGGCGCTCGAGGATGCGGATAAACTCAAATCCGTGATGGAGGGCGCCGACATGGTCTTCATCACCGCTGGAATGGGCGGCGGCACCGGCACCGGCGCCGCACCGGTTATAGCCAACCTCGCCCGTGAGGTCGGTGCTCTCGCGGTCGGAGTGGTCACGAAGCCTTTCACCTTCGAGGGCATGATACGGATGCACAAAGCGGAAGAAGGTATTGCCGAGCTCAAGAAAAACGTGGATGCGCTCATCGTAATCCCGAACGAGCGTCTGCTGAATCTGGCGGAGAAAAAGACCACCCTTCTCGATTCTTTCAAGCTCGCTGACGATGTGCTCAGCCAGGCAGTGAAGGGTATCTCGGATGTCGTGATGGTCCCGGGATACGTGAACGTGGACTTTGCGGACATCAAGACCGTCATGGCGAGCCGGGGGAGGGCGGTCATGGGCACCGGCATCGGCAAGGGCGAGAACAGGGCCATGGAGGCAGCGCAGAAAGCGATCGCGAGCCCCCTCCTCGAAGACGGCTCCATCAAAGGTGCGCGCGCCGTGCTCATCAACATTACTGGCGGGAATGACATGGGGATCTACGAGCTGAATGAGGCTTCCGCCATTATCAAGGAAGAGGTGGACCTTGGCGCGAACATCATTTTCGGGGCGGTGATCAATCCGGTGATGAGCGAGGAGGTCATGGTCACGGTGATAGCGACCGGATTTGACGAAGAAGGCATCCGAGAGCTCGTAAAGCGCCCGGTGAGCCTCAAGGAGTACCGGGCGGTTCTAGAAAAACCGAAACGCAAACAGGAGTCATTCGATTTCAAGAACGAAGCTTTAGGTATCGATAACGAGGACCTGGACAAACCCACGTTCCTTAGACGGCAGGCGGATTGAGAGCAACAAGCTGCGCAGATGAAGAGCTATCGAAAAGAACTGTGGTTTGAGGTGAAGACTCGAAGGGCTTTTATCAACATCACTCAGAACGTAGAGGAATGTATCAGAGAGAGTGCCATTAGAGAGGGGCTCGCTCTCGTCAATGCCATGCATATCACAGCCTCGGTTTTCATCAATGATGACGAATCAGGACTACATCATGATTTTGACGTCTGGCTCGAGGCCCTCGCTCCCCATGAGCCGGTTTCCCAATATAGTCACAATGACGGCGAGGACAATGCCGATGCCCATCTCAAGAGGCAGATCATGGGCCGGGAAGTCGTGGTCGCTGTTACGGACGGAAAACTGGATTTTGGCCCCTGGGAACAAATTTTTTACGGCGAGTTCGACGGTAGACGGAGAAAGAGGGTTTTAATAAAGATCATCGGTGAGTGACGACAAGCACCACCTGCCTTAGAAAGCCTTTACGGACAAATAGCTAGAGCATGAGAATCGATCATATTTTCTGGATCTTCGCTGCTCTTTCCATCTGATGCAAAATTCCCCTCAATATGCTGACATCCCTGCTGTCCAGTCTTGCCCTTCCGAACAGCTGCCGCAAAGAATTCATCATATGCTCCGGATGTGCTCTATCGATGAACCCGATGACCTGAAGAGTGTTCCGTAAGTGCTTGTAGAAGTCTTCGAGTTCTCTGGAAGGGGCGAGGGTGCGATCGGAAACCGGGACTTTTACCCGCGCCGCGAGGAAAAGCTCGTAGGCAACGACCATGACGGCGTGTGAAACGTTCAGCGAAGGGAAGGCGCTTGACGACGGTATGGATATGAGCTCGTGGCACAGCGAAATGTCGTCGTTGTCTAGGCCGTTCACCTCGTTTCCGAATACGATCGCGACCCTGTTTCCGCCAAGAAGGGAGATCAGCTTTTCCGCAATTTCTGCCGGCGCACTGACGTTCTTTCTTCGGCGGGTCCTGTGCCGCGACGAGCCAACCACCAGACCGAAGTCCGATACAGCATCTGAGAGTGTGGAAAACATTCGAGCATTCTCAAGAATACGGTGCGCTCCGGCGGCGAGCTTCAGAGCCTGACCGTTTCGGTCAGCGGGGGGCCTCACGAGCACGAGGTTGGAGAGCCCCATGTTCATCATGCACCGGGCCACAGCGCCGATATTGCCGGGCGTTTTGGTGTCCACGAGAACGACATTGACATTGTCGAGGGGTGAAGGCGAAAACATAGAGTTGAGATGCCACTTCAAAAAAACGATGAAGGTCAGTTCTCAGGCATCATGTGGCATGCATTATACCGTATGAGAGCACAGCCCTCAAGAACAATCTGGGACATTACAGCTGGAAAATTCTTCAGAAAAGACCCTCAATGCGTCCGATCAAGTGAGCGGGTTGGAGCTAAGATCCATGCTCGTGACGAGACTCAGCACCACGGCGTTGGATCCGCGTTCTGCGCCATACGCGGTGTTCGGAGCACGTTTTGTATTCCGGTTGACAATCTTCTGAAGGACTGATAGAGTACCTATGACCATGAGCATGATCGCGATATCACTACAGTCGGGCAGCAACGGCAACTGTATTTATGTTGAGACAGGCAGCGTGAAGCTCCTGTTCGATGCTGGCATTAGCGGTGTGCAGGCGGCTGAACGGCTCGCTGCTCACGGCCGGGACATCCGGGAGATAGACGCAGTGATCATCTCCCACGACCACGGCGATCACATTCGACATGCCGGAGTGATTCACAGGAAGTTCGGCCTGCCGATCTACATCACGCCGGCGACGCTTGCCGCCGCCTCTTCGCGGTGCACGCTCGGAAAACTGCAGGATGTGCGACACTTCCGGTCCAGTGGCAATCTCCGATTTGGCGACGTGCTCGTACAGGCTATCCCCACGCCGCACGACGGCGCAGACGGAGCGGCATTCATCGTCTGCTCGGGCCCCAAGCGGCTCGGCATCATGACCGACCTCGGGCACGTATTCAAGGATCTTGTCCACATCGTTTCATCACTGGACGCCGTGTTCCTCGAAAGCAATTACGATCCGGACATGCTCGCAGCCGGGCCATATCCTTCCTATCTCAAAAAGCGCATCAAGGGCCCCCGGGGCCACCTTTCGAATATCGAGGCCGCTGAGATCTTGCGCCGCGCTTCCGAAGCGAAACGGCTCAAGTGGGCATGCCTGTCGCACCTGTCGGAGCAGAATAACCATCCCGATGTTGCCCTTGGAACACACCGCAGGCTTGGCGCCGAGAATATCACCCTCTATACCGCCGATCGCCATGCAGTTTCGGATATTTTCACGATATGAAGCGTAATAGATGCATTCTGTTCTGAATATGGACTTGATTTCGCCAACATCTTGTTTAGTTCCGTATGGTGTATCTTATTCTACAAGGATCGAACATGGGAGTTCTAGACAGCATCGGCAATACACCGCTCGTAAAGCTGGAAACGCTCTGCACCAATCCGAGGGTAAAAGTCCTCGCGAAACTCGAAGGCAATAACCCCGGTGGATCGGTCAAGGACAGAATCGCGTATTCCATGATCAGGGACGCTGAGGCATCGGGCCGCATCAAAAAAGGGGATGTCGTCCTTGAGGCGACGTCGGGGAACACGGGCATCGGGCTTGCCATGGTGGGCGCGGCCCTGGGATATAGGGTGGTCCTGGTTATGCCTGCGTGTGTGAGCCTCGAGCGCAGAAAGATCCTTGAGGCTTTTGGAGCCGAGCTTGTCCTCAGCCCGGGCAATGAAGGGACAGACGGTGCAATCAAGCTTGCAGGAAGGATGAGGGAAGAGTCGCCGGGCAAATATTTCATGCCAAACCAGTTCGACAATCCAGCCAACGTCCACGCCCATTACGAGACTACGGGGAGAGAGATCATCGACCAGACCGGAGGAGACGTCGATGTCTTTGTCGCTGGCATGGGTACTACGGGCACACTCATGGGAGCAGGCAAAAGACTCAAGGAGTTTCAGCCTGCTCTCACAGTCGTTGGAGTGGAGCCCTTTCTCGGCCACAAGATTCAGGGGCTCAAAAACATGCAGGAATCCATAGTCCCAAAGATTTACAATCCTGCTTTCCCCGACGAGGTAATCCACGTGAATGATGATGAAGCGTTCACAACAACTAGACGCCTGGCCTTGCAGGAGGGCATTTTCTCAGGCATGAGCAGCGGGGCTGCGGTGTTCGGTGCTCTAAAAATGGCGGAGCGGATCGAGCGAGGCACGATCGTCGTAATCCTGCCCGACCGCGGGGACCGCTACCTCAGCACATCCCTGTTTACTTCCGTCTGCGCTAAGTGCCCTCCGTGATGCATCAGGTGAAATTGTCAGAACTACGGGCTGAACTCGGATACCAGAGAATTCAGGGTCATCGGCGGCGTTGCGGATTTTTTCGAAACCCGTCGACAAAATGGAAAAGAGCGAGGAAAGGGTGCAGGTAGGCCATGCGGGGGCCTGCATATTTCATGACTCCTCTTATCTTCTCCCCCATGTCAGGCTTGTAACAATGCACCGTGCAGTTAGCACAGGTCGTCTTTCTCTCCTGGAATGGACATCGGTCAAGGCGCTGGCGCGCATACGCTTCGAGGTCCTTACACTCGGTGCACAAGCTCTTTTCCGCAACGCCATGGTGACCGCGACAGTAGACCCGAATCATGGCTTCCATCGTCTCATGTTCCCTGCTCATTCTGCTCGTTTGTCTGTTATCCATAGCTGATCAGCTCCTCTTCTTTTCCCAATTATACTGTTTACGGAAGCACTACGGGATGATTTGCATCATACGTAACCGAAAAAGTGCCTGCTATTGTCTGTCGTTTCAGAGGATCTAAATTACTTTGCGCAAAGAGGCCAACAATAGTATAATTTTCTCATGTCTCGGAAACTCAAGGGGAAAATAGATGCCCTGCTTGCGGCTGAGCGCGGGACCGTCTACAAAGCTCAGGGCATTGATGTAAAGATTGCACTCGCCTATCCGAACACCTACCACGTGGGCATGTCGAACCTTGGCGTGCATCAGATTTATTCCATCCTGAACAGCCGTGCGGACACGGTATGCGAGCGCGTGTTTTTGCCTGACGAAGAAGATATCGACGAGTATAACAAGACCGGCACGAAATTGTTCAGCCTTGAGAGCAAGCGGCCCCTCAAAGAGTTCGATATTCTCGCTTTCTCCGTTTCCTTCGAGCAGGACTACGTGAACATCCTTGAAATCCTGGACCTCTCCGGCATCCCTGTTCTTAAGCGCGACCGGAGCGATGGTGATCCGCTCGTAATTCTCGGCGGTGCCTGCTCATTCTTTAATCCGGAGCCGCTCACGGATTTCATAGATGCCGTAATCGTGGGTGAAGGAGAAGAGGTCGTGGCCGAGTTTATCGACGCCTATCGAGAAAGCAGAGATAAAGACCGCCTTGCCTTGCTCAGAGCAGTGGGCCGGATACCGGGGGTTTATGTGCCGGAGTTTTATGACGTAATCTACAATGTGGACGGTACGCTCAAAGAGCGAAAGGTGATCGTTTCCTCCGCACCGGAGCGCATAGTCAAGCGTACGGTCAAAGACATCAATAGAATGCCAGCAGCAACAGTGATCCTGACACCAAATACTGAGTTTAGCGATATGTACCTCTCGGAAGTGACACGGGGTTGCGGAAGGCATTGCCGGTTCTGCATGGCAGGATACATTTACCTTCCGCCCCGGAACCTCAGTATCGATGGGGCAAAGTCGCAGGCTGCAAAGGCAGATGATCTCTGCGGCAAGATCGGCCTCGTAGGCGCCGCGCTTTCGGACTATCCCGACATCGGAGAAGCCTGCGCTGAGATCAAAGGCGGGGTCTCAGTCTCATCGCTCCGGGCCGACTCGGTAAGCGAGGAACTTATCGACCGGCTTGCGAAGAGCGGGCACAAAACGATAGCGATCGCTCCGGAGGCGGGCTCTGAGCGGCTCAGGAATGTGATCAACAAAGGCATCACAGAGGCAGACATTCTTCACGCTGCTGACATGATCTTCGGCCGCGGCATCCCGAACCTCAAGCTCTATTTCATGATGGGCCTGCCGACGGAAACATACGAAGATGTGGATGCTATTATCTCGCTCGCTGGAATGGTGCGCGAGGTGCAGCTAAAGCACGCGAGGAATGCCGGCAGGATCGGCGTGATTACGCTCTCGGTAAATTCCTTTGTGCCGAAGCCGTTTACGCCGTTCCAGTGGGAACCGATGGAGTCTGTCGAGAGCCTGAACAAAAAGCAGCGGTATCTTGAAAAGGCAGTACGGAAGATCGGGAATATGAACATCATCCACGACCTTCCGAAGTGGGAGTATATCCAGGCCTTGCTTTCACGCGGCGATCGGAGGACCGGGAGGCTCATCATGACTGCTCATGTGAAAAGCGGTGATTGGAGGATGGCAGCCAGGGAGCTAAAAATGGACACGGAGTTCTACGTTACCCGTCGGCGACCGTTCAGCGAGGTTTTGCCGTGGGATTTTATTGACATCGGTGTGCGGAAAGATTATCTTATGAGCGAACGCGAACGGGCACGTGAGGGCAAGTTCACGCCGGGCTGCCGCGTGGGCGTATGCATGGCCTGCGGAGTGTGTCACGGGATGAGCAACGAAGAATAAGCGTCAAATATCATGTAAAACTCAAGCACCAATTGCATGCGCTCGGGAAATTGGTAATTCGAACTTGGATATAGCGTCTTGTGCCCGGAACCTGAAATTGACATGACTGAGAGTCAGTATCTCACTATTCCTGCTCTCGATAAGACAGGCAGAGTCATCCACGCCTTCACCACCCGTAAGAACGGTCTTGGCGGCAGAAATAACGGGGTCAGGCAGCCTGGTGACTGGATTGCAGTGGCTCAAATGTTCGGAGTCAATCCTGACCGGATTGTGACAGCGAACCAGGTTCATGGTGAGCGTATCGTGGTCGTGGATGCCGATAACTATAGGGGCATTAGGACGGTTGAGGCCGATGCCATGATAACGAACATACCGGGGTTCGCCATAGGCGTCGAGACCGCAGACTGCGTACCGTTGTTGCTCCTTGATCCGGAAACTCCTGCTGTTGGGGCGATTCATGCGGGCTGGAGAAGCACGGCGAAGAAGATCGTTGAGAAGGCCGTGAAGAAAATGCAGGACAGATTCGGTTCGAATCCTTCCCGTATGGTTGCGGCGATTGGTCCGGCGATTGGACCCGAATGCTACGAAGTCGATGAACCGGTAATGGTGCGGGTCCGCGAAGCCTTTTCGTTCTGGATGTATGCGGCATCGTCACGAGGCAGCAACAAGTGGAGCCTTGATCTGGCGGGGCTGAACCGGATGGAGCTGGTTCAGGCCGGTCTTGATGAAAAGAACATACACTCGATCGGGATGTGTACCTCGTGCAGGAAAGACCTGTTCTATTCTTTCCGTTCAGAAGGCAGGACCGGCAGGATGCTGTCGGTGATAATGATCAAGCCTTGAACCTTTTTGGGCCATGAAGGCTCGAAGGAGGCTCCCGTCATTCATGCATGGAGTGTTTAGTATCATCGTATCCGGGAGGAAAATGAATATATGTCGATAGCAGAAAACCTGGCAGCAGTGGTGAATAGGTGCACATCCGCAGCACAACGAGCGGGGCGCGATCCATTGTCCGTTAAGCTCGTTGTCGTCACCAAGACCGTTGATACGGAGCGTATCAGTGAAGCTGTCGCCGCGGGCGCACTGATCCTGGGCGAGAACCGGGTGCAGGAGGCGAAAGAAAAGATCGAGAAGCTTGGTCCGATCGCGAGCTGGCATCTCATCGGCCACCTGCAGACGAACAAGGCGAAGTACGCAGTCAAACTCTTCTACATGATTCATTCAGTTGACAATCTTCAACTTGCGGAGGAGATAGACAAGCAGGCATCGAAGGTAAACAAGGTGCAGGATGTGTTGATCGAAGTGAGCATTGCCGGTGAGGAGAGCAAGGCAGGCGTGGCGATGGAGGATGCTGTTACCCTCATCAAAGAAGCGTCAAAGCTCAAGAACATCTCGATCAAGGGGCTGATGACCATGCCGCCCTTTTCCGACAATCCCGAGGACTCACGGCCATACTTTAAGAAGCTCCGTCAGCTGTCCGAGAGCGTCGTGAATGAACATATCCCCGGAGTTTCCATGAGGGAGCTTTCGATGGGAATGAGCGGGGATTATGAAGTGGCCATCGAGGAGGGCTCGACGATGGTGCGCATCGGCACGGCGATATTCGGGGAGAGAAAATAATCATGGCAATGCCACGGATGCCGAAAAGCGCACCGATGAGAAAAATGACCTCATAAAATCGGGCGGCTCACTCATCGTATTCTTCGTAGATTCCGTGTCCTTTTCGGTTTAAAGCGTTGCGAGGGAGGCTCTATGACTTTAGATAAAAAGATCGCATTTTTAGGCGGCGGGAACATGGCCGAGGCTCTCATTAGGGGACTGATCGCGGCGGGTAAGGCAAAGCATGATCAAATTTTAGTCACCGACATTTCAGTGGACCGGCTTGAGCATCTCAGGAAGACCTATGGTATCCTTGTGCAAAACAGCAATTCTGAAGCGGCACGCGAGGCGGGGATCATCCTCCTGAGCGTGAAGCCCCAGGTGATCGAGAGAGTTCTTGGTGAGATTGCCCCGGTCATTGACAGCAAGAAACTCGTGATTTCCATTGCCGCCGGTATCGCTATTGCGAAGGTCGAGAATGCCCTGAAGGACGGTTCGCGGGTCGTGCGCGTGATGCCGAATACGCCGGCACTGGTGCTCGCAGGAGCAGCCGCACTCGCAGGCGGAAAGGACGCCACAGCTGACGACCTTGGCCTAGTGCAGAGTATATTCAACTCCGTGGGCAGGTCTGTAGTTGTTGACGAGAAGCTTATGGATGCAGTGACCGGACTCTCGGGAAGCGGGCCTGCGTATGTGTTCACGATTATCGAAGCACTGTCCGATGCAGGGGTAAAGGCTGGCCTGCCCCGGCAGCTTGCGCTCGAGCTTGCAGCCCAGACCGTGTATGGCGCAGCCAAGATGGTGCTTGATACAAAAGAGCACCCGAGCAAGCTCAGAGACATGGTGACGTCTCCCGGCGGTACAACGATCGAAGGATTACACGCTCTCGAAAAGGGAAAGCTCCGTGCTACGATCATAAACGCGGTAGAGGCAGCGACGGAGCGGAGTAGGGAACTGGATCGGTAGACTCCAAATAACAACATCCGAGAACCATAGAAATGCTGATTTCGGCGATCGGTGCGGGCGTTCGGCAATTTTCATTTCAGATTCACCTGGAAATTTGTCATTTGTGTGCTGAAACTTGTCTTAATCTAAGGAGGGATGATGTTCGTCATCGGAAATATTCTTCACGGCATTGCCGATGTGCTTGACGTGGTTTTGACCATTTATATGTGGGTCATCATCATCAGAGCGCTCATATCGTGGGTGAACCCCGATCCCTATAATCCGATCATTCAGATTCTCAACCGACTGACAGAACCGGTGCTCGGACCGCTGAGGAAACTGGCTCCGCCATGGAAAATCGGCATCGATCTTTCGCCGCTTATCGCGGTCCTTATCATCATCTTCCTGAGGGTGGCGCTGATCAGGACTCTGTATCGACTGGCGATATCGATGAGTTGATATCTTGGACAGGTTCATGATATTGGCATCGTCTGAGGAGGCAATTGTATGAGTAATGGTATCAAGGTGACGCCGATCGACATACAACAGAAGCGTTTCCACGTTGGTTTCCGCGGCTATGACCGGACCGAAGTCGAGATGTTTCTCGATCTTGTACGTGACGAAATGGAAAATCTGGTCCGAGACATGGCGGAGCTGCGGGAGTTCCGCGAGACCTACGATGAGCGCATGCGGGAGCTGACCGCGAAAGAAGAGACGGTTAAGAACACGATGCTCATGACCCAGAAGCTGGTGGAGGACCTGAAAGAGAACGCGCGTAAGGAAGCGTCATTAATCATCAAAGATGCGGAGGTCCGAAGCCAGCAGATCGTCGGCGATTCTCAACAGGAAAAGGTCTCACTTGAAGCAGACATATTGAACCTCAGGAGGCGCAAGCACCATTTTCTTCAAGATCTCAAGAAGGTGATTCAGATGCACTTGGAAATGGTCAACTTCGAGGAATCCGGCGGTGAAGTCAAAGAAGAGCCCAAACAGGGATAAAGCGCCAACGGAGGCAGCAGCCTTGTCGGTCCGCATACAGCCGCGTGCGTCGAAGAACGAGATTACCAAGATGGAGAACGGCGGACTCAAGATCAGGCTCATCGCCCCGCCCGTGGACGGCGCGGCGAACGATGCACTCGTCCGATTTCTTGCTGAAATGCTCTCTGTTCCCAGGTCGCGGATCGAGATCGTCTCAGGCAAAACATCGAGGGATAAAATTGTCAGGATCAGCGGTGTGAGCAAGGCCGATGCCGAACGGCTATTGTATTCGAAAGAGAAATAGAGTAGTATAATTATAAGGAGAAAGTTGATCTTTGGACGCAGATTGACGCGGATAAGCGCAGGGATACTATCCCTCCTACTCTATCCCTTCTTGTGCCTATTAGCATTGATCTGTGTCCAAGCCTATTTGTCTTCACAGCAACGACAGGTTCAATCTCATCAAAAAGGGGGCGACAGGCTTCGACGGGGATCGAGAGGTCAGGAGTTGCATGCCGAGGTGCCATGGGGCTCGTAAAACACATGGCAAACAATAACTGCCAATACACCAGAACTGGCACTCGCTGCCTAATAATATAGGCTAGCGCGTCTCCCGGCTGTAGCCTGAGCGGCCGAAGGGACGTCACACTTCAGGCTGGTCTTCCCGACATCGTCCGGGGCGGGGAGATAAGAAAAAACCGGACTGGCCGATTCCGGAGCTTTCCCCAAGGCGCCGGAGGAGGCGAGAACCAAAGGCGGGGATAAGCATGTATGAGCTTCTGGCTAAAGGTTTTCGGACGTGGGTTCGAATCCCACCGCCTCCACCAATTAAATTATTGATTTTATTGAATTTATTTAATTTTTCCTCAATTCTCCATCGATTAGATCTGAGGCCGAGAGCTAATTCCTTCAAGAAATTAGCTCTTTTTTTTCAAGCATTCGCAAGATGGGGTACATTTGGGGGTATGTCGAAAACTGTGGGCTGCAATTAATGACGACAATTCAGGTGATTAGACAAACTATTCGATTCCTCCTCATGTCATCAGGAACAATTGAATCCTCTTCGATATTTATTGTCGTATGTCAGTATTAGAGAGATTCGGACTTTCTAATAAATGTACAGGAGTTTCACTTGCATTATATATCCAAATGGGTATAATAGAAACTAGGAGACGGATGACGTGAAGCCTTTGTTCTGGGTAGGATCATCGAAAAAAGATCTTTTGGAAATGCCAGCGAAGGTTGTCGATGTCTTCGGTTATGCTCTCTATCTGGCTCAAAGCGGCAATAAGCATCAGCAAGCCAAGCCCCTCAAAGGCTTTGGATCGGCCGGAGTGCTTGAGGTCGTAGAAGACTACGATGGCAGTACGTACCGTGCGGTGTATACCGTGAGATTCAGCAATGGCGTATATGTGTTGCATTGCTTCCAGAAGAAGTCACGCAAGGGGATCGAGACGCCCAAAGCGGACAAGGATATGATTGAAGCGAGATTGAAACTGGCCCAAAAGCATTCGGAAGGAGTATAACAATGAGCAGAATTGAAAAAGGAAGCATGAATGTCTATGCTGATCTCAGGGTTGCGGACGCTGAGGAGATGCTGGTCAAGGCCCAGCTTGCTGCGAAGATTGCTGAGATCATCAAATTTCGAAATCTTACGCAGACGCAGGCTGCGTCTTTGCTCGGGATGACCCAACCCAAGCTATCCAATATGCTGCGTGGTCGGTTCCGCGGCATTTCCGAGGCCAAGATGCTCGAGTGCATGACCCTCCTGGGTCGCGACGTGCAGATCGTCGTCAAGCCGGCCTCCCGTTCACGCAAGACCGGCCACTTGTCAGTGCATTTTGCTTGACAGATGCAATCATCGTAATAACGCATGGCTAGTTGGGCGCGCAATGAATCTTGTAGAGTAAGTTAAAAGAGTGCAATAAGTTCACAAGAAATACTTGAGTGGCCATGAGTTTAGAGACGCGGGCTTAGGTGCATTGGTAAGCAATCATGTTCTGGCAGATGCAACCCGCTATATTATGCAGTTCGAAACAGGATCTGGAGACTACACAAAGATTCGGAAGAATGTCGTAATGGGTAAACGTGTTGCCGATCTGTATAAAAAGAGCGTGCTATTCGAGAAGAAAAAACCAAGAGCAGGCGTTTTTAAGGATGAATCCGTTTCTCATCGCAATACCATCCATGGTATATCTCTCATCCGCGCATGGTCACCTTGCAATTGTCTGATACGGAGAATCAATGTCAGATAAGAAAGTACTTCTCAAGGCCATAGCCAAAGAAGAAGAACTTCTTTCCAAATTGAACAGCGAACGCGAGCAAGCGCTTTCGAGGCTTAATTCGCTCAAACAGCAACTTACCATCCTGGAGGCAGCGTGCGCCAAGCTGACAAGAACCCGTGCTGCCAGAACGCCTCAGGAAAAAGTGAAATTGTTCCGCTCTCTGTTTCACGGGAGGGAGGATCTCTTCCCGAAACTGTGGACAAGCCGTACTGGTAAGAAGGGCTACTCACCTGCTTGCAAGAATGAATGGGTCACCGGAACCTGTGGAAAGACCCTCAAACCTCTGGGTAAGTGCAGCGAGTGTGCCAATCGAAAGTTCCTTCCTATAACCGATCAGGTCATTATGGATCATCTTCAGGGGCGCCACGTCATAGGCGTATACCCAATGTTGCCCGACGATACTTCCTGGTTTCTTGCTGCTGATTTCGATAACGAGACTTGGAAGGATGATGTTGCGGCTTTCCGGGAAACCTGTAAGAATTTGAGAATCTCCGTAGCTATTGAACGATCACGCTCTGGAAATGGGGCTCATGCTTGGTTCTTCTTTGCTGCACCTGTGCCGGCAGCGACTGCCAGGACTATGGGCTGCTACCTGATCACGGAAACTATGAGCAGGAGGCATCAGCTCAGCATGGAATCCTATGATCGGCTGTTTCCTAGTCAGGACAATTTGCCCAAGGGGGGCTTCGGAAACCTGATTGCGCTTCCATTCCAACATGAACCGCGGCAGAAAGGCAATACGGTATTTCTCGATGAGAACTTTACGCCATATACAGATCAATGGGAATACCTTGCGTCGATCAATAAACTTCAACCAGAAGCCGTCCAGCGAATTGCAGATGAAGCGATAAGGCAGGACAGCGTGACCGGTGTGCCGAGAGATACCGATGAAGATGCCGAAAAACAAGCTCCTTGGAACAGGACGCCTTCCCGAGGAAAGCCGAAAAAGAAAATCATTGGTAAGTTTCCTTCGGTGACACATTGCACTTTTTTGCAGCGGCTGTACGTTGAAAAGAAGGATCTGCCGTCGCCCTTCTTAACACGCATCAAACGGCTTGCAGCATTTCAGAACCCGATGTTTTATGAAAAGCAAAGTCTGCGTTTATCCACCGCGCGAATCCCGCGAGTAATATCCTGTTTCGAAGAGCATCCCGAACACATCGCCATCCCGAGGGGTTGTCTTGACAGCCTTCAAGAGCTATTTATGGAGCAT
Organism: Nitrospirota bacterium; assembly: GCA_035623825.1. Lineage (GTDB taxonomy): Bacteria > Nitrospirota > UBA9217 > UBA9217 > UBA9217 > DASPSR01. Next base: position 42,043 of record DASPSR010000021.1, read on the forward strand.
GGCGTGAAACTCGTGCTAGATGACAAGCGAATTGCACCTGCAGGGCCATCGTATTCTTTCAATGGAACGTTGAGAGAAGCGCAGCAGGAGGCAATTGACGAAATCTTTAAGTACGATCTCGGAGTCCTCTCCGCGCCGCCGGGGTTTGGCAAGACCGTTATTGGCGCTCGTCTTATAGCGAAACGTGGTTGTAGGACGCTTGTGCTTGTCCATCGGAAAGAGCTCCTGGATCAATGGATTGCGCGACTTTCCCTCTTTCTCGGCATCGACCCGAGGGAAATTGGCAGGATCGGGGCGGGCAAGAATAAGCCGAACGGGATATTGGATGTTGCTATGATTCAAAGTCTGGTCCGGAAGGATGAGGTAAATGATATGGTCGCGGTATATGGTCACGTGATTGTGGATGAATGTCACCATCTCCCTGCTGTGTCCTTTGAGCGCGTTCTAAATGAGGTCAAGGCACGGTATATCGTAGGTCTTACTGCGACGCCTTATAGGCGCGATGGACATCAGCCGATTATTCACATGCAATGTGGTCCTATCAGGTATGCGGTGCATCCGAAAAGCCTGGAAGCAAGAGCGCGCTTCAAGCATCAGTTGATTTGCAGAACTACAGATTTTGCAATGGATAATCCCGACTCGTCGATTCAGCAAATATATGCTGGTCTTGTTTCCGATGAGCGACGGAACAATATCATTCTCACCGATGTCCGGCAGGCGATCCAAGAGGGGCGCTCTCCTGTACTGCTTACAGAGCGAAAAGAGCACCTAGATATTCTCACCGCAAGTCTACAAGGTGAAGTAAAACATCTCATAGTCCTGAGCGGCAGGCTATCTCCTAAAGAACGGCGAGAGACCATGGCACGACTGGACGCAATTCCAGATGGAGAAGCTAGGTTGATTGCAGCGACAGGCCGCTATCTTGGCGAAGGATTCGATGATCCTCGACTCGATACGCTTATCCTTGCTATGCCATTTTCTTGGAAAGGGACAATTGTGCAGTATGCAGGAAGGCTCCATCGGGAGCATCCGGGAAAACTAGAAGTGCGGGTGCATGATTACATCGATGCCAATGTACCTAAACTCCTTCGAATGCACAAGAAGCGTCTACGTGGCTTTCGGGATATCGGGTATACTGTGGTCGAGTAACCTTTCAGGTTGATAGTACCGAGGAATCAGAGTTAGTCCAAAGTGCATCAGCAGCTTGATGTCCGATGAAAATCAAAGATGTCCAACGAAGTCTCATGACATCCGACATTAAAGGGGTAGTTATGTGGGGTATATCCTAATCTCCCGTAGGAAATGTTCTGCAATATCAAAGGATTGGACAAACTATTGGAATCCCACCGCCTCCACCAATTAAATTGTCGTAATGAGGAGAAATATCAACACAAAAAGCCGTTGCGTAAGAAGAAATACAAAATGAAAAAGGCTTAGATGATTTACCTCTAAGCCTTTAATTTTTTCAATTGCAAACCAGCGATTTAAATCATATTTATTCTCATTTACTTTTCTGAGATTGGCTCGATAAAAAAACATTACAGTCATGTTGACAGTTTGTTTTTATTTTTGCACAGGTCTCTGAAGACAATTTATTATTAAGACATTCTCTCGAATAATCATCGCATATATCGCAGCAACAACGATATGCCGTGGGCCCGCTGTAATTCTGACAATCAGGCGTATCGGTTTTCTGTGCATGTTGCTTGATTCTGCTGCACTTGCCAACGTGATAGTCGTGTTCTGCAGCGTTCCAATCATAAGCATAAGCCGAGACGGTGAACGCAACCATAGCTACAGTCAGAGATATTCTTACAATCGATTTCATAATCCTCACTCACACGCTCCCCTCGATTATTAATAGAGCTTGGCGACGGTCTCAAGCATTTCTCACCCGCGCTCTCCAAAAATAATAATTCAAGAGATAATCCTTGTCAAGTAGGCAGTATATTACAAGTGTACTGTGATCGTACCATAAGCTTAATAAAGGCAAATACTATTTATAGATGGCAATTTGATCCCCTCGGCTCCACGATCCGTTACACCCCAGATTATACGAAAAAAGTAACAATGCCCGTATAAGAGCCATCTCTTCTGTTCTTTTCGTTGTTGTTTCTTTCCGCAATCAGACAAAGAATCATCTAACTGCTTGGAAACATGAGGAAAGATTACCTTAATTACACTTCCGTAAAAACTCGCGCCTACACTACGCACCAAAAAAAAGGTTGTCTGATTACGATACCTGCATGACCAAAAAACATCTGCTAATCGCCTATTCATCGGGTTAAGTTGCCAGCCTGATGTAGCTCGCAGATTTTTCCGCAATCAAAAAATTGACAGCCATTAAGGAGCCTCACCGGTAACTTGTTGAAATAAAAAATCTTTTAGTTTGGCATCTGATATGCTTTATGAATATTAAAGGCGAGAAGGTCTTTTTCTTGTATGGAAAAATTGATTCCCGAGTCTGGAAGCGGGGCTTGCGGAAGCACTCGGCAAGTAGTTTGTAGAACTCATTTTAATCATGTGCAAGTTGCTATGCTGCCTTGGAGGCGTCATGACACATCCCCGAAGTAGGAGCGACCGTCCTGCTGCCCTGCGGATCGTCATAATCTATGCATTGTTTGCTGCATCGTGGATTTACCTTTCCGACAATGCCTTGACTTCGCTGCTGGGGGATACAGAGTTCCTCATCCGTATTTCCGTGTTGAAAGGCTTACTCTTCGTTGTCGTGACAGGCATCCTCCTGTATCAACTTATCTCCCGGCATATTCAGAAAACCTGGCAGATAGAGGAGAAACTGCGTTTAAGTCAGAACCTCATAAATGCCCTGCTCGACGGGACCACCGATGCCATTTATGCGAAGGACAGGCAGGGGCGGTATCTCATGCTCAATGCCGCCGCAACAAATTTCACCGGCAAGGCAGCTGCGGAGGTGATCGGCAATGACGACACAACGCTGTTCCCTGCCGAAAATGCCGGGGATATTATGGCGGGAGATCGAAAGGTAATGGATGCCGGCCGGGTGCTGACCTACGAAGAGCGTCTACCAGTGGGTAATGGTACTTACAGGACTTATCTCGCCACAAAAGGGCCTATCTTCAATGTAAATGGGGAGATCAGCGGTTTGTTCGGTATTGCGCGGGACATCACTGATCGCAAACAGGCGGAAGATGCTATCCGGGCAAGTGAAAGGCGTTTTCACTCTCTTTTCGATAACATGCTCGAAGGATTCGCCTATTGCCGTATTTTGTTCGAAAACGATCAGCCGAAGGATTTTGTATATCTGGAGGTAAACACGGCATTTGAACGTTTGACCGGATTAAAAAATGTCGTCGGGAAAAAGGTCAACGAAGTACTCCCGGGCATATACGAATCCAACCCGGAGTTGTTCGAAATTTACGGCAGAGTGGCTTCGAGCGGTAATCCGGAGAGGTTTGAAACATATATAGCGCCATTGGCTAACTGGTTCTCTTTCTACGTGTATAGTCCGGAAAATGGGTGCTTTGTTACCGTATTTGATGTCATAACCAAGCGTAAGGAGGCAGAGGAAAAGCTGCGACAACTTTCGCGCAAGATAGAATTGATCATAAATTCCGCAGGCGATGGTATTTATGGGCTGGATATGGCTGGGAAAGTGACATTCATCAATTCTGCCGGGGCCCGGATGCTGGGTTGGGATCAGAAGGAACTAATCGGAAAGAGCAGCCATGCGGCGTGGCATCACTCCAGGCCTGATAATTCCCCATTTCCCGAGAAAGAATGCGAACTGCACGCCTTGTTGACAAACGAAATCACTAATGCAGTTGACAAGGATATATTCTGGAAGAAGGATGGTACTTGTTTCTCTGTCGAATATACCAGTGTCCCGATCTATGATAATCAAATGCTCTCAGGCAGGGTTGTCACTTTCAGGGATATAACCCAGCGCCTTAATGCCGAGCAAGAAAGGAAGAAGCTTGAGAACCAATTCTACCAGGCGCAAAAAATGGAGGTGATCGGGCACCTTGCTGGCGGTATAGCGCATGATTTCAATAATATTCTGACGGCCATAATCGGGTACGCAAACCTTTTGAACATGAAGATCCCGGCGTCCGCTCCATTACATAATTATGTGAATCAAATACTTGCTTCAGCGGAAAAAGCAGCCAATCTCACGCACAGCCTGCTTGCATTTAGCAGGAAACAGGTAATAAACCCGATGCCGATTAACATCAACGAAATCGTAGTGGGTATGAAGAAGATATTGGATAGGATCATTGGCGAAGATATTGAATTCAACGTTGAAACCACTGATCATGACTTGATCGTAAAATCTGATAAAGGACAGATAGAGCAGGTGCTGATGAACCTGGCAACGAACGCACGGGACGCAATGCCTCATGGGGGGATGCTGACAATGACCACAGACGAGGCCGAAATAGATGAGCTGTTCGTTCAGGTTCATCAATACGGCAACGTCGGCAGGTATGCAGTTGTTTCGGTAACGGACACAGGCGTGGGGATGGATAAAATAACGCAAGAACACCTCTTTGAGCCTTTTTATACAACAAAAGAGGTTGGTAAGGGCACCGGATTAGGACTGGCAATGGTCTACGGAACAATCAAACAGCATGATGGCTTCATAAATGTGTACAGTGAGTCCGGTACGGGAACAACACTCAAGATATACATACCCTTGGCAGAACCCCATAGGCAGCTTGCCGCAAAGCCCGCATCAATCGCTGTTATCGCAGGCAATGAGACACTCCTCTTAGTAGAAGACGACCCGGCTGTTAGAAAGGTAACAAAAACATTGCTTGAGGAGTTAGGCTATAGCGTGATAGAGGCCGTTGATGGAGAACAGGCCATCAGACTTTTCCGGGAAAATATTGAGAGAATACAACTCATTGTTTCCGATATGATAATGCCCAAGCTGAGCGGAAAAGACGTGCATGATGAATTGAAGAAGATAAAACCTGATATAAGAATTCTTTTTATAAGCGGATATACAGCGGACATCCTCAAACAAAAGGGCATCGAAAATGAAAAAATAAACTTCATATCAAAGCCATTAAGGGCCGATGCTCTTTCGAGAAAAATACGGGAAGTCTTAGGCAAGCAATGTACATGACTATACAGCCTTTATCTTCCGTTGAATCAGCTCTTCATGTCTCGGTGCGGTTCGAGCGCACGTTGAAGTAAATAGGCAATAAACGTGTGCTGCACCAGATGGATTCCTGCCGCTACAAGCGATTTTAAGTCCGGTTTTCTCCTAAGCAGTCATTCCACCTGCCGAAAATACGTTCCATTCCGTTACCATAGCAGGATGTATACAGAAATCGAGAAAAAGACATGACTTGATTTACTTTTCGATCTGGACAATTGGCGTCAAGGTTAGTAATTGAAATCTCACTCTTTTACATCTTCCAAGCCTTTTCGTAAATTTACATTGCTATGATAGTTAAGATAAATTTGTGTACAATCAATATCTTACAGTAATAATTATTAATACTTTTGGACATATCACCTATTAACATAGCCTAATAACCCAAATATTTATAAGTATTAGAGCTTCATACGACTTAACTCAGCGATATCACAAGGTTTATAACCGTGGCACAAAGAATGCAACTATAGTATTTGAAAGCGAGTATTAGACCACTGATGATTAACTCCTTGAACGGATAAGTGGTTTAGAGGAATAGACCAGGATGTTGATAAGCTCGTTACCCGGGGTCGTTATGTTAAAAGTATGCGGACATGTACATAAAATAAAACCGGGAGAATGGCAGCAAAGCTACGAAATACTTCATGAGGGCCATATCATCGGTTATGTGGACCATAAAAAAACGCAATCAGCCAGCGTCACCATAACCCGAAATCTACGAGGTGAGGTCATGGAAGGTGAGCGCCTTAATTGGCTCTTGAAAAGGATATAGTAGATACTTGTACACTCGTTTGGAAAAGTGGGTATAAAATGGATGCACTTCTTGGTATGTCAGGATACATAGAATTGTGGCTTTCAGAGCGAGGCTTAAATCCGTATGAGATAAGTCGCGGAATGGTACTTCTTCTTGGAGAGGATTGGAAACAGATGACTTATTTTGAATTATTCGACAGGATCAGGGCCAGGGGATCAGCTGTTTCTGATATAATGCCGGTCTTTGCCGATGAGCTTGAGGCTCTCGTCCGCGGCGCGCTTAAGTTGGAAGATATCTATAAAACTGTTGGCTTAATTTAGAGACCATGAAACAGACGTGATTAAGGCTGTTGAGATAGCTGTAGGAATCGATAAGAAACTTCAGATGATCAATGCTAAAGAGGTTGCCTAGGAGTAGCGAAATATACTTGATCCCGTTAGTTCGTTGCCGGTGCTCGCATACTGCAAAAAGTAAATAGTGTTATATGACAGGCCGGCTGATGCGGGCGTTTTGGGGGGGGCGTATATGGCACTGGTTGTGCAGTTCCCAGGATCAGTGAAAAGTTGTCGTCGGCGCAGTTCTGACAGACGACTAAAATTTAGTTTCTCACATTTTCGAAGCTCCGTAGATTGGTTAATGATCAAGAAAGTTTTGATTCATATCATGGCATTTTCTAATTTTCCTTTCTATCTATGGATTGATTGTTCGTCATGTGGCGACTGAAATTGCTTTATCAGGAATTTTCTAATGCTTAATGACGTTCAACTGTATCAAGCGCTATGTCTGCTGTTTCAGAGGATAATAAATTCCTTTCCTAATACATAAGCATCCTTTGATCTTGCCTGTCAAAAAGCGGAGCCACTCTTATTATTGCCGGCCGGACGCACTTCGCCCATCGGATAAGTTTTATATCGACGCTGCTTCCTCTTGACGATACGTCGAAAAAACCCGATGACAGGGTTCCTTCGAGTTTTAATGGAAAGCTATGATCATCAAAACGTAGCGAGGTTAAAACCGGAACTGTTACATGTTAAAATTTTGAAGTGAAAACCTAAAGCTTGGAACCCGCAAAGAATAAGTGACCGAACCTCCCTGCAATTTCAATTATTACACGAACTTATATCCCCCGATGCTCTTTCATATCCAAATTATATATACATAACAAGAGCATAGTTTGATAAAATATGCTCAACAGACCGGTGCCCGGGGAAATATTATAACAGCCCGCATATGAGCAGTAGCAGCAGAAGGCTTCTCACAATGCAGATGTCGATGCAGCATGAGGCTGGAATAAGGAGGATCCAATGGAAGGGAAACGGGTAAACGACAGCAGCGTGACCATGGCACAGATGATGATCCCCCAGGATGCGAACCCTGCGGGGAATGTTCACGGCGGCGTGGTCGTAAAAATCATCGATGAGGCGGCAGGCGTTGTAGCCGCGCGGCATGCACGGAGCAACGTCGTTACCGCCTCGATCGATCGAATGGACTTCCATCATCCGGTCTTTGTTGGCGACGTTTTGTTCGTCAAGGCAAGCCTGAATCTGGTCGGGAGGACGTCCATGGAGATCGGGGTCCGCGTAGAGGCGGAGAACCTCATCACCGGAGAAGTGCGTCATGCAGCGTCGGCGTACCTGACCTATGTTGCGCTTGACCAGCGCGGAAAACCGCGAGAGATTCCCCCGCTCATCCTTGAAACCGAAGAGGAAAAGCGGCGAAGCAGAGAGGCGAAGGCACGGCGAGAGATACGACTTGCCGAAAAAAAGCGAGAATCAGGATGCCAGAAGGACCCTGCAGCCTGCGCCTGAGAATGAGGGCCTGTGACATTATCCGACGAAAAGATCTCCACAGAGCTCGATTACCTGAGAGAGGAAGTCAAGCGGCTTCGCGCCTCTCTGAATATCATGACGCCGCGCATCGATATCCTTCTGAAGCGCCGAGGATTCACGGTCTATAAAAAGGAACCTTCTGATGACCTTCTGACCCCGTCAAAAAAGTATCTGAATTCTTATTACCAGATGCTGCACAAGTATTCTTTCAGACTCTTCCTGCGCGACGTGATCAAAAATCAAGGGCTATTCACGCTCGAACAGGTCTCTAAGTACGCAACCCCCGGCGTAACGAAGGACTATATCGACTACCTCCTTTCCATCAAGTTGGCCAAAAAAAGAGCCCACGTGCATTACCTCACCATGGGCCCGGTCAAAAGCTTTGGAGAGACGCTCGAATGGTTTATCGCTGAAGTGTTCAAGCGGGAATTCGGCTCAGAGGCGGTCTGGGGTGTAAAGTTTAAGCGACCGGCGGTCGGAGGCGACTATGATGTGATCGCGAAGTTCAATGGATCGCTCCTGTATACGGAGGTCAAGTCATCTCCGCCCAAGCAGATCTACGACGCAGAGATCGCTGCTTTCCTCAACCGAGTAGTCGATCTCTCACCTGAGATTGCAGTCTTTCTGATGGACACCGAGCTCCGGATGAAGGACAAGATCGTTCCCATGTTTGAGGCCCAACTGGCGAAAAGACATTCCTCGCCTCCCGAAGTAGTACGGATGGAGCGTGAGCTCTTTCACATACAGAACAGAATATTCATCGTCAATGCGAAGGAAAGCATCATCAGGAACATCGAGAGGGTGCTCTACCGGTATTACAAGGCAAGAGAGACCGCATTGTCAGCCATGCCCTGAAAGGCCACGAAGGGTACAAAAGAGGACACGCCGAGCGGGCGCTATTTGCCGCTCTGTCCTTCGTAAACATACCTGCGAAGCACGGCAAGTGCGCTGTCAATTTCCTTCGACCTCGGGAGCGCTGCGGCAATGCCCTCGATATATCGCCTCGACTCCAGGATTCTCAGAGAGCTTGCGAAGTTGAGATCATAAATCCAAATCAACTGGAGCAATTTAAAGTCGTTCAAAGTCTTCAGCGCTGACATCCGGATCATCCGCTTGCTCGTCAAGGCTGTCAGGATTTCTGGGGAATATCCGGGGACATCTGGGAGTCCGAGCCCAACGGCTGATGCTCTTTTTCCCTCCGGCTGCCCGTAGTACTCAATGGCAACTCTCAAGATATCAAGCTTGTCGGCATCACGAACGAGTTTGAGGAAAAAAAGCATTTCCTGGTCAAGCCCGTTGGGCAGTGAATAGACATTGTGCAAGGTAACTGACCGTAATATAATGTCTCGCTCATGCCGGCGAAGGGCCCGCAGGACGTTATTCTCTATCAGCACCCGTGCTCCAAGGGACGCGTGATTTATCGAGACGCTGTCTTTGAATGTTTTGTACTTCTGATACTGCAGGAATCGGCCGATGTCATGGTACAAGGCGATCGTTTCAGCGAGTATGGCTCGCTCTTCGTCGAGCGAAATACCGTGCGCGATCTGCACGGTGTTTTCGCATACACGGGTAGTGTGTTCCTGTTTGAGGACGATATTTTGCTGGTCTTCCCGAGAGGATGTGTAAAATGACCTGCAGTATTCGGCAAACCAGCGTTTGTGATCATTCAATTCGTGTTGGTCCATATGACTGATATCCGAACGCGGTAACTGATTGTACTGTATCGTCATGTTTGCGTCAAGACCGTCCGGGATCCAATTCGGGATCAAAGCGGATGACCGTCAATTGGTCTCAGCATGGCTGGCGAGTCGTGCTCGGCAGGGGCTTACAGGCAGGAAATCAATGGCCTGTTTGAGGATGCCTTGAAAAAGACTGAATTTATGATAAAGTTGAGTCAAACGAATGCGTAAAATGAAAGGGTCGTTAGGAGAAGCCCGTCATGTTCATACGAAACCTGAAAGACTGCACAGAATTCGTTGCAGGAGACAACAGTGTCCTTCGGGAGATCCTCCACCCGGACAAGGCTGACCTCAAGCTCCGTTACAGCCTTGCACACGCGAGAGTGAGGCCCGGTCAGACCACGAAGCCGCACCGGCTCAAAACCTCCGAGGTCTACTATATCATGGAGGGTGAAGGGGTCATGCATATCGACAGCGAGACCGGGATCGTGCGCCCCGGCTCGACGGTTTATATCCCTCCGAAGACGACACAGTTTATCAGCAATACCGGCAAGATGGATATTGTCTTTCTCTGCATCGTTGATCCGGCTTGGCGTCAGGAAGATGAAGAGGTATTTTGACGCTGAACGCAAGATGAGATAGTGACTAGGAGGCCGCGGCGAGCATCTTGATTATTCTCGCACATCCAACCTAAGCGAACGTCAATAATTCCGCCGCGGATATATATAAAAAACCCTACGGACATCGATTGCCGCATCCGCGTTTTTTACATGAAAAAAGGGAATATTCCTACTTGATAAAAGCGAGAAGAATATGGAGATAGTCCGGTTAAAAAATAAAATGATAGCAAAGGTCATCACTCGTTTCCCGTCGCTGGCGAAGATGTTTATACGCTCCCACGATCCGTGGGAATCCGAAGACGTCCCGTGGACACCGGTGACGAAGTCTCTGGATGAGTCGAAGGTCGCCATTGTCACAACAGCGGGCGTTCATCATAAAGACCAGACTCCATTCGACATGGGTGATCCGGACGGCGACCCTTCATATCGGATCATCGACATCCAAAAAAAGGTATCAAACCTAATGATCACGCACGATTACTATGACCATTCCGATGCCGACCGGGACATTAATATTGTCTTTCCCATCCAAAGGCTGCAAGAGTTCGAGAAAGAAGGAGTGATTGGTCGCATGGCGAATATCCATTACAGTTTTATGGGGCATATAACAGACAGGCATATCCTTACGCTTATCAGTAGTACCGCGCCAGAGGTCGCGCGAAGACTGATGGAGGATAACGTCGATGCCGTCCTGCTGACGCCCGGGTGAGGCATATGCAACCAGTCCGTGGGACTCATACAGAGGGAAATTGAACGGAAGGGGATCCCGACAGTCGGGATATCGATCGTGCGTGAATACTCTCGGAAGGTCAAGCCTCCAAGAACAATTTTTTTGAAATGGCCGTTCGGCCATCCCCTCGGCGAGCCGTTTCAAACTGCACAACAGCGGACTGTACTGGCGGAGGCATTTCAGGCTCTATACTCAATACATGAACCGGGGTCGATCATAGATATCCCTTTTCGATGGAAAAGAGAGAAATATCTCGATGAAGTTGCGGACATACTTCGCAAGCAGGCCCGAAATAATCCCAGTGAATATTTCGAATGACAACGAGCATAGCTCCAAGCCGCGCCTGCGGGGACGGACGACAAGCAAATACCGCGGCTAGTGTTCATCAATGGAACTCACGATTAGCAACTATGACATCTCTGATAGAAACAACGGTGTGTTCGTCATCTTCCGCTCTGCAGAGCAACTTGCCCCAAACGAGATATCCGTTCTAAGTGCGCGTTCAGCGAGACGGTCCGTCTGACAGCGCGGTGTGTTAGCGAGCGCTAAGTCTTCCCCAGCCTGGAAGCCAGTCGCGTGGTCTCGTTCAGCAGATTCTCGACCTCATCCAGCCCCTTGTTCCAGAATGCTCTATCGGCGATGTCAATCCCGAGCCTGCTGAAAGTGTTCTTTGGAGAGTCGGACAGCCCGGCGGACAGAAATTCCTTTACCTTATTGATAAACGCTGGATCTTTATTCACTTCCCTCTGGAGGGACTTGGATATCAAAAGACCGCTTGCGTAAGAATAGACATAGAAGAAGTACCGGATATGATGCCAGTAGACCCACCAGTTTTCCGAGCCTGGGGACTGTTCAACCGCGGGCCCCATGTAAGCCGCCATGTGCTTCTGGAAGATCCTCCCGATCTCTTTCTTTGACAGATATCCTTTCCTCCCGAACTCGCCATGCAAATCCTGTTCAAACCGGTAGCAGGCGACTTGGCGGAATATGGACGAGACGTCGTCGTTCACCTTTGCCATCATGACGGCAAGCCGCAGTTCATCGTCGGCCTCGCGTAGTATCTCCTTAAGCACGAAGTCCTCCATGAACGTACTCGCGACCTCGGCCGTGGAAGTAGGCGTGCCGAAATCAAGGGCGTGCCGTTTTTCTTTGATAAGCTCGTTGTTGATGCCGTGTCCCACTTCGTGCGCAATGGTCAGGACATCGTGCAACTTACCTGTGTGGTTGAGGAGGATGTATGTGGGCTGTGTGATGAGATGATGAATGCAGAATGCGCCGCTGTCCTTACTCTTCCTGGGGAACACATCGATCTGTCCGTTCTCTATGAATCCGGTAAAGATATCGGCAAACTGACGGTCGAGCTTGTTCATCGCCCTAAGGACGATATTTATTGATTTTCCATAGGGATAGTGCTTGGCTACCTCTCCGTACTCAACGTTCCTTTCATGATAGGCTAATTTATTAACCTTGAATAGTTTAGCCTTGAGCTTATAGTACCGGGTGGAGATAGCGAACCGCCTCGACACGGCATCAATGAGGGCATATACGACCTCGCTTTCAATATCATCGCTCAGATGCCGGAGACTGTCCGGCCGTGGAGCGCCGCGGAGTTCGTCGTCGATTTTCTTGTTCGCAAGCACGGAATTGAGCTCGGCCTCGGCTACGTCGACGTGCCTGTGCAGTATGTCATTAAAGGCGTCGGCGGCGGATTCGCGTGTCCTCTTTTTCCTGCTGTTCATGAGACTGATTATCTCTGCAAATGGCCGGACCCTCTTCCTGCCGTCCTCCGTGATGACGGGACGTTCTTCCCTTGCGAGGAAACCGGCGGTCATTTTGGTCCAATTCGCGTATGAGGTAGCGGACTTGAGGTTCAGGATTTTCTCCTCAGGCTCGCTCAAGTTGTAGCGGGATTCGGCGAATACCCGTTCCAGAAAATGGCGATATGGCTTGAGGGCGTCATGCTCCAGAAATTTCTTCTGATCCTCCCGTTTGATGCCAGCTATGCGCAGGCGGAAGAACTGGCTGTCGTTGTCTATCTTCTTGCTGAATTCCTCGATCTTGTTGAACCGGGCTTTGAGCTTTGGATCGTTCTGGTCCTGCCGGGTGCGGAGCCAGAAGTAATACCCCTCATCGCCGTCCGTACCGTACCTCCGCTTCCAAGCTTCATAGGAGTCCAGCGCCTGACGGAGAGTCACGGGATCTTCAAGATAGTCGGTACGATCTTTCCAAGCGCTGATGAACTTATAGCTCTCCTGTGCGAGAGATTTGCGCTTTTCTTTCATGCGAAGGTCGCTGTCGCCTAAGAAGAGGGGTTTCAGGTTCCAGACGAGCTGTTTTATGTCCAATCCCTTTTTGTGTGAACAAGGCATTGTGCTACCTCCTTACCGGGAACGTCTGACAGTCCGCTTTCTGAGCTGCTCAGGTCTCTTTCCATGAGTCCGCCGAGCTTCCTATCTCCCTTTTACGACTTTCTCTCTTGTTCAAAAATTAACGCTTGACTTTTATGCTTAACTATGTAATTATTCTCCTGAAGTTCGGAAGTCTTTGTTGTGAGAGAAGCCGCAAAGATTGTACGCTTTGCGGTTTTTTTTGTGACATTGTCCGCAATCTTCACTAATCTACAGAAGGAGGTTCAACCTGAATGGCAAAAGGTACCGTTAAATGGTTCAATGATTCCAAGGGTTTTGGATTCATTACCAAAGAAGAGGGCGGAGATGTTTTTGTCCACTTTTCCGACATCCAGGACAGCGGCTTTAAGTCTCTGGCCGAAGGTCAGAATGTGACGTTTGACGTTGTTGACAGCCCCAAAGGCCCAAAAGCAGCTAATGTCGTAAAACTTTAAATTAAACCTAACCTCTCAATAGGCAGACCCCCCACGAATCGGGGCCTGCCTATTCTTTTATCCTCCTGCATGCAGCAACTCCTGCCTCACGCAACCTTGACCATTCCAATAGTTCTATTAAGTGCTTCGAACACCTTTTCGTAGTTGGGGTGGTCGGTCTGCTCAGGAACAATCTCTTTGTACCGCAGGATGTTGTCCTTGTCGATGATAAAGATCGATCTTGCGAGAAGCCGCAGCTCTTTGATCAAGACGCCGTAGGCCGTGCCAAAGGATGCATCCCGATGGTTCGACAGCGCTTTTACCCGATCGATCGCCGCTACGGTGCAGAAGCGCGAAATCGCAAATGGAAGATCCATGCTGACGTTCAGCACCACTACATCAGCCGGCAGCGACGCCGCCTCATGGTTGAAACGCCGAGCCTGCAGATCGCAGACCGGAGTATCAAGCGACGGTGTTACGCTGATTACCTTCGTCTTCCCACTGAAATCCCGCAGCTTCACATCGAGGAGTTCACCGCTCAGAACGGTAAAGTCCGGGACCCTGTCTCCGACCTTGAGGTCTGGCCCGAGCAAGCTAAGGGGCTTCCCTTTCATAGTTATGATACCCTTTCTTTCCTCCATATGTGCCGCCTCCTTCCGACAATTTTATCTTAAAATCCTCTTGCGATATCCGGATGTCATCAATTTACGACGACAGTGCCTCTTCCGGCTGCAGTCTAATCCGAATTCGCAGCCACATGTCTTCCGCAAACAAGGATACCCTTTAATTAAGATAGAACATATCCTGTATAATGTCAAGGATTGCGTCTTATCTCTGCTTGGTATCGTGAAGCCATTGTGAGGGGAATGCGTTCAGCACCACGATAGGCAAAATTCAAGTAGGACAAAGGTCGCAGAGAAAAACCAAGCCCGTACAGGAAAACGTCCACATGCCATGGTCATCTCAGAGGACCGCGCTTTTTTGCTTTTACTGCCTTATTCGTCATGGTATACTTCACCGCATGATTAAGGACATGATTCCTCTCGATAAGATCCTGAAAGAAAGAGCTGCCTTGAATCCCCGTAGGACATTTGTAAAATTCAAAGGGGGAAAATATTCTTTTCGAGAAATGGACCGCCTTGCTGATGTGTTCTCATCGTTCCTTACAAAGCGGGGCATGCGCTCTGGCGACCGGGTGGCCATTCTTTCCCATAATTGTGCACTCTATATCGCCTCATATTTCGGCATCATCAGGAGCGGTGCGGTCGTTCTGCCGCTCAACAACCTCTTGACCCATGAAGAGCTTGATTATATTCTCAGCGATGCAGGAGCTAGATTATGCTTTTATGACCTAGATTGCCGTGGTACTGTGGACCGGCTTGTCAAAAAAGGCGACCGAACATTCGTGATGCTGAGTGAAGTCGCTGCGTCCTCAGACGTCGCAGCAGCGATCCCGTCGGCCCACACCGTCGATGATATTTCGACCATTCTCTATACCTCGGGAACAACGGGCCGGCCGAAGGGGGCGCTCCTCACACACCGCAATTTCATCACCAATGCCCGTGCTGCCACCGATATCATTCATGTGACGAACAAGGATCGGCTCATCGTATTCCTGCCGCTGTTCCACTCATTCACCTACACGGTCTGTGTCATCTTACCGCTCCTCGTCGGTGCGAGGATAGCCATCCTGCCCTCAGTACGGCCCTTCTCCCAGGTGGTGAAGAGCCTCATCATCGACCGGATCACGATCCTTGTGGCGATCCCAACCGTTTATAAAATACTTGCTGAAAAGGACATGCCACGCCTCGTCAAGTTCCTGCTGAACCTGCGGCTCTGTGTCTCCGGTGCGGCGCCGCTCCCGGTTAACGTCGTTCACAACTTCGAACGTGCGTTCAAGGTGCCGCTTCTCCAAGGGTACGGTCTCACCGAGGCGTCACCCATTGTCTCGATCAACCCGCTCGAGCCCGGCAGGAACAAGCCAGGCACGGTCGGTCTGCCGCTGCCTGGTCTGGAAGTGAAAGTAATAGATGACGAAGGGAACACATTGTCGCCTGATATCCCCGGCGAACTGGCTGTGAAAGGGCCAAGCGTCATGCAGGGTTACCTGAATCGCCCCGAAGAGACGGCGCAAACAATTAAGGACGGATGGCTTCACACGGGCGATATCGCCTCCATCGACGGCGAGGGATATATCAAGATCATCGACCGCAAGAAAGATATGATCATCGTCGACGGCCTAAATGTGTATCCCTATGAGGTTGAAGAAGTCCTGTGCCGGCACCCGGCTATCAAGGATTGCGCCATGATCGGCGTGGCTCATGAACACGATGAAGGGAAGGAATTGGCAATTATGTATATTGTCCAGCAGGACGGACACTCAATCACCCCCAAGGCGTTACGGGAGTATCTCTCCGAGTACGTCGCGCATTATAAGATTCCGCGCAGATTCATCATGGTTCAGGACCTTCCCCGGACCGCGACGGGAAAGATCCTGAAGCGTGAGATCAGAGAGATGTATAAGGAAAAGAACCGACCCGTTTCATAAAAGAGATGCCAACTTGCTCAAATTATGAAAGCCAACCTCCCGATCCAGCCCCCGCCACGCTCATCGCTCTCTGGAACCATAGTCATAACCGTTAACGTCCTTCTCCTCTCGGTTATTCCGTTTTCATTCCGCACAAGTCCCTGGGCAGTCGCCCTCGCAGTTCTACTCATCGTTGTCGCCGCCCGCATCAGGGAGATGCAAGCGTTTCACATTGCGTTGTTCACCGCTGCACTCACCACCATGCCTTTTCTGCATTCGTCATTTCGCAACTGGCCCTGCAATCTTTTGATACCTATCATTGTCTATTTCGGCGTTGTCCTTGCCATTCCGCTTTATCGCAAATCCCTGCTGTGGCTGCGCGCCGGTCGTTTCGGAGAAGACAGCCTGCGCCTCGTGATGGCAACAGCCGTAGCTTCGGGTGTTGCTCTTTATATCTGGTATCGGACCCAGGATCCTGACCTCTCAAGGCATCTTAAATATATGCCGGACGTACCTGCATGGCTTTATCCTCTCGTGGGGCTGGGATTTTCAGTGTTCAACGCTGCGATGGAAGAATTTGTGTTTCGCGGCGTGGTCATGCAGGCACTTGACAGCGCCTTTGGGCCCGATGGTCTCTCAGTTGCGATCCAAGCGTGGCTTTTCGGCGCCGGGCATTATCGTGAGGGGTTCCCGAATGGCGGGTGGGGGCTCGGCATGACCTGCGTCTACGGGATCATGCTTGGAACGATTCGCCGCCGCTCGCAGGGTATGTTCGCACCCTGGCTCGCACACGTCTGTGCGGACATGGTAATTTTCGTGATCCTTGCAGGAATTGTATTGCGATGGTGAGTGGACCAAGACCGTAGGGCGCGACTGATGGTCAAGGATTTTCGACTTGACTTTGCCGGACATACTGCGTTAATGGAACCACTATCCGCAAAAGCAGTCGCTCGCACGAATGGGTCAACGTGCCTACGAGAGCACAATGAAAGAAGTCCGCCTATTTCTCAACCCCCATAACGCCGGCAAGGGGTGCCACGCTCTCCCGGATCTTAATGCTGCACTTCCGTCGCTGTGCTTTTTGACGCCGGCGCAGGAGGGGCCGGTCTCTCCAAGCTCCTTTTAGCTTCCTTCGCGCTCTTACCCGCAGGAGTGGCTGGGGGCGCCGAGGCCTTTTCTTGTTCAGGAGACGACGCCTGCTGAGCCTTTATTACTCGTGTTATCCTTGGGTCATCGATGAAGGGCCTGTACTTCTCCAGCGTAAATTCAACCTCGTCTTTCTCATTGACGAGTAGGTTGACCTCATCCCCCTTCTTTGTGAAGGTAGCAAGTAGCGCCCCCTGAGAGGTATCCACCGTCAAGAGAAGATCATTTCCTTTCTTCTCCTTCGCCAGAACAGTTCCTTTGACTACAGATTCCTTCCACATCAGCGAGTCCGGGATGTAAGGACGAACATATTTCGGAAGAAAGATCGTGCACAGAACACCGATTGCGATTCCGAAGACGAAGGGGAACATTCTGGACTGCTTATGCATGATGTACTCTCCTTAGCGCAGAATATGGCCTGATTATACCTCAGCCCGCCGAGGATTGTAAAGGAGCTTTCAGCGGCAGAACTCACATTCCCGTGTTACGCAGATCACATTGGCCCGTCCAGCGTCCATTTCACATTCCCATGCGGCAATTAAATCCGGAAACCACCCTTACCCTGAGGATCCGTCAAACGCGGACCGTACCGCGGCCACGACGCCTAAGGTAATGACTTCATCCTGCACGCATCAACTTGAACATTCGCCCTGTGCCTTCCCGTACAAGCCGTTCGCGGTCGGTGGCCCGAGGCTTCAAGGAAAGGCAGCTGAAAAGACTTTACAGGAATTCAGGCGCTAGATCGCTTGATCGTATCATCGCGCTATTACGGTCATTAAGGTGTGCGGAACTTCGTATGCGGATTGTCGAGGTAATCCCGATGGATCAATAGCTCGTATAATTAATAAGATTGTCAACCCATTTGACCAGGTCTGTCTTCTCCTTAGGTGCGCCATCTACACGAATGATCTTCACGCCATTACGATAGACGATGAAGGTAGGTGTTTGCACGATCGCAAAGCGTTGTGCGAGGTATGCATCTATCTCGATATCGACCTTCATCACCTTGAGCCTGCCTGCTCGCTGCGCGGCCAGTTCATTCACCACGGGATCGAATATCCTGCAGTAGAGACACGATGCGGACGTGAATACGACAAGGAGCGTTTCCGGCCAGTATGCCACAATGCGATCGAAGCTCTCGGGTTTCGCCCATATGGGTTGTTGCGGGATCTCGAGAATAGACTTGCAATTGCCGCAAACTGGTTTGCTCGAGAGCTTTTCCGAGAGAACGCGGTTCACCATCAGGCAGTTGTTGCAGCGGATGAAGACGGAAGTTTCTGACATGTTTGTTGCAACCTCTTGTTCTTTAAAATTGTTGCCTCGACATCAAAAGCGACGAGCTCATTCTCATTGCAGGTAAGTTTAAGCAAAAGTGAGAAAATAGTCAAGCGGCAGAAACGGTCTTGAAAAGGCATGCGGCCTTGTTATCACCTCGATAGATAATTGATGGCCGACGCCTGATGCTGGATGAAACTGACGGCGGGGGAAAAGGGTCACGGGGATCGATGCCCAGAGCTTATGGCCGAAAAAAAAGATATGGCCTGAAGCGCATTTCGATCTACGCATGTCGCGCGCCTCCTTCGTGCAAACAAAACCTGGATCAGACCAAAAGATTTCGTCGAGATTTAGATTGCTATTTTCTCGTTTTATTCTTGCTCCCGTTTATGATAAGATGAGGCCATGAAGGAACATGGCGATCCGGAGAATCCTGAGAACATGGGCGAGCCCATGTCGTCTATCCCTGCCGAACAAGTAGGACCTGCTGATTATCTGCGGGCGGTGAAAGCCCATCTCAGGAACGGCAAGCAGAAAGATGCATTCAGCTTACTGTTGCAAGCCGCTGTGCAATTTCCAGACGAACCCCTTATCCTTTCCTATTATGGTTGTCTCCAGGCGCTTGTAGACAAAAAGTACCGGAGCGGCGTTGAAACCTGCAAGAGGGCCATTGCTCTGTTTAAGGGGAAAAAGTCTTTTGGCGTTGATGTTCTCTATCCAGTCTTCTATCTCAATCTCGGCAGGGCATACCTTGCCGCGGGAAAGAAAAAGGACGCAATCGAAGCTTTTCATAAAGGGTTAAAGTATGATAACGGCAATAATGACCTCCGTAAGGAATTACGGGGACTGGGGATAAGGAAAAACCCCCCGGTGCCGTTTCTCGACCGGTCGAATCCGATCAATAAATACATAGGCATGATCCTTCGGAAAACAAGTAAGGAGCCCGGAAAAGACAGGGGAAAAGGGACGAGGGGAAGGTAATGCCGGGTGAAGCAAATGGTGGTCGGTCAGAGTTGTACGGGATAAAGCCAGTTCTGTTTCGCTATCCTTGGGCTCCTCGTGGGAAATACTACTTCACATCATCTGCATATCTGCGAGAAATACTTCTTTTTCACGTCATGCATCAACTCTTATCCAGCGCCTGCTTCAGGTCGGCAATCAGGTCTTCTATGTCCTCCAGACCCAGGGCGAGCCTGACCAGATTGTCCACCATGCCGATTTTTTTGCGGTAGTCCTCGGGATAATCGAAGAACGACATCATCCACATCTGAGTCACCAGGCTTTCGCTCCCGCCGAGGCTTGGCGTGATAAGAAAAAGATCCAGTGAATCGATGAACCTCCGTGTCGCCGCGTCGTCGCCCTTGAGCAGAAAGGTGACCACGCTGCCGAACCCTTTCATTTGCTCCTTCGCGATTTTGTGGTCTGGATGCGACTCCAGTCCTGGGTACCATACCTTTTCTATCCTTGGGTGTGACTCAAGCATCCGTGCGACGGCGAGGCCGGCCTTGTTGTGGTGCTCCATCCTCAGGCCGAAGGTCTTGAGTCCGCGTTCGAGCAGGAAAGATGACAGAGGGCCCGGTGTAGCGCCGATCATGCGCTGCATGCGGTAAACGTCGTTCATGAGCTTGTCAGAACCGAGGGCGACGCCGGCCAGTAGGTCATTGTGGCCACCCAGGTATTTCGTGGCCGAATGGATCACTACGTCCACCCCTAGGTCCAGCGGCCGGATGTTGTAGGCCGTGGCGAGCGTTGCATCGATGATGGTCATGACCCGGTGCTGCTTCGCGACCTTCACGACCGCTGGGAGATCCAGGCAGCGAAGGTAGGGATTGGTCGGTGATTCTGTGAAGATGATGTTCGTGTTGGGGCGGATCGCCTTTTCGATCGCCTCGGACGTGGGGTCCACCATCGAGACCTGGATGCCGAACTCGGCAAGCAGGTTAGCAGCAAAGTCGCGGGTCTGGCGGTAGCAGTCGCTCGTGAAAATGATGTGCCCATCGCGGCGCATAAAGGTCATGAGCGTCAGAATCACTGCTGCCATGCCCGTGGAGAAGAGCACGGCCCGTTCGGCGTTCTCAACAGCTGCCAATTTGCGCTCGCACTCTTGCTGTGTCGGGTTGCCGTAGCGCCCGTATTCATGTTCGCGTATCACCCTCCCCTCACTCTTGGACTTCATGAAGTCATAGACTTCCTGGGTGTTGTTAAAATAATAGTTCGAGGTGTGCACGATCGGTGTGGATACCGAATAATGTGCATGGGAAACGCGGTCCAAGCCGTGAATACCAAGGGTGGCTGGGTTCCATTTTTTGGGACTAGACTGTTTTTTTGCCATTCGTCTCATTCCTCTTCTGCAAGGCCTGCCGCAGGGCTTCTTTGACCGCGTCAACGCTCGGTGGCAGTTCAATGGGTTTATTAGCAAACCGGCACGGGAAGTCAAGCTTCTCCTCGTGATAGCTGACCTTGAAATCGGTGAACTTCAAGCCATGGGCTGTAGAGATGACAACGACGTGCTCGGACTTGTCGATTTGACCGGCCTTGAGCAGTTTGATCATGCCTGCCAGCGCAACGCCGGTATGGGGACAGTTGAACATCCCGGTTGTGTCACCGAGTGCCGCAGCATCAGCCAACTCCTGCTCGGTGGCATCCACGACGATGCCGCTGAATTGTTTCAGTGTCCGGATCGCCTTTTCGATACTCACGGGGTTGCCAATCTGGATAGCGCTGGCCAGCGTCTTTCGGGCCTCGATGGGCTCGAAGGTCTCAAAGCGCTTGAGATAGGAGCGGTAGAGCGGATTAGCACGCTCGGCCTGGGCCACGACTATCCTCGGCAAAGTGGCAATCAATCCGAGATCGCGCATCATGAGCAGCCCGCTACCCAGCGCGGATACGTTCCCTAGATTGCCGCCGGGGATAATGATCACGTCGGGGGTTTCCCAGTCGAATTGTTGGACGATCTCGATGCCCACGGTCTTCTGGCCCTCGATGCGGAGCGAGTTCATTGAATTGGCAAGATAGATCGTTTCGTCTTGGGTAATCTCCCGCACGACGCGCATGCAGCCGTCGAAGTCCGTGTCGAGGGAGAGGACCAGCGCTCCATTAGCGATGGGCTGGACGAGCTGGGCAATCGAAATCTTGCCCTTGGGCAAGAGCACGATAGACTGGATGCCTGCAGCGGCACAGTATACCGCTAGCGCGGCCGACGTGTCTCCTGTCGAAGCGCAGGCGACGGCCTGAATAGGCGCGCCTTCGCTGATCATCTGCTTGACCTGCGACACAAGCACGGTCATGCCGAGGTCCTTGAATGAACCGCTGTGGGAGTTGCCGCAGAGCTTGATCCAGAGGTTGTCCAGACCGATCATCTTGCCGAACCGCTCTGCCCAGAACAGGTTGGTCCCGCCTTCGTACAGCGAGACGATGTTTTCGTTGTCGATCTGCGGCAGGACCCATTCCTTTTTGCCCCAGACGCCTGAGCCGTACGGCCACTGGGTAGACTTGTAGCGATCCTCGAACAGTTTCATCCACGCCTTGGCATCGCGGCGGGCCAGGGCGTGCACGTCGTGATGCACTTCCAGCAGCGAATCGCACGTTTTGCAGCGGTAGATGATCGTGCTGAGCGGATAGCGCTCTTTGCACTGCTCATTGATACACTGAAACCAGGCTCGATATGGCATAGGCTCCACCCTCGGGTATTCGTATGCCGACAGGTTACCCAAAAGCCGGCTTGCGCGTGAGGTTTTTTATGATGCAGGTCCGCGAATGACCGTTGCTCCTCAGGCACCGGAGAATATATCATAATGACCGGCCAATAATCAATGCAAAATTGATGGTCCTACGGTCTTGGCGGCGTCAGGCTGCCGGCCGATTTGTCTGCCTGCGGATATGCGATCATGAAAATTACCGGTACGATCCGCTCAAGGCTGGAATACATGATAGAATTATCGGTATGGACAGAAATGTCGATTTAGAGGAAAAAATACGAAAAACGAGTCGTGAGATTTTCTCCGCAATACGCGGCACGCCACTGCTCTTCGACACCAAGCGTTGGATCGGCCGTATCATGGCATGGTCGATGAAAAATGAGGACTTCAAAATCAGGCTTTTCCGCCTTATCGATGTTCTGCCCTCGCTGAAGACCGACGACCTCGTCGTCAGGCTGCTGAACGAGTATTTTGCCGGCGAGACGGCTCTACCGAAGATCATAAGCGGCGGTATAAAGAGAATTCCAAGGGATGGCATTGTTCCACGTGTTGCAGGGCGAGTGATCAGGAGAAGCGTAGAATCAATTGCCCGCCAATTTATCGCCGCCAACCGTGTCGATGATATCTTGAGAGCACTCGGCGATCTAAGAGCAGATGGCACCGAGTTCAGCATCGATCTTCTTGGAGAGGTCGTGGTGAGCGAAAAAGAGGCCCGGTCGCACGCCGAAGAGTACCGCGCTCTTCTCGATTTTCTGCACAAACAGTTCCCCAAAGAGGCCGGTCCGGATGTTTCGATCAAGGTCTCTTCCTTTTATTCTCAGATCGACCCTGTTGATTGGGAAGGCTCGGTAGAAAGGACCAAAGATAACCTGCGACCGCTACTCCGACAGGCAAAGGATCAGAAGATATCGGTCACCTTTGACATGGAGCACCATCATTACAAGGACCTCGTTATCGCGGTCTTTAAAAGCATCCTCGAAGAAGAGGAATTCAGTGCGCTTCCGTTTGCGGGCATCGCGCTCCAGGCCTATTTGAAGGAAACTGGCAAGGATATCCTGGGTTTGATTCGGTGGGCACGGGGGCGGGGTAGGAAGATAAGAGTCCGCCTCGTGAAGGGCGCCTACTGGGATTATGAGGTCGTCGCAAACCGCCAGAAGGGGTGGCCCGTGCCTGTCTTTCTAAACAAGGACGAAACGGACTGGTCCTTTGAACGGCATACGAGGCTGCTCCTTGAAAACAGCGATATTATCCGCCCAGCCATCGCGACCCATAATGTCAGAAGCATGTGTCATGCGATTGCCCTTGCCGATTCTTTGAATATCTCCAGACAGGAGTTCGAATTCCAGATGCTCTACGGCATGGCTGAGCCTATCCGGAAGGCCCTGCGTGAAAGGGGGTTCTCTGTGCGTGTATATACGCCGCTGGGGGAATTGATCCCCGGGATGGCCTATCTCGTGAGAAGGCTTCTCGAAAATACGTCTAACGAATCTTTTCTGAGAAAATCCTTCGGCGAGGGGGCATCCTTTGATGATCTAATGCAGGCACCACGGGTGCATGAGGTGGTCTCCGGGGAAGGGACGTCCGACGGCGGCTTCAGAAACGAGCCACTTCTTGATTTTTCGAGCGCCCTGAACAGGAAGGGCATGGCAGATGCGCTTGGGCAAACAAGAAAAAGTATGAACGGGAAATATCCGCTGTGCATCGGCGACCGCGAGGTCTCGACAGATAACGTAATACTGTCGGTCAATCCGGCCCGACCGCGTGAAGTGGTCGGAAGGGTATCGTCTGCCACAGAACAGGAAGCTGACGAAGCCATAGCGGAAGCGCTTAAGGCCCGCGAGTCCTGGCGAAAGACCGACCCAAAAAAGAGGGCAACCTACCTCTTCAGGGCTGCCGAGGCGATGAGGAAGAAACGAATTGAGCTTGCGGCGCTCGAAATCACCGAGGTTGGGAAGACGTGGAAGGACGCTGACGGTGATGTTACCGAAGCGATCGATTATCTTGAATATTACGGCCGCGAGATGCTGCGGCTCGGCAATCCAAGAACCCTTGGAGATTATCCGGGCGAGGAGAACGAATATGGATATCAGCCGAAAGGGGTCGGCGTCGTCATCTCGCCGTGGAATTTTCCGCTGGCCATAGCGACGGGAATGACCTCCGCGGCGATCGTGACCGGGAACTGCGTCATCTTCAAGCCCTCGGGCCTCTCTCCGATCATGGGCTATAAACTCTGCGAGACATTCAGGTCCGTCAGCCTCCCGACCGGCGTGCTTCAGTTCCTTCCGGGACCGGGCAGCGAAGTTGGAGAATATCTTGTTTCCCATCCAAAAATAGATTTCATAGCCTATACCGGTTCAAAGGATGTGGGCCTCAGAATCGTTCAGATTGCAGGCGAGACTGTGAAGGGCCAGCGGAATTTAAAAAAAGTGATCGCCGAAATGGGCGGCAAGAACGCGATCATTGTAGACGAAACAGCCGATCTTGATGAAGCGGTGAAGGGAATCCTCGAGTCGGCCTTTGGTTTTCAGGGGCAAAAGTGCTCGGCTTGCTCACGAGTGATCGTTATAGGCGATATATGCTCTGAACTCTGTGAACGGCTCACCGAGGCTACCTTGAGCATGCGGATTGGCGAGCCCGAGGAACCCGGCAGCGTGCTGGGACCGGTCATTGATGAGGCGGCTGTGAAGAAGATCACTGCCTATGTCGAGATCGGCAAGAAGGAGGGGAAGGCGATCGTAGAGAGGAAGGTTCCGGAGGCCGGATACTTTGTCGGACCTGTCATACTGATTGATACAAAGCCCGAATCTCGCGTTGCCACGGAGGAGATATTTGGGCCAGTGCTCTCGATCATGAGGGCAAAGGATATTGATGGGGCTATACGATTGGCAAATGATAGCCAGTACGCTTTAACAGGGGGACTCTTCTCGCGCAGCCCCGCGAATATTGAAAAAGTAAAAAAAGAATTCCTGGCAGGCAACCTTTATATCAACAGGAAAATAACCGGAGCGCTCGTCGGCAGGCAGCCCTTTGGCGGATTCGGCATGTCGGGAGTTGGCTCCAAGGCCGGCGGGCCCGATTATCTTCTTCAGTTCATGAACCCAGTCTCTATCAGTGAAAATACGATCAGGAGGGGGTTCGCGCCCATCCGGAAAGGAGGAAGGCAAGACTGAAACTGACACTCCCTATTTAGTTCTTGTGCATTCTCATTCCCCCAAAAAGGCCGGCGATGCTGGGCCTGTTCCGGCAGCTCCGACTTTTATGTCCCGTGCTCCTTTGGCCGTGCTCTCTCTCCCGTCCCTTCTCTATGAGGTTGCTCAATCCCGCGGCCGTCGTATTATTCATTGACTGCCTCCTTGTTACAGCCTGGCTGACAGCCTGTCAACGCTTCAGCTTCTCCCGGTATTTGGCGCCATCCTTCCATGCATTGCCGACCTGTTCTCCGACTGCCCAGAAACGGTTGTCTGGCATGGTCAAGAGAAAGGGCCTGATTTTCCTCACATCAGGCTTGCCGCCCGTAAGGTACTGCTCCTCGGTGTAAATGGCGAGGACCTCTCCAATGAAGAAGGTGTTGGTGGGCAGGTCCACGGTCTGGACAACCCTGCACTCCATATTGAGCGGGCATGATGTTATGAGGGGCGCCGCCTTCAGTTCTCCATAAAAAACATCGAACAGCTTTGATTTGTCCTCTCGCTTGGCAGAGGCAATGCCGCAGTAATCGGTCACCTCGACCATATCCACTGTCGGTACGTTCACGCTGAACTGGCCTGTTTCGCGGATGGCCTGGTTGGTAGCATGCCCGTTGCCGACGCAGATGCCGAGCATGGCCGGATCGAAGTTCACGCGGGTCAGCCAGTCAAGGGCCATGAAATTGACCTTGCCCCGGACATGAGTCCCCAGAAGCGTCTGCGTCCAAGGTAGACAGAACAGATTCTTCTCAACAGGAATTTTACTCATTCTAGTCCTCCTAGTTGCAGAATATTTTTTAAGTACTCGTAAATCTTCCGACGATATTGAGCAATATTGCCACAGCGAGCATTGAAAGCAAAATCTGGTCCCGATTGCCTCGAGGCTAATTCTTGCTGCTTACCGTAAGCACTGTCTTAAGGGTGGCAGTCTGTACCGGATTGAGTCGCAACGGGATGAAGATTATTTGACTATGAAAGCTGGAGACGTCTGACATCTGCCTTGGAATGAGCAATTGTCATGACGCGGCAATATCCGACACTTGCATTACTGTCTTCGCGAAAGCAATGATAGTTTACAGTGATTATAGCAAAATTCTTTAAGCACTAGTAAAGCTTGAATGCATTTCGCCCCGCGCAACTGCTCGCAGCCTTTCCCCCATGAATGGCCGACGAGAACTCTTCACGCCGGCCTTCATTTCTTCTGCGCTATCCGCCGAGATAACCGCCGCGAGACACGCACGGGTCCTACGGTTGAAAGAGTATGAGACACAGGTTTCACCGCCGTTGTAATAAAAGATTTCAACCTGTCTAAAGGCCCAGGATTGCCCTGTAACACCGCGGATATCAATTTGGATGAACCACTAATTTCCTAAAGATTACCGTAGATAATGCCGAATAGATGTGAGGCAGAGAGTAACTGTCGCCATATACGAAGGCCCGCGTTGTCTTGTGGTTGAGAAGGTCGCAGATAGTTGGTGTAGGTACTGCGGATCTTGCTCGAAAAGGGTTGAAAAATTTAAATAATATATGTAAATAATTTCCCACAAAAAATTCAGAGTATTTAATTGTGTCGGTTAGGCATCTTTGCGTGGTGTTGCATGAATGGTCGTTAAGAGAATGCCATGTTCACCAAATTTAAAAGCGTAAAATTCAAAATTGCCGGCATAGTGCTATTCTTGCTCGTTATCTCCGCCCTTGCTTTCTACACCATTACACTCGCGATAATGAACCGGTATATCCTCAATGAGGTTCTCAAAAGATCGGAAGCCCTTTCGAAAAGCATTGCGGCATCCTCAGGTTACAGTCTACTTTCGAAGGACTTCCTCGGTCTTGACAATATGGTTTTCAAGATGCGTGAGTCAAATCAAGACGTAGAGTCCATAGCAATCGTAGGTCCTGATATGAAAGTCGTGGCGCACAGCGATATAGCCAAGGCCGGAAAGTTCCTGTCGCCCTCTCAGGGGCGCTTGCTCCAGCAAGGCGCTGATGGCACTATCATAACAGACTCAACGAGTCCGTCAGTCGAATGTTTCGAAATCATAAGCCCCATTGTCTCATTCAATAAACGGCAGGGTTCCGTAATTCTCAACGTGAACAAGTCAGCGCTGCACGACGCCCAGCACGCAGCCCGAAAGAGGATTATGACTTTTTTTGCTGTAATTCTCATGCTGGGCATTGCAGGCAGCATTGCCCTTTCGTCGTTCTTGACAAAGCCGATTGAGGAGCTTTCAGCAGGGGTAGATGACCTTAAGGAAGGGAAAAGGTATCGGCAGCTCAAGATCTATTCTCAGGACGAGTTCGGGAAATTGACTGCAAGCTTCAATGAAATGATGGTATTGATAGACGATCAGAGCAGCAAGCTCAACAAATACGCCAAGGATTTGGAGGATGCCTATGTTTCCACGGTGAGGGTGCTAGCGGCGGCAATCGATGCGAGGGATCCTTATACCCACGGGCATTCAACAAGAGTTTCCATGCTTTCTCTGCAACTCGGGAGAGAAATCGGGTTGGGCAACGAGGCGCTGGAGGAACTCGAGGTATCATGCCTGTTCCATGATATTGGAAAGATCAAAACACCGGACTCAATCCTCCGCAAAAGAGGCAAACTGAATGAATGGGAATACAAGGAAATGATGCGCCATACTGAATACGGGGCCGACATTCTCAGTAAAGCGCCGTCACTGCAAAAATATATACCGCCAGTTAGGCACCACCACGAGTGGTTCAACGGGAAAGGCTATCCCGACAGGCTTAAGGGGGATGACATTCCTCTGTTTGCCGCCATCATTGCAATAACCGATACTTATGACGCAATGACGTCGAGCAGGCCCTATCGGAGCGCCATTTCGGAAATTGAGACGTTGGAGGAGCTCATGAAGTATGCCGGCGCGCAATTTCAACCAGACCTCGTGAAGGTCTTCACGGGGATCATGGACAAGCGGATTACTGAGGAAATGCAGGAGTCGGTTAAAAGATTATGCAGCTCCTTTCCTGTAAAATAATATCTCTCCATGCTGTCCTGATGCTCCTGATATTTTCTTCCTGTATGCCGCAGAAGAACTCAGGATTTGACAAAACATCGGTCGATAGAACCCGTCGGGAGGTTGACCGAATACGTCTGAAATCCGAACAGTATATTGACCAGGGCGATTATAATAGTGCGTTGGATATCTACGCCGACGCCTGCCGTAAATATTCCGATGATCAGGCCCTCTTTACGAACTACGATAAGACCAGAGTGCATATTCACCGTATCGCCGATGAGGCTTTCAGCAGAGAGGATTTTGCATCATCAGGGCGAGCATATTATGTTTTACTGAAAAACTATTCCTATTGCCCGGAACTCTTTCAGGAACCATCGTTTGACAAGGGATTTCTTCATGATAGAGTGGAGCATTGCAGTTATAATCTATCGCAACGTGCACTGGCCGAATACAGAAAGGGTAACCTCTCCGATGCAATTTCCATCTGGAAAAGCATACTTGAATTCGATCCGAATAATGCAGGCATTATCAAAGCCATCAATACGGCGACTATCCAGCTGAAAAATCTTCAGCAAAAAACGGAGTGAAAAAAACCACTCATTGCCCTTTCGCCGTCTTGTCATCATTGCAGACCGCAGGCTGCCGGTTGCAAAACCCCGCTGTTTGTGATACTGTAGGCCCTTCCTAACCTTACCCCAAAAGGGGAAGGTGCATCCACCTTATGAATATTGTTCTCGCCACGCGAAACAAAAAAAAGATCGAAGAGATCAAACGGATCGCCTTTGACCTGCCTGTTACCATTCTTTCCCTCGATGACTACCCGAACTGCCCCGAGGTGGTGGAGGACAAAGACACCTTCGAGGGGAATGCTGTAAAAAAAGCGGTCGAAGTCTGCAGCTGTACCGTGATGCCAGCCCTTGCTGACGATTCGGGTCTGGAAGTGGACGCTCTGGGCGGCGCGCCCGGTGTGCATTCTGCCAGATATGCGGGCGGCACAGGTGGCGGGAACGATATTAGAAATTATGAAAAGCTTCTCTTCGAACTCAAAGACGTTTCAGACGAGGAAAGAAGCGCCCAATTTGTCTGTTGCATGGCCTTGGCTTTCCCGGACGGGACGGTCAAGACCTTTTTCGGCTACGCAAAAGGTCGTATCGGGCGTGAGCCCAGAGGCGCGACAGGGTTCGGCTACGATCCGGTCTTCATTCCCGAAGGCCATGAAAGAACTTTTGCGGAGATGTCCGGTGAAGAGAAGGATCGCCTCAGTCACCGTGGAAAAGCTCTTGAAAAACTGGCCGATTTCCTTCATTCGCAACCCTATTTATAAACAAAACTAATATTCAAATTATAATTTTTAACTTGAAAAAAAACTCGGTTTCAACGATTATAGCCAGGTTAAAAACTCACAAGCGTGTATTGCGCCTTTTAACATTCTCTTCTTAAAATAATAATAATCTTTTCTACGGAGGATCCATCCCGATGGCCAAGAGGGTTGTGCTGCTCGGAGCGCCCGGTGCCGGCAAAGGCACGCAGGCGAAGATGCTGATTGAGAAGTACAAGATTCCGCAGATATCCACGGGGGACATCCTCAGAAAGGCAGTGGCCGACGGCACGCCGCTCGGCAAAGAGGCAAAGGTGATCATGGACCAGGGCGGGCTCGTTTCGGACAAAATCGTGCTCGGCCTCGTGGAAGAGCGCATCAAGCAGCCCGACTGCAAGGCCGGCTTCATCCTCGACGGGTTCCCGCGCAATACGGCCCAGGCCGAGGCGCTGGACAAGATGCTCTCTGCGATGGGAGCCCCCCTTACCATAGCGCTCAACATCGACGTGGACATGAACGATCTACTCAAGCGGCTCACCGGTCGGCGGACCTGCAAGGGCTGCCAGCAGATGTACAACATCTACTTCTCGCCGCCGAAAAAAGACGGCGTGTGCGACAAGTGCGGCGGCGCGCTCTTCCAGCGCGACGACGACAAGGAAGAGACTATCAAGAAGCGGCTCGACGTATACCAGAAACAGACCGCACCGCTCATTGATTACTACTCAAAGAAAAAGATCATGAAGACGGTCATGGGCGTGGGCAGCATCGACGAGATATTCAGAAAGGTCACCGCCGTCCTCGGGTAAGCGGGGATCACCGGTTTCATCAGAAACTAGGGTTGTGGTTCAGACCACAGTGGATTATAAATTTAACATTCTTTAGGAGGAAATGATTATGGCACTGGTAAAGCCTCACGGCAAAGCGAAGAAGCTCATGCCGCTTCTTCTGACCGGCTCGGCCCTTCAGAGAGAGCTCAAGAAGGCCAAGTCACTCAAGCAGCTCAGGATCTCTTCTCGCGAGACTTCTGATCTCGTTATGATGGGCATCGGAGCATTCACCCCCCTCAAGGGCTTCATGGGCAAAAAGGACTGGAAGGGGGTCTGTGCGAACTACAAGATGGCCGACGGCACATTCTGGCCGATCCCGATCACACTTTCAGCGTCCACGGAGTTTGCCAAATCACTTAAGAAGAACGAGGAGATCACCCTCGTGGACGACGAGTCAGGCGAGATCATTGCAACGATGAAGGTGACCGAGAAGTACGCCATGTCCAAGGCGGACAAGGAGTTTGAGTGCAAGAATGTATTCCGGACGCTTGATATGGCGGAGCACCCGGGCGTGAAGAAGGTCATGGGACAGCCGGACTTCAACCTGGCTGGTCCGGTGAAGGTCCTCTCTGAGGCCCACTACCCCGAGACGTACAAGGGCATCTATATGACCCCGGCTCAGACCCGCAAGATGTTCGAGGAGAAGGGCTGGAGCAGGATTGCGGCGTTCCAGACCCGGAACCCGATGCACCGCTCTCACGAATACCTCGCGAAGATCGCGATCGAGACCATGGACGGCGTGTTGATCCACCAGATCCTTGGCAAGCTGAAGGAAGGCGACATCCCCGCAGAGGTCCGCGCCAAGGCCATCGACACCCTCATGGAGAAGTACTTTGTGAAGGATACCGCCATTCAGTCCGGCTACCCCATGGAGATGCGCTATGCAGGCCCGCGCGAGGCGCTCCTCCACGCCCTGTTCCGCCAGAACTTCGGCTGCAGCCACCTGATCGTCGGCCGCGATCACGCCGGCGTGGGCGATTACTACGGCCCCTTCGACGCCCAGAAGATCTTCGACGAGATACCGAAGGGCGCGCTCGAGACCCAGCCCCTCAAGATCGATCACACCTTCTACTGCTTCAAGTGCGACGGCATGGCTTCAATGAAGTCCTGCCCTCACCAGAAAGAAGACCGGTTGATGTTGTCGGGCACGAAGCTCCGGAAGATGCTTTCGGAGGGAGAGAACATCCCCGATCATTTCAGCCGTCCCGAGGTGCTGGCGATCCTCAAGGAATACTACGCCGGCCTCACCGAGAAGGTGGAGATCAAGCTGCATAGCCATGCCGAGGGGACTCATACGCACAAATAACCACGGATCAACGACTGCAGATGCAGTTTACTACATTCCATAGATAGGAGGTTCAGAAACATGCCGAGTTATGTCATTACAGAGAAGTGTGACGGCTGCAAGGCGCAAGATAAGACTGCTTGCCAGTATATCTGCCCAAACGACCTCATGGCCCTGAACAGGGACCTCATGAAGGCGTACAACCAGGAGCCCGAGCAGTGCTGGGAGTGCTACAACTGCGTTAAGATCTGCCCGCAGCAGGCGATCGAGGTCCGTGGCTACCAGGATTTCAACCCCATGGGCGGCAACATCATCCCCATGAGGGGCACGGATTCCATCATGTGGACCGTGAAGTTCCGGAACGGGATCCTCAAGCGATTCAAGTTCCCGATCCGCACCACCGCAGAGGGCTCGGTCGATCCCTACAAGGGGAAGCCTGAGGCGGATTACGCAAAGCTCAAGCAGCCCGGCTACTTCACCACAGCGAAGGCCATGCCGGTCATCAAGAAATAAAGGAGGAAATGAAAAATGGAAAAAGAAACCTGTACATTTTCGTTCTGCCAGAAGCCGGCAGTAGAAGAGATTGAGACCGATCTCCTCCTCATCGGCGGCGGCATGGCATGCTGCGGCGCGGCGTTCGAAGCCGCCCGCTGGGCAAACCCCAAGAAACTCAGAGTAACCATGGTGGACAAGGCCGCGACCGACCGGTCCGGCGCCGTTGCCATGGGTCTGTCGGCCATCAACACCTACTGCGGTGAAAACGATCCGGCGGACTATGTAAAATACGTGCGGAACGACCTCATGGGCATCACCCGCGAGGACCTGGTCTATGACCTCGGCCGTCACGTCGACGATTCGGTTCATCACTTCGAGGAGTGGGGCCTGCCGGTCTGGAAAGTCGGCGACGACGGGTTCTCCCTCGACGGCTTCCAGGCAAAGGAAGCAGGGAAGGCCATGCTGAAGGACGGCGGCAAGCCGGTCCGTTCGGGTAAGTGGCAGATCATGATCAACGGTGAGTCCTACAAGGTCATCGTTGCCGAAGCCGCAAAGAAGGCCCTCGAGACCAACAGGGCGGCCACGGGTGTGAAGCAGAACCATTACGAGCGCGTGTTCATCGTGAAGCTCTACAAGGACGCAAACGAGCCGAACCGCGTCGCGGCGGCGGCGGGCTTCAGCGTACGTGAGAACAAGATCTACATCTTCAGGGCCAAGGCCATGGTGCTCGCAGCCGGCGGCGCGGTGAACGTGTTCCGTCCCCGGTCGACCCAGGAGGGCCAGGGCCGCGCCTGGTATCCGGTATGGAACTCCGGCTCCGGTTATGCCCTCGGCATGCAGGTCGGCGCCGAGCTTACCATGATGGAGAACCGTTTCGTGCCCGCCCGCTTCAAGGACGGCTACGGCCCGGTGGGCGCCTGGTTCCTGTTCTTCAAGGCCAAGGCGACCAACAGCCTCGGCGAGGACTACTGCGCCAACGCCGAGTATGTGGATGATGCAAAGAAGCGCTATGGCAAATACGTTGACGCGCTGGGTACGGCCATCAGGAACCACCTGATGATGAAGGACATGAAAGCCGGCAAAGGCCCGATCATCATGAGAACGCACGAGGCCATGGCTGCAATCAACAAGACCTTCAAGGAGAAGCTCGGAGACAAGGAAGGCGCCAAGAAGGTGAAACACCTCGAGGCCGAGGCGTGGGAAGACTTCCTCGACATGTGCATCGGCCAGGCCGGCCTCTGGGCTTCGAAGAACATCGAACCGGACAAGACCCCGTCCGAAATCATGCCGACGGAGCCTTACCTCCTCGGCTCGCATGCGGGTTGCGCGGGCTTCTGGTGCTGCGGTCCCGAAGACCTCGGCGCGCCGGAGGAATGGAACAAGAAATGGCCGGTCGGGAGCTACAACCGTCAATCTACGGTGAAAGGCCTGTTTATGTGCGGCGACATTTGCGGAGCCTCGGGCCACAAGTTCTCCTCGGGTTCTCATGCAGAGGGCCGTATCGCGGCCAAGAGCGCGATCGCGTTCATTCTCGACAATCCGAACTACAAGCCGACCATCAAGGAAACGGCGGACCACCTGGCGGGCGAGCTCTATCTTCCCTTCGAGGTCTATGAGAAATACAAGACCTACACCACGGATACCAACACCAACCCGCACTACATCAAGCCGAAGATGCTCCAGACCAGGCTCCAGAAGATCGCCGACGAGTATTTTGGCGGAATCTCGACCTGGTATATGACCTCCAAGACGATGCTGAACGAAGGTCTCGCCCAGCTCGAGATGCTGAAGGAAGACACGAACAAGATGGCGGCAAGCAACCTGCACGAACTGATGCGCTGCTGGGAGAACTACCACCGCATCCTCTCCGTGGAGGCCCATGCACGACACATCCTGTTCCGTGAAGAGTCCCGGTATCCCGGCTACTACTATCGCGGCGACTTCGACCTAGTGGACGACAACAACTGGAAGTGTTTCGTCAACTCCAAGTACGATGCCGAGAAGAACACCTGGGAGCTCAAGAAGGTCCCCTACGTACAGCTGGTTCCATAAGTCTGACATCAGGCCGGAGAGGGCATGCGCCCTCTCCGGAATTTTCTCAATTCAAAATGTAAAATGAAAAATGCAAGCGAGAGGCGTGTGTACACGGCACACTTTTGCACTTTGCATCTTGCATTTTGACTTTGGTTCTCTGCTTTAAGGAGGGAAACACAATCATGGCGGAAAATAAGGTGTTGGTTGTCGGCGGAGGGTTCAGCGGCCTGACGGCGGCAGTGGAGGCCGCGGAAGCCGGTTCCGATGTCATCATCGTGGAAAAGAATCCCTATCTGGGCGGCAGGGTGACGCAGCTGAACAAGTACTTCTGGAAAATGTGCCCTCCGAACTGCGGCCTTGAAATCCAGTACAAGCGGATCAAGAACAACGGCCAGGTCACCATCTATACCATGGCCGAGGTGGAGAAGATCGCAGGCAGCGAAGGCAACTTCGACGTGACCGTCAAAGTAAGGCCGCGATTCGTCAACGACAAGTGCGTGGCATGCAACAAGTGCGCAGAAGCCTGCGATATCGAGCGTCCGAACGATTTCGACTTCGGGATGAGCAAGACGAAAGCCGCCTATCTGCCCCACAACCAGGCGTTTCCGCTCCAGTATGTCATTGACGAGAAGACCTGCAAGGGTCCCTCTTGCGGAAAGTGCGCGGATGCCTGCAAGTACGATGCAATCCATCTTGACATGAAACCTCAGACGGTGAACGTGAAGGTGGGGGCCATTGTCATGGCAACGGGCTGGAATCCGTATGACGCCACAAAGATGGACATCCTCGGGTTCGGCAAGGTCCAGAACGTGATCACGAACATGATGATGGAGCGGCTCGCCGCTCCCAACGGTCCCACGGGCGGGAAGATCGTCCGGCCTTCCGACGGCAAAGAGGTGAAGAACATCGCCTTTGTGCAGTGCGCGGGTTCGCGCGACGAGAACCACCTCCCGTTCTGCTCCTACATCTGCTGCCTGGCGTCGCTGAAGCAGGCGACCTATGTCAGGGAGCTCTACCCCGACTCCAAGGCCAAGATCTTCTACATCGACATCAGGACACCCGGGCTCTTCGAAAACCGGTTCTACGCCAAGCTCCAGCAGGATGCGAACGTTTCCTTCCTCAAGGGCAAAGTGGCAAAGATCGAGCAGGGCGAGAACGGCGACGTGAAAGTCACCGCCGAGGATATCTTGAGCGGCGGTAAGGTCACGGAAACCTTCGACCTGGTGGTGCTGGCCACGGGGATGGAACCAACAGCCCGGTCACTTAAGGGGGCGGGCGTTCCCGTGACCGAAGACGGGTTCGTGGACCAGTCGACGCTGCCCGTGGGCATATACGCGACCGGCACGCTCAAGACGCCGGTTGACGTGGCGCGCTCCGCGCAGGACGCAACCGGCGTGGTGATGAAGAGCATCCAGAGCTTGAGGAGGAAATAGGGATGGAGAAGAAATTCGGCGTATATATATGTAAAGGATGCGGCATCAAGGACGCCATGGACGTCGAGAAGGTCGCCGGTGCGGCCAAGAAGGTCCAGAACTACAAGTTCCACGATGTCCTGTGCAGCCCCGAGGGCGTTCAGCTTATCAAGGATGACATCGCGAAAGAAGGCATAAATACCATTATCATCGCAGCTTGTTCCCCGCGCGTGAAGTATGAGGAATTCTCCTTTGCGGGCGCGCTCGTGGAGCGCGTGAATATCCGCGAGTTCGTGGCCTGGACCCTGGAACCGAACACGGACGAGGCAAACGACGCAGCGTACGACTACCTTTCGATGGGAATCGTGAAGGCTCAGAAGGGCGACCTGCCGCAACCGAACATCCTGGCAGACCTCTCCAGCACCATCCTTGTGATCGGCGGAGGCATGGCGGGCATGACCGCCGCACTCTCGGCCGCCAAAGCGGGTCAGAATGTGGTCCTCGTGGAGAAAGAGGAACAGCTGGGCGGCTTCGTGAACAAGCTATACAAGAAGATACCGACGGGCACCTACTTTAAACAGCCGCTCATCGTGGACACGGACATCGCCACGACCGTGGGTGAGGTATCAAGCAATCCCAACATCAAAGTCTATAAATCAACGACCGTTACCAAGACCGACGGCCAGCCTGGCCTCTACGACGTGACCCTCTCGAACGGCGAGACCCTGAAGATCGGCTCCATCATCATGGCCACGGGTTGGAAGCCCTATGATGCAAGCAAACTGGATCATCTCGGTTACGGCAAGTTCAAGAACGTGGTCACCAACCTCGAGTTCGAGGAGATTGCGAAGAAGAATAACGGCAAGATCCTCCGCCCCTCCGACGGCAAGGAGGCGATGAAGGTGGCCTTCATCCAATGCGCGGGCCAACGAAACCCGAACCACCTGCCCTATTGCTCCGCCATGTGCTGTGCAACGTCCCTCAAGCAGGCCCAGTACGTCCGCCAGAACAAGGACGCGCTGGCCATGATCTTCTATATCGACATTCGGACGCCAGGCAGGACCGAGATTTATTACAAAGAGGCTCAAAACGACCCGGGCGTGATGCTCTCCAAGGCCGATGTGACCGGCGTGTCGGACGCACAGAATGGGAATCTCTACGTTGAGATGGAGAACACGCTCTTCGGTCTGAAGACCGGTGAAAAGGTGAAGGTGGAGGCTGACCTCGTGGTGCTGGCAACGGGCATGGTGCCAACCACGCGTGCGGCCCAGGAATATCTTGACGGCCTGACCAAGGCGGCAGCGGGGGGGGACGAGTCCAAGAAGAATTACCTCGAGCAGACCCCCAAACCGGAGTATATCCTGAACCTCGGCTACCGCCAGGGACCGGAAATCCCCTCCCTTGAAGGCGCCGTGGGCTTCGCGGACTCGAACTTCATCTGTTTCCAGTATGAGACCCGCCGTACCGGCATCTACGCGGCCGGAAGCGTGCACCAGCCCATGAATATGGCCGAGGCCCAGGAGGACGGAGCGGGAGCGGCCTTCAAGGCGATCCAGGCCATAGACCACGTGGCAAGGGGCGTCGCGGTCCATCCGCGGGCCTGGGACCTCACGTTCCCGGACCCGCTCCTCATCAAGTGCACGGCGTGCAAGCGGTGTACGGAAGAGTGTCCGTTCGGAGCCATCGACGAGGACGAGAAGGGCATTCCCTACTACAAGATCAACCGGTGCCGCCGCTGCGGCACGTGCATGGGCGCCTGCCCCGAGCGCATCGTGTCCTTCAAGGACTATAGCGTCGATATCGTCGGTTCGATGCTCAAAGCCGTAGACGTGCCCGATGATGAGGACATCACGAGAATCATCTGCCTCGTGTGCGAGAACGACGCGTATCCCGCGCTCGACACTCTGGCCGTCAACCGGAAGAAGCTCGACCCAAGTGTCCGCTTCCTCCCGCTCCGCTGCCTGGGCGGCATGAACCTCGTCTGGGTCGCTGACGCGCTCTCGAAGGGCATCGACGGCATGCTGCTTCTGGGCTGTAAATTCGGCGAGAACTACCAGTGCCACTTCGTGAAGGGAAGCGAACTCGCAAATACCCGCTTCAGCAAGGTGAGCGAGACCCTGAACAGGCTCCAGCTTGAATCCGAGCGCGTTGGGTTGTTGCAGATCGCCATCAATGAGTACGACAAGCTGCCCGAGATGATCAATGAGTTCGTGGAGAAGGTAAAGGGATTCGGGCCGAATCCTTTTAAGAGCATGTAAGCGTCAGTGCGGAGTTCACCACCATCAACTCCTAATCAAGTAATGGGAGGATTTACATGTCAGATGCAACTGTCATTAAACCGGATTTAGCATTCGTGAACGATGTCATCAGGGGCGGCGGAGAGTCTCTGAAAAAGTGCTACCAGTGCGCTACCTGCTCGGTGGTCTGCAACGTAACACCTGAAGGAAACCCCTTCCCCCGG
The DNA here is from genome assembly GCA_035623825.1 of Nitrospirota bacterium. Lineage (GTDB taxonomy): Bacteria > Nitrospirota > UBA9217 > UBA9217 > UBA9217 > DASPSR01. Next base: position 80,269 of record DASPSR010000021.1, read on the forward strand.
AAGGAGATGGTCCTCGCACAGTGGGGTCAGAAGGACAAGCTCATTACGAGCGCCGATGTCTGGCTCTGCCACCAGTGCAGCGACTGTACTGCCTACTGCCCGCGCGGCGCAAAGCCGGGCGAGGTGCTGAACGCGATCCGCAAGCAGAGCATCAAACACGTTGCCATGGTGCCGTTCTTCGCGCAGATCGCAACGGACGCGAAGCTAATCTGGCTCCTGTTCGCCATCCCCATGGTGCTGTTCTACGTGATCCTGATGGCGCTCGGGCACGCGAACTTTTCCGCCCCGAGGGCCGAAGGCAACATCATGGCCTACCATACGTTCGTTCCCGTTCCGGTGATTGATACCGTGTTCATTCTGACGGCGGTTTTTGCCGTAGTGTCGGCCTTTGTGGGCATCAAACGCCTCTGGAGCGGGATGAAAGCGCAGGCGGGGGATATGAAGTCTACGGGAAATCTTGCCGGTGACATCATTGCCTCGATTACCCAGATTCTGGCTCACTCAAAATTCGCGGACTGCAATGTAAACCGGGCGCGGCAGTGGGGCCACATGCTCCTCTTTTACAGTTTTGCAGGCCTCGCGGTCGTGACCACCTGGGCGATCGTGTATCTCTATGGTTTCGAACTCCTCGGCATCAAGCCGTTCGGGCCCTTCCACTTCGGCGAATCGCCCTATCCGAACAGCGATCCCGTGAAGATCCTTGCCCTCATAAGCTCCATCGCCTTCGCAGCAGGCATCGTGATCCTGCTGATTAACCGCTTCGCCAAGGCCGGCAAGGCGGGCATGGGCTCTTATTTCGATTGGATCTTCCTGCTGATCGTGATCGGCGTCGGTGCAACGGGCATGCTCTCCTGGGCGCTTCGCCTGGCTGACGTAAGCGCGGGATATCTTGTATACTACTTTCATCTCGTGTTCATCTGGTCACTGTTCGCGTATGCGCCGTATTCAAAGTTTGCACACCTGTTCTACCGCACGACCGCCATGGTGTTCGTGAGGTATTCAGGGCGTGATAAAAAGTAAACGATCTTGCCGAACCAACGTCTTTACCGGCAGAAATCGGAAGACTTCTCTAATCCGGATAAACCGTTTTCTCTATGCGTGGAGTAAGTTATGAAAGTTAAAGAACTGTTAAGCATCAAAGGCATCGAATGCTTCAGCATACTGAAGGACCAGTCTCTGCTCGACGCTGCGAAGCAGATGACAGAATGCAAGATCGGTGCGCTTCTCGTGATGGACAAAGGGTCGCTCGTGGGCATCGTTACCGAACGCGATATCGTGAAGAACGCGGCTAAAGAATCGCTCGAGTGCAAGGATGTGAAAATCAAGGATATCATGACCACCGATCTGCTGGTCTCGAAGCCAGGCGATGACCTTGAGTATGTCATGGCCGTCATGACCCAGAACAATATCCGCCATCTGCCGATTGTGGACCAGCACGGGCTCGTCGGCCTGCTTTCAATGCGCGATGTGGTGAAGATCATGGTCAAGAATCTTAAGGCGGAAAATCAGTACCTCAAGGACATGATCGGCGGAAAGCTCGGCGAACTGGGGGATTAGGCGTTGTGCCACAATAGTATTCCAGAGGGGGGATGCCGGGATTGAAAGGATGTTATTGGTTGTAGCGCCCCATCTGCATTTCGGTGGGGGAAAATGCGTATCGTATGGACCGCAAGAACGAATTAATCTTAATTTAAATTGAAATTTAAAGGAGGAGACATAATGAATGGTACCATAGGAATTGCCATAGTTTGCGGCATTATCGGCGTTCTGTACGCCCTGTCTACCGCGCTATGGGTCAACAAACAGGATGCTGGAAGCGACCGCATGAAACAGATTTCCGATGCGGTGAAAGAAGGCGCGTATGCGTTTCTAACGCGCGAGTACAAGACTGTCGCGATGGTTGCTGTGGTTCTCTTGGTGATCCTGGCGATCTTCCTCGGGACATGGACGGCCATTGGATTCGTGATCGGGACCGTTGGTTCAGCCCTCGCCGGTTTTGTCGGCATGTGGGTAACGGTGCGCGCCAATGTCCGCACGACGCAGGCGGCCTCGAAGGGCCTTCAGAACGCGCTTACCCTTTCCTTTAAGGGCGGCTCGGTGACAGGCATCATGGTCGTGGGTCTCGGCATTATCGGCCTCTCGGGTTACTTTGCGCTAGCTAAGAGCGTGGCAGGCAACGAGCAGGCATTCCGTGCCCTCGTGGGGCTCGGCTTTGGCTGCTCTCTGATGAGCGTGTTTGCCCGTATCGCAGGCGGTATCTACACCAAGGCGGCTGACGTGGGCGCCGATCTCGTGGGCAAGGTCGAGGCTGGTATCCCTGAAGATGACCCCCGCAACCCCGCAGTGATTGCCGACAACGTCGGCGACAACGTTGGCGACTGTGCCGGCATGGCGGCGGATCTCTATGAGACCTATACGGTGACGCTTGTTGCCGCCATGTTGCTGGCAAAGTCCGTATTCAACGCGGACAGCCCGTGGGTCACATTCCCGCTTCTTCTGGGCGGTGTCTCGATCATTGCATCTATCATCGGTACACGCTTTGTGAAGCTCGGCGCAAGCAATTACATCATGGGCGCCCTGTATAAAGGCCTCGCCTGGGCTGGCGTTCTCGCGGCTATCGCGTTCTATTTGGTTAGCCGGTGGTTCATTGCCACGCCGGGGCTGGACACCGGCGGATTCACTGCCGGGAGTGTCTTCGGCACTGCCGTTATCGGCCTTGTTCTGACCGGACTTATCGTCTGGATCACGGAGTATTACACCGCCAAGGAATTCCGGCCCGTAAAGACGATAGCCAAGGCCAGCCTCACAGGCCACGGCACGAACGTGATCGCCGGTTTGGCAATGAGCATGGAAGCAACGGCGCTTCCGGCAATCGTCATTGTCGCATCGATTATGGGTGCCTACGCTCTGGGCGGCGGATTCGCGGGAACCCCCGAAGCCATGGGCCATGGTCTATTCGCTATTGCGCTGTCTGCGGTTTCCATGCTCTCGATGACAGGCATTGTGGTCGCAATCGACTCTTACGGACCAATCACGGATAATGCAGGCGGTATCGCAGAAATGGCGGAGCTTCCCTCCTCCGTCCGCGACATCACGGATCCCCTTGATGCGGTCGGTAATACCACGAAGGCTGTTACGAAGGGCTATGCCATTGGCTCCGCCGCACTAGCAGCCTTAGTGCTGTTCGCGGAGTACTCGAGGGAGCTGGCGCATAGAGCGGAAAGCTCACCAGAATTTGCGAAAAAGCTTCTAGGCGGTTTTTCTCTTTCCGATCCGTATATCATCGCCGGGCTGTTCATCGGGGGCGTGATCCCGTACTACTACGGCGGCCGTCTGATGCTGGCGGTCGGAAGGGCGGCAGGTGGCGTGGTCGACGAGGTTCGCAGACAGTTCCGCGAGATCAAGGGCATCATGGAAGGTACCGGCAAGCCCGAGTACGGCAAGTGCGTTGACATAGTCACAAAGTCGGCGATCCGCGAGATGATGCTGCCCGCTCTTCTTCCCGTGGTTGTTCCGGTTCTCGTGGGCTTTATACTCGGCCCCAAGGCTTTGGGCGGCGTTCTGATCGGCTCGATCCTGACCGGTCTGTTCCAGGCCATCGCCATGACATCCGGAGGCGGCGCATGGGACAATGCCAAGAAGTCCTTTGAAGACGGTGTTACCGACGATAAGGGTGTCGTCCACAAGAAGAAGAGCGAGGGTCACAAGGCCTCGGTCACCGGCGACACGGTCGGCGATCCCTACAAGGACACCGCGGGACCGGCCATCAACCCGATGATCAAAGTCATCAATATCGTGGCTTTGCTCATCGTGCCGTTGCTCTAATAGACTCGTGATTTAATGAGAGGGCTGGCCTCCGAAATGGGCCAGCCCTATTTTTTTCAAGAGCAGTTCAAGAGCCGTGTGAAATGGGATTAGACCGTACAAATTTCTTAATGCCGCATCGGCGCATGAGCTCCGTGGAAGGTTGTGATCAACCGCTTCTTCACAGTTTGTGGTCCCCCTGGACGCGCTTTTTTAATGCAATATGATTGCAATTTATCAGTAAAGTGGTATTATTCATGGTCCTATGCGGGAAGAGCAGGTACTGGTAAATGCCGGGTGTTCCCCGGATATTGTTGCGCACTGTATAGCAGTCTCTCAAACAGCTCTATCCATTGCGACGCGGGTAACGATCGCGGTCGATCGGGAGCTGGTACGGCAAGGCGGTTTGTTTCATGACATCGGCAGATCAAGGACGCACGGGATAGGGCACGCCATCGCCGGAGTAGAGATCGGGAATCATCTCGGTTTTTCCAGCCAGCTTATCAACATCATAGAACGTCATATCGGTGCAGGCATAACAGCTCCTGAGGCAGAGCGCCTCGGGCTGCCGAAGAAGGATTATCTTCCCCTTACCCCGGAAGAAAAGATCGTCTCCTACGCCGACAATCTGATCAGCGGCGTGCGGGAGCTGCCGTTCTATGAGGCACTGGAACGGTTCAAGAAAATACTCGGCCCGGACCATGAAGGTGTCGAACTGTTTGTTAAGCAGCACCGTGAGATACGGAGCTGGTTGAGATGAGAATCTGAAGTCGCGAGGGTTGGCGGATAAGAGCCTGCCAGGAAGAGAGACGGCAGACGAGCATACAGCGTCTGAAATCCGCCGCAACCGGCGGGCGATGAGGGGTTACCATGAGCGATAAAAAAAATAAAATGGAAGCAGAAGATTTCGATATCGAGCCGTTGAAGAAGAACAAGACCGACAAGGTCGTACCGGTCAAGCTCACCGGAAAGAGCAGGTTCAAGTTCCGCTGCCACAAGGGGGTCGCATGCTTTACAGCTTGCTGCAGCAATATCAACATCGTCTTGCCGCCTTACGATCTTCTGCGGCTTCGCAAGCGGCTCGGCATGACATCCGAAGATTTCATCAACAAATACTGTGAGATTGAGATCCTCGCCAAGACACTCCTTCCTGTGATAACGCTTAAGATGGGCAGTGATGAGAAAAAGAGCTGCCCTTTTGTGACCCCCAGCGGGTGCACGGTGTATGACGACCGGCCGAACACGTGCCGGTATTATCCCGTTGGCATGGCGACGCTCAGAAAAAAGGACGCCGAAGGGGGTAAGGACGAATTCTACTTCATGATCAAGGAAGACCATTGCAGGGGCTTTGAAGAGGAAAGGGACTGGACCATCGACGAGTGGCGTAAGGACCAGGAGGCCGACCTTTACGACGAAATGAATCGCGGCTGGATGGAGATCCTTATCAAGAAAAAATCATTCGGCGAGAAGGAGTTCCCTGAGATCAAGAACCAGATGTTCTTCATGGTCAGCACGAACACTGACTACTTCCGTGAATTTGTGTTCGGGAGCAGCTTCCTCGAAACCTATGATATTCCCCAGGAACGGATCGAAAAGGTCCGGACCGATGACACAGAGCTCTTGAAGCTGGGGTTCGAATGGCTTCGGTCAGCAATGTTCGCCGAGGAGACTCTCAAGCTGAAGGAAGGCGTAGCCGAAGCGCGCAAAGACCGTGCTGATGCGGTGCTCAGAAAGGTCTACGGGGGCAACGATAAGAAACAGGGGTAGATGCACAGCGCGGCCCTATTCATGCCGCTGTAAAATCGCGCTCATCTCTTTATAGATTACGTTCCCGATGGCAATCCCCTGATCGATGAACTCGGGGCCGTATCGCTTGCCGGTTTCAGTCCGGAACGTTTCCTTGATTCTCTCAATACCCCTCATCTTTTCGCGGAAGGTCTGGTGCAGATCTTCGATCGGCGTGTTATGCGCCGATACCATGAGCCAGAGCGTCGTGCTGAAGTTCTCGGGCCCCCACCGGAATTTGTCGGCATCGTAGAGAGCGTCGCTCACCATGCAACCTGCCTCATCATCCAGATCGCATGTCGCCTTGAACGCTTCATGGTTCCTGATCGCATAGGTTATATTGAATCGGCTGCGGTCATCCACACCCAGCGCTGCAAGGATTTTTTCCGCCTCGATGCTTCCTCGAACCGCATGGTCCTGCTCCCGGCGCTTGATGTCATGGAGGAGGCCCGCTATCATGGCAGCGGTAAAGAGCGGTTCGATCAGGGGCATGCTGAAGCCTCGCCTGAGACCTTCCGCGAGGACAATGGTCCCGGCATCCCGTGCAACGGCTTCGCAGTGACAGAGCCCGTGTGCGCACTCCAACTGTGACTCGTCTAGATAAGCACGGCATTTCCGGATAAGCCAATGGGTCTTGAGCGTTTCTTCGGCAAAACTGATGAGCGTGGTATGATCACCATAAAACGCGGGGCGGGGAAGGGTGCTGGCTATCCTGAGAGCTAAGTCCTGGAGCTTTTGGTATTCTGCCCGAACCATAATCCCATCATAAACGCTGAACAAGACGATTGTCAAGCGAGTTTTCGGGCGCGTTATCTTCGGATTGACACACCTTTGCCGCATAGGGTAATATGCAACATCATTGCACACTGAAAGGAGTTCCCTTTGTCCGACATCCATAGCGAACGAATACTGATCCTTGACTTCGGTTCCCAATACACCCAGCTCATTGCCCGAAGGGTGCGAGAGGCAAAGGTCTACTGCGAGATCTATCCGTTCAATGCGGGCCTCGAAAAGGTCAAGACCTTCAGACCAAAGGGACTGATCCTGTCAGGCGGGCCGTCGAGCGTATACGATCCGGGCTCTCCCCTGATCGAGAAGGCCGTGATCGATATCGGTGTCCCGGTGCTCGGCATCTGCTACGGCATGCAGCTTTTGACACACCTCCTCGGCGGCGTTGTGGCGAAATCACAAAAGCGCGAATACGGCAGAGCGGAACTCAACATCCACAAAGGCAAGGGGCTCTTTACCGGGGTCGGCGAAGCCGGCAGGGCGACCGTGTGGATGAGCCATGGCGACCGGATTGAGAAAATGCCTGACGGCTTTACCGCTATCGCCCATACCGGCAATTCACCGACCGCCGCCATGGCAGACGATGATAAAAAATTCTACGGCGTCCAGTTCCATCCAGAGGTGGTACACACACCTCAGGGCGCCCAGATACTCAGAAATTTCGTGTACGGCATTTGCAAATGCGAGCCGTCATGGACCATGGCGTCCTTCGTCGATTATTCCGTGGGAGAGATACGGAAAGCAGTAGGGAATAAACAGGCCGTCTGCGGCCTCTCCGGAGGGGTGGATTCGTCTGTGGCCGCGGTACTCGTGCATAAGGCCATAGGCAAACAGCTTACATGCATCTTTGTGAACAACGGGGTGCTGAGAAAGGACGAGGCGGAAAAAGTTCAGCATACCTTCAAAGATATGGGGCTGAACCTCAAGTACGTGAATGCCTCGTCTCAGTTCCTGGATAAGCTCGATGGTGTTGAAGATCCGGAGATGAAGCGGAAGATCATCGGAAAAACCTTCATTGAGGTCTTCGAGAAAGAGGCGCATGAGGTGGGGGGAGCTGAATTTCTGGTTCAAGGAACGCTCTATCCGGACGTCATAGAGAGTGTTTCCTTCAAAGGACCTTCAGCGGTTATCAAATCCCATCACAATGTGGGCGGCTTGCCGGAGCAGATGAAGCTTAAGCTCGTAGAACCGCTCCGGGAACTCTTCAAGGACGAGGTTCGGGCCATAGGAAGGGAGTTGAAGATGCCCGGCGAGATCATCGACCGCCAGCCTTTTCCGGGACCGGGGCTTGCGATCCGTATCCTCGGTGCAGTGACCGGACCGCGGCTCAAGATACTGCGTGAGGCTGATTCCATCGTGATCGAAGAGATCAAGAAGGCTGGATTGTACAAGGACATCTGGCAGTCTTTTGCCGTGCTGCTCCCGATCAAGACCGTGGGTGTGATGGGCGATGAGCGCACCTATGAGAATGTGGTTGCCATCCGTGCGGTCACGAGCCAGGACGGCATGACCGCTGATTGGGCGAGGCTCTCCTACGATTTGATGGGGACCATGTCCAACCGGATCATCAACGAGGTGAAAGGCGTAAACCGCGTGGTGTTTGACATCTCGTCAAAGCCGCCGAGCACGATTGAGTGGGAATGATTGAGGTGGAGAAAGAGGTGTGGATTTCGAAGTGAGCGACGTATCAGCCCATTACCCGATTGTGGCCAATAGCATCTTCGCTAATCGGACGTCTTCGGTGGTATGCTGCCGAACTCCTTGCCAAACTGTTTGGTAGCCGTAACGCCTACTTCCTGGAGCATTCGCGCATGGGTCTCCTTAATGACATCGAGAGGAACATCAAGAGCCTTGGCAATCTCTTCCAGGCCCTGGCGCTGCGCGAAGTGACGCTCGGCGATCATGATCTTCAGGAAATCGGCCTGGATGATGGTCATCAGCGTTCTGTCAGCTATTGAATAGCTTCCATAAGCCTGACGCAGCGTCTGTCCAGCGGCAATGGCTTCGCGGAACTTGTTCACCGCCTCTTCATAAATCTTGTCCTCCTCGGGCGTGAACTCCTTGAAGCTGAATTCTGGCATTTGGTGTTTTTCCTTGGACTTACCCTTCCTTCTCATGAGTCATCCTTAAGCTCCGCAAGGGAACGCTACCTGGTTCGCACGAGGCAGAACGCACGGCGTAAAGCGTGTATAGCCAGTGCTCTTTGATCTCCCGTGGTGATTTTCTACATCATCCGCTTTTCCTTAGGCCTCCGCTCCGGCACTTGCCGGTGCTCAATACCATCGTCATTCCATGCCACCGACACGTACAGCCCGCAAAAGCAGCTTCCATATTCCTTGATATCCGGGTCCCGATACACGCAGGGACAGACGATGTCCGCGTCCTTATCCTTTACTTCCCATGCTAGGCGGCAGGGGCAGGAGCGGTAGCCATACCGGGACTCGTTCGTGAGAAGTCCCCGCAGAATGTCCAACACGAAAGGTTTGTCCCTATTCAAACGGATGCCCTGCGACTCGGCATATTTGGACAGTATATCGTAAAGCTTCTCCGGTGTCATGGGCAATTTAATGCTTTCCGAAGCCGTTCCTCATTAAAGCCGACGATGATGGTATCACCAATGCAAATGGTTGGAAAGCTACAGTCGGGGTTGAGTTTCCTCACCTCATCCAAGATGCGCTCGCGTTCCGCGCCGGTTAGGAGATCAACATCGATGAACTCCATGTCGATCCCGTTGTCCTTGAAGAATCGTTTAGTGCGCATGCAGTGGGAGCAGGTGCTGAGCGTGTACAGCTTGATTTTTAATTTCGACGGTCCCATCCAGCCTCCCGATTTTAGAAGTTTTGCAGTATAACATAGAGCCTGGAGATATGCAAATAAATTAGCATGAGCACCATTGCGCCTTTCTTGACAATGAAGATCGCCGGTGCAACAATATTAACATGAAAAAAATATTTCTTAAAGCCGCGGTATTATTGGCGCTTTTCTCCTGCGCTCCGGTACTCGACCGAAAGCTCATGGGTGAGGGTGTGCGCAATGTCCCGCTCTCCCAGCTCAGGGAGACACCTGATGCATACAAGGGGAAGCTCTTCATCCTCGGCGGGCTTATCGTGGGGACCCGTTTCACCGAAAAAGGGTCTGAGATCGAGGCAGTGAATGTGCCCGTTGATTCCCGCGGGTATCTCGAAGAAACCGAGCATCCCATGGGGAGATTCATAGCGATATTCCCGAAGGAAAGGGGGTTCCTCGATCCGTTGGTTTACGAAAAGGGGAGGAAGATAACATTCGCCGGGGAGTTTCTGGAGATCCGGAAGGGCAAGATAGATGAAATGGATTATGCCTATCCCGTTTTCAAGATTGAGCAGATCCACCTGTGGGAGAGGGAGGAATATTATTCCCCAGGTTATCCGTACTATTATCCTTATCCGTACTGGTGGTATGACCCGTGGTTAAGAACGCATCCCTACCTGTACTGGCCACCTCCGCCGGAGCGGCATGAAGCGTTTACAGCCTTAAGAAGCGCTTCTTGTGATTCGGGAATCTCTGGCCTTCAGGCTGGAGAGATATTGGTCTCTCCGAAAATGATCTTGTTGCATTAGCTTTTCTATTGAAAATTCCAAAAAAGCCTTTCTGTGTTTTTTCGTCTCTGTTGCTTTTTCCAGCGCAGTATCAATGGTTTTTGGGTCCCGGATCATGTATTGTATAATATAGGTATATGAACGGGTGAAAAGCCTGCCGGGACAAGGAAAAGTGAACGATTGACCCTACAGCACAGGTTCCTATGAAAATCGCCGCACGGACCCAAAAACTGACCCCCTTTTACGTTATGGAACTTCTGGAGAAGGCCCGGCAGATGGAGACCCGGGGCGAGCACGTCGTGCATATGGAAATCGGCGAGCCCGACTTCCCCACCCCTGCCATGGTCAAGGATGCCGCCATCGAAGCGCTCCGGACCAACCATACATTCTATACTCACAGTTTGGGGCTCCCTGAGCTGAGACAGCTCATAGCGGATCACTACCATCGGAAGGACTGCATTACGGTCTCTCCCGAGCGAGTGGTCATCACCAGCGGTACATCGGGCGCCTTTCTCCTCCTTTGTGCAGTCCTGCTTGAGAAGGGAAGAACTCTTGCCCTCTCCGATCCCGGCTATCCATGCTACAAAAACTTCGCCACTCTCTTCGATGCGGATGTGCTTCCCATTCACGTGTCCGGAGAAACACGCTTCGAGGTAAGGCCGCGGGACCTTCTGGCAGGAGGAAAAGGAAAAGCGCCGGATCTCTTGATTATCTCCAATCCCGCTAACCCCACGGGCACTGTCTATCGTGAAGAAACCGTCGTTGATCTGATGAGGGCGCTCGCGGAGGGCAACGGTACTCTCGTCGTCGATGAGATCTACCAAGGGCTTATCTACGGACGGACGGTGCGATCATCCCTTAGCCTTTCCGACCGGATAATCGTCGTGGACGGTTTTTCGAAGGCCTTTGCCATGACGGGCTGGAGACTTGGGTGGATGGTGGTGCCCGATGAACTGGTCCGGCCCGTGCAGATCGTGGCGCAGAACGTCTTCATCGCTCCACCCACGCTGTCCCAATATGCGGCCTTAAAGGCCTTTGATGCCGTGCGTGATGCGTCGCACATGCGGAAGACCTACGAGGAGCGGAGAGACTTCCTCCTACCGGCACTTGCAATGCTTGGGTTTAGCATTCCCGTGAAACCCGAAGGAGCCTTCTATATCTATGCAGGCATTGGAAAGTGGGGGATTGACAGTCGAACATTCGCGGAGCAGGCGCTCCAGGATGCAAAGGTAGCTATCACGCCAGGATACGACTTCGGTTCCTTCCGTGCGGGGTCCCATGTCCGATTCTCCTATGCAACGAGCATCGAGAACCTCAAGCTGGGCTGTGAACGCCTCGCCGCATGGCTTAAGACCCTTGAGGCGTAAGAACGTGCATTGTGCCGCAAAAATGCCTGCCGAGTCCATGGAGTGCGTCTGATCTATGCGGCAGTCACAACATATTTACTTTCTGCAAATCAAGTCAGATCGGTTCTCTTATCTGGTTAACACCGTCCGCTTCCTCCAGTTCCTCCCCTTGGTCGGGAAATCACTCCTGAAGTGTGCGCCCACACTGCCTTCGCGGATGAGCGCCGAGCGGGTGATGAGGGAAGCGGTGGTGACCATGTTCTTGAGCTCGAAGATATTGCGATCAGGTGCGTGATTCTTCATCATCCGATCCCATTCACTGAGCTGCCTGGCCGCCGCGGTCAGATCTTTTTTGTTCCGAACAATCCCTACCTTTTCCCACATGAGCTTTTTCAATAAAGTGCGAATCGCGGTGATGTTCCGTGATGAACCCGAGGGAGAACCGTCCGTGTGCCCGTAGTTCATGGCATGGCGGGGAAGGGAACGGCTGCCGTCATTCTGCTTGCGCGCATACCGGGCTGCGGCGATTCCGGCACGTTCTCCGAAGACCAGTCCTTCCAACAGGGAGTTGCTCGCCAAACGGTTCGCGCCGTGCACGCCGGTGCAGGCCGTTTCTCCTGCCGCGAACAGTCCCGGAAGCGTCGTGGCTCCCCAGATGTCGGTTTTTACGCCTCCCATGATGTAGTGGGCAGCGGGCGAGACCGGGACCGGCTCTTTCGTGATGTCGATGCCGAGTTTAAGGCAGGTGGCATAGATGCGGGGGAATCGCCTGATCACGTAATCACCGTTCAGATGAGTCATGTCAAGATATACATGATTGGCGCCGGTTGCGGTCATTTCTGCGTGAATGGCTCGCGTGACCACATCGCGGGGAGCGAGTTCTCGCGCCGGATGATAACCATCCATGAAACGCAGGCCATGGATGTTCCTGAGCATACCCCCTTCGCCTCGCATCGCCTCAGAGAGCAGGAACTGCGGCGCGCCCTCGCGGAGGAGCGCTGTGGGATGGAACTGGACGAACTCCATGTCCACGAGCATAGCGCCCGCACGATAGGCCATGGCCATGCCATCACCCGTCGCGACCGGCGGGTTCGTGGTGCGTGCATACAGCTGGCCCGCGCCGCCAGTTGCAAGGACCACTGCGCGTGCAGAGATCATGAGGACCTTCCGAAGCGCCTGCTGACATACGACCGCGCCCGTGATCCTCCCGTTCCTGACGATAAAATCCCTGGTGAATGCAAAGTCGATTTTTGACACGTTGCCTGCTGAGCGGACTTTGTCCGTCAGGACACGCATGATCTCCCGCCCCGTGGAGTCGCCCTGCGCGTGGAGAATCCTCCGCTTGGAGTGGGCCGCTTCCTGCGTGAAGGCCAGCTTCGTGCCTTCCTTGTCGAATTCGGCACCCCAGAGTATGAGTTCTCTGATCCTCGTAGTGCCTTCCTCAACGAGCGTGCCCACAGCTTTGCGCAGACAGAGCCCGTCACCTGCCTTGATGGTGTCCTCGAAATGGATCGATATTTCATCTTCGTCGGACAGCGCCACGGCGACGCCGCCCTGCGCGTATTCGCTGCTGCTCTCGGAAGGCGCGTCCTTGGTCACAACAAGGACTTCTCCGTTCCGAGCAAGCTCGATTGCCGCGCGGAGCCCGGCAACACCACCGCCGATGATGAGGAAGTCCGTCTGTATGTGTTCGGTAGCGTACGACATTGTCAGTGTTTTTTTATCGCAGAGGGCAAGGAGTCATGCTCTGTGCTTGGCTCAATGGGTTACGCTCATTTTGCTACTTCCCCGTGCTCTCCAACCGGCTGGGGGATGAAGGGGTTCTTGCCATCGATGGAGACGAGCGTCGCTTCCCGCGGGTCGAAGACAAAAGTGGATCTGCCGCTGTTCTTCTGAACGCTCCCGCCGGCGGTCCGCCACTCACTGTCCCAGTTGAACGCCACCTTTGTCATGCCGTGCTCTTCCACGGTGATAAGCATCTTCGTGTACTGGATCGTGAAGCGGACCGTATCGTATTTCGCTAATACCGATTCGATAGATGCAGCAAAGGCCTGTCTGTCCTTGTAGGCGTTTGCGATCTTGCCCATGAAGGCCGAAGGCTCCTTCTTTTCGAAGGCACGGCTCATGTCCTGCAAGGAGGCGAGGACCTTGTTACTCTGGATTGCGGATTGCCCCAACGGCTTTTTTGCGCCACTGCATGCGGCTCCGGTAAGAATGAGCAACGATATGAAGAGACAAGACAGTGTGCGGTCCATAATGCCTCCGACAGTAAATTTAAGATAAAATGCAAAATCGTGGAACGGCTTTCGGCCGCATCTCGTTCATTTTACAATTTCAAAGCATCAATTTACAATTTACAACACTTTTTTTATGAATTGGCCCGTGTACGACTCTTTCACCTTGGCCACGACTTCGGGCTCGCCTTCAGCTACGATCTGACCTCCCCGGTCCCCACCCTCCGGTCCGAGATCGATGATCCAGTCCGCGGTCTTTATGACGTCGAGATTATGCTCTATCACCACCACGGTGTTGCCTGATTCCACGAGTTGATTCAGCATGTCAAGCAGCTTCTGGGTATCGGCAAAATGGAGGCCCGTCGTGGGCTCATCCAGGATGTAGAGCGTGCGGCCTGTGGCGCGCCGCGAGAGCTCTTTAGAGAGCTTTACGCGCTGCGACTCCCCACCGGAGAGCGTGGTTGCGGATTGGCCCAGTGTGATGTATCCGAGGCCGACATCCGTGAGTGTCTGGAGCTTGGATCTGATAGGCGGTATGGCCTGGAAAAAATCGAACGCCTGCTCCACCGTCATGGCCAGCACCTCAGCGATGTTCTTGCCCTTGTACCGGATGTCGAGGGTCTCGCGGTTGTAACGGCTGCCGTGGCACACGTCGCAGGTCACATACACGTCCGGGAGAAAGTGCATCTCGATCTTGATAAGGCCGTCGCCTTCGCACGCCTCGCACCTTCCGCCCTTGACATTGAAGCTGTAGCGTCCGGGCTTGTACCCGCGCACGCGCGATTCAGGAAGCATGGCGAAAAGGTCGCGGACAGGGCCGAACACGCCGGTGTAGGTGGCCGGATTAGAGCGCGGTGTCCTGCCGATGGGGGACTGGTCGATGTCGATCACCTTATCGATATGCTCCAAGCCGACGATGTCCTTATGTTTCCCCGACCGCTCGGTGGAGCGATACAACCGCTGCGCGAGCGCCCGGTACAGGATGTCTACCACGAGCGTACTCTTGCCCGACCCCGAAACGCCGGTTACGCAGGTCAGTACGCCGAGGGGGAACCGCACATCGATGCTCTTTAGATTGTTCTCGGTCGCTCCGATGACGGAAAGGGACTTCTCCGATTTTCTGCGCGTTTTAGGGACGGAAATGAACGCTTTGCCCGAAAGGTACTGGCCGGTGATTGAAGAGCCGTTTTTCTGGATATCCCCGGGCGTTCCCTCGGCAACTATCTCGCCGCCATGGACTCCGGCCCCGGGTCCCATGTCGATCACGTGGTCGGCTGAACGAATTGTCTCTTCATCGTGCTCCACCACGAGCACGGTGTTGCCAAGGTTTCGGAGCCGGAATAAAGTGTCGAGGAGCCTCCGGTTGTCGCGCTGGTGAAGTCCAATGCTCGGTTCATCGAGGATATAGAGAACGCCCACCAGGGACGAGCCGATCTGCGTGGCGAGCCGGATACGCTGTCCTTCGCCGCCAGAGAGCGTGGCCGCGCCACGGTCGAGGGTGAGGTAGTCGAGGCCCACGTGCACCATGAACCCGAGCCTTTCGCGGATCTCCTTGAGGATCCGCTGGGCAATTGCTGTCTCTTTCTCTGTGAGCGTCAGACCCGCAAAGAACGACAGCGCCCGCTTGATGCTCATGCGGGTGACATCATGGATGCTCATGTCGGCCACTTTGATCGCAAGCGCCTCCTTGCGCAGCCTGCTTCCGCCGCAGTCAGGGCAGGTCTGGTAGCTCATGTACTGTTCGAGCTCCCACTGGGTCGCGAAGGAATCCGTCTCGTCGTAGCGCCGTTTCAAGATCTCAATGATGCCTTCGAAGGGTTTGCACGTCGCTGTTCCCTTGCCTCCGCGGAGTGTCTTGGTTTTTGTCCCATTTTCCTTGAAGCCGAAGAGCAGCATTTTCTGCTGCGCCGGCCTCAGCTCCCTGAAGGGCGTGTTCACGTCGAAGCCGCACGATCTGGCCAGGGTCTCGAGCATCTGGAAATACTGGAACGACGTGCGCTTGGCCCAGGGCTTAATAGCACCCTCGCGGAGTGAGAGATTGGCGTTCGGAACTATGAGGTCGGGGTCGAACTCGAGCAGGCCCCCGAGCCCGTCACAGGTAGGGCAGGCGCCCTGGGGGCTGTTGAACGAGAAGAGCTGCGGCGTAATCTCGGGGTAGCTTATGCCGTCTACGATACAGGCGAGTTTTTCGCTGTAGAGCAGGTCCTTCTTCTGCTCCACGAGGTTCACGAGCACAATTCCGTCGGCCAGACGGAGGGCGGTCTCGATGGATTCGGCAAGCCTTCGCTCAACACCGGGCCTGACCACGAGACGGTCGATCACGATTTCGATGTCATGCTTCTTTTTCTTGTCCATCGGGATTGGCTCGGCGAGTTCCTTGATCTCGCCGTCGACCCGCGCGCGCACGTAGCCGGAGGCCGCGGCTGCCATAAGCTCTTTTTTGTACTCGCCCTTCCTGCCACGCACGATCGGGGCGAGGATCTGGATGCGCGTGTCCTCGGGAAGGGCCATGACCGAGTCGGTGATCTGCTGCACGGTCTGGGCGGCTATTTCCCTGCCGCACTGGTAGCAGTAAGGTTTCCCGATGCGCGCGAAGAGCAAGCGGAGGTAGTCATACACCTCGGTAACAGTTCCGACGGTAGAACGGGGGTTCTTACTCGTGGTTTTTTGCTCTATGGCGATGGCCGGCGAGAGCCCGTCGATGGAGTCCACGTCCGGCTTGTCCATCTGGCCGAGGAACTGGCGCGCATAGGCTGATAGGCTCTCCACGTACCTCCGCTGGCCCTCGGCATAGATGGTGTCGAAGGCGAGGGACGATTTTCCCGAGCCCGACAACCCCGTGATCACCACGAGCTTGTCCCTCGGGATTTCGAGGTCGATGTTCTTGAGATTGTGCTGACGACAGCCTTTTACGATGATCTTGTCCATAAAGCAATGGGTAAGAAACGTAATTGTACCACCTCACGAATACGTAGTAAAGGGCTTTGTAAATGGCAATACAGCGACAAAATGATAAAGGCCCTGACATCGTATACCGAATCGTCAAAAAGACTATTCCTGGAGTATAAGAAAGATCACAATATGTCTGCGAAAAGAATAATGGCAGGGAAATGAGGGAGCCACGCGCTCCGGCTTGCTCTCAACTGTTTTTGTGACCACTCGCCTGCGATAAGAAAATTTTCATTGCGAGCCAATAATTTCGCTACCAAAGATGGATAAAAAGTGATACTATGTCGGACTGAACGTCCCGTGATCGCCACGAGAGGGGGGTCTGTCAATATCAGGACAAAGGTGAGGACGCGAAGGGTGACAGCTTTTTCGGATTCTTATCCCGATTTCTATCCTGAACATAAAATTCTGGAATGGCAAAGATAGTCGAAAAGAAACTGCTCCGGGCGCCCGATGTCTATTATTATAAGCTCTCGGCGCCGCTCATATCGAAAAAGGCCCAGCCTGGTCAATTCGTCATCATCAGACTCCACGAAAGTGGAGAGCGAATCCCGCTCTCCCTTGCGGACATAAATCCGGGGGAGGGCACGATTAGCCTGATCGTGATGGCGGTCGGAAAGACCACGACTGAAATGTCACGTATGAAGGCAGGCGACGACGTTCTCGATCTCTGCGGACCGCTTGGGAATCCCACCCACATCGAGAAGGTCGGGAAGGCCATGCTCGTTGGCGGGGGCTTTGGCGTTGCCCCCCTCTACCCCATTGCGCGCGCATTGAAAGCCGCGGGCAATGAGGTGGTTTGCATTATGGGGGCGCGCTCCAAGGACCTGCTGATCTACGAGCAGGAGATGGAACAGGTGAACGACCGGCTGATCGTGACGACGGATGACGGCAGCAGGGGGACGAGAGGGATTGTGACCCAGGCGCTGCAGAAGGAGTTGGAGAAGAGGGACACTGCGCTGGTGCTCGCGATCGGACCTGCGATCATGATGAAGGCCGTATCAGAGACGACCGCTCCTTTCGGCGTCAAAACTATCGTCAGCCTGAACCCGATCATGGTCGACGGCACGGGCATGTGCGGAGGGTGCCGAGTGACGGTTGGCGGCGAGACCCTGTTCGCCTGCGCTGACGGACCCGAATTCGACGGACATCTCGTGGACTGGGACATCCTCATGAACCGTCAGAAGAAGTATGCTCTCGAGCAGAAAGAATCGTTTGAATCTTGGCTCCAGCGACACTCCGGGGCTATGTGCGAATAACTCAAGGATAATGAGCGCTGACACAATACATCGTGCGCTTTGCGCCATGGTCTCCGCGTAATCTCTCATGACGAATCGGACCTCAAGAAAAATAATCCCTAAGAAAACACCGATTCCCGAACAGGACCCCCTCGTCAGACGATCTAATTTTGACGAGGTCGCATTGGGCTATACGCCCGAGCAGGCAATGCGGGAAGCGGGACGGTGCCTTCAGTGCAAGGAGTCACCGTGCGTGGCCGGCTGCCCGGTAAACATCCAGATCCCGCGGTTCATCAATGCGATTCGTGAAGGCGACTTCACGGTGGCAATAGAAATCATAAAAGAAAACAACATCTTGCCTGCGGTCTGCGGCAGGGTCTGCCCCCAGGAGAACCAGTGTGAAAAACTCTGCACCCTGGCGAAGAAATTCGAGCCCGTCGGCATCGGCCGCCTCGAGCGGTTTGTGGCCGACTGGCAGATGCGGAACGGGGGCGCAAAAGTGCCGATCGCAGTGCCGCAGAGCGGCAGGCGGGTAGCCGTAATCGGGAGCGGGCCATCGGGTCTCACCTGTGCTTATGACCTGGCACGAAGAGGACATTCGGTAACGATTTTCGAGGCCCTCCATGAGCCGGGAGGTGTCCTTGTCTACGGCATTCCAGAATTCCGCCTCCCGAAAAAAATCGTGGCGCTCGAGATTGAGATTCTAAAACGCTTGGGCGTGAGCATCCTAACCAACGCCGTTGTGGGCAAGCTCCTCAGCGTCGATGAGATCCTCGAGGAGTTCGACGCCTGTTTTATTGGGACGGGCGCCGGCCTTCCACGGTTCATGGGCATCGAAGGCGAGAACCTAAACGGAGTCTATTCGTCGAACGAGTTCCTGACACGTATCAATCTCATGAGAGCGTACCGTTTTCCTGAATACGATACCCCCGTCAAGCGGGGGGATCGAGTGGCTGTAGTGGGCGGCGGCAACGTCGCCATGGACTCCGCCCGAACCGCTCTCCGCTTGGGCGCGAACGAGGTGGTCATGATCTACCGCCGGTCTCTGGTGGAACTCCCGGCCCGAAAGGAGGAGGTACACCATGCGCAGCAAGAGGGTATCCGCTTTGAGCTCTGCACCAACCCCGTTCGGATCATAGGGGCGCAAGGCGCCATCACAGCAATCGAGTGCGTCCGGATGGACCTGTGCGAGCTTGACGCGTCAGGCAGGAGATCGCCAAAACCGGTGGCGGGTTCAGAATTCCGTATTCCCGCCGACATCGTGATCATGGCTGTAGGCACCGGCGCAAACCCGTTGATTCACCGGAGCACGAAGAACCTGGCAGTCAATAAAAGGAAATACCTCGTCACCGACGAAGAAACAGGCCTCACGAGCAGGGCTGGCGTGTATGCCGGCGGCGACATCGTGACCGGTTCCGCCACGGTCATCTCTGCCATGGGCGCCGGCAGGAAGGCGGCACGGGCGATGCATGAGTACCTAATGCAAAAAACGCCTAAACCCTAATGCTCCAGCTGTCTTTTTTCCTGTGTCATTCCTCCACGCACTGCATCCCACATCGCGATTTTTTGTGCAATTTTCTATAATCAAAAACTTTGCAGTCATTTATATTATTTATAGGTAAAAATCTTGACAATGGTTTTGGGTTGTGATAGTTTTTTTAAACTTTCAACCACCTAACAAATGTTTCTCTGTTTCGATAGAGAGGCGCTTCTACAATGATAGACATTAACCACACGCTCTGGTTCCAGCTCATCAACTTCATCGTACTGCTCATTGCGCTCAACTTCATCCTCTTTAAACCTATCAGGCAAATCATGCAGGAGCGCGAGCAAGGTATTAGCTCGTCGCTCGGCGATGCCAAGGCCGCGCAGGAGCGCACACAGGATCTTCTGGACCGGTATAACGCCGCACTGGCCGAGGCCAAGCAGAATGCCGCCACGACCTATAACGCAATTTACCAGCGGGGCCTTGATGCCCAGCGGGACATGATCTCCGTGGAGCGCACGAAGGCCGGCGAGATGCTGGACAGGGCGCGGACCGAGATCGTGACGGCGGCCAACACGGCACGCACCGACCTTAAGAAAGAAGCAGAAAGGCTGTCTCAGGAGATTACGGCAAAACTGCTTGGAAGGGCGGTGTAGCGGTGAGGAACGTGATGATGAAAAGGATCTTGCCTGCTATCCATACGCTTTCGATGATACTCGCAAGCGGCATAGCCATGGCCGCGGAAGAAGGCCCTGCCGAACAGACGACTTTTCTAGGAGACTGGTTGCCGCGGCTGGTCAACTTCGGCATCATTGCAGCGATCGTCATCTATTTCACGAGGAAGCCGATCCGTGATTTCTTCAAGAACCGCTCCGTCGAGATCGCGAAGGCCATGCAGGAATCCAAAGAGGCACGGGAACGCGCTATCGCGGCCCTTGAGGCCATGGAGCGGAAGATCAAAGATGTCGAAGCTGAAACGAACAAGCTGATCGCCGAGGCTCAGTCCCGCGGCGAGAAGGATCGGCAGGCGATCATCGAAGAAGGCAAGAAGGTCGTGGCGGACATCCAGGCCCAGGTCAAGCAGGGGATTGATATCGAGGTCCAGAAGGCAAAAAACGAGCTGGCAGTCGAAGCATCGCTCCTTTCCATCGACCTCGCAGAAGGAAGGATCAAGGAGAAAATCAGCAGCCAGGACCATGAGCGTATTGTAAAGGAATATATCGCCAAGATGGGAGGCAAGGGTTGATCAGGATCATCGCAAAGAGATACGCAAAGGCCCTCGTGGAACTGAGTGAGGAGAAGAAGACCGTTGATAAGACCAAGGCTGACCTTGCCGCATTCGTCGGCGCCGTGGATGCCCTGCCGGCCATGCAGAAGCTCTTTGCAAGCCCTGTATTTACGCCAGAGAACAAGAGGGCGGTGATCAGGGACCTTGCCGGGAAACTGGGCATGCAGCCGACAACGCAGCGGTTTGTGGAACACCTGGCGGAAACGGGCAGAATCAGGTATGTAAAAGACGTGAATGAGGCGTTCCAGGAAATTCTCACGGAGCGCCAGAACCGGGCTGCCGTGCGCTTGACCACAGCCGTTGCAATCAACAACGGCGACCTTGCGGATATCAAGCAGAAGCTTGAGGGACTGACCGGCAAGCAGGTAGATATCGACTCGCGGGTCGATACGACCCTCATAGGCGGTGCAAAGGCCCAGATCGGGAGCACGATTTACGACGGGACCATCAAGAACCAGCTAAACAAGATGCGCAGTCAATTAATGAGCTAAGAGAATAACCTCGGGAACAGAAGGAGTTCAGCAATGCAGATCAAGGCACAGGAAATCAGCGAGATCATAAAAAAGAAAATTTCCGATTTCGAGAAGACCGTCGAGGTCGCCGAAGTAGGTACCGTGATCACCGTCGGCGACGGTATCGCCAAGGTCTTTGGGCTCGACAACGTCATGTCAGGCGAGCTTCTGGAGTTCCCTGGCGGCCTGATGGGCATGGCACTCAACCTCGAAGAGGAGAACGTGGGCGTTGTTCTCATGGGAGACGATTCCAAGATCCGCGAAGGCGACATCGTGAAACGGACCAAGAGGATCGCCGAGGTCCCTGTGGGTGATGCCATCGTCGGCCGGGTAGTGGACGGCATTGGCCAGCCCATCGACGGAAAGGGTCCGATAGCATCCAAAGAATTCAGGAAGATCGAGGTAATTGCCCCGGGCATCGTGAAGCGCCAGCCGGTGCGGGAACCCCTTCAGACGGGGCTTAAGGCCATTGACGGCATGATCCCGATCGGGCGGGGCCAGCGCGAGCTCATTATCGGCGACCGCCAGACCGGCAAGACCGCGGTGGCTATCGACACCATCATCAACCAGAAAGGCCAGAATGTCATATGCATCTATGTCGCCATCGGTCAGAAGCGGTCCACCGTGGCCCAGGTAACGAAGACGCTGCAGGAGTACGGGGCTATGGAATACACGATCGTCGTGTCTGCGACGGCCTCGGATCCGGCACCTCTGCAATTCATCTCTCCCTATACAGGCTGCACGATCGGTGAATACTTCCGCGACAGCGGCAAACACGCCCTTGTCATTTACGACGACCTGTCTAAACAGGCCACGGCATACAGACAGCTCTCCCTGCTCCTCCGCCGCCCTCCCGGACGCGAGGCCTATCCTGGTGACGTGTTTTATCTCCATTCCCGGCTTCTTGAGCGCGCTGCCAAGCTGTCTGACAAGCTGGGGGGCGGATCGCTCACGGCACTCCCGGTCATCGAGACCCAGGCTGGCGACCTGTCGGCCTATATCCCGACAAACGTGATTTCTATCACCGATGGTCAGATATTCCTCGAATCGGACCTCTTTTACTCCGGCGTACGGCCGGCCATTAACGTGGGTCTGTCGGTTTCACGCGTCGGCGGTAATGCCCAGATCAAGGCCATGAAGCAGGTGGCAGGCACGCTGCGTCTCGAACTCGCACAGTTCCGCGAACTGGCGGCCTTCGCCCAGTTCGGTTCTGATCTCGACAAAGCCACACTGGCCCAACTCAACCGCGGCCAGCGTTTGACCGAACTTCTCAAGCAGGACCAGTATTCGCCCATGCCAGTCGAACAGCAGGTCTTCGTCGTCTTCGCGGGCACCAATGGTTATGTCGACGATATCGCGGTCAATGCGGTCAAGAAGTTCGAGCAGGAACTTCTGAGGTTTGCGACAAGCAAGTACTCAGACCTTCTGAAGGATATCGCCGCCAAGAGGGTGCTCGACGACGATCTCAGGGCGAGGATGAAGAGTGCTATCGAGGAGTTCAAAAAGACTTTCAGCGCGTAGGAAAAATACGAACCGAACTCCGAATGTCGAAACTGCCCTAATTTTCTTTTGATGCAGAACTTGAAACGTTTTTAAACTTTGGTGCTTTGAGATCATAACGGATTTGTGATTTCGGATTTTATATCTCGAGCAAGGATTCGATATGCCCAGCTTAAGAGACATAAGAAGAAAGATCACGAGCGTCAAGAAGACCCAACAGATCACCAAGGCGATGAAGATGGTGGCGGCCGCAAAGCTCCGCCGAGCGCAGGATCGAGTAATCGCGGCGCGACCGTATTCACGGAAGATGCTCGCAGTTATCGCGAACCTTGCGGGGCGCGTCGAGCGGGCACAGCATCCACTCCTCGCCAAGCGCGAGCCCAAGAAAGTCAATCTTGCCGTGCTCACATCTGATCGGGGGCTCTGCGGCGCTTACAATACCAATATCCTGCGCAAGGCAGTGGAGGTGATCAGGCAGTTCCAGGCCGACGGCAAGGAAGTGAAGGTGAATGTTATCGGCAGAAAGGGCCGTGATTTTTTCCGCAAACGCTCGGCCTATACGTTAGGCAAGGTGTGGTCCGACCTCGGCATGATCGACTATGAAAAGGCCGCTGACGTCGGCAAGAGCGTCGTCGAGCGTTTTTCCGCGGGCGAGACCGATGAGGTCTACCTCCTCTATAACGAGTTCAAGAGCGTGATCCAGCAGAAAGTGACGTTGGAAAAACTCCTGCCCGTTGAGCCGCCTGCGGAAGCTGACCCCTTCATGGCGGCCGTCGATTATCTCTACGAACCTTCAGCCGAATCGATTCTTGGCTCCATCCTGCCGAAGCATATCGAGGTGCAGGTGTTCCGCGCGATGCTGGAGAGCCAGGCGAGCGAAATGGGAGCGCGGATGACCGCCATGGACTCCGCTACCCGGAACGCCAAGGACATGATCGAACGTCTGACACTCAAATTCAACAAGCAGCGGCAGGCGGCGATCACCAAGGAAATTTCCGAGATCGTGGGCGGTGCGGAAGCTTTAAAATAAATTCTGGAAGTTGGAAATCGAAATCTATTCAGTTTCAGTTCAATATTCGAAGAATGATGGTAACAGGGGGTTATCAATGAGCACAGGGAAAATAGTACAGGTGATGGGCGCTGTGGTCGACTGCGAGTTCCCCGTCGGGAGCCTTCCACAGTTGATGAACGCACTCCGGATTGATCAGGCCGAGGATAAGAGTGCGGGGACGCCTGAGACGCACCTGACGCTCGAGGTTGCGCAGCACCTCGGCGAGAACCGGGTGCGCACAGTGGCCATGTCGTCGACGGACGGTCTCACGCGCGGCATGAATGTCCAAGACACGGGAAAGCCCATCTCCATGCCTGTGGGGAAAGAAGTGCTTGGCCGCATCATGAACGTGATCGGCGAGCCTGTGGACGAACTGGGTCCGATTGGGACCAAGGAAACGCTCCCCATTCACCGGCCAGCGCCAAAGCTCGAAGAACTTGATCCTACGAAGCAGCTCTTCGAGACCGGCATCAAGGTTATCGACCTTCTGGAGCCATACACAAAGGGGGGGAAGAC
>DASPSR010000029.1:0-4189 GCA_035623825.1 Nitrospirota bacterium
TGGCCATGGCCAAGAGCGCCTCTGGCGGTATCGGGGTCGGGCCAGGAGCCAAAAGATATTTTTTCTGCATGAGTGTATCCTCCAAAGTAGGGTAACCAACATCAATCATCACATTTTATTAGGAACAATCGCGAAAGCGGAGCTGAAATATGCTCTGAAGTAAGTTAGCGTCGCGTCGGTGTGGGACCTATGCCCGGGGTTGGCATGTCGATGGGATAGAGTGGATGTCTGTGCTGTATCAAGGTAAAAATGCCTCTCTTGGATTAATTCGGGTGAATCATTATGACAGTAACATATGCTGATGAAAATTGTCAAGAAAATAGTTAAGCCCGCAACTATAGGGCGTTGCAGGTTTATGGGGTGTTCTCCAACCCTATTTTTGCACGACATCCATGATCAAACTCAGAGACAGCACAGGGTTCATACGGTCGTTTGAATAGACGCTGACATACTTCACGATGTGTCCGCTCTTGCCGGTCGTGTTCACGTCGGCCTTTATCTGTCCTGCGGCCCCAGGGTCAAGGTGATTCGAACTAATCACCGCGGCAGTGCAGCCTCAGGACGGCATGATCCGCTCAATATCCAGAGGTTCCTTCCCACCGTTTCTGATTTCAAATACGTGGCTCGCTTCGGCCCCCTCGACGACTTTACCGAAATCATATTGCATTTCCTTAGCTATGATCTTGGGTCCTTTTGATTCCTGCGCCGTGAGCGACCCGGCAGCCAGGAGAGCAACCAGCACCATGCTGATCCATAAGATCCTGTTCATCGCACTATCCTTTCTCCAAAAGACGTTCATGCCTTTTATCAGCAAGTCGAATTCCACGCTCCCGCTTTCAGAGCCCCATCTTTTTCTGGTAAATCATACTGACCAGTTCATCTCTGCCAATAAGCCCCTTCTCAATAAGAAGTGTGGCGAGCGCCTCTAGCCGAATTTTTATGTCCTGAAGCGCCTGCTGTGCCAATTCATCCTTGGACAGGATCGGCGATTTCACATCGTTCTCAGTATCCTTCTGCATGTTGAGATCGCTTCCGTGGATGATCTCCATCTTTCCTCCGGACGGATTCATTCGCTTCAGCAAAGTCCCATCCTTCTGCTTGCGCACAACCTCTTCGCCATCGTAGTATTTTTTAATGGCGTCATGGATCTCGGACTCAAGGGCCAGCGACGGTTTAATGTTCAGCCCCGTGATAAACCGGATCTCATCGATCGCCTCGATATCGAGAGGATTCGACATAGCGAGCATGAGCATGCCCTTGTCCCGCTTTGCCGGGACCACGTGATATTTCTTCGCGACCTCGGGCTTGATGAGTTTGATCAAGTTCTCCGGAATCTCAGGATCAAACAGGTTGATGTAGGGCGTATGCAATTTTTCTGCGATCACCCTAGCGAGTTCTTCCTCCCGTATGAATTCCAATTCAATCAAAATGGAACCGAGTTTCCCTCCCCAATTCCGTTGGTATGATAGTGCGGATTGGAGCTGAAAGTCATCGATGAGACCGGCCTCTTTGAGCATATCGCCGAGTTTCTTTGTCTCGGTCTCAGCCATCGGAAAAGCCTCCCTTCTCTATGAAAAGCGTTGTTTCAATTAACTTAAATTTACCTTAAATTATATGCTGTTAAAATGAGAAATGCAATGTTTTTTGGACCAATAAGTGAAGTATGAACTACCCAACCACTAAAATGTAAGAACATTTGTAGTGGGGGTTTCGCGGATCATAGAAGGCAGCGGAATGCAGGGAACCCTGCAGTCCGTCTTACGTCCCTCTCCCACGCGCATAACATCGGCCAGTTCCTGGCCTAGCTGCTGCTTTTTCTTTAACCGCATCGTTCTCTTCGTTGCCTTTACGGTAATCTCGCTTGCCCGAAGCATTTCTATCCCGCGCCACTTTATGACGCTTGCTGCGTTGACATCGGCATTTGCCGTAAATCCGCAGTTCTTACATTCGAACACCGCCTGTTCGAGACGGTTGTCCGGGTGAGTGTGCGAGCACCTCGAACACTCCTGCGACGTATGATGCGGAGGAACACCAATTACCAATTTATTTGCTCTTCTTGCTTTATAGGAAGTGAAGAGCTTTACCTTGCCCCAGGCGGACTCCAGGGCCCTCTTGTTGAGCCCTGCTTTTGCCCTGGCGCCGTTGGGTAGGTACTTGCCAGCATCGTCCTGCCTGGGCTTCGGGGCCCTCGTCATGTTCCTGACCTTGAGGTCCTCGAATACAAAGACCTCCTTGTCGGAATCGACGACTGCCCGGCTGGCCTTATGGGCGAAGTCGTTCCTGACGCTCACAGCGTAGCGCCTGCAACTGGCCGCCTTGGTCCTTATCCTGCTTCTGCGGTTCGATCCCGGTTTGCGTCTTGCCATCATTCTCTGGTAATGCTTCGCGTGCCGCTCCTTCCGGACCATGCGCTCCTTTTGGATACTGCTAAAATCGTAGGTTTGGCCGTCATCGGTTGCCACCGGAATCACGATGCCCCTGTCATATCCCTGGACGACCCTGTCCAGTTCCTTTTCGCTCAGGGATGCGTACTGGCTGATAAGGTCCTCTTCCGGGATGACCTCGGCATCCTTTAAATACGAGAACGAGACAAACCACTTCCCGCCGTCCTTCGATATAGTGATCGTCGACGGGAGACCATATTCGTCGGACGGGGTGAACGTAAGCTCTCCCAAAGAGTATTTTCCCGTTCCAATCACGAGCTTATGGTCATAAATGGTCCGCTGTCTCTTCCTGCTTGACTTCCCGGTCGCCGTGAACCTGAAAAGCTCGCTGGTGAGCCATACGCTCTCCCTGCCGCGTTTTCTCCTGAACACGGGACGCCCGGCCAATCCCTGGAAGAACCTGCTATAGGCCTGCTTGAATCTCGTGGCCCCGTTCCGGAGTATCTGGGACGGCACCTCGTAGAGGTAGGGTGTACGCTCACGGTCTTTGAATTGGGCATACTGCTGGTCGACGGGCGGTTCCTGGCCCGTAAGCGTGAGCGCCTTCCTTCCGAATGTCCTGAAATACGCGTCCTCGCCGACTTTTGCATTGTAGATAAGCCGCTGGCAACCCATCCATCGGGAGAGTGCGAGCTTTTGCTCATCCGTGGGATAACACCTGAATCTGGTTCCGCTTGACAACAGCATGGATCAATTGTATCTTAGGTAACATGAAAAGTCAACCAAACAAATCGAGTTCGCATTCGGTATATTTGCTTAGGCTGCATATCGTGCTCGTAACCAAGTACCGGCGAAAGGTCTTTACCCTGCAGATGCTGAAGTTTGCGGAAAAAACCTTCTCGGACGTCCTCAGGGATTGGCGCTGCAGCCTCATCGAGTTTGGCGGTGAAGAGGACCATGTGCATATGCTGGCAGATATCCATCCGGCCCTGAACATAGCGACTCTGGTCAATAATCTTAAATCTGCAAGCTCACGAAGATTGCGAAACAAATTTGCTGCCCATGTCAGAAAGTTCTATTGGAAACCTGTTTTTTGGCACAGGGCGTATTATGTTGGCAGCGTTGGAAACGTAACCCTCGCAACGATCAAACGCTATGTTGAACAGCAAGGCACGGAGGAGAAGCCAAGAAAGAAGCCACCCCTGTCTGCTTAACCCCCTCCTGACGAAGCCGCCGAGGAGGGGGATTGCGCAGACATTAGTTCAAGCGCTCGGCAACTAATCTAAACTGATAAAGAGCAAAACGTAAGAGAGTCTCGATAAGGGCTCTCAACACTTTTTCCCGTGCCCTTTCGGTCAGTTAATTTTTATCCCCAATGCTGCATTAGAATATCACGAATGATTTGCCCTGTCGATTCTGATTACGTCATCCGACTTCACCAGCAAATGCCTTCGATCAACGTCCGCAAGAGCGGCAAGCAGGCTTGCCTTGATGCCGGGGTGATCCCGCTCAAGCCCGGCCAGCATTTTTTTTATCTTCACCCTTTTTTGGTCCTCGTCACCGCATGCGGGGCACGCACAGCAGGTAATAGGAAAACCCTCATCTGATGCGTAGCCAATGATAACATCCTCCGGCACATAAACCAGGGGACGGATCACCACATTCCGTCCATCATCAGCATGCAGGAGGGGGGCCATTGCCTTGATAGTGCCGTTATAGAATTGGTTGAGCAACAGTGTCTCGATGAAATCTTCTCGGTGGTGTCCGAGTGCCACCTTCGTGCATCCAAGTTCCCGCGCCTGCGT
>DASPSR010000036.1:0-9529 GCA_035623825.1 Nitrospirota bacterium
CGTCCAAAAATTTGACAACTGGCTCATGGCCACTTTTGTCTCTATAGAATTCGATCTCCCACGTCACAGCACCATAATAGCATATAAGTGATATTATTACAATAGAAAATATTAACCTTGGCAGCGCCGATCAAATAATAATCCTGCTATTGTGTTTGCAAATCCTCACCCCAGAGGCCATGGATCGAAAGGAGATCACCATGAACGTTACGGAAGCGATAGAATTTGTGAAGAGCCATCACTTGTCAACCCTTAAGCACAGTACAAACTTGGGATATTCGTTGCTTTTTAACCATCTAAAGGTAATTTTCGACTGTCGAAGTATCGAGTCGATATCACCTGATGATATCGGACAATTTCTCGAGTCCTTCACTTCCTCTGCTTCAAAGGGAACCCGTCATCTGCGTTATGCGCAGACCAAGGCATTCTTTAATTTTGTAATCAACGAATGCGACCTGGATATCAAGAACCCTTGCGATCACGTGCTGCTCGCAAGGCACTTCAGGAATCCAAAATCGGCAGCAAGGAAGATATTGGACAAGGAATTGGTCGATGAGCTAATCTACAGCAGCACCTCCCTTATGTTCCGACTGATTCTGGAGCTGCAGGCGCGGTGCGGACTCAGGATCGGAGAAGTGCTTAAGCTCAAGGTGTCAGATGTCATGGACAGAAAGCTCCTGATCCGGGAACCGAAATCGGGAAAAGAAGCCGAAACGGCATATATGCCAGAGCAGGTTGCAAAACGGCTGGCAGAATACATAGCGGCAAACGATATGAGTCTCGATGAACGCTTGTTTCCGGTGTGCTATTCAACAGTACGGTCGATCATAAAAAAGCTTGGGGAGAAGTTTCATGTAAAAATGTCACCCCATGATTTCCGGCGCCATTCCGCAACCTATGCAAGCCGAAACGGCGTTCCCCTGGAAATCATATCCAAAGTGTTGATGAGACACCACGACTTGAAAACGACTCAGGTATATCTGGGAAAGATTAATGACTCGGAAGCCATCCGCTGGATGGATGTGCTTCACGGAAAATAGTCGGTACTGAGTATTAATCAATACTAAACAAAATCGCCTCTGGGGTACATGCTGACTTGACGCTGGTCTTGATGCTTGTTACTTTCGGGAAGACGTGTTGTAAAATAACTATAGCTTGAAAGTGTATTTCATTTAGAAATAGGCACTCTTTACACTTGCCGCATGTGCAGATTTTTTGGAATTTAGATCAAATTTATTTTTCCTGAAATGTTGGAGTTTCAGTTTCTCACCAGTTCTATAGCGAAGTGCAACACTTGGGGTAGCTATGCTATCCTAAGTGTCTATGCCAAAACCATATAAGCATCTGTCCCAGAACGAACGCGAGCAGTTGGCTCACATGCACTCGGAGGGAAAGAGTCTCAGGGAAATCAGATAGGGATATTACCATCGGCTAGATGATGGGAGCGAGATGAGCCGAGAAGTTCATGTCCGGTTCAGCGAGCAGCGACGGGGGAAACTCCCGTCGCTGACTCAACTCGCTCATGGATGTCACCCAGGAACTTATTGTTCGAAGCAATATAGGCGGTAATGTGCTTGACATGAGAAGCTATAGAACCCCCAGGTCCAACCATAATCTGTATGCATGTTAGATCCCAATATAACCTCTGTATTTTGCGATGTGTTTTCTGATGTCCAGTCAGTGCATGTCCCGTTTGCGCTTGCTGTCCAGGCTAATCCAGTGTCCATGGTATTGGTCCAAGCACCATTCGTATTATCGTTCACTATCGTACCGATCTCCGTCACGTTAATTGGGTTCTGAATAATCCCTGAGGTGATACCTTGCCATCCAATGGCAACAAGCACTCCGTCTACCCGTACATAATTTTGTGTCGGGTGTGTAAATCTTGAGTATGGGCTTTGATTACTGTCGGACAGCCATGCCTTGAATGTACCGCTTAATCCTGCCGTAATTGCAAGGTTTTGACACAGCATATCTGCTCCTGCCAAACCTCCAAGATTTCCTGAGTAAAGTGCTGATGTCAGAAATACTTTTTTCGATGTCTGGCCAGGGCTGGGGCATGTGATCATAACCGTTCCGTTGGCTGCGACAGTTATGTTTAAAACAGAGGCTTCGCCGTCATATGCAGTGCATGCCGTTCCGGTGAGCGCGGTTAGTGATGTCGGCCCAGCCGGACCCATTGGTCCTGTCGACCCAGCCGGGCCTTGAGGTCCTTGAGATCCTGTAGCCCCAGTCGCACCGGTTGCTCCTGCTGGTCCTTGTGCTCCCGTTGGCCCCTGTGGTCCAGCTGACCCCGTTGGTCCAATTGGCCCTATTGGTCCATCCTGATTCCATGAGATTGGGATTTCAAGTTGTAGGCACTTACCGGGACCACTCACTATTCTGACAAATCCAGTAAGACGCTCTTGGCAGCCATA
This sequence comes from Nitrospirota bacterium, assembly GCA_035623825.1. Lineage (GTDB taxonomy): Bacteria > Nitrospirota > UBA9217 > UBA9217 > UBA9217 > DASPSR01. The sequence continues at coordinate 2,418 of DASPSR010000036.1, forward strand.
AATTACTGCCGCATCACCTAATCGTGGAAATCCTGCAATGATTAAAACAGTGAGGCAAATACCGATTACTGATACCACAGCTATCTTTCTCATATGTTCTCCTTTCTCACGTTAACAATGCTTTCCCTTCCACACAGCACCCAAGCTAATGACATTATTTAATTCCTATGATTGTTGAACCTAAAATGCCGTCCAGCGTCGCGGTAATACTGCAATAACCTCTCGATACAGCTATTACTAGTCCCTTTGAATCTGGTGCGTTACTAATGGTTGCAATTGATGAGTCAGATGAGGTCCAGACAACCAACGTGGTTAAATCCTGCACGTAATTGTCTGAGTATGACCCCGTTGCTGCAAACTGCAGTTGTTTTCCCGCGTTGATCCACAGAGGATTGCTCGGCGTAATGCTGATAGTCCTCAGTACCACTGTCCTTCCATCTGCTCCACTAACTTGTCTGGCTTGACCAACTCCCGTGTTGCGTGAAGGTGTACCTACACCTTCTCCTCCACAGGAGGTCAGTGTCAGCGTTAGGCTTGCCAGTATATAAATTAGTGCTTTTATGAATCTGGAGTCCCTCATTCTTTCTTCTCTTCTGTGTCGCTGTTGATCGTATGTCAAATAAAAAGGCCGAGCTCACCACATGCATATCCTTCGGCAACTCGGCCTTCTTAAGCTAAGACCCGTTGCATTCCGTCCCCCTCTTCACGGCGGGTTTGGTTTTATCGTGATAGACAACTGATCAGAGGAAGTGTCTCCTCACCGACCCCATTCCCAAATCACCGGTCGGCATCCTGATCAGGCATACCGCGGTCGCATTAGTTCAGAACGAAGTTGCCCAGTGTTATCGCCGTGCCCTCGAACGTGAGCGTCTGGATTGCCGGTGTACTCGTCGTATAGCCCGCAGGGACGGTGACCTGAACGGTGTAGGTTGAGCCAGTCGTTAAGACGCGGGTCGTTGGGAACAAGTAGAAGCCCATCACGTCAGTTCTAACCCTGGCCACAGTTTTACCTGCCGCATTGACGATGTTCACGGCTATTCCCGATATACCCAAACCGCTCGAATCTACCACGTAGCCACTTACGGGATTCGGCGTCGCACTTACCTTCAAACTGTCATTCAACGCTGTCACGTCCTTGATAAGCACTTGCGCCGGATTGAACGTTATCCCTCCAACAGTGCATGATGATGCAATGCCGTTGCCGAAATGTGCAAGCACCCCGGTTATGAAATCATCCACGTCCAGAATAAAGATGGCCGTTTGGAGGTGCCCCGCATCAATGGCCTTTTGAGCAGCGGAGAGTATGCTTATTAACCCGTTAGCGACCTTTTCGTTGTTGATGCAGCCCGCGGTCAAGAGCTCCTCGATCACGCTCGAGATGCTTGAGGTGCTGGCATTTACCGTAACGGTCGCATTCGTGGAATCAGTCAGCGATCCGGAAGTGCCCGTTATCGTCATCGTGAACGTACCGGACGTAACCAGGGGTAAGAGGCTCACGGTCAATGCAGAAGAGGCTGTGCCTCCGGCAGGGGGCGTAACCGGATCAGGAGTGAATGCTGCCGATACGCCGTCAGGCAGCATCGATGATACGCTCAAGGTTACCGGTGAACTGAACCCGTTGATTGAGTTGATAGTCACCGATGTAGTATTGGTCTCGCCCGTACTGACCGCCATGGGAACAAGAGGTCCAAGAGAGAAGTTGGCAGGATTTGTCGGAACGAACGTCAGGCTCGCGACATAGATGTCCTCATTACCGGTGCGCTGGTCCACGTAGACGACCTTGTTGCCGAAGACGTCGTTCAGGTAGTGATCGACGCCATCATTCGTGACCTGGAAGGTTTCGCCAGTCGAGATACGGTAGACGAAGATCTGACGGCTAGTGGGCACCAGCAAGGATTCCCAAGCAATGAGGTCCCCATCGATAGTCGGATGGTCGTTGAAGCCATCGGCCACCACGCGTTCCTCACCCGTATCGAGATTCCTGGCTATCACTCGCGCCGCGGCCGAGCCCTTGTCCTGCGCCTGCCACACAATCCACGCCCCGCTGGTCGACGGTTGGGCCTCGTTGGTGCTCGGCGTGGCCGTGAGGTTGATGCGCTTCGAGGCGGTCAGATCGAAGGCAACGACGTCGAGCTGATCCGCGGTCTCTTCAGCCCAGACCACAAACCGGTCACCGATCCCGACGTAGTAGGTCGGCGGGATTGGCCCGGCGAGGAGCGTGGCGTCCATTGCTGTGCCCAGCCAGCTGAGGTCGTAGAGCATGACCTGGGTGGCGTTGGCTCCGCCTTCGCGCCACACCACCTTGTTGCCGCTGATGCGCACCTCCTGCACCACGATCGCGCTGCCGATGCTGTACACCAGCGTCGTCGAGATCTGATAGACCATGAACTGACCCGACATGCTGCTGCAGTTGTCGTAGGCCGTGTAAACGATGTAGTCGCCGCTAATGTCATTGAGCTGGTTGTCCTGGGGCCCGCTTGTTACCTGAACGGCCGGACCGGATGGCGCCCCAGACGAGTCCAGCCGCTGGTACCAGATGTCGCCCCTGCCCAGGGTGCCGTCCGCCTGCAGGTCGCGGTTGGTGTACACCACGAGGTCGCTGACACCATCGTTGCCGAGGCGTGGGGTTGTCTCCCAGCTCGGCGTGGCGGTCACTGCGTGCTCGGTGGCAACCAATCCGGCAATGGAGGTCTTTACAGATGTTAGTATCAACATCAAGACTGAAATCAGGATGATAAAAAAGGTCTGTTTGCTCATTATTCGTTTCATCTCTTTTCCCTCCGCTTCTTTCCGATAAACGTTAAATGCAGAGATCCTTAAAGATAAGCATTTGTTTTCTTGTTGATAGAAATCATAACTTCCTTCAAAACTTCCTCGCCTGCGACGCCATGATTTCCCAACGTTCGGAGAGTGCCTCTTCCCTTCGGCGCTAAGCTCCCTCGCCGCGCCATTCCCTCCTCTCAGCGACTGAACGGTCAGATGCGCAATTTGCCGCTCTTTTTTCTTTTGCCCTTGATGTTCGTTTTCCTTTAGCGTATTCTTTCTGCGCGCTCAATATCTGCCACAGATCGTCGACATCGGTGAACGCCTTCTTGCCTTTTACGCCAACCTCTTCAACAACCCCAACCAACTTGCGGGGCTTGTCCTTTTCCTGCCGGTAAACGCGGACAATATAACTGTTCACTGTTTGCTCCCTTCTTCGAACGGTTGTTTTCTCTTTCAACGGGCGGGAAACTTTTGAATCAGATCCTAACCTTTCTTTGATGGGGAATATATATCACAGGTGAGGATACAGATAGGATACACATGCGGAATTGCGCAATAAGATGTGTCGTGCCTGCGGGATAAGCAAGAAAGGATCATTTCTTTTGAGGTTCTAACATCTCGGAAAAATGAGGATTAGGCAATGATGGCAGCTCTTCCATGACGCTATTGCGTTATGTTGCGGTAAATAGCAGTTGTCTCAGGCGAGGGCTCGACGCCCATATTCGATTTGAGTGCCGAAAAGCATCGATTGTACGTCTTGATCGCCTCGGCCTTGCGGCCCAGCTTCAGGTAGCAGTTCATGAGCCTCTGGTAGAATCCCTCAGTAAGCTCATCGATCCGGAGTGCCGACTGATAGCAATCCGCTGCCTTTTCGAAGTCCCCGGTCTGCTCCCAGTGGCATCCCAGTCTGCCGACGGCGCGGATATACCGCATCCTCAGGTGCTCACGCTGAGAGACCGTCCAGGGCTCGTTAGAGTCCGCCTCCAGGAACGGGCACTGATACAGCACAAGGGCCTTTTCCGTCAGCCTCGCCGCTTCCGTAGCCTCGTCCACGCCCCGGCTCGCGCTTTGCTGTCCCCTGCTCCGCACCCACTTTTTCTCGGCCTCTCCGAGAAACCGCTCGAATGCCCAGGCGTCGACCCAACAGAGCCTGTTGTCCAGAGTCACGCGCCCGTCCTGAACAGCTATCGCATTGCTGTTCCCTATCATTTGCCGCAGTCGATAGAGCGTGGTCTTGAACAGCATGCGTGCTGCGTCGCCCTCAGCGTCAGGCCAGAGAGCATCGATTATCTGTTGTTCGCCGATCTCCCTTCCGCCCAGCGCAATGACGACCTTCAGCATTTCCATGGGCTTCTTCTGCGTCTTTCCTTGAGATCGGATAGTCTTTCCGTTTTTCAGGAGACTAAACCGCCCGAAGGTGTAGATCTTCACCGGCCAGGGCCAGTTCTCCAGGTGATAAGGCGGCGTATCCGGCGCAAAGCTGCGCTTTCTGATAAGCTCCTCTACGTACTCCGTTTCGATACCGTGCTCGAGGGCTTTCGCTAAGAGCGTGGCCATCGCCCAGGGCGGCCACCAGGTGACACCCAGCAATCCTATTTCCCGGCCTGTGATGAGCCCTTTTCGCAAGGCCCGGACCATTCTTCGTTCATCGCCCTGGGCGTGGGCTATTTGCGCTTCCAGGAGATGCACGTGCACCTCTATATTTCTGCTGCGCAGCTGTCTGCCAGCCGCCTGCGCCCTGTCAATGCAAACCGCTGCTTTGCGAACCTCATTGAGCAGGATATGAATCTGAGCAAGAAAAGCGTTGCCGAAGGCTATAGCGAATGGAATTCCTGTTTCGTCCCACAGAGAAGTCGCCCTGGTGGCATGTTCATGGGCACTGGCGAGATCGCCGGTGACGGCAAAATAAAGGGCGCTGATATAATGATATTGTCCCGCATCTAAGCGCTGCTTCGGGTTCAAGACCGCCTTTATCTTGCGCAGATAGCTCCCCGCTGTTTCGATGTCGCCGGCTCCCAGTGACGCAAAAACGGCCTGCGTCATGACCCGCGGGTCCCCCACATGAGTGTCAAACCTCCGTGACAGCTCCAATGCTTCCTCCACCAGCCTGAGGGATTCCGCGCTCTCTGCCCGGAACCAGGAATATACTGCCGCCTGTGACAGCCACAAAATGCGCGTTATGGGAGATGCGCCCTGCATCCGGCTCGCCGGATCGAAATCTCTGAGAAGTTTGTTCATTTTTTCCAAATCTCCTGTCCAGGAGTAGTAGAAAAGCAGATAAGCGGAGAGCATCATGCGCTGGTCCGGGTTCTCTGTGCGCTTCATGTACGCTTTCATCTTTTCTTCCCACGCCGGCAGATCACGGTCCCGGGGCTGGATGAAGAACAGCGCGGTGAACATGCGGACCGCGACAGCGATCTCGATGTCCGGCGAGGGAAACGGCTCCCCCCGCTTCAACAATCCTTTCATTTCGCGGATCCACCGCTTCAGGGGGGTCATGGCGTCCCATTCATACAGGTAGGAATCGACGATACCCGACCAGCTCATCAAAAACCCGGGGCGGTCCCCCAGCCGCTTGAACAGCGTATAGGCTTCGGAAAAATGCGGCCTCGCCTTTGCCGGGTTGCAGGAAAGCCAGCAGATTCCTCGCCAGTACAACAGCCAGGGAGAAGCCTCGCACATCCCAGCGGGTAAGGCCAGGATCCATCGTTCGAGCGTTTCGCTCCGTCCCTGCGCCGCCAGTGATTGAGCGTTCTGTAGGACCAGCCGGACCATTCCCTGCCAGTCCCCGGACTCGCGGTACAGTTCAATGGCGTCATCAACCTGGCCGGACGCCTCGATCATCCGCGCCGCGTTTTGCCGCAGGGAGGAAATCGTTTCCAGGGAAAAGGTCTTCCTGGCCCTGCTCAGAAGGAATTCGCGGAACAGGGGGTGGTACTGGTAGGTTTGTTCCGGTTGAGCCCGCTTTTCCATGAAGAAGTTCCTTCCGTACAACTCGGATAGGATCTGGCCGGCGTCCTCGTGTTCGGTAAGCTCCCCGGCGATCTCTGGCGTGAGTTTAGGTACAAAGGCGGTCTTGAGCAGACTCTCCTGAGTGGATGAATCGATCCGGGCGAAGAGCTCGTCCGAAAGATAGTTGAACACCTTTTCCGACTGCATGTTCTTGATGCTTTCAGAATCCGCAGCCTCCATGCTGACGGCCTGGCAGAGCAGCACTACTCCCGCCGCCCAGCCGTCGGTCTTCTCGTAGACAGCTCGGACTGTCTCCTTCGGGAGCGGCCCGGTGCACTGCAGCAGCATGACCTCGGAAAGCTCCCCGAGCGTAAGGCGCAGCCGATCCCAGTCGATGCTCATCACCTGATTACTCGCTTGAAGCCGGGCAAAAGGCGCGGGAGGGTCACTGCGGCTGATCACGATGATCTGACGGCCCGGCGGTATGACGGCGAGGCCGTGTGCGATGACCTCGTGCAGCCCCGATTTGGCGGGTACATCCTGAAAATTGTCCAGTACGAGGACCGCCGGCTGCTTCAGCCTTGCATAGAGATCCTCGAAATACCGTTTCGCAAAGATCTGGATTCCGAGTCCGTATACCGGCGTAAGAAGGGGGAGCGAACGCCTGGCCCGCGGCGCAGCTTTCTTTCCCGCAAGACCCAGGTAATAGAAGAACGTGGCAATGTCGCTGTCGCCTTCATCGATTTGATACCACAGGCAAGGGAGCCTGCGGGCCTCAATGTAGCTGGCTACGAGCGTGGTCTTGCCGGAACCGGCTGGACCGGAAATCCAGATGACGGAACGCTCCCGGCCCTGATCGAGCAGCTTGAACAGCCGCTCGCGCGGAAACACCTTCGGAAGCGTCGGCCGGGTTATCTTGGCTATGGAGGGCGACTTCTTCAACATACAAGATACTCTGAATACGCCGAATAGCATTACATCTCGCGATGGGTTTGGCTTTATCGCGATCTATTAAGATACAAGCAACGCTATGAAGACTTGTCAATGTTTTCGATGGGGCATTTTAAGGGTATACGCATAAAAAGACATAAAGTAGCAGGCATAAAAAATCAAGATTACAAAATGAAGTATTGGTGTTTCCAACAGTCGCAACTATAACAAGTACAGGATGGACGTGTTGATGAATGAAGATAGCATGATTATCATATTTCAACTGGAAATCCGCACTCATTGCGGTCATGCGGCGCGCTAACTAGTAGTTGAAATTGACGTGCAATAATCAAACTGAAGTCGACGATTTCTGGCAAACCGTTGAACAGCAGTTTGGTCCTTGTACCCATCTACATGTCGGATACGCGAGATAAGCTCCAAGAATCGGCGCAGCAATGTAAATC
>DASPSR010000040.1:0-5560 GCA_035623825.1 Nitrospirota bacterium
AGGCCAGCACCTTCGTGATGGCCGCCGTCAGCGTCGTCTTGCCGTGGTCCACATGGCCGATGGTGCCCACGTTCACATGAGGTTTCGTTCTCTCAAATTTCGCCTTTGCCATGCTGTCCGCCTCCTGTCGGGAAGTGAAAAAGGTTTTCTGCCTGATCACCTGTCCGGTCGTTACTGGAGCCCATGAGCGGGATTGAACCGCTGACCTCATCCTTACCAAGGATGTGCTCTACCAACTGAGCTACATGGGCGGGTCAATGGTTTAAACTGTTTCATGGTTTAAACCGCTTCAACTATTTATGGAGCGGGAAACGGGATTCGAACCCGCGACCCCCAGCTTGGAAGGCTGGCGCTCTAGCCAGCTGAGCTATTCCCGCATCTTATACTATACATAAATCTCTTTGATGACTTCTCATTTATGACGTCAGCCGCGCGCCGCACTGCACAACTGGTGGGGAGGGGAGGATTCGAACCTCCGTAGGCTGACGCCGACAGATTTACAGTCTGTTCCCTTTGGCCGCTCGGGAACCTCCCCGTACATTATTCTTGTAATGCTTTGAAGCGCAGTCAAACAGCTCCGCGACGCATGAATCCTGCAGTTGTTGTGTATTTTTATGGAGCCACCGGAGGGACTCGAACCCACGACAGGCTGATTACAAATCAGCTACTCTACCAGCTGAGTTACGGTGGCGAAACCCTCTGGACACATTACGCCCCTGCAACCTCATGTTTAATAAAACAAAAAATGTATGGGTCTAATATCCCGATGAACCTGTGATACCGCCAAAGAATAGTAATTATAAAAGAATATGTATATTTTTGTCAAGGGAAAAGATTTTTTGACACTGAACTCAAAAAAAGCATCTCTGTGCAAGGCCCCTTATGGAGAATCCTTTCCCCTTCGCTGCCTCAACACCTCATAGAGGAGCACACCGGCAGCCACGGACACATTCAAGGATGAGATGCTCCCCATAAGGGGAAGGGATAGAAGATAATCGCATCGTTCCCTCACCAGCCTGCGGACGCCTTTATCCTCCCCGCCGAGCACTATGGCAGTGGGCCTCACAAAATCCGCATCCCAGTAAAGCATCTCGCCGGCGGCCTCGGCGCCAGCTACCCACACTCCCTCTTTCTTTAATTCCTCCAGCACATTCGCTATGTTCGCAACCTTGACCACCGGCACATACTCCAGCGCGCCAGCGGCCGTTTTGGCTACGGTTTCAGTGAGCCCCACTGCCCTTCTCTCAGGAATGATCACTCCGTGAACACCTGTGGCCTCAGCAGTCCTCAGGATGGCGCCAAGATTCCTGGGATCCTCCACCCCGTCAAGTACAAGATAGAGAGGAGCCTGTCCCCTCTGCGCGGGTAGTTGCAAGATATCATCGAGCGTTGCATACTCCCGTGCTGCCGCGATTGCCATTACGCCCTGGAGAAGCGCGTTCGGGGCTTCCCCCTTCAACGCGTCGCGGGCCACGATCCTGATTTCGGTTCTCCTGCTCTTTGCCAGTCGGATAATCTCAAGGATGTCTCGGTCCGATTTCCGCTGTTCGGCAATCAGGACCCTTTGGATGGGTCTGCCGGCTTTGAGCGCCTCGGTCACGGGGTTGATGCCGAATATTTTGTCTTTGTGCATTCTTGCCACCGACTGATACGGACGATATCAGGCCAGGAAATATTCAACAAAGGATGAGCAATGGTGAAGACGGATGAACGTAGAAAAAATCAAATACAGAGAATACCGGCAACGGCCTGTTGGAGAGGGAAAATGATTTGTCAATCGGCGCTACTCTGCCAACCATTTGCATTTAACTGCCTTTTCAGAATGGCTTTTCCTTGGAGGAATGACATCACTTCGGTTTCCAGGCTGTACCGTCAGCCCGGTCGTAGAGCGCCACGCCGGCGTCATCAAGGGTCTTCCTTATCCGATCTGCCTCAGCCCAGTCCTTGCGTGCCCTTGCCTCGTTCCTGAGGTGAATGAGTTCTTCAATTTTTTCCATGGGAATAGTGACCTTGCTGTCGGCCAGCCTTCCTTCCTTGAACCATTCCTCGGGATCGCGGAGGAACAGCCCCAATGTCTGACCGACGTCATCGAATGCGGTCGACGCTGCATGAAGAATTATGTACGCCGCGTCCTCTCGCTTTTGCTCCGCTTCAGCGAGATATTTATTGATATCGCGGACGAGATCATAGATCATGCCGATAGCGAGGGCCGAGTTGAAGTCATCGTCCATGCCTTCTTCGAAGACTTTTGGCAGGTTCAGGATCTTGTCGTAGAGCGGTCGGGCGGCGGCCTCAATAACCTCCTCCGGCTTCACTGCAGGTGGCTTCTTGCCTTCGAGGAATTTCAGGATCCCCTCTTTCATAGTGTAGAAGCGATCGAGGCCAGCGCGCGCGTCCTTCAGGTTGGCATCCGAGAAATCGATGGGGCTGCGATAGTGCGTCGACAGCAGGAAGAGACGCACGACCTCAGCGTCGTATTGGTCCAGGATATCGCGTATCATGAAGAAATTGCCGAGCGACTTGGACATTTTCTCCTGATTGATGTTCACAAAACCATTGTGAAGCCAGTAGTTCACGAATGTTTTGCCCGAGTACGCCTCGCTCTGGGCAATCTCGTTCTCGTGGTGCGGAAAGATGAGGTCCTTGCCGCCGGCGTGAATGTCGAAGGTCTCACCCAAGTGCTTGAAGCCCATGGCGGAGCACTCGATGTGCCATCCCGGTCTGCCCGGGCCCCACGGGCTGTCCCATGTCGGTTCGCCGGGCTTCGATGCCTTCCAGAGCGCAAAGTCCAGGGGATCTATCTTGCGCTCATCCACTTCCACCCGCGCCCCTGCCTTCATGTCTTCGAGATTTCTTTTCGAGAGCTTGCCGTAACCCGCGAAGCTCGATACACGGAAGTACACATCTCCGTCCACCACATATGCGTGCCCCTTATCCACAAGACCCTTGATGATCTGGATCATCTCCCTAATATGTTCAGTGGCCTTGGGCTCTACATCGGGTGTGCTCACGCCGAGCCGCTTCATGTCATCGTGGTACGCCTGGATGAATGTGCGCGCGACTTCTTCGGCCGTAGAGCCCGTTTCCTTCGCACGGTTAATGATCTTATCGTCCACGTCCGTAAAATTTCTCACATACTTTACATCGAACCCTTTCCGGATGAAATACCGCCGTATCACGTCAAACACCACGGCACCGCGAGCATGCCCGAGGTGGGAGAAATCGTAGACCGTGATGCCGCAAGCATAAAATCCCACCCTGCCGGAACGGAGCGGGACAAACTCCTCTTTTTTCCCGCTAAGCGTATTATAAAGCTTGATCATAGTCAGATATCCCTCAGACATCCCCCTGCACGGTATGTTCTTGTATCTGCGTATGGGGTTTGAAGTTTGATTTTATACGGGGAGTACGAGGTTTGTCAAGCAGTTTTGCCATAAATTCAGTCGGTTGCAAAACATTCTCGCAGTCGATGGGAAACAGGACTATATTCCATCCTCTGTCCGAGGGAACGTCGAACTGTTCTCCTCGCTTCTCGGGGTTGCATTGTGCGATCTTTTATATTAATGTATCATAGTGCCATTGATCGTAATAAGCGAGGGAACACGTTATGGCTCCTCAATCGCTGAGATTCGTTGTGCACGAACACAAGGCTACCAGGCTCCATTACGATTTCCGGCTGGAGATCGGCGGCGTGCTTAAGTCCTGGGCGATACCCAAAGGCCCCTCCATGAACCCCGCGGAAAAGCGTCTTGCAGTCATGGTGCCTGACCATGTACTGGAATATATAGACTTTGAAGGGATCATCCCTGAAGGCATGTATGGCGCAGGGCCGGTGGTCATTTGGGATGCCGGGAAGTTTGTGCCGATCGAAACCGATGACCCCGGAGAAGCCCTCACTGCCGGCAAGCTCAGTTTTGAACTAAAAGGCAAAAAGCTCAAAGGTGCTTTTGCTCTTGCCCAGATGAAGGGCTTGCCGAAAGGAACGGGTAAGGAATGGCTGCTGATGAAAAAAAAGGATGCATACGCAGTGAACAGCTATTCCCTCAAGAGCATGCTGACGCCCGCAAAGCTCAAATCCCTGAAAGAAAAAGTCCCCCCTTGTGAGACGGAGTGAATGGTTGAAAGGCTGCCATAGAGAAAGGCGAGGAAAACATGAATCGACCGCTATACACGGTCGATCCGAACCCTGCTTCCGCGGGCATGTATCCATCGGGCATCCTGGCGAGTGTGTCTGGGCTTGTTCCTGCGGGAGATGACAGGGACTTCCCCAATAATATTTCTGTTATCAAGCTCCGTCACGCTCCCGGCATGTATTTTAAACGTCCCGTACTCTTTGGACTGAATTCCGCGGAAAGGATTAAGCGAATTTGAATTTTTTGAATTTCAGGTTCTTATTCATCATCTTCTGTCCGTCCTGCCACAAGATCCTTTCGTCAGGCTGTGCCGTCATATCGGCAATCTTATTTTATATCGAATTGCCAGCATCCGCAAAGCGAATGTTAAAGCGATACAGGTGCTAACTGCCGCCATGTCATTCCCTGTCGTCCAGATCATAAAAAGATATGCCAAGGCGCCGGCAAACGCGCAGGTTGCATAAATCTCCGTTCGCTGGAACACGAAGGGGATCTCATTGTCGGCGATGTCCCGCAGAACGCCACCGAAAACCCCGGTGACTACTCCCATAAGGGCCGACACGAAGGGATGGTACCCGAGGTGGTTGGTAATGGACACGCCCGAGGCGCTGAATGACCCCAAGCCGAGCGCGTCGAGAATCAGGACGAATGTTACAACTCCGCGTCGGCTCAGCATGTCCTTGATCACGACGGAGGAGAGCACTGACAGCACGAGCAAAAGGATGGGGTACCAGTAATGAGCGGTCCAAAACAGCGGGTGCCGGTCCAATACGATATCGCGCAGCGTCCCACCGCCGAAGGCCGTGATCATAGCCAGCGAGTACACGCCGACGAGGTCCATCCCCTTCTTCCGGGCCTCAAAGATACCTGTCAACGCAAAGGCGATGATCCCGATGACTTCGATGGTCTTGATGAGCGCGTTCATCAGATGATGTTCTTTTTCTCCGCGTACGTTTCCGGTTTTATGCTAAGGTCAAGTATCTGCCACCTGCCGCCATGCTTAATGAGGGAAATCTGTATCTCCACCGAACCCGCTTCAAAATCCGCGTTCGCGGTGTAATCAGCTGTGATCTCATAACCGTTGTAAAAAGAGATACCTATGTTCGCTTCACCCGTCGATCCCTTATATTCCTCGAACATGCCCAGATCCTGCAGGGTGTCGAGATATTGCCCCAGTTCATTGTAATCCACAACCTCATTGAACTCGGGACTGGCGCGTTTCTGGATTTCGGAAAGATCCCATTCTGAAACGATTGCAGGGATGGCGGCATCGGCAAAGGTCTTGCTCTCTTTGTCCAATTTTTTACCCAGAACCACCAGAAGGGCCGTCCCGGCGGCAGTGACCACGATAATCACCAAAAAGAGGTAGCCCAGAACCATGATCGTCTTTTTCATGAATATTCGTCTCCTGGCGATTTCATCAAGCG
>DASPSR010000042.1:0-100882 GCA_035623825.1 Nitrospirota bacterium
TATCTCTCCATTATCCGCGTTACATTTGCCGCTGTTGCCCTGATCGTACCGACCACGCTGATGGGCGGGACGCTCCCCGTATTGTCGAGCTTCATTTCAAATCGCGCGGCAGGTCTGGGCAGCCGCCTCTCTTTCCTCTACGGGTTCAACACTATCGGGGCCGTCGTTGGCGCCTCGGCAACAGGTTTCTTTTTGCTGCCCCATTATACTGTGAGCACTACCCTGTCTCTGGCTGTGCTGATAAATGTGCTTGCTGGCACTTTGGGCATTGTGCTGCAGGCCAAGGCGCAGGCGGTTCTGGACGCGTCGGCCGCCGGAGGGGAAGCAGTGACCGATGCCGGTACCCCCTCTGTCCCTCCCGAAGGGCAGAGGAAGGACATATTTTCGCTTAAGCTCGTGCTCTGGGGGATCGGGGTTAGCGGGTTCTGCGCATTAGCCTATGAGGTGCTCTGGACCAGGATCCTGAGCATCGTCATCGGCGCGAGCGTATACGGGTTTACCCTCCTCTTGATGGCCTTCCTTGCGGGAATCGGCCTTGGGAGCGCCGCATACGGCCTGTTTCTCAGAATATACGGAGCGCGGCATAAAGGGACAGGAAGCCATTCCCTGAGATCCATAATCGGTTTTGGCCTCGTGCAGGTGCTCATCGGCGTGTCCGCCTTGGTCGTAACATTGCACATCAGGGATTTGCCAACACTCGCGGTTTCTGTGTACGATTTTTTCCATGACCTCCAATTGAGGATCCAGCCTTTCAAGACCAGGCAATTGGCCAATTTTGTGCTCGCGTTTTCTTTCCTGTTCGTGCCCGCCTTCTTCATGGGGGTGGCGTTCCCCCTGGCCGGGACGATCCACGGGGAATACAAGAAGCTGGTGGGCCGGGCAGTCGGCGAAATTCTGTCATACAACACGATCGGGGCGATCCTCGGGTCGGCAGTCAGCGGTTTTATCCTCATCTATCTCCTCGGCATACAGCAGTCCCTGCAGGTGATAATCCTGATCAACATCGGGTTCGGCCTGCTTGTGATGGTGAGCGTGTTGGGAAGAAAAACGCTGAATTGGGGGATATCGATCGCAGTGACGATTGCAATCCTTGTCCTGGCCTTAAATCCCAGCATATGGGCATTGTGGGATCCCAAGTTTTACGCCATCTATCAGTCCAACCACCCCGAGATGTACGGCACGCCGGAGAGGATACGGGAAGCCATGGAAAATAATGACGTCCTTTATTATGGGGAGGGCGTCCAGGCAATCGTAAGCTCCGTTCAGGCGGCAGAAACCCGGTTTTTCATAACCAATGGCAGGGTAGAGGCATCGGACGCCTACAAAGATATGCAATGTCAGTACACCTTGGGGCACCTGCCTATGCTGCTCAACAAGAATCCGAAGAAAGTGTTCGTGCTCGGTACGGGGAGCGGCATGACCCTGGGGGCGACCTTAGTGCATCCGAGCGTGGAACAGGTCACGCTTGCCGAGATCGAACCGAAAGTGCTCGGTGTGACCAGGACCTTCGGCATTTACAACCACTATGCTCTGGACAGTCCGAAGCTGCGGCTCGTCTTCAACGACGGCCGGAATTTCCTTCTGACCACGCAGGAGAAATTCGACGTCATCACCGCCGACCCGATCCATCCGTGGTTCAGTGGGGCCGGATACCTCTATTCAACTGAGTATTTCAAGCTTGCCGCGCAACATCTCAACCCCGGCGGCATTGTTTGTCAGTGGCTTCCCCTGTACGAACTTACCGAAGAAAATCTCAAATCCGTTGTCGCGACCATGAGAGATAACTTCTCATACATCATGGTGTGGCTCACCCATCACGACGCAGAACTGGTCGGCAGCAACTCCCCCATCGTCATCGACGAAAAGGACCTGGCGCAGCGGATCAAAGCGCCGGCAATCCAAGAAGACCTGGTGCCGGTCAAAATGGGGTCGGCTGAGGATTTCCTGAGCTATTTCGTGATGGGGACCGAAGGGGCAACGGCTTACAGCAGCGGCGGGAGGATTAATACGGATAACAATCTGTACCTCGAATTTTCAGCTCCCCATAGTGTCGGGAAGTCTCGCCTTCTGGACACCAATGTGTACAACCTGGCTAAGTATAGGGAGAACATTCTGCCCTATCTGGCCGCCCCTGCCGATGAGTCCGGACGAACAAATCAGAAAATAATGTGGGAAAGGAATTTGACAGCAGCGCTCCTGGATGACCAGACACATGTCCTGAACCTTGCCGGACGCTATGGTACGCCGGAATATGAAAGATTGGCCGCTGAATTGGATTCCCGCTATCCTGCATACGCACCTTGGAGGTTCCTGAGGAACGAAAGACCCGAAGAAAAGACGGGAACGCCAAGGCTCCTTAAACAGATCGAGTTCAGCCTTGTGAGCGAAAAGGGTGATGTCATCAATGTCAAGCTGTCTGCAGTCATAATACGGGGGAGCAAGGAAAGAGCGAGGGTATTCTTTGTCGACAACAGTTCCCGAACTGTCTTCGGTGTTTTAAGGGTCCGGGGAGAGAACAGGGACGCTTCTGTTGCAGCCTGTGTCGATGATGTGTTAAAGAGTGTCCGGGCTCTCTACGGCGAGGAGCAGAAAATGATCGCTTTGTCCGGGAAAGCATACCCGTCAGCTGCGTCTCTGCTGCCGAAAATCAGATATCTTGTCGAAATGAAGGTGGATCAGGAGAAGATGTAAAGCGCCGGTATCTATTCGTGGAATATCCTCTGTACTACTTATATAGGCAGGAACGATCGAGACTCGCAGCGAAGTGGTCTATTATATCAACGGGGCCCCTATTTCCGATCCAGAACTTCCTCATCAAAGAGCAGGTCTTGTTTCATTCGGATGCCAAACTTGACATGTATGGATCGACGGACCCATCATAAGGTAGACGTTCAGCTCATTCCCACTTTCCCCGGGGTAAGGGCCCCTGGTCATTAGCAGCTGTTTTATCAATGAATCAACCTTGTCCTTTTCATTAGAACCCGTCTGTGTTATTATTACTGGCAATAGCATATTAATCCCGCGAGAACATAGGAGAACTATGAACGGCGACTTGACGGAACGAATCCGCAGGATTCTTCGGGAGCTCAGATTAGATGAAGATCGACGTAAAGTGCATGATCCAAACTATAAGGGGCCTGAACGCAGGAGCGGAAAAGACAGAAGGCCCGGGAAATGGTAACTTACAAGGAAATATCTTTGAAACTTATAATATCCTGACAGGCATCTTTAATTACCTTACGATATTCTCTGGACAGAAATGATATCATAAACCGTGACATACCGGTTCCCGAGGTCCAAATTACAATTTTGTCAAAGAACACAATTTGAAATTAACCATAACTGCAAGCATTGAATATTATGCAGATCAGACCAATCTTAGAATTTGCTGAAAAACTACCTAAACAATATCTCACATTTCTCGGATATCTGCTCGTGTTAGCAATCGGCAGTATTGATACTATCACGAGCTATGATACCTCCATATCACTTCTCTACCTTCTTCCGATCATGTTGATTGCATGGTTCGAGGGAGGAGTTCCCGCAGTTATAATATCAATCTTTAGTGCTATAACCTGGGCCGTGTCAGATCTGGTGTCTGGGCATGCTTATTCTAATATCACTGTTCCTATCTGGAACGCAGTAATGGTGCTCGGAATGTTCTTGATTGTTGCGTATTCCATTGCGGCTATAAAGAAATTAGTGATGAAGGAACGAGAGCATGCGAACACAGACGATTTAACGGGAGCATCGAACATAAGAGCCTTTTATGAGCAGGCTCGTGCTGAAATCAGTAAATCTGCCATGCATAAAAGACCTCTTACGCTCGCTTATATCGATATAGATAATTTAAAGCACATAAATGACACTCTTGGTCATATAGCCGGCGATTACCTCCTCCACGAAGTGGCACAAATAATGAGATCAGCGTTGCGGCCAAAAGATATACTTTCAAGACTTGGGGGTGCCAAGTTTGCTATTCTTATGCCGGAAACCAAGCAGGAGAACGCCGCAGGTATTATTGATAAGGTTCAGGAGCGTCTTCAGGATATCGTGAAAAAGAATGGCTGGCCAGTAACGTTCAGTACAGGAGTCGTTACCCGCGACGGCGCCACTGGCACAATACATGAACTGATCAAAATGGCCGAAGACCTTGCAAATACCGCCAAGGAAGCTGGTAACAATGTAGTGAAATATGCGAAATTGGAATAGTCACCAACCGCAGCGCTGGTGCAAGTCGCAATTATTCTGATCTGCTCTTAGCTTGCAGATAGCAGTTACCAAATCCCATTAAGTGCACGATTCATCCCAAATTTCCAGCTTTGCGCTCACAAAGTTGGAGAAGCCTTGAGATGTCGCGGTGTTACGCTTCCGCCAGATCATCACAAAAAAGCCCGTGCGGGGGAAAGCCAAGCCGGTAGCTTAAGGTGTTGATATTTTCCGGCAAAAATAATGAATAAGCCCCTAACTACAACAAGTTAGGGGCCGTGCTTTTTGCAGAAGATATTTTCTGCAGGTTCTCGTTTCTAAATCACGTTATTTGCCAGGAACCACTGAAATGACTTATAATATTGCTCATGATGTTTTTTGATCTTAACGGAAGGCCTTACCGTCGGACAATCGTATTTGATGTAGAGACGACGGGGTTGTCGCCCGAGGCCGGCGACCGCGTCATCGAGATCGGCGCCGTGGCTTTAGAGGGTGGAAAGATAGCCGATGAATTCCATAGCCTGATCGACACGGACCGTGCTATTGATCCGGCTGCGCAAAGGGTACACGGCATAACGAGGGGCATGCTCGCGGGCCAGCCGAAACCCAAGAAAGTGATGCCTAAATTCCGCGCATTCATTGAAGACAGCATCATGGTGGCGCATTATGCCGATTTCGACCTGAGCATGGTCGGAAAAGAATTCAGACGATTAAAAATCGAATTCCGACAGCCTTATTTCTGTACGCTGTCATTGGCGAGGAAGCTGTTCCCTGAATTGGAACGTCACGATCTGGGAAGCATCTACAGACATCTCTTTAAAACAGAACCGGTTGTCATGCATCGCGCTCTGGAGGATGCGAAGAGCACTGCTGAAATATGGATATTAATAAATCGGATAATGAGCGATGGACGAAATATGAGGTGAAAGTTTGTTTGATGGTTATTTGAATATTAGCTAGCGATTTTTCTTTACCGCTTTTATTTAATAATTTTTTTCAAATCTGACAGACGATGAGCCCAGAAAAATACCACTGGCGTCTCTTGCGCATCTTTTATATACACATCCTTAAAAACTCCTTGAATGGCTGCTGATGGAATAATTTGTGTACCAAACTGATCCCGCCAGTGCCTTGCGTTCTGCATAACATCTTTATTTATTCGTTTTCGACTATTCACTTCGTTATTAGAGCCTTTGCATTCAATTATTAGAAATTTGCCATTACGTAGTCCGACGATAAAATCAGCCATATCTTGACCAACGAGAATATTCTTCATGAATTTCCCTGGCGCTGGCGCATCACTTACTAATGCCTGGATACCTTGTTTCGGTGATTCAACTTTTAAAAATCCGTTATCTTCAATAATTTTCTCCACCGCAGTTTCAACTAAGGATTTCTCGGTCATTCTTCGTTGGGTTTGAATCCTTTGCACAGCCACTACTACAGTGGTTGCTAATATCGCAGCTTTTTTTTCATTTCTTTTTGGCTTCCTACGCTTAACTATCCAAGGAAATCGTTTTGGATCTATTGTTCTGCGGATTATTTTTAGTATTCTTTTTGCTTCATCTCGATTCTTTTCTATTTTTGTCCAGGACAGTTTTGATTCTGATAATGTTTTAAGATCATCCTTTGATATTGGCGGCGCTCCAATATACCGAAGAGCATCAAATAAATGCCTATCTTTTATTGAAGCAGCCAAGACACTTGGTTTTATTGACCTGCTGAACAGTGCATTAAATTTATTAATAGTGCTTGCTGTTGCTTTTTCAAATTCCCTAAAAGATCGAAGATAATTCACTTTAGGCTCATCAAGGCGACGCCTCCGGAAATCTTCTTTCGCTTTTATACAATCATTGGTGATTTCCTTAGATGTCCACTTTCGCGTGCCTTTAGGCCAGTTGCTCACAAACCGCCTCCATCTCTCAACTGGTCTATGCTGGGGATAATAATATTTGCGACTTCTCCTGGCTCAAACTTGGTTAATCCACCGGCATATGTACGTCCAGATTTTTTTGAAACATTATGATTCAGCCAATTAACAACCAAGTCCAAATCTTCATTGCTTAAATGTGTGACAGGATATAATCCGTGTGCTATGTTAATATGTCGCATGTCGCAAAGATTGCGTATAAACCGGGGAGAGCGTCTTGCCATATATGTGCATATTATTGGTGCTGGCTGATAAAGTCGGACAGACCACCAAGGTTTGCGATGTTTGGCAATATACGATTCATTGGCCTTCTGCTGTATTGCCCAGGTCAAGAATCTATTTATTTTTTTTCTCTCTGCTCGACCAAACTGTGATAGATCTTCGGGGATGTCAATTACGTTTTTAAATCCTTCACTTGACGTAAGCATTATTGCGCTGTCAAACAACTCCTGGGCGCGAGTCACCGTGGGATATAGTATAGTGCCAGGTAGTTCTCCATCATATCCCCCTTCAATAAAGACCCTATTGCAACCTGTAACTTGGCCCCTATGAACTCGGAATATATCGCCGATCTTTACACTACCGGCGGTTGATGACCGAGTGCGTTTAACATAGATCGACCATCTTGACGACGCATTAAGTAAACTCTTCGATACCTTATGCCCGCCTTCTGACAGGTTTTTTAGGTCAGATGGCGAATCTACGCTTCTAAATTTAATGCTTGTTTGTGTACTGCCAACCTTGAAACAAGTGATTGCCCCGGTGGTATGAGCATCGTTAAACGGCAGACTTTCCGGAGATAATACGTGAATAGATAATCCACCCAGGCCATTTGTAAGCATATGACGCAGGACCTTACCATAATTAACATCGAGCCATTCAGAAGAAGTTATAAATACGCCATAGTCGCCTTCTTTGGATAGTTGCAGTGTTTTGGCGAAAAAGTGAACGTGTAACCCTGCCAGTTTGCTCGATGGTATATTATGGCCTGATAGCAGATTTGAAAACCAATCCTTCCAGGTTTTAGAGATGTTGTGATGCCTTGTATAGGGAGGATTCCCTATGAATAGAGTGGCACCATTAATCCTGTTAAGATTGACGGATCGGTAATCACCAACGATCACCTGCAACCGTGGCAGCATATTTAAAACTGAAGCATTTGCTCTTAGTATTAACGCTGCGATGGGATCACGCTCTATCCCAATCAACAATGCACTGTTGTAAACGGCACCAGCTCTCAGGATAAATCGTCCTGAACCCGCACCCGCATCTACAATGCGAGCGGGTGATAGATTCTCGAAATGAGGCCAATTAACCATCGGGGCGATTATAGTGTATGGTGTGTATATGGCACCGGCTTTTCTCCGTTCGTCTTGAGAACGAAGAGCACAATATGCATCGCCTAGCGGATCCTGTCCGCTTCTGATGAGGAATTTAAGATTTTCTGTCTCCTCCTTCCCAAGCCGTTCTTTATTGTTATTGATTAATAATTTATTCTCTTGAGGTGACAAATTGATACGTCTACTTGGCAAGAGAGAAGAAGCGGCTTTTACTATCACGCGCTTTGTGGTGAGACTATAAACAGAAATCGGCAAATGCAAAATCAGCCCCCTAATTTTTCTTCATATTCATTATATTTATTTTAATGTTTAAGTTCAATATATTTCATCATATAATAGTAATCATCGAGCATAATAGATCACATCCTCCATACTCACTACCCCCTTTGCAAGCCCCAGCTTCATAGCAGGCGTATGATTATCCTTACCGGCTTCTATAAAGTTGTAAAACACCCTGAAGATATCAAGCATCTTCATGACCATTACCGGATTATAGGGGCTGTACCCGAACCACCTCCTTTTACCCGCGCTCGGCGTCGTAATCGGGCGTTCAAGCAATGAAATACGCCTCCTTGCCTGCATGAAAAACCGGTCAATGGCATGGAGCGAGGCTTTGTTGTAGAGCCATGCCATATGGTCCTCATCGTATCTACCCATGTCAGTCAGGTAGCATATAGCCTTCTCCGGCTCGCTCATGTCGGGGAACGGATGGATCACCCACTTGTCCTGCCATTTACCGATCTTCCTTAACTTACTTATCTGCTCCTTTATAATTTGGAGCTTCAGTTCAGAATCGGAAAGGCCGGGGTTTGCCTTTTTCAGGATCTTCCACCTTTTCTTGACCTTCGCAAGAGCCTTCCTGCGCTCGTCCACTGTGAGGGCCTTATTGATACGCACATAGAACGCGTCGCACTTCCCGGCCTTTATCTCGTCGACAAAGGCGGACAGACAGGCACTGCGTATGCCGGACTCCTGGTCCATGAAAAACCGTATTTTATCCACGCCCGTGAAAAGCTTCTTTAAAAAGAAGAAGTGACCATATAGCGTATAGTCGGTATGTATTTGCATGCCGTATGACGGCAGCTTGGTGGTCTCGTCAGGAGCATCGGGGACCTCCACGTCCTCCCGGTTCAGCGAATTCTGGTAGGTCGACTCTATGTCGCCCATCAGAGAAGAGCTGTTGTTCCATATCTGAGGGCTGGGATTGGCGGCGGCGTCATCATAATCCTGCCTTAACCACAGCCTTGCATATTTTCTGAAAGGCGCCCTCTTCTCGTAATCCTTTAAGCCTTCACTATCGTATTCTATCGCTACTGGATCAGCAACGGGGTCGAAGTTAAGATGCATCCCGAAAACGTAACCCGTCGTGCTGTCTGCGCTTCCGACGGAGGAGAGCACGACATTCCGCTTGTCTAACGACCTGTTCCAGTTGATAACGTAGTCCTGACGATCGATGGCGACATAAAGCCTTCGTATATGCATGCCGTTCAATAGTTCCTTCTCCCTGATAGACGCGAACTCAATGCACTGCTTATGCAAGAAATCTATCTTATCGTACAGGGTCGGCATGGAAATGTCCGCTGCTTCACAAATACGCTTGAGGGGCATTTTGTTGACCAAAAGCCGGAAGACCTGGACGTTTTTGTAAGGCTGGCGCTGCCTTCGTGTAGAGATACCAACAGCGAACGTGGTTTTGCATAGTTTGCACCGGAAGCGCTGCGAGCCTGATTTTGTTCTGCCGAAAGACTGGTAGTAAGGCTTCCCGGCTTTTACATCGACATGATGGTTCGGGCATTTCTCATCAGGGCAACCGGTTGGCTGTTCTATAAAATACCCGAGCATGCGGTTCATTTCTTCATATATGGCGAGGTTGCTTTTGATTGGGGGCTTCTCTCCGCAAAGATCGCATTCAAGCGCAGGCGCTACCTTACCATGATAACCCTTACGGCTGTTAACGGAATAAGAATCCGCTCCTCGCGCTTTCGCGCCTTTACCTTTGGGTTGCTTTTTTGTGTCTGCGGGGACGCCAAAATTGGAGCATTCAACGTTTTTGCAGAAGTTGACCTGTATGCCGTTTACGGCCACAGGGAGCCTCGACCCCTCTATCAATTCATGCTTGAGCAAACCCTATCACCGCCTCTTTAAAAACAAAAATCCCCTTACTCGGTCATCCCAAGTAAGGGGATGTATAAATATTATACATTTTTTACCGGATAAAATCAACACCTTAAGCTACCGGCTTGGGGGGGAAAGCAGCACGGGCTTTTTTGTCTTTGTACAGTCCAAAAAACCAGTTTAGAACACGCCTTTGACCTTTCCCGTCTCCACGTCCACGTCCACGCGGCGGTAGGCCGGGTCAGATGACGTGCCGGGCATAAGCGTAATAGCACCCGCGACGGGAACTACGAAGCCCGCACCCTTGAAGGTGAGAATATCCCTGATTCTGAGCCTCCATCCCTTGGGGACGCCCTTAAGGTTTGGGTTGTCTGTGAGCGAAAGATGGGTTTTCACCATGCAGGTGCCCATCTTGGCCAAATCGGGATCGGCTTCCATCTTCTTGGCCTTCTCCAAAGCCTCAGGCGTGTAGTCAACACCATCGGCGCCGTACACCTGTTCAGCGATCAACTCTATGCGCGTACGAAGCGGAGTCGACAGCTCATAGAGGAACTTGAAGTCGTTTTTCTCGTTGCACGCGTCGATCACGGCGTCGGCAAACTCAAGCGCGCCGTCGCCGCCCTTCTCCCAGTGGCGCGACAGGGCAACTCGCGCACCGGCTGCCTCGGCGAGTCTGCGCACGGTCTTGATCTCGTTCTCTGTGTCGGTATAGAAGGCGTTGATGCAGACAACAGGATTGATTCCTGCCTTCTTCGCGACTTTGACATGGTGCACGAGGTTCTCGCAGCCCTTCTCGACCCACGCCACGTTCTCGCCTTTGTACTCTTCGGGCATGGGCTTGCCCGGCACCGGGATGGGCGCGCCACCGTGGCACTTGAGCGCGCGGATGGTAGCCACGATAACGGCCGCATTCGGTTTGAGGCCTGACATACGGCACTTGAGGTTCCAAAACTTCTCGAAACCGATGTCCGCGGCAAAACCTGATTCGGTCACTACGTAGTCACCGAGCTTGAGGCCGATCCGGTCCGCGATGATAGAGGACTGGCCGATGGCGATATTGGCAAACGGACCGGCATGGACGAACACGGGCTGGCCTTCGATGGTCTGGAGCAGGTTCGGGTTCAGGGCCTCGACCATCCAGGCGGTCATGGCACCGTCAACCTGGAGATCGGCGGTCGTGACGGGTTTGCCATCCCTGCTGTTGGCCACGACAATCCTGCCCATGCGCTCGCGCATGTCCTTTAAGTCCTTAGCTACGGCCAGGATGGCCATAACCTCCGACGACACGGCAATGGCGAAGCCAGACTTCATCATGAAGCCGTTCGACTTGCCTCCCATGCCGATGACTATCTCGCGGAGCGACTGGGCGCAGAAGTCGATGATCCACTTCATCTCTACGTTATGAGGATCGATGTTCAGCCTTTTTAAGTTTCTTTTTGCGAGCTGCTCATTGGAATAGTTGAACTCATGCTGCATGCGTGAAGTGAGCGCCACCATCGCGAGATTGTGCGCGTTCATGATGGCGTTGATGTCGCCCGTGAGGCCAAGCGAAAATGGCGTGAGCGGGATGACCTGTGAGAGACCGCCTCCAGCCGCCGAGCCCTTGATATTCATGGTCGGTCCGCCTGATGGTTGCCGGATGGCGGCGATCACATTCTTGCCCCGCTTGCCCAGACCCTGGGTCAGGCCGATGGTCGATGTCGATTTGCCCTCGCCGAGCGGCGTCGGGGTGATGGCGGTGACGTCGATGTACTTGCCGTCCGGCTTGCCCTCGTACCGTTTTAGCACCTTCTTGAAATCCACCTTAGCGATATAGTGGCCGTACGGCAGCAGCTCTTCCTTGGTGAGGCCCATTTTTTCCGCGATCTCCGCAATGGGCCTCATCCTCGTTTCAGAATCTTCAGCGATTTCCCAATCAGCGTGCTTCGTTGGATCAAGTGCCATTCTTAACCTCCCTTTTTAAAATAGTATTGTTAACCCGTTTTGAGTTAAACCGGTTTGAGCTGTTGTGTCAGTAGCTGATCAGGAGCTTCAAGAGCTTCTCGTTCATCGCGTGTACATTTCTGCTCGCAATGCGTGCGATCGTCTTCATGATCTTGTACATCATGTTCTTATCGCTGTGCTCAAATGCCTTGAAATCTTCCGTCGTGAGACGATAGACTTCGGTGGCATCGATTGCTGTTGCATCCGCGCCGTGGGTCTTTTTGTCCTCAATGACTGACAGCTCACCGAAGATCTGATTCTCCGACAGGATGGCCAGCGTCTGCTTCCAGCCATCGGGAGTGGTCTTTGAAATTTCCACCCTCCCCTTCTTGAGGAGGTAGATGCCCTTGGTGGACTCGCCTTCTTTAAAGATCGGCTTTCCTTTGATATAGCTTTCGACGGAGATCTTATTTGCGATCATACCGAGCTCGGCGTCGGTCAAGTCGCTGAAAAGAATCTGCTTCTTGAGTTCAGATTTGTCGGCCATCGTTTCCTCCTCTTCGGGAATCTCAAAACATAACCCTACCGTTTCACAGAAGTCAGAGAACGCAGAGAGAAAGCCAATTTAAATTCCTAGCTCCGAGCTTCCTGTGTGCTCTGCGGTTACCAGTTCCAAGAGAATCATGCCTTTTCTATCCGTACCGCTGAGACCTTAAGCGATGGGATCTTTGCCACGGGGTCGAGCGAGCTGTTGCTCGTGAGCGCATTGGCTGCCGCTTCCTTAAAATGAAAGGGGATGAACACCACGCCCTTCGCCGGTCGCTTCGTCACGACCGCCTTTACCGTGATGGAGCCTCTGCGCGAGATCACTTTCACCTTCGCGCCGCTCTCGATCGCAATAGCCTGGGCATCTTCAGGGTTGATCTCGATATACGATTCCGGAGATATTTTGTCGATCGGCTTCACCCTCCGCGTCATACTGCCGGTATGGTACTGGAACAGCTGCCTGCCGGTAGTGAGGATGTAGGGATATTCCTTATCTGTTTGCTCAGCAGACGGTTTGTACATGACAGGGGTGAACTTACCCTTGCCGCGCGGGAACCCGCCCTTGAACAAGAACGGTGTGCCCGGGTGATCCGGCGTAGGGCATGGCCACTGGAGACCGCCGTCTTCAAGCCTGGCGTAGCTTATGCCGGCGAGTGCAGGCCAGACCTGCCCCATCTCGCGAAATATCTCGACAGTATGCGTATAGGACATCTCATAGCCCATCTTCTTGGAAAGCTCCATGATGATGAGCGAATCCTTCATGGCAGCTCCTGGAGAGTTCACTGCCCTTCTGACCCTCTGCACACGCCGCTCGGTATTCGTGAACGTCCCGACCTTCTCGGCAAATGATGAACCCGGCAGGACCACATGCGCAAGCTCGGCCGTCTCTGTCATAAAGATATCCTGGACCACGAGTAAGTCGAGAGCCTTGAGCGCCTTAATCGTATGTGCCATGTTGGGGTCGGAAAGAACCGGATTCTCACCCATTATGTACATGGCCTTGAGCTTCCCCTTCTCAGCTGCCGCAAGCATCTCTGGAGCGGTTAGTCCCTCTTTGTCCGAAAGCTTTGCGTTCCAGAGCGCCTCGAACTTTTGCTTTATCGCCGGTATGTTTACCCGCTGATATCCGGGATACATGTTCGGGATGCAACCCATGTCCGTGGAGCCCTGGACGTTGTTCTGTCCACGCAAAGGGTTAACGCCGGCGCTCTCCTTGCCGAGGTTCCCGGTCATCAACGCAAGGTTAGCAATGGCAAAGACGTTCTCTGTGCCGTGGGCATGCTGAGTAATTCCCATCGTATAGTAAATGCCGGCCTTCTCCGATCCGGCGTAGAGGCGCGCCGCACGCACGATCGTTTCGGTGGGAACACCCGTGATTTTCGATGCGGCTTCGGGTGCGTACTCCTCGAGGTTTTTCTTGAACTCATCGTCAAAGCCCTCGGTCATGGACGAGACGAATTCTTCTTTGACGAGACCCTCTTTCACGATCACGTGCATCATTCCGTTCAGGAGCGCCACGTCCGTGCCTGGCTTATGCTGCATCCAAATGTCGGCGAACCTGACGAGCGGAACACGTCTCGGATCGGCGATGATGAGCTTCGCCCCTTTCCGCTTGGCCTTGATCATCCTGAGCGCGATGATTGGATGGTTCTCCTTTGTGTTCGAGCCGATGATAAACAGCAAATCGTTGTTCTCGATCTCCTGGATCGAGTTCGTCATCGCCCCGGAACCAAACACTGTGGCCAGACCGGCCACCGTCGCGCTGTGTCAGAGGCGGGCGCAGTGATCTACATTGTTCGTGCCGATTGCGGCACGGATGAATTTTTGGAAGAGATAGTTCTCCTCGTTGGTGCACCGGGCAGAGGACAGGCCGCTGATGGCATCAGGGCCATGCTTCTGCCTGATGGCGCTGAACCGCTCGGTTATATATCCGAACGCCTCATCCCAGGATGCCTCGATAAACTTTCCGCCTTTCTTGATGAGAGGTGTCTTAAGCCGGTCCGGACTGTTGATGAAATTATATCCGAACCGCCCCTTGACGCAGAGCCAGCCCTCGTTGATCGTATCCGGTCGAGAGGTGACTCGCACCACTTCGTTCCTGCTCACGTGCAAGGTAAGGTTGCACCCGCACCCGCAATAGGGGCAGACGGTCTCGACTGCCTTGACGTCCTTTTGTCTGCCCTTGCCGAGCGACTGCTTGCTTATGAGCGCTCCAGTAGGGCAGACGCTGACGCACTGGCCGCAAAACTCGCAGTCGAGATCTTTTTCGAAGGGCGGCGACACTTTAGCGCTGAATCCCCTCCCTGCGATATCGATTGCACCGAGCCCCTGAACCTCGTCGCACACGCGTACGCACTTGCCGCAGAGGATACACTTCTCCATGTCACGCTCGATGAAGGGGTTCATGTCCTTCTTGGTGTACTGCCGTCGCTCTCCGTAGAAGCGGTTCGACCGGAGGTCGTAGAAGTAGGCCAGTTCCTGAAGCGTGCAATCGCCCGCACGCTCGCAGACCATGCAGTCGTTCGGATGGTCGGAGAGGAGGAGTTCAACAATGGTGCGGCGCTGGCGTTCTACCTGATCGCTCGATGTCTCCACATCCATTCCCTCAGAGACCGGCGTTGTGCACGCAGTCACCGGCCTGGGCATGCCTTTCACCTGGACCAGGCAGAGCCTGCACCCGCCGTACGGCTCGAGCCGCGCATCGTCGCAGAGCGTGGGGATATGTATGTCATTACGCCGTGCTGCATCGAGGACGGTTGTTTCATTTGGTACGGATATCCGTTTGCCGTTTATTGTCAGATTAATCATATGCTACCCTTTTTTTATCGCTTTGAACTTGCAGGTCTCGAAGCAGGCGCCGCACTTGATGCAGATGTCTTGGATGATCTTGTGCGGTTTTTTCTTCTCGCCGACAATAGCGCCAGCGGGGCAGACGCGCATGCAGGCAGTGCAACCCTTGCAGAACTCATCGAGGATGCTGTACGACAAGAGGTCTTTGCACACGCCCGCGGGACAGCGTTTCTCGTAGATATGCGCTTCATACTCATCACGGTAATACTTGATCGTGCTCAAAATAGGATTTGGCGCTGTCTGACCAAGGCCGCAGAGCGATGATGTTTTGACATCGCTGCTCAAGGTTTCGAGCAGGTCGATGTCCCCTTCCCTCCCTCGGCCTTCAGTGATGCGGGTCAGGATCTCGAGAAGGCGCTTGGTCCCGACCCTGCATGGCACGCATTTGCCGCAGGATTCGGATTTGGTGAACTCGAGAAAATACTTGGCAACGTTCACCATGCAGTCGGTCTCGTCGAGGACCACCATTCCGCCTGAGCCCATGATGGAGCCAACCTTGCCGAGCGATTCGTAATCAACCGGTGTGTCGACGATGCTCGCGGGGATACAGCCGCCGGACGGACCTCCGGTCTGGACCGCCTTAAGCCTCCTCCCGCCCTCGATTCCGCCGCCGATATCGTAAATGATCTCTTTAAGCGGGATTCCCATGGGCACTTCGATCAAGCCTGAATTCAGGATCTTGCCGGTAAGCGCAAAGACCTTGGTCCCCTTACTTTTCTCCGTGCCCATGCTTGCATACCACGCAGCGCCCTTCGTCATGATGTACGGCACGTTTGCGAGCGTCTCGACATTATTGATGATCGTGGGTTTGCCCCAGAGGCCTTTCTGGACCGGGAACGGCGGCTTGGCGCGCGGCTGTCCGCGCTTGCCTTCGATTGAGGCGATGAGCGCCGTCTCTTCCCCGCAAACGAATGCGCCTGCGCCAAGCTTGACCTTAATGTTGAAATCAAATCCTTTGCCGAGTATGTTCTTGCCGAGTAAACCTCGCTCCTTCGCCTGCCTGAGGGCGAGATGGAGCCGGTCAACCGCTAGCGGATACTCTGCCCTAATGTAAACGTATCCATAGGGTGCACCGATCGCATAAGCACCGATGATCATGCCCTCGATCACGGCATGTGGGTTTCCTTCTACCACCGAACGGTCCATGAACGCGCCAGGATCTCCCTCGTCGGCGTTGCAGATGAGGTACTTGACGGGGCCAGGGGCCTTGATCGCCATATCCCATTTCACTCCAGTTGGGAAGCCGGCGCCTCCGCGGCCGCGAAGGCCCGATGCCTTGATGACCTCTATCGTCTCTTGGGGGGTCATGGTCGTGAGGACCTTCTTCGTCGCCTCGTATCCTCCACGGCTGATGTAGGAATCGATGTCTTCGGGGTCCACCTCGCCGCAGTCTGAGAGCACCACCTTGACCTGTTTGTCGTGAAAGGTGTGGTAATCGTCTTTCACGAGCCAGTCGCTCACGGGCGCGCCTTCTAAAATGTGCTCGGTCACGATCCGCTCGACCATGTCAGGTTTGATGTACTGATACGTTGATTTGTCTCCATTGATGATCACATCGACGAGAACGTCGCGAGCGCAGAAGCCGCGACAGCCGACCTTATGCACCGAGCAATTTTTCTCTACCGACGCCTTAATACCGGCGGCCGCAAGCGTCTTCTCGAAGGAGGACATCACCTGCACGCCTCCGGCGGCGATTCCCCCCGTGCCCATGCACACTTTAATCGAGATATCTTTATTCATGACTACTCCAGACGAAACCAAGCCCCACGCCCAGCATTTTCATATGACACCATACACCGCTCATGCCATGAATTCTCAGCTTTTCCTTAAATATAGTCAGTGTACTCCCGCTTCCCTTCCTTGAGTGTCTTGATCTCCTTCATGAGCTTGTCCGGCGTCATCTTGCCGTTGACGGTTTTATTAATGATGATGACCGGAGCTATGCTGCAAGCCCCCACGCAATTGACTTTTTCAACGGTAAACTTAAGGTCTTCTGAGGTATCGTCGCCCTGCGCGATACCGAGCTCTTTCACAAGACTGTTTATCAGCCGCTCTGAGCCCTTGACGTGGCAGGCGGTACCGCAGCATGCGGTGATTACGTTCTTGCCCCTGGGTCTGAGATGAAACTGGGCGTAAAACGTCGCAATACCGTAAAACTTGGCTGGCGGAACATCGAGCCGTTCCGAGAACCAGTAGATCGCGTCCTCGCGGAGAAAACCGAATTCGTTCTCGATGTCCTGCAGGATTGAGATCAAGTTTCCTTCGTTTTCCTGGTACCGCGCAAGTATGCCTTCGAGTTTTTCTTCCATCGTCCCTTCCTCTTGAGATAAAAAAGGCCGCCTAATTTTTCCCGGCAGCCCAGTCTTGAAAATGTCCCCGTCGTGAGTCTGGTGTGTGCCCGTTTGGCACGCTCTCGGCCGCGACAATTCAGCGGCATGTAGCTCTGCCGCCACTTTCAATTGCTTCCACACATTGGAAAAGACCGCTATTCCCCAGTGAAGAATACTGGTCTTTTCTTGATCGTGAGACCACTCATGGAGCCTGCCCCGCATTGCAAGGCTCAGGATGAACGAGAAATACCGTCTTCCAGCCTATCAGAACATCGGGTCCATGGTGAGCGCCGGATGCCCCTTCTCGGTCAGGAAGGCCAGCAGTTTCTCGGAGTCCTCCGCCACGGATTCGTCCGCAATCTTGTCCAAGAGATCCGGGACGCCCTCTTCCTCGGCACGTTTCTTGAAGGCCTCGGCGAACGATTCCTTCAGGTTCTTGGTCATCCAGACGATGCGCTTGAACCCACCGTCAGCAGAGAGAAACTTCTTGCTCGTGAGGAAGAACCTGCCGATACCCATGAAGCCGGGCGTCTGAGCGCCGCCGCCCACAGTGCCTGCCAGGGTGGAGAACTTCATGCCGATGGGCGTCATGCCGGTATAGCCGCGGTTCACAACCATTACGCCATTGGCCTCGGGCACGATGGCGACAATGCACTCAAAGCACCCGCAAGAGGTCATCGGTGCGTCCATGATGGTGTAGGCGTTGAAATACTCGAGTGCCTGGTGCGAGTTAGTGTATACGTATTCGTCCACGCCCTTCCATCTGCCCTTCAGTGCATCGAGGACTTCTCCCTTGGCGACGGGCTGGTTTGCGCCGTTGGGATCGATCTCGAATGCCGCCTTCGCATCAAGCCAGTTGTAGGCCCCACAGAGACCCAGACGTTCAGGTGACACCACGCACACGTGGTTCGGCGCAAAACTCTGGCAGAGAATGCAGGAGTAGAATATGTCCACGGACTCGTCCGTCATCGTAGCAAGGCGTACGTCGCGTTCGAGATATGCCTTCCGCGCTTCTTCAAGCTTTGCTTTTACATCGGAGTCATCAACGTAGAAGGTCACCTGAGCCTTATCGACGATGTTCGCAAACTTGTGCTTCATCTGCGTCGTCAGAATATCTCCAAAATGCTTGAGCACGAAACCTTCCTTCATGGCGTTGATGCTCACCCTGAGCCAGTTCTGATCGCGCTGTCCCATATGCCAGATGCCCTGCGCTTCATTGATAAAGTGGTGGATCTTGCGCTCGAGCACTGGCTCGAAGTCCTTTTGCATCTTGCGGCCCGCCACCTCGACCATGATTCCGAGCGGCATCTGGCCGCCCTTCTGATACCGACCGTCGGCATCGGTACCAACGATCATGACCTTGCCGTCCTCCACCTTGTCGAGATCGACAGTATGGAGCCATTCAAACGCGGGCGTACGCTGGCCGCCGAACTCAATGTGCATATCTTCTTTGCGGATACGCTCGCCTTCGAATGCCGGACCATAGGCAACGGGAATCGGCGGCTTTGAGACCGTGATCTTGAGGCCGCGCACCTCGATGCATTTCTCCACGAGCTTCTTGGGGTCGAGTTCCTTGGCCACTTCTTCATAGATAGTGACGCCCGTGGGATGGATGGTCGGTATATCCGTGTTCGCGATAGCGGGGAAACCCATATTGATAGCGCCTGCTCCTGTGGTCCAGATGCGATCGTTCAAGGGACCTAGAACCATGGCGAAGGCGAACACCTTGTCCTTGGAATATTTCAGGATCTTCCTGAAGTCCCCGCCCTTCATGCCGCCGAATGTGATTCCTGCGCGGGCCGCCCAGTCAAGCGCATAAATGGCGTGCTCGACCTCGGGTCCGAGCGGGACGAGGCGGGTGTCCCAGCCGAGTTGCACACCCTTCCGGAGGAGTTGCTTGGTCATGCTCTCGCCGTTCACGTTACCGCACAGGAAAGTGAGGATATTTTTCTGCTGGAGGTCCCTGGCGATCTCAAAAGCCTGGTCATCACTATCAGCAGCGCCAATGATGCAGACGTAACCCGGCATGGATCCGTCCACGAGCTGAACTCCCAGGTTCCGGAGTATGGTATCAGATATGAATCCATTGTAGGTAAGTCCGATAGAGTCGTCCCTTACCGGTTCCTGCCCATAGATGTACCGGATCGCCATGATGATC
Organism: Nitrospirota bacterium; assembly: GCA_035623825.1. GTDB lineage: Bacteria > Nitrospirota > UBA9217 > UBA9217 > UBA9217 > DASPSR01. The sequence goes on from DASPSR010000042.1 coordinate 19,402, forward strand.
TCCTGGGCGAAGAGGGCTGCCATGCCGGCGTCGAGCGCCTCGCCCAGATAGGGCTTGTACAGTTTGTCTTCCGGCGCATTCGTGAGGAGCGGCTTCACGTGCTGTTCAAGCGCTGTCTTCATGTCGCCTACGGTTCGCACCTCGTACCCCGTCATGGAAAAGATTTGGGGGAGGAAATATCCGGTATCCGGAAACTCGAACTTGAAGTCCGGGCCTTTCTCGGAGATGGCCTTCTCGACGAGGGCCTCCGCCTGCTTGACGTAGTAGTGGGAGCCCAGAATGGCCCCGGTTGCAATCACTTTTGACATCGCTAGCTCCTTTAATAAGTATCTTTACGCAGAGGCTGCAGGAAATCATGATGATCAGTGCTAAGGGAAATCCTGCAATCTCCCGTTCTGTGGTTTCTGCCCCCGATGCGGGCTTTATTTTTTCTCCGCGTCTTTTTTGGTAAATCTCCTCATTAAATTACGCCCGACCCTTAAGGAAGGTCGGGAGCTGGTTTGCTTCACGCGGACCGACGGTGATCTTCCAGCCCGGCATCTTTTCTTCAAGAGAGCCGGATAGGACGGCCACATAACCGGGAATAATGAGCTCTTTGTGGCTCACGTTCTTCTCTACGCCGCTTTCGGCGATAAACTGTGCGATTTTACTTGCCGTGAACTTCCCGGCCGCCCAAGCCGTAAGCACCGACAGCCCTTCGTTGTCCATGACCGCTAACCACGACGGGACCTTGCTGTTCTCTACTTCGCCTCGGACGATGAAATAGGACAGCGAGAAGTTGGTCGTTATCATGAGGGGCGAATTCTCTTTAGCGTCGCCGACCTTGTAGATGTTCTGGGCGACCTGCATCGGCACCTGCGGGTCGGTGTAGATATTTTGCCGGAGAGACAGAAGCGCCAGCATCTTCCATTTCTCGACATTGTTCACGATGATGATGGAGGCGTACTTCATTGTACCGATGGCCGCAGCGATGGTCTCGGAAATGGAATTATCGCGGGTTGCAAATGAAATAACTGGATATCCCAGAGGCTTGAAGTTCTTTTTGATGGCAGCCCGCCGGATGATCGTGAAGTGCTCGATCATGTCCTTAGCCGTGCGCGCGCCGGAGTCAAGCACCAGGTCGTCTATACCGAGACCCTTGACCCTTTCGGCAAGGGCGGTGAGAGCGTCAAGCCCTTCTGCTGCCACAGCAAGAGACGCCTTTTTCTCTTTCGCGATTTTTGCCATGGCATCGGCGTTCTCTGCCGTCGCCGCGTAGATCAGGGGCTTTTTGTCCGCGCAGTGCGCGATGCCCGCCTCGATGGTGGCAGGAGCCTTACTAACAAGGATCAGGGGAACGCCCGGCGCTCCATCCACGACCTGCTTAACGACTGAGGAAAACTTCGCTGCATCGCCTCCTTCGTCGGTCACTGCGATGGCGTCGACACGTAGCTTCTGGCCTACACGGTCGATCTCGGAGGTCTTGACAGCTGCGATCTTGTTGGCTGCGGCGTCACCGGCCTCGGACGCCTTGATTGCAACAGCGAATATGTTGGGGTTGAAGAATTTCTTTTCGTGGCGGAACATGCAGATCTCATCGCCTACCTTCACGGCCTTGTCGCCCGACCCGATTGTGATTCCGCGGATCGGCGGTGCCGCGGCCTCGCCGAGGAGTTTCTTCGCGTCCTCGGATGCATCCGGGCAGGAATCGAGACTCGCCTGCTTGGCCGCGAGTTTCATGGCAAAGGCAAGGCACGTTGGGTGACCGCACTTCTTGCAGTTGGTCTTCGGGAGATACTTGAATATTTCAACACCAGAGAGTGCCATTCTTTGTGCTCCTTTCGGAAGATCGAATCACATTTATCGTCTATCGTCGGGCACGCAAATAGCCTTGGGCATTTCCCAGAGCATCTTGCGGCCCCCGCTGCGTCCTTCTGCGGTGAATGAAGCTTGTTAACCTGCCAGCTCGGCGATGAACTCCTTCGCCTTTGCCGCAGCCCCGGGATGGCGCATGATCAGCAGGTCAGCGCCGGCCGTCAGCATTGCCCCGGCAGTCACCGCCTCCCATGCCAAGGCACGATCCTCAAGGCTGCCCCACTCCGGCATTTCTGCATCAGGCGCGATGGTTTCCTTGACCTTCCAGACGTTCGCGCCGATATCGCAGACTATCGGGGTCTGCATCATGGGATCGTTCTGAAGAAGGGCTGCCAAGCGGATGCGCTCCATGACACTGTAGGTATATTCGAGGCCATATCCCAGAGCAGACGACATGGGGTCCATAATGATGCGTTCTTTGTCGAAGCCCATCTGGGTCAGCAGGATGTTGAGCTGTTTTGCCAGGTTCACATCAAGCTGGCTCATGGCAATTAGCTTGTGGTCGTTTGCCATAGCTGCTGCCGCGATGGTTTTATAGTTCTCTTCCAAGGCCTTGCCAATTGCGCAATTCTTGCCTCGCGTTGCCGCTGCCGCGGCCTGGAGCACCTGGGTGTCCTTTTCCACGTGTCCGCTGCCGAGGATTACAAGCGGGATGTCAATGGCCGCCGCGACTTCAGCTGCAACCTTAGCCGCCTCTTCGGGGCTCTTGTTCTTCTGGTCCGGGTGCGTGCCTACCAACCGGAGCGCTACCGCGTCGGCGCCGCTCTGCTGGCAATACTTGGCCCACTGCACCGGGCTTGCCGAAGCACCGCTAAGCGCTTTCTTCAAAGTCTCAGGCCAGTCATCGGGAGTGATGTCCATAACCTCGAGCGCTATGGCTGGCTTATTCGGGAATGTACCCTCGAACCCCAGGAAGGGAAGGGCTGAAGCGCCACCGATAGTCACGGCCTTTGCGCCGGTGCCTATCTGTACGTTGAAAATCTTGCCGCTATAGGTCTCCTTAGGTATTACGAGCGCCATGAAAACCTCCTCAAAAAGTAGTGCACATAGTAACAGATTTCCCTGTTCAGAACAAGAGCTAAATGGTGCTGATTAACATTAAACCATGAAAGAATATCCGGGCTCAAAAAGTTCAAAATTAACAAGGAAAAAGGTCTCGGTTGTCGATTTGGCTTCGCTTGTTATTTTTGCTTAAAATGAGTGCTTCCCTCTACATCTCCAGATACGAATGGGCATACATTTTCTTTCCCATAATCATCTCAACGGTCTTGACAGTGTCCATCATATCCTTGTCAAGCGGGTCAATGATGGCAGCGGAAAGCCCTTCGTAAATGAGCATAGTAAGGAAGTTCCTGTTGATGATGGGACGAACATGCTTGGGCGCCCCGTTGGAGATATTCGAGAGACCTACGACGGTCTGCATAGGCGGATCGTTCAGCTCTTGGAACATCTTGATTGCTCGAATTGCCTGCCGGCCCTGATCCTGCATGGTGCAAATCTGGAGAATAAGCGGGTCCAAGAACAGGTTCTCCATGGGCACACCGAACTCCATGGCACGAGCCATAATCTCGGAAGCGATGACGCAACGATCCTCGGCATCTGCCGGGATGCTGCCCTTGCCCAGGGTAAGCGCGATAATCTTGGCGTTGTACTTTCCGGCGAGCTCCATCATGGGATACCGCTCAGGCTCGTTGGAGGTAGAGTTAATGATCGGTGCACCCCAATCGTTGTTGTGAGCCTTAAGACCCGCTTCCATTGCTTTCAGGTTAGTCGTATCGAGGCAGAGTGGCTTCTGCACCACTTCATGCACGACCTTTACCGCCCAATCCATGAGCTGCTGCCCGTTCTCTTCGGCTGGTCCGATGGAAACGTCGATATAGTGCGCACCTGCCTTTGCCTGCGCCACGGCGAGTTCCTGGAGCGGCTTGGGGTCAAGCTTCTGAAGCGCCTCACGCACCTTCTTTGCAATAACACTGATTTTTTCTCCGATTATAATCATGCTCTATAACATCTCCTTTCGAATCTGACTCGATCAATGCATCATGCAGGACGCCGATTTGCGCGGATAAACGAAGATGTAAAATCGCTATTTTTGTTCATCGGCGTCCATCAGTTTTTATCCGCATCCAAAAGGTTTTTCTTGCTTATCGACTACCAGTTTCAACAGTTCCTCTGCCTTGTCCTGGCTGATGCTCCCCCGCTCCCTGGCCACGGAGACGGTCTGACGCGCCAAATCCTTATAAAGACTCAAAAGATCTGGCGCACGTCTCCGCATGGCTTCAACGTGATCGAGCACGGTCTGCGTGTCTCCTCGCATGATCGGGCCGGTGAGTGCATCCGGTATCCCGAGAGTCTCTATATTGTGAAGCGTCCCCCGGATGAGCGGAAGCACGGCCTTGAGCGCTTCTTTCTTGTCGGCGCCCAGCGCTTGGTAAAATTTAAGCCCGTAATCGACGAGCGCAACAAAGTAATTTGAGACCGCCACAGCGCCTGCGTGGTACAGTGCGGCAGAGTCTTTGTGAGAGCTCCACTTCGGCATCACAAGCTCGATGCCTCCCAGAGCCTTCACGATGTCCTTCGCCGCCTTGAGCACCTCGGGATCAGCTTCGATTCGAAAATAAGACCCCGGGAGCATTTTGGCGCCCTGCTCGCAGCTCGCCAGCGACTGAAGCGGATGAAGAACTGCTCGATAGGCCCCGGTTCTTCGCGCCGCGTTAAGGAGGTCAAGCTCGTGAGCGCCGGACATGTGTATAACCAGTGCGCCTGGCCTGAACCCCGCAGCTGCCGCGATCTTATCGCAGACTTCTTTTATAATCCCGTCAGGAGTCGTGATGAAAACAAGCTCAGCACCGGCTGCAGCCATCACCGCATCTGTCGCAGGCTTCCCCTCGCCGATGAAGCCAGAGGCCCGCACCGCAGAAGCCATGGTCCTTGCAACAACCGCAGTCACGGGATACCCTGCCCGCTTGAGCAGGTAGCCCACGGAACTGCCCACGCGACCTGCGCCTATGATGGCCACGGTTTTTATGTTCACCTTGAAATCTCCCTCACCCTGACCCTCTCCGCGAGGGGCGAGGGAGCAATCCCTCCCTGACGGGAGGGATAAAGGGAGTGCAATGCTTTCGCTTTACGGGATCAATTTGTCCAGCATAGCAAAATAACGCATAAGCGCCTTTGACTCTGCCGGAAGCTGGATAAGCGGCTTACCGTTTAAGTCATACTCAAAGATCAGATGATCCGCGGGAACGAATCCCGCGAACTCCACGCCCTGTTGCTTAATCGCCTGCTGGAGGGCTTTGTCCTCGCCCGTCCCATCCTGCACACGGTTCACGATTAGGACCGAGCGCTTGACGTTCAACCCCAGCTCTTTTACCAGCTCGCCGATGCGACCGGCGGTCATAATCCCGCGAACAGACGAATCGCTGATAATGAGGAGCAGGTCTGTGTCCTGGGTCGTGCGGCGCGAAAGGTGTTCGAGGCCGGCCTCGTTATCCATGACCGTATACGAGTACGAGTCCGCCAGCTTGTCCATATATTTTCGGATGATGTTGTTCGCTGCGCAGTAACAGCCCGCACCCTCAGGCCTGCCCATGACCAGCAGGTCGAAACCCTTTGCCTCAATGAGCGCCTGTTGAATCTGGTAGTCGAAGAGCTGCTCCATGCTCATACCGCCGGGCCGGGGCGCCGTAGACTTGACCGCTTCAAGAGAGGTCTCCCTCAGCGCGCCCACGGTAGCATGGACATTGACACCGAGGACGTCGTTCAGATTCGCGTTGGCGTCGGCATCGACAGCGAGCACCGCACGGTGCTTTTTTTCCGTCAAATATCGTATGGTAAGGCCGCAGAGGCTGGTCTTGCCCGTGCCGCCCTTGCCTGCTACTGCTATTGAAAAACCCATGTGACCTCAACTACAGGATTTGGGGGACGAGGTCAAGGATACGGCCTATCCTGATTCTGACCCCCCTCCTAACTCACCGCTTTCTTTACTCTGTACTTCTTTCTGACTTCTTCTATTTTGCCGCACGTCATCTTGCCTTCGGGACAAGCGGCATATAGACAGCCAGGACCTGACTTGGCGAAGATTGTAGGAGCCACGCCCTTTACGAGGGCGAGCATGCGCTCGGCCATTTCCCGGATCTCCCACTGCGCCCGGTTACAGCATCGCACGCGGAAAAAGTGCAGAAGCTCACGTGCGTTCATGGTGACGACTATTTTCGTCTCCGCCGCGTTCGGCAGCAGATACCTCGCATCCTGTTGCCCCGACTCACCCTTAAACCCGAGCTCGTCGAGGCGCCTTAGAACCCTGGTGTAATTCTCCTGAGCCTCGGCCATGCATTTCTCGAACTCTTTCGCAAGCGCCGGATCCTGCTTGATGCTCGGCGGAATTACATAATCGAACTGCTCTTCCTTCACATACCGCTGGCTCTGCTGCGAGTACGAGGCCACGCGGTGTCGGACGAGCTGATGAGAACAGGCCCGGGAGATTCCCTCGATACCGAAGGAGAAGGAAACATGCTCAATGGGAGAAAGGTGCCCGATGGACGCCAATTTCTCCACGAAGGCTGCTTGATCCTTGGCCTCGATCTTCTCTTTGAGTTCCTCTACACCAGACGGGCTGTAGCAAAGCTTCGCAGCCATTGCCACAACCTCTTCGGGTTCCGGAGTATACCGAAGGAGAACAACATTCAAAGCTGTTTCAGGCATGCTGTCGTCTCCCCTCGGAATGCCCCCGGCTGCATGGCGCAAGAATGAGATAAAGAGGGAAAATACGAATGCCGGGGAAGAATATTATATCCAGCGCGTATCCCATGAGTCAAGGAAAAATCAGAACGGTACTGTGAATTTTTTTAATTAACATATAAATTTCATTGATGAAATCGACCTGCTCCGCAAGATGCGGCCGGCCGTTTGCTGTCTGATTATTTAAAACTATGCTCCTCCGCTGGGAATTTGCCGTCTTCCACATCCTGTCTGTATTCTTTGACCGCTTTGAGCGCCTGGTCCTTGAGGTTCACATACTTCTTTACGAATTTCGGGGTGAATCGGTCAAAAAGCCCCAAAAGGTCATGAATGACGAGGACCTGTCCATCGCAATCCGGACCAGCGCCAATTCCAATGGTTGGGATGCGGAGGATGTCATGAATCTCCTTTGCAAGTGAAGCAGGCATAGCCTCGAGCACAACTGCGAAGGCTCCCGCGTCTTGAACTGCGCTCGCATCAGCCAGGATCTTCTCCCGGGCCTCCTCGTCCTTGCCCTGGACCTTGAATCCGCCGAGGGCATGCACATACTGGGGGGTGAGCCCGATGTGTGCCAAGACCGGAATACCGGCGTTCACGATCGCGCGAATGACATCGGCCATCTGTGTGCCGCCTTCCAACTTCACAGCTTCGGCACCTGCCTCCTTTAAAAACCGGCCAGCGTTTAACACAGCATCGGAAACGCTGGTCTGGTAAGAGAGGAACGGCATATCGCCCACAACCATTGCGGATTGCGTCGCTCGAGAAACGAGTTTAGTGTGGTAGAGCATCTCGTCCATCGTAACCGGGAGCGTGCTCGCTACACCTTGAACCACCATGCCGAGGGAATCCCCAACGAGAATTATATCGATCCCAGCCTGGTCCACGATCTGAGCAGTGGGGAAGTCGTAGGCCGTGAGTACGGTGATTTTCTTGCTTTCGGCTTTTTTCTTATATATATCGAGGATGGTTATCTTCCGCATATTTCCCCCTAGTGGGGCAAGCTTAAATTTTCAGATCCAGGCGTAAACCTGGCTTAAAAAATAATGTCTAATATGCAGTGTCATGGTCTCTTTTGGCACTCCATCATCCATTTGGATTTTGAGATTTGATATTTGTAATTATCTCAGGCAGCTATTCTAATACTTCGCGATTTAGTTTTTTCCCAAATCCCCGACCCGTGACTTCGCAATTCACACCTGTGGCCTCGGATAAAGTCCGGCTGCCTTCACAATCCCTTCGATGGCGCTCTCCCACTCGATGGCCTGGATGTGCACGCCCTTCACGCCGGGCGTCTCCAGGGCTTGATGAATGAGTTCTACCGTGATCTTGAGTCCTTCCTGCTCCTGCAGTTCCTTGGCCTTCTTCTTGTCCTCGCCCGCGGCTGCCTTGGCCTTGTTCATCCGGTCGATCATGGACTTCGGAACTGAAACGCCCGCAACGGAGGAATCCATGTATTTTAGCATCATGGCGCTCTTGGGCACGATGATGCCAGCGAGGATTGCTGTCCTCTCGTGGAGGCCCATATTCCGGATCTTGGCCATCTGCTCGCGAAAAAGCGACATATCGTAAATGCCCTGGGTCTGAATAAAGTCTGCGCCTGCGTTCACTTTTTTGAGAAGATTGATCGGCCGGAAGTCAATGGGATCTCCCATGGGCGTCCAGGAAGCGCCGATAAAGAATTTCGGCGCGACTTCCAAGGGATCACCGCCTTCCTGCGTGCTCTCATCGCGCATCTTCTTCAGGATGCCGACGAGCTGGCAGGTGTCGACATCGTAGACGTTCTTTGCCCCGGGATGCCCCTTGAGTTTTCCCGCTGCGCTGAACTTCTGATGGTCGCCGGCCAGGCAGAGACAGTTCTTGAGGCCCAGAGCTGAAGCGCCCAGGAGGTCGGCCTGCATCGCGATCCTGTTCCGGTCGCGACAGGTCATCTGCATCACCGGCTCGAGTCCGTTCTGGAACGCGATGGCTGCGGCTGCGATGCTCGATATTCGCACAACCGCGGTCTGGCAGTCGGTGATATTCGCCGCATCGCAGAATCCCCTGAGCATCTGAGCTTTCCTGACGACCTCATGGCCGTCGGCGCTCATGGGCGGTCCGAGTTCAGCGGTAACCGCGGGCTTGCCGCTTGAAATGACTTTTTCCAGATTGCTTCCGCTCTTCATTAATCCAAACCTCCAAAAGGATTGTCCACGTTATTTTTTTTTATGGGATTACGGGATAAAATCGGATTGACAAAAATCCTCTCAATCCCGGCGTTCCGTAAAAAGATTTTTATCTCACTTCCCGGTCTTCGCCGCTTCTTTCTCCTCGTACTCCTGGATGTGCTCAAGCGATACCCTGCGCGGCCCCCCGTCGCGCGAGGTGGCCCAATTCCGTGGCGGCAGGACCTTGGTCAACTTGTCGAGCTGGCCAAGCTTGGTCATGCGCTCCACGATGAGGTACCAAGCGCAGTCGATCTCGCCCGACACCTCGCACTTGCCCTTGTTCGTGCCTCCACAGGGGCCGTTCATCAGCGTCTTGGCGCACCGCGCAATGGGGCAGATACCGCCGGTTAGGTGCAGGATGCAGTCCCCGCATCCGGCGCAAAGCTCCTTGAACTTGCCCGGTGCCTCAACGGCTCCGTAGAAGGAAGTGTTGATGCCCGGGACCACGGGCACCGTACCGGTCCTGTCGGAAAGGAAGTTCACGCCCACTCCGCAGGCCGTGGAGACCACAATATCGTACTTCTTTACGTCTTCGATTACAGGATCGAAGTACTCGGGCTCGCAGTGACGCATCACGCCCATATGGTCTATCTCCATAGTTTTCCCCTCCTGGGAAGCCTTCATCCGGAGGAGGGATGCAATGGTCTCGGCCTCCTTCTCACCTCCGGCATGGCAGATTGCCACGCATGTGTTGCAGCCGAACACCAGCACCTTCTTCTTGTCCTTCACCATGTTCCAGATCTCATCGATTGGCTTCTGCGATCCGACGATCATGATCAATGCTCCTTTTCATTTGTACTCGCTGCGGGGACAGGACCGCTATCTTGTCCTGATCCCCAGCACCTTCACCGCTTCTGAGAATTCCGTGCAGACGTGTGTGTACGGATGCCCTCCATCGCCCGAGGGCACTGCTGTCAGGACTGCGATGCGCTCCGGTTCCATCCCGAGCGCCTTGATCAGATCCTGACCGCGCTTAACCCTGGCGTTCACCCGGGGCTCGACCTTGATGTACTTGCAGGAATCAATGCCGCAGCGAACGACAGCTACGGCGTCCGCTCCGTGCTCAAAGGCCTTCAGCATGTCCAGAACATCCACTCGGCTGGTGCAGTGAACCGGGAAGGGCCGGTAATTGGCCGGCAGGTCCGCACCATGCACGCCAAGACGGTTCGTGCAGACGAAAGCGACGATGAGCGGCTCGGTACGCGACCCATCAACACAGCCCACGGTCGTTGCCATGGACCCACGAATCTCCTTCACGTCATAGGTAACCATGCTAATAGCCTGGGCAGGGCACTCCGGCGCGCAGAGACCGCAGGCCTGACAGTAGTCAGGCCGGATCTCGGACCATGCCTTGACCACCGGCGCGCCATAGGGGCAGACACGGAGGCAGGTGAGGCAGGCCATGCACTTGTTCGGGTCCACCACAGCACCGCCGCCGCACCCGCGGCACCGCGCTGCCTCGGCCAGCGCTTCCCGCTCGGTGTAGGCGATTTCGAAATGGTCCATGGTTTTGACGCGTTCAGCTGGCGCCACGTGCCGGATCTTCTCGCGCGGGATCTTGCAGATCTTCGCCAGAACCTCCTGCGGCATCTGGTTGAGGCTGTCCTTCTCCTGCTGCGGCAGCTTGCCCTCGATGGTTTCGCCCTGCAAGAAGAGGTGCATAGCAAGCGCCGCGCGGTGGCCGTTCTCCACGGCGGCAATCGCAGAGCCGGGCCCAGTCACGACCTCGCCGGCAACAAAGACGTTCTCGGCGCTGCTCCTTTGCGTCTTCGGGTCCCACTCCACCCGGCCGCGCTCATCAGCTTTCACCCTACTATCCTTGAGTGGCGACAGGTTCGCCATCTGGCCAATGGTGATGATTATCGTGTCAGCCTCGAACAGGGTTATCTGGTTCTCATCGAATGTCGGGCTAAAGCGCTTGTTGGAGTCGAACACCGACAGGACCCTTTTCGCCTCCAGGCCCAGCACTTTGTCTCCGTCGCGCTTGACCGCCTTGGGTCCCCAGCGGAAGTTGATCTTAATCGCCTCTTCCACGGCCTCGTCCACTTCCCATTTCCACGCCGGAATCTCCTGCTCGTTCTCGAGGCAGACCATCTCCACATTCTCCACACCGAGCCGCCGGGCTGTGCGGGCCACGTCCATGGCGACGTTACCTCCGCCGATGACGAGCACCTTCTTGCCGAGATTCGGTTTCCTATTAAAGGCAACATCCTCGAGAAAAGGGATCGCGAGCAGCACGCCTGGACCATTCACGCCCGGGATCGGGATCGAGCGGCTGAGTGACAGGCCAATGGCCAGCAGCACGGCATCATGCATCCTGGCCAGGTCGTCGAGCTTGGCGTCCTTTCCGACCTCGAAGTTCGTCTTGACGTCGATGCCGCGGCTGACCACATCATCGATATCTTCCTTGAGAATTTCGCGGGGAAGCCGGTATGGCGGAATGGCGCTGGCTAACATGCCGCCGAGCACGGGGTGTCGCTCGTAGATCGTTACCGTATAGCCCAGATCTGCCAAGTCCCGGGCTGCGGTCAAGCCCGACGGGCCGGAACCGATGACACCTACGCTCTTGCCCTTGTTCTTCTCGACGAGCTTGCGCTTGTTCCGGCGGTATTCCTTCGCCTGCTCGATGGCGAACCGTTTCAGGTGGCGCACCGCAACGGCCTCGTCGATGCCACAGCGGCGGCAGGACTGTTCGCAGGGATGGTGGCAAATCATGGAACAGACCGACGCGATGGGGTTAGGCGCCGTAATCACCTCGAAGGCCTCGGTGTAACGGCCTTGAGCGATGAGGCCCACATAGGCTTGCACGTCGGTATGTGCCGGGCAGGCGGCCCGGCAGGGGGAGTAGGGCCTCGTTTCCTTGATTTCTGCGCCGTAAGGCCGATACGGCTCCAACAGTGTGCAGCTGTCTTGCTTCGCCATAAATTACTCCATAACGGGAAATGAATCTTTCGCAGAGGCGCAAGAGGCTTAGTGTAAAGAGGCATTGAAACTCTTTGGAACTTTCTTCCTCTGCGTTCTCTGCGTCACCAAGAGAAACGTGTACATTTACTCTTTCTTCGTAAGCAGCTCCAGCATTTCCATGCGAGTGGACTCTTTCGTGCGGAAACTGCCGCGCACCGCGGACGTGACCACCCGGGATCCGGGTTTTTTCACGCCACGCATGCTCATGCACAAATGCTCTGCGTCGATGACCACCATCGCCCCCTTTGGCTTGAGACGCTCAACGATCAGGTCAATGAACTGGGACGTAAGACGTTCTTGCACTTGAGGCCGCTTAGCAAACGCCTCCAGGGCCTTGGCGAGTGCGCTGATGCCCACAATCTTCCCTGCGCCCGGGATATAGGCGATGTGCGCTTTGCCAAAGAACGGCAGCAGGTGGTGCTCGCACACGGAGTAGAACGGGATGTCCCGGATCATCACCATTTCATCGTGGCTTTCGCCCGCCATGGGGGTGAGCAGTTTCTCGGTCTCCATGGAGATCCCGGAGAAAATCTCCTCGTACATCTCGGCTACACGCTGTGGCGTGCTCTTGAGCCCCGGCCTGTCAGGGTCCTCGCCAATTCCCTCAATGAGCAGCCGGACGCCCTTTTCGATTTTTTTTATATCCATGATAAAATAAAATAACCAATGACCAAACTTGTGATTTGGTGCTCGTTACTTGGCATTCGTTTCTATTACCCTTTTTTCCGTCACTATCTTTTCCATCGGTACATCATGAGGATCAGCGTGAATCCGCGGCACGATTTGATTTTCGAAGGCCAGGGCCACAATCGCCTTTGTGAATGCATGCAAAAGCCTATCGTAAAACCCCGCTCCATAACCAAGCCGGTTCCCTCGGCCATCAAAGGCTACCCCGGGAACTACAATAAGATCTATTTCTGCCAAATCAATCGGGTTAGACGCAACGGGTTCCGGAATACCCCAAGCACCGGGAGAAACGTCTTTTTGAAAATCTCTGATCTCAAAGAGTGCCAGATCTTTCCCTTTTACTTTTGGAAGGATTACCCTCTTGCCGGAGGTCAGTGCATGCCTGATCATCGGACCGGTGTCGACCTCGCTTCGGAATGAAGCAAAGAACATCGCGACTCGTGCTGACTTGAACTCAGGAAGAGCAAAAAGCCGCTCTCCGATCTCCCGGCTTTTTGCTGCTCGCTGTTCCGGCGGCATGCCGTCTCGTGCCGCCAATACCTGTTTTCTGATTTTTGTTTTCAAGAGTAGGATTTATTTTTCATCAACTCATCAAGCGAGGCCTTGATCGCCCTTGCTTCTTCTACTGCGCGGGGCGAGGCGTCATATGCGGATTTGCCTTCCACGTCCGCTCTGACCGTATCGTTGCTGTAACTCATAAACCCAAGGACTTTCATGCCCTGAAGGTGCTGCCTGAGAAAGTCTTTGTCCGCTTCCTGCTTGATTTTGTTGCCGACGACGAAAACATCCTTGATCCCGAGGCCATGTGCCAGGCCTTCCACGTGCCGAGCGGTCTGAAGGCTCCGTTGGCCCGGTTCAACGACTACAATGAACGCATTCACGCCGCTGGCAGTGCCCCGCGTCAGGTGCTCAATGCCTGCCTCCATATCGAGGATGACCACCTCGTTCAGTTTGAGGATGAGATGGCTGATCAGGCGGCGCAGGAGCACATTCTCGGGGCAGTAACAGCCGGAACCCGCCTCCTTGGACTTCCCCACGACCAGCAGGCGGACTCCTTCATGCTGTACGCTATAAGCATCTGGGATGTCGTCTACTTTGGGGTTGATTCTGAACATTCCACCCGGTGCACCGGGTCTCGAGCCGGTACGCTCCTCAATCAGGTCTGCCTGTTCGGCAAGCGGCAGAGCGCGGGAGGCCATTTCGGGTGATATGCCGAGCGCTGAAGCAAGATTCGCATCTGGATCAGCGTCAACGGCCAGTACTTTCATGCCCTCCGAGGCATAAAGGCGAGCTAAAAGGCCGGCCAGCGTGGTTTTTCCCACGCCGCCCTTGCCTGTAATAGCGATTTTCAAGCAAAATCTCCTGGAAAATAGTAGGACAAAATAACATCTATCAAGCGAGGGTGTCAAGGGTTTTTTGCTGCTGTGCCAGAAGAGACAAATCGTAATCTCTCCCGGCAGGCATGGGGAAGGAGGCTGGGATTTACGGAGGGAAATGCCTGCCTTTTTTACCATGTTCACTGTAATGCTAAAGTACTGAGCGCGTTTGCTGGTAGAATATGTCCGATTATACTGAGAAAAAACCACAGATGCTTTTTCTCTTTCTTGTAATATCCATTCTCCTTCCTGTCACTTGACGGCAATCTCTTCCGGTGGAAGCATGGACGGCAGGATTGGCGGACCCGGTGTTCCCGATCTGCTCAAAACTTCCCGCGCAGTTTCCGTGCATCCTGAAATACCTCCCTGCAATTCATTCCCTTTTGGCGGCCTTCCTGAAGCGTTCAATGCATTCACGTCGGCATAGTCCGTATGACCATGCCACGGAAGCCCAAGTCCTGTCACAACTATAGAAAAGAAAAGTTGCTTTCCAATCCAAAGACAAGCAATGTTGCTTTTCCTCACAAAAGGTGTTAATGTTTTATGAAAGATTTTTTATATCTAACGGATGATCCCTTCGAAGTCAAACATAAAGAGCTTTACTCCCGATGAACTTGCATTACGCTTGGTCGCAATGGGCCTCAAGAAGTACCGCGCAGCGCAAATATGCGAGTGGATATACCGCAATCAAGCGACTTCGTTCGAGGAGATGACAAATATCGCGAATGCAGAGCGCGGTTTGCTCGCGACCACCTTTGTCATTTCGTCCCTCAATAAGCTTCATGAGGAGCGTGCTGCCGATGGTACGCGGAAGTTTCTGTTCGGGCTTGAGGACGCCCATACCATCGAAAGTGTCCTCATCCCCGATGAAGACCGCTTGACACTCTGCATCTCGTCACAAGTGGGATGCGCACAGGCCTGCCGGTTCTGTCTGACCGGAAAAAGCGGATTCATGAGGGATCTCAGGGCCAATGAAATATCCGACCAAGTACTTGAGGTTTCGCGCATCCGGAGAAATGAGGGGGGACGAAGCATCACCAACATTGTGCTCATGGGCATGGGAGAACCGCTCGCGAACTTCGACGAAGTGATGCGAGCACTAAAAATTATTACCTGGGACCGGGGGCTTGGTTTTTCACCGCGCAAGGTGACGCTCTCCTCCGCTGGGCTTGTTCCGGAGATTGAACGACTTGGAAAAGCAGACGTTCGGATAAACCTTGCGATATCGCTGAACGCATCGACGAACGAGGTGCGGAATAGAATTATGCCCATAAACCGACGGTATTCAATTGAAGAGCTTCTGTCTGCTTGTAAACGATTCCCTCTCGAGCCGAGAAGGAGAATCACTTTTGAGTATGTGATGTTAAAAGATGTGAATGATACCCCGGATGATGCCGTGCGACTTGCAAAGCTGCTGAAGGGCATCAAATGCAAGGTAAACCTTATCCCGTTCAATCCATTTCCGGGGAGCGAGTTCGGCAGACCTGATGATGCAGCCGTCAAACGCTTCCAGAAAACACTGTTGGACCACCACTATACCGCTCCGGTGCGCGAGTCGCGCGGAAGGGACATCTCGGCGGCATGCGGACAGCTGAGGGAGAGGAAAACTGAAAATACCGTCTCTCCGCCTCTCGGAAGCGCGAATGTCAGAGTGTCGGAACGCATATGAACGATTCTCCTGCAGAATAAAAAAGGACGAGAACCCATGTTGTCTCTCGTCCTTCACCGCTCATTACTCTTCTCTTCCCGCTTGTCTCGCCCGTTATCCTTTGTTTCCCAATATCTGATTGACAATGTTCAGGAGGTCGGCGGTCTGAATGGGCTTTGGGATGTAGGCGTTGGCGCCTAAAGCGAGACCGCGCTTGCGGTCTTCCTCGGCGCCTTCGGTCGTAATGATGATGATCGGGATGGATTTGTGTGCGGGGTCGTTTCGAACCATTGACACGAGCTTTAAGCCGTCCATGATTGGCATGTTGATATCTGTCAGGATGATGTCGAACTTCTGGGTCGAAAGTTTTTTGAGCGCGTCGATTCCATCATTGGCTTCAACGATTTTGCTCCCCGGAATACGCTTGAGCGCAAAGGAGATTAGCTGCCTCATCGTCGGGGAATCTTCAACCACCAGAAAATTATGCTCGGGCATTTCCTACCTCCGTTATTTTTCTTTGAGCAGATCAAGAAAGCTCTGGATCGTGGTAAGCTTGCGCTCGGACTGAGAATAGAGTTTCGAAGAAAAGAGCGCCGTGGCGGCGTGTCCAGCAAGCATAGAGAACAGCTCATAGTCAACGTTCGAAAACTCGCTTTTCTGGACGAGGAGTTTGTAGATCACAATAGCCCCGATCACGTGTTCCTTGATCTTGAGGGGGATGCAGACCAAGGGGTGAGTGTAGTCCACTCCCTTGAGATCTGTTGGATCTCCGTTCCGATAGTATGCCTCACCGCCTTTGACTGACTGCCCGATGACCCCATCCCCCAATTTGATACTTGATCGCGCCTCTGGTCCCATGCCTTCCTGGGCCACGATCGACAGCTCATTCGTCTTTTCATCGACGAGCATGATCGAGAACTCTTCCGCGCCAATCAGGTTCATGACGATCTCGAGGATGATCTTGAGCGATTCGTTGAAATCCAAGGTGGAATGGAGCTGGTAGCTCGCCACATAGAGGTTCGCGAGGTTATTGTTCTCTGCCTCCACCTCGACATATCGGTTGGCAAAATCCTTGTTCTCTTCTTCTACCTGGTGGTAACGGTCGAGAAGATTCTTGTTCTCCTCCTCAAGGAACTTCACCCTTTCTTCGAGGCCATGAAATTTGAAGTTCTCTTCCCTGCCTGAGAACTTGGCGACTTCTTCGAGTTGCGCGACCTTGTACCTGAGCTTTTCGTTCTCCTTCAGCAGTTCCTGAGTGAACTCTTCGCCCTTCCTGAAGACCTGGAGAAACTCTTCAACTTTTTTCGTGATCCCTATTTCCTTTTCCATCAAACCCTCCTCGCATTTGCCGGGGTTACTGTCCCGCTCACACCGCATCTATCCGGAACGAAGAGAAAACTTCTCGTGCAACTGCATCCGTAGCTTGTTGCACCGACAGCGGAATAGGACAAGCCCTCATCTGCAAAAGAACCAGATAAGTTTTTTTATTATAGTCAAGTCCGCTGAAATTATCAAGGTCGATTTCACGATACAGAGCTCCCGCCGTCGCTTCTGCCCCAGCGGCATCGTTCGATTATTTCTTCCGCCATCCTGCTGAGCGGCAGTACCTTGTCCACAGCGCCGGTGCGGATTGCCTCCCGCGGCATGCCGAAAATGACCGCGCTTTCTTCGCTCTCGGCGAGGCACTGCCCTCTTTTACGTTTAATCGCATTAACTCCCTCGACGCCGTCTCTTCCCATCCCGGTAAGCACTACGCCGAGGGCAGCTGGGCCGCAGGCATCTGCGATGGAAACCATCATGCGATCCGCAGACGGCACATACTTGTCCTCCGGGCTCCGGGCAACGAGCTCCGCAATGAACCCCGTGCGGTCTTTTTTTACAATCAGATGGTGGCCCCCGGGCGCTATGAGCACGGTTCCCGGACCGATGCGGTCGCCTGCTGAAGCCTCGCTCACCACAAGGGATGTCAGCTTGTTCAACCGCTCCGCGAAGCTCTTCGTAAAACCCGGAGGCATGTGCTGCGAAATCATAATGGCTGCGCCAAAGTCAGGTGGCAATGAGGTGAGAATTGCCTGAATCGCGGGCGGTCCTCCCGTAGACGACGCGATGGCCACCATTTCGATGGGGCTTCTCTCGACGCGCTCATCATCTTCTTTCCGCGCCGGAAAGGTAACTCGTTCCCGGGAAATGAGCGCGATCGTCGACTTGACCTTGTCCATCTCCAGGTTCAGGACGGCGTGAACCTTGGACACAAGCTCGTCCCGGATACTCTCGATACTCTTCGAGATCCGTGCCTCGGGCTTGGCAAGAAAATCCACAGCGCCAAGTTCCATGGCGCGGAAGACGCTGCGGCTGTCAGAGCGAGAGGAGAGCACGAGCACAGGCGTCGGGCATTCCTTCATGAGCCACCGCAGGAAGGTAAACCCGTCCATGTTCGGCATTTCAAGATCAAGGGTAATCACGTCCGGCTGGAGCCGAAGCGTCTTCGCAATGGCATCCACTCCGTCATTTGCGCTCCCGATGACCTCAATCTCTTCATCGCTTGTGAGCATTCGGGTGATGACCGTTCGGTTGTATGCGGAATCGTCTACCACCAGGGCCTTGATCTTGTCCATTAAAGACTCTCCGTGATGAAGCTCGAATCATGAACGAACATCATATGAACGTCAAGTGCCGAGCACAAAGCTCCAAGCGTCCTGAAATGCGCGCCCTTGAGCTTGTGATTTATTGCAGATTCACTATTTGAAACTTGGGATTCCAATTTTCGTCCTCACAGGCTTCTCGTACACCATATCGTTCTTAAGCGTGCGCAGCGCAAAGGCGTTCGAGATATTAATCAGGGATTCCGAGTGCCCCAAGAGGAGATACCCGCCCTCACGGAGCTTTTCGTAAAAACTCTCGATCACCTTTTTCTTCGCCTCCTTGTCGAAATAGATGATGACGTTCCGACAGAAGATGACATCCATGTTACTAATCAGGCTGGTTTTATGCGGGTCAAGAAGGTTCAGGTAGCTGAACGAAACGAGCTCGCGCACCCGGTCGGCGATGCGGTAATTCCCTTTTTCCTCTTCAATGAAGTATTTCGCCAGCATCTCCGGGCTTGTCACCCGGTGCGCGCTTTTTTTATAGACTCCCTTGCGTGCGGTATGTAGAACCCTCTGGTTGATGTCGCTTCCCAGGATCTCCACACGCCAGTCGCGCCACCAGTCCCCGGACTCGAACAGGAGGATAGCGATGGTATAAGGCTCCTCCCCGGTGGAGCATCCGGCGCTCCATATCCGAAGAACCTTGCGATCAGCAAGTGTCTCACGTAAGTCGGGCAAGATTTCCTCGGAAAAGGCGCGGAGCTGCGGGCCCTCGCGGAAAAAATAGGTCTCATTCGTGGTGAGGTTGTCCACGAGAATGGCGAGTTCCTCTTCCCTCTTCCGGTCATAGCGGAGAAAATGGTAATACTCTTCGAAGCTCTTGAGCTGACGCTGCTCGAGCCGGCGCGTGAGCCTGCGCTCCAGCAGGAACTTGGAGCCGTCGTCAAAGTAAATGCCGCAGTATCCGTGGATGAACTCCCGGAGAAGCCTGAAGATGTCGTCAGGCAGCGGAATTGTCATTTCTTCTAGCATTTATCTCCTCAACGCATCCTTCGCGGCCTGTCGAACGGCCGTATCCGGATCTCCGTCGGCAATTCGCTCCAGCACAGGTTCGGCCGATGTGTCCTTTTTCTGCTTAACGATCTCTATCGCTGCCTTTCTCACGCTCCAGTGAGGATCGGACAATCGAGAAAAGATGATTTGCCGGACAGAGGCCCAATGATAACCGGAAAGAGCCACGAGCACCGTTTTGCGCACCTCAGGATCGGCGTGGCTAGCGAGCCTGAGGAGCGGATCCAGCGCGAGCTCCGTTCTAAGCTTTCCCACGACATCCACGAGGGCAAGAAGAAAAATGTCCGTCGCTGTATCCAGATGCACCGCAAGAACCTCTCCGGCCTTCTCGCCGCCGAACCTTCCCAGACCGCGTGCGGCAGCTGCCCGCACCCAGAGGTCGTCGTCCTCAAGGAGCGGGATGAGGATATCGGGAACTTCGGGGGCACTTGTATTGCCGAGCGCATCAGCGGCCATCATCCTGACCTCAGGGTCGTCATCGGTAACGGCGTGTATCAATGAACGTAGGGCCTTATCTCCCGAAATGTTGCCGAGAGCACGGACAACGGCCTTTCTTACATCTGGCTCCTCGTCCTTGAGCGCAAAGGCAAGAGCATCGGCTGCCTTGTCGGTCGTGAATCTGCCGAGCAGGAGCGCGATGTTCCTGCGCATGGGTGCGTCCCGAGACGTAAAGTCCTTTACAAGGTCATCGAGGGCGGACTCGTCGCCGATCTCCGCCAGTGCTCGTATTGCCGATTCCTGAACGCTCGGATATTCGTCTGTGAGCACATCAAGGAGTGGTTTGACGGCTTTCCGGCTCCTCAAGCGCCCGAGCGCCTCCGCTGCCGCGCTACGCACATGACCGTTCTCGTCCATCAGTAGACCGATAAGGGGATCTTCAATATCCCGGCCCCCGGCGTCGCCGAGCACCCTCGCCACCGTCCTTCTCACGAGCGCATTATCGTCGGAGAGATAACCCAGCAGAAAAGGCACACGGTCTCCGTCTATGTTCCTAAGCGCTTGTGCTATCGGTTCTTCCATGTCCTCATCTTTCAGAAGTGCAAGCAGTTTTTTGATGGAGGTCTCCCTCCCGGCCCACCCGAGCACCGCGACGGCCGACTTCTGGAGCTCTCCTGTGCTCGTGATGAGCATCTCTTCCAGAAGGTCTACTGCCCGGTCGTTCATGTTGGCACGAATAGTCCTTATCATGCGTTCCCGATCATCATGCGTGCTCTTTCGGTATATCGCAGTCAGTGCTACCATAGCGACCTCGCGCACGATTCTAAGCGTATCGGCAAGGCCCGCGATGAGCGGCATAAGCGTATTGACATTACCAATCTTGCCGATTGATTCGATTACCGGCTCTCTCAGGCTGCCCCGGCAGAGAGCTGCTATGAGCGGTCCGAGGGCTCGGTCGTCACCGATTTCTCCCAGAGCCTCGGCAGCGGCATAGTTAAGCCAGCTCTGGTGGTCTCGAGTCAGACAGGCAAGCAGCGGTTCGACTGCGCGGCGGTCCTTTATCTTGCCAAGCGCTTCGGCTGATGCCACACAGATATTATCATCGGGGTCCTTTGCCAGTACCCCGATCAGGGCGGGTACGGCCCTTGAATCCCTGATATCTCCGAGGATGTCGACAATAAATTTGCGAACATCTGCATCCGGCGTTTCAAGGGATATAAGCAGGGCATCGACAGCTGGGGTGCCGATCTTGACCAGAGCTTCAATCGCCGAGTTCCGCGAACCGGCGTTGTCATCGGCGGAGAGGGACCGGATGAGCCCCTCGATGACATCATTGCTGCCGATTGCCACTAGTGCCTCGACTGCCGTCTTCCGGACTCGCCAGTCAGTATCACCCATGGCACTGAAGAGCAGGGGCACGGCATTCCGGCCTACGCGGCTAAGATCGACAGCCGCCTCCCGTCGCTCCTCCGCATCGCTATCCTGCAGTTTCTTCCTTAAAAATTCAAGATTCGGCATTGCCCGCCTCCGCCAGCGCTGAGCGCTCCTGCTGGCTTAAGATCTTGGTTATGTCAAGAAGAATTATAAGCCCGTCGGCCACTTTCCCCATGCCGGTGATGAAATCGCCGCTCGCTCCCGTGGCCACTTCCGGCGCAGGTTCGATATCTTTTTTTGGAACATGGAGCACTTCGTTCACACCATCCACGACCAGACCGATCAGACCTCTCCCGGTGCCATTAGCACCTTGGAGGGCGCCCCGCATGATCATCATGCGCATCTTCCGTGGATTGTCGTGAATCGTTGCCAGTGCAAAGCGCTTGCGCAAGTCAATGATAGGGATGATGGCTCCGCGCAAATTGATCACACCTTCTATAAACTTCGGCATCCGCGGAAGTGGTGTGATTCTGTGCGGGCGAACGATCTCGGTGATCGAATTGATCTCCAGCCCGTACACCTCCGGCCCTATGTGGAATGTAACGAGTTGAAGGGTTTCATCCGCAACAACCGCCTGTTTTGCTTTCTTGTCGTTCATATTAAAAGTCTCTCACAATCAACGATAGATGCAAAAAACAATAACGGCTAACAGCAGTCAATATATATCCTTCATCTCCCCGTCTTACATCCTGAATTTCTGGATCTCATTCTTGAGCGAACCAGCCTGGTCGGCCATAATTTCCACGGCACTGTTGAGCCCAGCAGCCTGACTTGCATTTTCCTTGGCTATTTGCTTGATGCGCTCGATTGCCTTTACGATCATATTGCTGCCGGTCTGCACCTCACCTGTCGCTCTGTTCACCAGAGTGATCTTTGCGCTCATGTTCTCGACCGCCGCCGTGATGTCTTTCCCGGCCTTTGCCTGCCCTTCTGTTGATGTTCTGACAAATCGCGTGATCTCGCTCATTTTCTCGGATGCCCGCGCAATCTGCTCACTGGCCGATTTCTGCTCATTAGCGGCCTTGGCGATCTGGAGGGTCATCCCGCTGATCCGTTCGACGGCTTCGCTTACCTGCCTGATGCTCCGCACTTGTTCTGCAGCCGCGCGGTTGATGCTCCTGCTCATGTCACGAGACTGGTCCGCCCGTTCCAGGATCTTTCGAAGTGTCTGACCCGCATCCTTGGAAAGCCGCATTCCCTCTTCCACGATAGCGACCCCTTCCTGCATGACTCCGGCGGCTACTTTGGATTCTTCCTGCACAGAAGCAATGAGATTGCCGATTTCCTGTGTTGATGCGGCCGTACGGTTCGATAGGTCGCGTATTTCCGCAGCCACCACCGAAAAACCCTTGCCGTGCTCTCCCGCCTGTGCCGCGAGGATCGCGGCATTCAGGGCAAGAAGGCCTGTCTGATCCGTAATATCCTCAATGACAGTAAGAATGCTCCCGATACTCTCGACGCGACCGACGAGACGGTTCACCACATCGGCGGTCCGCCGCGCTGCTGCATCGATTCTGCCCATGCCCTCGATGGTCTTGTCGATAGAGTGCATGCCAAGTTGCTGGGCATCAGAGGCAACCGCCTCCGAAAGAGCAAGAGACTGTCTTGCGGTCTCCTCGACCTCTTTTACCGATGTGCTAATCTCGGACGATGACGCCGCTGTATCCGCTGCAGCAGCTGAAAGCAACTCGACGTTTCCAGCGATCTGCCGGATCGCGACGGACATCTGGGCTATAGCCGAAGTTGTTTCCTCGATAGATGCCGAAAGTTCGTGCATAGTCCGTGCCACCTCGTCCACAGAGGCGACCGTTTCGATCACGGATGAGGAGGTCTGCGTCGACGTTGCAAACAGGTCTTGAGCGGTTCCTGCGATTTCCTTGAGGGCAAAATGCATCTCGTTTACAGATGATGCCGCCTCGTCGACGGACTCGGCCTGCGTGCGGCTCCCGGTTGCTATCCGGGCGGAAGCTCCCTTGACTTCGGTTGAGACCGACTCCACATTCATCGCTGCCTGCTGTACATTTCCGATCATGCCCTTGAGTCCGGTGATCATGCGATTTAGTCCCCTCCCGAGCATCCCGAATTCGTCATGGGATGCGATGCGTACGCTCTGCGTGAGGTCTCCGGCGGCGATGTTCGATGCCACGGACACCGCTTCCTTCGTCGGCACAACGATCATCTTCCGCGCCATCATATAGACCATCGCAGCCAACGCGAGCACGATCGCAACGCTCGTTCCGAGCAGCAGGAATACTATTCCTCGGACGTTCTGCTTCGCCCCAGTCCTCGAGAACCCCATCCAGACCGTGCCTAGCTTGGTTTCTCCGGTCTTGATGTCGACCGGGATTTCAAGGACATCGAACTGCGCCTTCACCTTGGCTGCAAGTGCGGGCGCGCTGTCCGATGTGTTCTGCAAGAGGAATTCATGCAGTTCGGGATTCTCCCGGTTGAAACTGGTTACGACATTGTTCAAGACCGCGTCCGACGAATCCGTAACATAGGTGTAAAGCATATCCTGAGTTTTGACCGCATCGGCAACAAGGCTTTCAAGCTTTTTCATGTCTTTCTGGAGAATTGGGTCCGTTACTGCCTTGCCGAGGAACATTCCCAGATCCTTCCCGTGCGTCTCGATATGCCGGTACTGATCGGCTGACATGGTCCGGGCTACAAAGGCCGTGCCCAGAACCATAAGCGCAAGAATAACACCGGTGATTACGACGGCGAGCTTTAAGCCCATGCTTGCCTCGATCTTTTCCTTCAGATCCAGCATCAGATCCTCCCGAGTGCACGCACCGCATGAAGCGGGCCCGTCACGTTCCTCATCTCATGATTTCCGCGCGCATACCTCATGCGCTCTGGACGGCTGACAATCCGAGATACTGACAGTCTGAGAAAGAGTATAAGAATGATAAAAATGGCGGGATACTCGAACAGGGCGCCCGCTGCATAGGCCGCAGGCTTGCTGTCGAGATCGGCGGGGTATACGGAGATGCGGTTTTCTCCCGGCCTTCTCTGGTCCAGAGAGATCGGAAGCGGCCCAATCGTGATGCGTTTGTCGGCGAGAACTGGCTTTCCGATATGACCGAGCGATTTCCTGCTGATGTCGGTTACTGTCAGCTCCTGAGCATCGGGCCGAGACAGAAAATTTTGATCCATGATGTCTTTCCCGCTGAGGTTCGTCATCAGCAGATACGGCGCGGCACGCTCAGGTATGAGCTTAAAGAACTGTTCCCCATTGATCCGGGTATTTGCCAGAATATTCCGTGTCTCCGCGAAATACCGGCCAGTCCCGATCAGGCTCATGGTCACAAAAAGCCCCGAAACGGTCAGAAAAATGATGCTTTGTCGAACACCAATCTGCATACGCTATCTCTGTTGATCCTCGCAACGAAGTACAGGAGTCAGACATATCACGATGAGTCATGCTTTCTCGGGGCTGCTGTTGTTATCGATCTCTAAAGTCCCTCTTAAAACTTGAAACCTTGCAACTCCGCCTGGAGCGCATCTGCCCGCGACTTCAGCGTCTGCGCTGCCATATCCATCTCGACCGACACATCGACGTTTTCCCGGGTGATATTCTGGATGCGGTTGACCGCGTTGCTAATCTGCTGCGCCCCGACGCTCTGTTCTGATGTGGAGCGAGCGACCTGGGTGGCCTGCGTCTTCACTGAATCGATGGTATTGGCAATATGCCTGCTTCCAGTGGTCTGTTCTTGGATTGCTATCTTCATCTGCCGGGTGATGTCACGCATCTTTTCCGAGGCGTTAGCTATCCGCTCGCTACCTCTCCGCTGCTCTTGCATTGCGCCTGCGATCTGCTCGATCTGGCTTGCGATACTGACAGCGGCCTCCGTGATCTGGGAAATACCCCTGGTCTGTTCCGCTGTCGTCCTCTCAATGGCACGGGCCATGTCCGCTGACTGCTTCGAGCTGTCCGAAACCTGCTGCAGCACGTCGCTGGTCACGTGCACGAGAGCGGAGCCGGTCTCAACGGCCTTGAGACCTCTATCCATGGCCTGCATGCTTTGTTCCGTTTCTTCCCGCACAGCGACGATCAGGCTCGTGATCTCCTGGGTCGAGGCCGCGGTGCGCTCGGCCAGGTCCTTGATCTCTTCGGCCACCACCGCGAATCCTTTCCCGTGTTCTCCAGCCTGAGCAGCGAGAATAGCGGCATTCAACGCGAGGAGGCTCGTCTGATCCGTTACTTCGTCAATGACCTTCAATATCTGGCCGATCTCTTGGGAGCGTTTGCCGAGGCGGTTTACCACGTCCGCTGTCGCCTCGACAGTTTCCTTGATGTTGTTCATCCCCCGTATCGCCTCTTTTGCCGCGTTCATCCCGCGGTCCGAGGCCTCTGTCGAGACCCGTTCCGCCAGCTGGGCAGCTTCCAAAGCGCGTTGTTCGACTTCTTTCACCGTGGAACTCATCTCAGTGATGGACGACGACGTCTGTTCCGCTGATGCTGAGAGCGTCTCCGTATTTTCAGACACCTGTTTAATGGAAGCAAGCATCTGCTCGATGGACGACGCCGTGTCCTCGGCCGCCGCGGAGAGTACGCCAGCGTTTTTTGCCACCTCTTCGACCGATGAGGCCATTTCCGACGCTGACGATGAGACATCCGTTGCTGCTTGGGACATTTCACTTGCATTTTCCGCGACTCCCTTGATCGAGGCGTTCATCTGATTCACGATCGTCGCGGTCTGTTCGGTGGCCTCCTGCTGGACCTTGGCGCCTTCACCCATCTTCACCGTGGCGCTAGTCATGAGTTTCATGGCGTCGCCCAGGCTCCCGCTCGTCTGCTTGATCTTACCAAGCATCTCCCGCAGGTTCGATGACATCGTGTTGATTGCCGACCCGAGGGACATAATCTCGGACCCTCCCGCGGCAGTGATCTCCCGAGAGAGGTCTCCTGCGGCCATCATGGCCGCAGTCTTCGACATATCTGTTATCGGCTGAGTGATTTGCCTATCAACAAACAGGTTGACTAGAGCCAAGGCCACCAGAAAACTGATGACACCTACCACCAGGGACCACATGAGCAGGCTGTGGACCTGTCTGTTGACCGCCGACTCTTTCAACGCAATGCGGAAAACCCCGATCTTCTTTCCATCGACACTCATAAGAGGAATGACTTGCTCATAGTGTCCCCCGTGGGCATCTGAATACGAATGGACCATGGGCGCTGTTGCCGCGATCGCGTTCCTAGTGGGCTCATCGTTTAACACCGTGCTCTCCATTGTCTTGTCGCTCGAATAGAGCACCTTGCCATCCGTGTCCAAAACCATGGCCCGCGAGAGGTCCTTGTCTTCATCCGCCAGTCCGCGAAGTTTGTCCCCCATGCCGTCAAGCGCGTTCAGGGGAAGTCCGAACCCCACGGCCTTGGTAATGTCCTTCTTGATGCCATCGGCAAGAGAAGCGGTCCTGGCGATGAGCGCTTCCTTGTACCTGCTTGTTGCACTATAAATGTTGATCAGCGTATTGAACGCCAACACCAGCAGGAGGATGCTGGACGTCACAAGCACGGCTCTGTTCTTCAGATTCATTGAGGTTAGTATTTTCATTTGATCACCTTCGTCGCGTCTGTAAGTAGATCGATGGGCACCTTGATTCCCATATCATTCGCTTCCTTGAGGTTCAGCACGAGCTCAACCAGCCGAGGGACCTGCGGGGGAATGCTCGCTGGGTTTTCGCCTTTGAGAAGACGCGCGACGATATGCGCCGCTGCTTCACCTTGTTCCACAGGGCTCGCCGCGAGCGTCAGGATAACCCCCTTCTCAGCTGAACCGCCGGTCTGGCTGATCGTGGGTATCTTGGTTCCATGCGCCGTTTTCACGATGGTATCGATCGCCTCGTTTGCGGCCGCGCTGACAGATATGAACACTGCATCCGCCTTGCCTGCAAACACAAGCTTTCGGGCATCGTCGACCTTTTTAATCGGCATTCTCACCGTCTGGAATCCGTACTGGCTCTCAAGCTGAGCCAGCTCATCTGCCTGCTTCATGGAATCGGGTTCCGATTCATTGTAAATAATAGCGACCTTCGTGAAGGGCGTGATTTTTTTCAGGTATTTTAACAAGCTTGTCATCGGCACCTTTGAGCTTATGCCCGTCATATTCCTTGCCGAAACACCAACTGATCCCGGATCATAGACGCCTGCATACACGAGCGGAATATCCTTTGTCTCCTTGATCGATGCGAGTGCCGCCGGCGCGCCGTAGGTCACGAGCACATTGACATCGGCCACCACCAGCTTCCGGGCTGAGTTCGTCCAGGACATCGGATCGGGCGAGGGCATCTGCAGCACCGTGTCGACCTTTCGGAAGTCGAACCCCTCCTTGGCCAGGGTGCCTACGAAGGTCTTATGCACTTCCTGATAGTACCCGACGTTCCCGGACATGATCACGCCTACGGTCTTGTCCGCCGCCTCGACCGTCGCTGCGCAGCACACCAGCGTAATCGTTAATAACCAGTTTAGTCGTCTCATCATCCCTCCCTTACCATTTCATGGACAGGGTGGCCAATAGAGTTGCAAACTCGCCGTCCTGGGTGTTGTCAATTTTATCGTCATACTGCTGATACTGGTAGCGGATCTCTCCGTCCGTGTTCTTGCCGAGCCCCATTTGAACACCGAAAGCATAGACGGTGTCGACGACCCTCATATTCGATAACTCAGGGATTCCTCCCACGTTGGTCACGCTGCTCGTCCCTGTAAGGCAGAAATTGCCCCGCGAGTAGCTCCTGCTTCCCGATGCCGTGAGATTCATTCTATCTATCGGAGAATAAGTCAGTGCAAGTGATCCTACGTGGGCAATGTCTGCGTAAGGGACACCTGGTTCGAGCGACAAAGCGCCTGTCCCGTCTTGAAAGGTGACGGTCTGATTGACATTGTTTTGGAAGTAGGAGTAGCTCGCCGTGATCGAAGAGCGGTTGCCGACCAAGAGCGTAACGCTGGCAAGGCCCTGATCGCGTCTGACCTCCCTGCTCCCGCCGGCCAGAGGCGCCACCAGATCATTCCGGCTCTCCCGCACAGTACTGTAACTGAGCAGGGTATTGATCCTCGTCGCAGGCGTCCAGGTGAGCGATGCCTGTCCAGACTGCGCCCGGTCAGGGTCGGTATCGTAGGCCGGGTTGTTAATCGCCGTATAAGCATAATCCCCGCGGAAGGTAAGCCTATTCATGATGCGGTACGCAAGTTCTATCCTCGCTGTTCCCTTGGTGGTCTTATCCGGCAGGTCCCAGAATGCCTGGCCGCCTGGAGGAAATGGCAGAGAGGTCCCAGGAACCCCTACGGAGCGGTCAATCATGTCCAAGACATACTGGCCCTTAAATGTCAGACGGTCGGTTGCCCGGTAACGGATTGTTCCATCCACAACGTCCCGTGTCGAAGAGATGGCGTCCCTGACACTGTTCGGGCCACTGACTATGGTGGGGACTGGGGTTATGTTATTGACCATGCTGGGGTTGCTTTCATCCTTATCGTAGTGCCGATATTTGAGGACGAACATCACGCTGGTCACGGGCAATAACATAAGGTCGCCCCCCGCATTCCAGTATTGCACCTTCGCTCCGCTGGAGTCATTTTTTGAGTCCCCGTTCGTGACAGTACCCGCAGCAACTACTTTCCCTGAATACATCGTGTGGATCTTCACCGTATCGGACGAGGATTCAAGAGTGGGAGTTAAATTATGCGGGACCGGATTGGACCCTGGGGCGTACGTGTCGTACAGTACGTTGCTGTCGTACGATGTGAACCGCTTATCCATGTGGCTGTAATCAACTTCTACCGGTCCGAGGTGGCTGTTCGCGCCAACCGTAACCTCCCGTGTAAACCAATCGATATCCCTGGACTCTGAGATCTTGTTGAGGCCACCGGAAAATCCGCGCAAGAATATCTGCTGTATGGTCCCTTCCCGCTCGACGGTCCGCAGGTCTGCGTACAGGTGGAAAGGATAGTCCGGCGTCTTAAAGCGGATGAATCCATTCTCCAGCCTGTTCTCAGCGCCATACATGGCCCCGGGGTTTAAGTCGGTGAAGGTCGGCGTGCCTGGCGGCGCTGGTGCGGGAGGAAGATTTTCGGTTAAATGATTAAGATTATGGAACATGTCTCTCGCAACCCAGTTAAAGAGCACGATATCCTTGAAGGCGTAATCCGTCTCAACGAAGTAATCCTTGGTATTCAAATAATAGGACTCAACTGCAACGCGGTGAGGCAGCGGGTCCCATTCCAGGTCCAGCGCGCCGATGGCAGAAGACCTGAGATAATCATACTCTCCGGCGTGAGCGGGATTCCCTTCCTGATCTATAGTCCGATAGCCCAGGCTGATCCTGCCTTCAAAGGCCTCCAGACGCTCCCCCGCAGCGGTCTCTGCCGTGCTTGTCCCCGAGGGTTGCTGTGCTAGAACCGGGGAGGCCCAGAGCATCAAAAATGCGATTATGAGAATGGTCTTTTTCATTTATGAGCCTCCTCTACTGTATGAAATGGCCCTGGCCGCTTGGTGACGGCAGGTCCGAACCGTGTATCTGTGAATGGCAGTCCGTGCACCGCGTATAGAATGCTGTCTTCTGCGCGGCAGTCGTCGCTGCAGCCGGGGGCGCACTGACGATCGGGTGGGTCGGATGGCACTGCAGGCAGAGGAACGGCTCGCGCAGGAGGAGCAGGTTGCTGTTCACCGACCCGTGCGGCGTATGGCAGGCGCGGCAATCGTCGGTAAGGTCAGCATGCTCGTACACAAACGGGCCCTGCTTCTCCGCATGGCACTGGGTGCAGGTTGCCTTCACCGTTTCCCGCCTCAGGTTCCTCTCTCCGCCTCCGCCATGCGGATCGTGGCAGTCGGTGCAGAACACCTTCTTTTCCGGCACGGGATGGTGGTTCGGCAGGGAGAACGCAGCCTGCACGTCCTGGTGACAGCGCTCGCACATTTCTGCTGTGTCTTTGAGCTTGACCTTGAGGTTGTGTCCTCCGTGGATCTTATGGCAGTCGGAACACGACACGTCGGCAACGTTGTGGATGCTCGAATTCCAGTTATGCAGGTTGAACGTCGCGTTGGCCGTATGGCACTTCAGGCAGATAAGTGATTTTGCCTGGGCGGGCAGGTTCTTGATGTCGATTAGGGTCTTGAAGTCGCAGGCCGTCTTCTTTCCGGCCTTGGCATCGGCAGCGAGCCTCTGCGGTGTCAGAGGATCTATGGCGAGGCTGCCCGGACCGTGGCAGCTCTCGCAGTTCACCAGCGGCAGACCCGATTCCCTCGAGAGCTGAGCGCCCATGGTCGAGAGGTCGAAATCGCGCCTCTTCTGGTCGTGCTCGTGGCATGCCTTGAGGCAGTTATCCGTGCCTACATAGTCGGCGTCGAGCCGGCCGGCAATCATCTTCTCGTAATCCTTGATCGGGAAAATCGGCCTTGCTTCCTTGAGAGCCGCACATCCAGCGGCAAAGAAGGCGCCGAGAATCCCGATTGCCAGCCATTTCTTCCATGTGAATAGTCGTTCCATCATCTAGCCTCCTTTACCTAAGCGTTGGGTTAGGGCCGTTCTGCCTCGCTTCCGAATCCACCCGGGTATGCGCCATTCCAGAGCGGCCCGTTTGGAAGAAGATATGCCTTGGCTCCCTGGCACCAGGCGGGCGGTGTGCCGCCGCTGCACGCGGTGCTGAGAGTCGCACCGACCGAATAGTTCATTATCCCGTCATCGAGCCAGTCGAGAGAGTCGTAGATCAATCTTTTCGCAAACCTGCTGTTATGCACATAGGCGCCCCATTCATGAGTGAGGAGGCTGAAGTTAAACGCGGCACCCAGATTGTTTTTGCCGGTCGTGTTGCCCGTTATATCCGCATCACCGGCGGAAAGCCAGTTTTTGTTGGCGAAATACGGATAATTGGTGGTGAATGTATAACCGGATATAATGAGCTCTGCTTGGAGTGCCTGCAAGGCAGAATCGAAGTTGTTCTTTTCGTCCTGCACTACCGTACCAAAATCTATGCTGGAACCGGCATGGCAGGCAAAACAAACCGCGCTCGATACAACGATGTTCCCCATATTCGTACTGATTGGCTCAAAGAGATGGTTGCCACTCATGCCCGTCCGGTCCATATGGCATCCGACGCAAGGGCCGTTCGAGCCGGTGTTCGGGGCATTTGGCGTGCCGATCTGATTGTGCTTGAACGAAGCGGGGTCAGCATAGTTCCTCCCGGCATATACGTACGGCGTGCCCTTGAACATCGTTCCGCCTGCGGAGAGGTAGTGTCCGTCAGGGAAACTGAAATTGCTGAAATTCACGGTTGCTGTCTGTCCGGTATTCAAATCGCTGACCGCCGTGCCGTTTACGCGCCCCGTGTGGCAGGGAATACAGACATTCGAGATGGATAGATCAGGGTACTGGAAATATGCTGTAGAGCTCGGGGCGGAGCCGATCGTATACGTTGCCTTATAGGCTCCCGGATTCCTGAGGTCACCCGCATTGTCTGTGTGACAGCCTCTGCACTCGAGCATTTCGGGCTTGAAGTTCAAAGCAGAGGGTACAAGCGCTATGCCGCCGGCTACAATGGTTGCGGCCAATGATTGGTTTCCCGCCTGAAGCGCATCGGCATACGTCGCAAAACCGGTTGTCGTATGACAGCGCTGACAGGCGGTCCTGCTCGCCAGCGACCAGTCGTAATGAGCCCAGGCATCTGCCGCAAGCATATCCGCATGCTTCGAACTGGCCCAATCTCTGTTGATGTCGGCATTCTTATGCGGATTGTGGCAGTCGGTACAGACGGTATCGCTCGCAAAATTCATGGCATAACCGGTAATATTATTGCTATTTTGACTAGTTCCTGACGCCCCCCAGTTGCCGGGGGTGGCAAAGTGCGTGTCAGTGATAACGTATTGAGTTCCATTGGGGGCAGGTGCCCCTGCTAAATGGGTCGGCGAAGCATTAAGAGCTCCTGTTGAGGTATCGAGCAGATTATGACAAGCCGTGCACATGACGAATTGTCCAGAGACCGCTACGGCGCCGAAGCTTGTCCCCGTCGTGTTCGAAAGGAGGGATATCGGCCCGGCCCCGCCGGCATCTGCATGCAGGCTCCCGGGACCGTGGCAAGCCTCGCAGCCGACCACCGGACGAGGAACATTCCCCGTGTATCCTGCTGTGAGATTGTTGCTGTCCCCGTCAGGGTCATGACAACTGATGCAGCCTGAGCCGCCTGCCTGGACAAGACCCACTGTCGGAACGCCTGCACTGTACAGGTTACCTGCAGGATCGAGATTCCCGTGTTTGCTCATAAGCCAGTCGGCTGTTTCGGTGGTATGACATCCTGCGCACCTATTCAGTCCTGCAGTCGTAGTCGCTGCAGAAAGAACGCTTGAAGTCGCCGGCCCGATAGCCGAATCGGACTTGCCGCAACCTCCGAGCATGGCGATACATGCAAGCATGAAAAGAAAAACGAGGACTGTTCTGCTTCCCTTCTTTGTATTCATGGTTCATACCTCCCCTAATGGCTTCACCTGCTGAACCCGGGTTGCTGAATGAAAGCTCATCACTTTACTCTCCTATTCCGAATTCAGCATGTTTATATCGGCGATCTACGCCCCTACCGCTTTGTGCAAGTCCAGCAGGATGTAGAGCCTGTCGTCTTTTCGCGCTATCCCCTTTAGGAACTCTGCACCTTGTTCGATGGTCTCCGGTGCAGGACGGACGGCGTCCGGTGAGATCCGTACCACCCCGGTCACCTGATCCACGAGAATTCCCGCGTTCTCGTCATCTGGGCTTATAATGATAATCCGCGCCTTCTCGTCCCTCACGGCGGGCGGAAGGCCTAGCCGCCTTCCGAGATCCAGTACTGGCAGGACCGTTCCCCGGATCGATGTCACCCCGATGACATGTGACGGTGAATTGGGGACCATGGTGAGCTCCCTGCTTTTCAGCACTTCCTGTACATCATCTACGGGCAGGACATACTCTTCACTGCCGAGGCGGAACGAGAGCATCTCGATCTCCTGTGTGTGAATTCCACTTGCCACTCCTTCTTCAGGCTCCGGCGTGTCCCTTCTTCCGATTTCTTCCACTGCGGCGTGTTTGGCCGCTTCCGGTTGTTTCCCGACAGCTGGAGATGACGGCACAGGGCTCGCGCTGCCAGAGGGCTTTTCCGTCTGGGCAGGTTGAGCAGGGGCCGTTTCTTCGGTCTCGAGTTTGTTTTGTGTGCGTGTCCACTCCGCTGCCTTTTTCCGCGCTGCCAAGATATCCATAGGTCGCTAACGCTCCTACCGAAAAAAACTTACAGAGAGCAGAGGACATGGGACATATGGGAAACCATGGCCCCTCTTCTCTTTGCCTCATGCCGAATGCCCTTTCCGTCCTTCGCCCGCCCTTCTCTCACTATGCTCTCGATGATCTCCTGGTCTATTATCTTGAGGCCCTTGCCGAAACCTTCAACGAGCGCATTGCCCGCAATGGTGTTGATAATGCGCGGAACGCCTCCTGAACGCTCGAACAAAGCCGTGTTCGCTTCTTCATCAAAGAGCAGCGTTTCCCTCCCCGCTACCCGGAGCCGGTGCTTCACGTACTCTCGTGTCTCGTCCTCGTCAAGCGGGCCCAGGTGATACTGCATTCCGATCCTCTGCCGAAGCGCCCTGTACTGGCGTCGGTCGAGCCGCTCCCCGAGCTCTGTCTGGCCGATAAGCAGGATCGCGAGAAGGTTGCGGTCATCGAGCTGGAAATTCGTAAGCAACCGCAGTTCCTCGAACGTGGCCTTGCCGGAGATAAGCTGCGCTTCGTCAATGATGACCACCGGTCGCTTCCCGGCCTCGAAGAACTCATACAGCTTTGCATTGATTCCCTCAATGATGCTGTGGCAATCCCGGCTCGAGCACTCCATCTCGAGGCCGAGGGCCACGGTTCTCAGAAGATGTAGCGGCGAAAGCCGCGGGTTGATTATCAGCATCGGATGAAAGCTCCCGTCCAGCGAATCGATGAGCGCACGGGAAATCATCGTCTTGCCCGTACCGATATCGCCGGTCAACAGGGCAATGTCCTGGTCCTCTGCCGCAAGCTGTAGCCGGGCGAGGGCCTCGGCATGCTTGGCGCTCTGGTAGAAAAAACGCGGGTCAGGCGTCTTTTTGAACGGCTTTTCGCTCAGTCCGTAAAATTCTTCATACATAATTTAAGTCCCCGGGCCAGACGACAGGTACTAGATTGAAGCTTTTCTTTTTGCCCGCTTATTCTGTCTGAAGTCCATTATCTGTTATCTGCCCTCGTTCCTTATTCCCCCGTCTTTGCCTCCGCCCGTGGTCTACTGTCTGCTGACAACGACCGATCTTTTGAGAGCCCCTTCGATGAGTGATTCAACATCCAGCACGAGCACAACGCCGCGTCTGTCTCCCAGCTCCGTGGCGCCAGCAATGCCCGGTATCTCCGATATCCGCTTTCCAAGAGGCTTGATGACGATCTCCTGCTGGTCCCGGAGACCGTCAACCATGATCCCCAAGCGGCGCTCTGCGAGACCCACGAGGATGAGGTAGAATGAGTTGCTGCTGGGCTTCGGGGTCAGTTTGAACGCCTTCGTAAGCCGATAGAGCGGTATCGTGTCGCCACGGATGGCCATCACCTCGCGTGTCTCCACGGTCTCTACCTGGTCATGCGTCGCCTGAATGATCTCGAGCACGGCGCTGAGAGGCACGGCAAACACCTCTCCGCCGGCCTCCACTACGAGTGCCTTGATGATGGCAAGGGTTATGGGAAGCGTGATGATGAATTTCGTTCCCATACCCGTCTCGGTATCGATATCAATCATACCGGACAGCTTGGAGACATTCCGTTTCACCACGTCCAAACCCACACCACGGCCCGAGATTTCGGTTACGGTCTCGCGGGTGGTGAAGCCGGGAAGGAAAATGATATCCAGAATCTCTTTGCGGTCGGTCTCAGGATCAAGGCCATGGTCCGAGGGGAGAACCGCTTTCTGCACTGCCTTGGCCAGGATATTCTTCGTTTCTATCCCCGCTCCGTCGTCTTCGACGGTGATCACCACATGGTTGCCCTTGGGGAATGCCGCGAGCTTTACCACACCGTGTTCCGGCTTTCCCTGCTGTTTCCGTATTTCGGGGAGTTCGATGCCGTGGTCAATGGCATTCCTTATGAGGTGCATGAGCGGGTCGGCAAGGTCCTCGATCATAAGCTTGTCGAGTTCGGTCTCTTCTCCCGAAAGATGGAGATCGATCTCCTTTCCCACTTCTTTCGCGTACTTTCTGACCATCTGTGAAAGGCGCGTAAAAATCTGGCCGATTGGAACCATTCTAACCTCAAGGATCCCCTCCTGGAGGTCGTTCAGCTTCCTCTCCAGGCTGCGCTGCGCCTTGTGCAGATCCACGGAAAGTCCTGCGAATCCGTGCATGGATCTCAACTCACGCGCGATGCGACCGATGATGTTCTTGGTGAGGTGCATCTCACCGACTACGTTCATAAGGCCGTCAAGCTTGTAGATATCCACGCGGACAGTATTGCTCACCGACTTGATCGCACCCGTTTCCGATACCGCCCGTTGCTCTTCCACCTTCCGCCCCTCGACGTACGTTATCGGGTCGAAGGACACCTTTGGCATATTGATCGCCGACATGAGCTCGTCACGTCCCATTGCGGTGCCGGCCACAATGGTAAATCCGATGCCGCCTGCGGCCGCGCCGGCCGTGGGCAGGGTGCAGATAATTTCAGCGTTCTTTTTGAGCACATCATTGAGGTTCTTGATGCCTTTTTCGAAATCGGTAAGCTCGAACAACGCCTTAATGGTGAAAAGGTTTTTGTGCTCCCTGATATTTTCCTTGAGTCGGTATTCTTCGTATTCCGTAAGGACTTGGAGGAGCCCGCGGTCAATTTCTATCTGATCCAGGATAGACCGGTCAGCGGCTGTGGAAGGCTTGGCTTTGAGGATTCCGTCGATGCGGTCAAGCGCGGCCGCTATGTCTTCCGGCTGCTCCTTGTTGCCCACTTGCTGCACATGCCGTCCGAGCAGGGCCACGGTCTCGAATAGCACATCGAGGACGTCCCGGCTGAGCGCTGTTTTCCCGAGACGGACCTCGTCGAGGAGGAACTCCAGTTTGTGTGAGAGCTCTGAGGGGGCCTTGAGCCCGAACATCCCGGCGAGTCCCTTGAAGGAATGGATTGCGCGAAAAAGGCCGTTCACCAGATCCGGAGCCGAGCGCCCTGCGGCCTGTTCGGACTCAAGCGAGAGCATCGTCTGGTTGGCCGTTTCGAGAATGTCTTCCGCCTCGGCTAGAAAATCCTTTATAGAACGGTCTGATTTCAATCGTCGCTACGCTCCATTGAAAAATGTAAAAAGAATATTAATATTTTGATTTCTGATCTTTACTATATAACCCGGCACGCAACGCCGCCGTCTATTCACCCTCCAACGCCTTGTTCACTGCAGCCATTAGATCTTCCTTCTTGAAAGGTTTAACTACATATCCGGTAGCCCCGAGCGCTATGCCCCTTTTTTGGTCTTCCTCGCTCTTTTCGGTGCTCACGATGATTAGGGGAATGTCCTTATAAGCGGCATTCGACTTTACAAAGCTGATCAACTCAAGGCCGTTGATGTCGGGCATATTGATGTCAGTGATTATCAGGTTGAAGCGTCGTGTGGGAAGGGTTTTGAGGGCTTCAAAGCCGTTCCCGGCTTCCACCGCAAAGAACTCTCCCATTTCCTCGAGAGAGACCCGCATCATCGAGCGTATGGCCTTGGAATCCTCCACGATAAGGACGTTCTTCATTTTCGCTCCTTCTGAAGGTCGGCAGGTCTCTTTTCCAGCAGGCCCTTTTCCAAGACCATCCCCGCCTGATTGATGAATATCTCGAGAGTATCCACGCCTTTGATCGGTTTCTGATCGGGCAAGTTGTCTCCCTATGCGTTATCAACGCCCAAGATTCTCTTCATTTTGTTCCAAGCGCTATTACTGTTTTTTTATCGCATCCTTATGAATCCATCCTATGCTCGACTTGCAATATTTATACTAAATTTATATTTTAAAATATGTCAATAAATCAATTTGTTACAGCGCGTGAAACGCTTTCCCCAGTGTTGGAAAATACTACACTGATGGAATCTTAACGGACAAAATTTGACAGAGCAGTCTTGGCTCTTTAAAAATCTCGGGGCGCTTTTCGAGAGAACAGCGGCTCCCGGTTGAGCTTGGCTAAACTGGGTTCAGATATTTCTTGGAAGAGCAGGGAAACAGCTTCGTATTCAATCGCGATCACTTGGTGACGGTGTACGTCGTATGCGACGGAACAGGCGTTACAAAGCTGATTGGAAAAAGCCGTTGATGTCGGGCATATTGATGTCAGTGATGATCAGGTTGAAGCGGTTTGCGGGAAGAGTTTTGAGGGCTTCAAAGCCGTTCCCGGCTTCCACCGCAAAGAACTCTCCCGTTTCCTCGAGAGAGACCCGCATCATCGAGCGTATGGCCTCGAATCCTCCACGATAAAGACGTTCTTCATTTTCGCTCCTTCTGGAGGTCGGCAAGTCTCTTTTCCAGCAGGGCCTTTTCCAGGGCCATCCCTGCCTGGTTCATGAATATCTCGAGAGTATCCACGCCTTTGATCGGTTTCTGATTAGGCAAGTTGTCACCATATACAACCAGCGCTATCTTTCCGTCCACAATCAGCGGTATTGCGAGTACCATATCGGGCTTGACCCCGCCGAGCTCATTGACGAGGTAGTTGTTGCTCTCATTCGATGCAAGCTGACCGAGAAAACTTCGTCGGTTTTCGATCACCGTAAGGAACAGCGACGGTTGATTGAGCGGGATTTTGATATTGCGGACGACCTGGTCGGCGGACATGTTCTTGAGGTCTATCCCGAACTGGCCGAGACCTCGAACCTCGTCCTTCTTCACCATGAACAAGATAGCACGGTTGACAACCTCGCTCGCATACCGCAGGATGAGGAGCGTCACCTCTGCCGTTGCTGTGGGGAACCTTAGTTCGTCGAACATGGACTTGAGCACAGTGATCTCTCTGCGCGGTACTTCTGTCTCTATGCGGGTGAGGAACTCTTCTTTGGCCGGTTCGTAGCTGACGCGGTGAGTGGCCGGAGCTTTTGATGACGGGGCGGCTGTCTTGTGCATGCCTTTCCGCTTCTCATCGAGGATCCGCGTTCCCTCCATGAGGAGATACTCGGCACTGATGCCGGACTTGAGCAGGAACTCCTGGGTGTCTATCTCGAAATTGTCCTTTGAGGCTATATCTCCGAGCTCGAAGTTGAAAAAGCCCTCTTCCCACGCAAGCAGATCATAGATGATCTCCTCAATCTGTTTACGGACGACGGTCTCGAGCGTTTGTGCGGGCACGACCCCCATCTCCACGAGGATCATGCCGAGTGGCTTGTCGACTTTCTCCTTTTGCAGCGCCAGCGCCTGGGACAGCGCCGTTTCGGTCAGCATTCCCTGCGAGACAAGGATATTTCCAAGGGAATCGCGGATACTGTCACTAGCGGCCTGAATTACCTGGCCGCCCTTGAATACGACCATCCCTGTTCCCTTGCGGCTACGCACAAGGAGGGTGCCGGTTTTCTTACTCAGACTAATGATCTGGAAGATATCGGGTAAAGCAAGATCTTCCAGCCTGCCAACAAGGCTCATGCACTCTCCCTGTTACTCATTTTCAACAAATTATATCAACTTGAAAAAAAGAAGCAAGTTTAATCATCGGTCAGGTAGACAGGAGCTTCCGCTCAAAAAAACCGG
The DNA here is from genome assembly GCA_035623825.1 of Nitrospirota bacterium. Classification (GTDB taxonomy): domain Bacteria; phylum Nitrospirota; class UBA9217; order UBA9217; family UBA9217; genus DASPSR01. The sequence goes on from DASPSR010000042.1 coordinate 58,114, forward strand.
AATGCAGATATGAACTCCTATGTGCTCCGGTAATTCGTAAACTGAAGCTCAAGGCCAAACTCTTTTTCTTTTAGGAGCTGAATGACAGCCTGGAGGTCGTCCCGGTTCTTGCCGGATACCCTGACCTGGTCTGCCTGGATCGACGCCTGGACCTTGACCTTGGAATCCTTGATAGCTTTCACGATCTCCTTGGCCTTATCCGTCGGAATCCCCTGCTGGAGCTTCGCATGTTGCCGTACGGCGCCACCCTGAGCAGGCTCCACTTTGCCGAAGGAAATATTCTTGATCGGCACTCTACGCTTGACGAGCTTGCCCTCAAGAATATCGACCACGCTCTTGAGCTTGTACTCGTCATCGGAAACGATTACAAGCGCATCCTTCTCCTGCGTAATGTTTGATTTGCTTCCTTTGAAATCGAACCGCTGGCTGATCTCCTTTAGAGCCTGGCTCACCGCGTTCGTTACCTCGGCCATATCAATTTTCGAAACAACATCGAATGAGTTTTCCGCCGCCATGAGTCCTCCTTAGTAAAGCAGAAGTCCGTCTGAAGTTTCATTAGTCGATCCTCTATTTGCTGTGTCCTGAGGTTACTGCTCGATAGTCTCCGTGCCCTTGGGAGCCGTGAAGGTGAACAGCTTGCTGTCGAGACCCGTATCTTCCCTAAGGTCCGTAAATTCTATCTCGGTGATATTGCCCGTAATGCCGAATATGATCAACCTGACGATGCGCCCAACCTCATCAGTCTGAATCCTGAGCTTCCTCATGGCTGCACTCGTCTTCTTCGGAGTAAGCTCGACAAGGCGGGGATTTTTCACCTCCGGCTGAAATGCCTCGAAATCATCCCGGATATGTGCGGCGCCGAGCAGGAATGCAACGGGTATGTTCATCTGTTCAATGTCCGTGAAGGTTTTTTTAACCACCTGCTCGGTGTTCTTCGAATAGAAAAGGGCCGCTTTGCCGTCAATAAGTATGAGCTGGCCATTCGTGTATTTGAGCCTGAGTTTACCCGGTTTTTTGATCCAGAGCATCCCTTCGAAAATCTGCGTCTTGTCGATGGCTTTTAGAAAATTCTTCTGGGTCACCTTTGCCGTGAGGTCCCTGAGCTCCTGATAATGATTTTCAACGACGGGGACCACTTGGTCAACGCTTTGGGCGAAGGCATGATTCGCCGCAGAGGACGCAAAAAAACCGATCAACAGACCCCAAAAAACAAAGATTCGATCAAGACTGCGCTTAACTCCCGGATGCATCATCAGCAACCCACAACCGCTAGTCATTAAGACTCCTTGTTGTGCCGTCCATATTCTTGCGTACCAGCACTTCCCGCGGTTTGGCGCCGTCTGCCGGTCCGACGATTCCGTCCTCTTCCATCATCTCGATCATACGGGCGGCACGGTTGTACCCCACGCGCAGTCTGCGCTGGATGAAGGACGTCGATGCCTGGCCGTTCATCTGGACGAGATCCACGGCTCGCGCGTACAGCTCATCGCGCTCGCTGTCCTCGACTTCCGCGACTTGGGCCTCGGCAACTTCCCTCACGCGCTGGGCCAAGAGCTCGTAGTTGGGCTTTGCCTGCTTCTTCACGAACTCAACCACGCGTTTGATCTCGGTCTCGGATACGAAGCAACCGTGCACACGGATGAGATGGGCAGTGCCAGGCGGCAGGAAGAGCATGTCGCCCATGCCGAGGAGGTTTTCCGCTCCGTTCGCGTCGAGGATGGTGCGTGAATCTGTCTTGGACGAGACCTGGAAGGAGATCCTCGCCGGAAGGTTGGCTTTTATAAGTCCTGTAATCACGTCGACGCTGGGGCGCTGGGTGGCCACGATGAGATGAATACCCGCGGCACGCGCCATCTGGGCCAGGCGCATGATGGAGTCCTCAACCTCGCGCTGGACTGTCATCATAAGGTCAGCGAGCTCATCGACGATCACGACGATGTACGGAAGGCGCTCTGCCTCGGTCACCGCTTTGTTATAGGAATCAACGTTCTTAGACCCTTTTTCAGCGAGTTGCCGGTATCTGCGCTCCATCTCGGCCACGAGCGCTCGGAGTGTTTCAGCGGCGCGCCTGGGTTGGGTAACCACGGGCGATAGAAGATGAGGGATATCATTATAGAGGGAGAGCTCGAGCATCTTGGGATCAACTAGTATGAGCTTCACCTCGCTCGGCCGTGTGTTGTACAGGAGTGCGAGGATGATGGTGTTGATGGCGACGCTCTTTCCTGATCCCGTTGCGCCGGCAATGAGGAGGTGAGGCATCTTGTCGATACTTGACACCACGGAAGTGCCGAAGATGTCCTTGCCCAGAGGCACCTTGAGCTTGCTTTTCTGAGACACGTACTCCGGCGATTCGAGGATTTCGCGGAAGTAGACGGTCTCGCGCGTGTTGTTCGGCACCTCAATGCCCACGGCGCCCTTTCCCGGGAGCGGCGACACAATCCGGACAGAAGACGACTTCATTGCCAAGGCCAGGTCGTCAGCGAGATTCACGATCCTGCTAACCTTCACACCTGGCGCGGGTTCGAACTCAAACATGGTCACTACGGGGCCAGGGTAGACCTGGGTCACGCGGCCCTGAATGTCGAAGTCGAGCAGCTTGTGCATCAAGAGCTCGGACTGGGCGAGCATATCCTCTTTCGAGACCTTTTTCGCTGCCGGCGGAAGCGGATCCAGCAGGCCGGGAGAGGGGAGTTGGTACGTTCCTTTGGACTCTTTGCTCTCCATGAAATCGAATGCTGCCTGAGACGGTTTGGTCAGCTTTGGCTCGCGCGACGACGCAGGTTGTTGTTTCTGCGTTTCTATGATCTTGGGCGGTTCTTTCGGGAGCACAGGCCGCCGCATCGCCTCTTTGGCCTTTTCCTTACGTCCCCGGTATACTGTGATCAGGATTTCGACCTGCTCCGCGAGGCGACCGGAGAGAGCATGCAGCCACGCGATGGCCTTGAGCAGTGAGAACGGTGTGAGCAGCATGAGCCCGATGACTAGTGCGGTAATCGTGATGATGTACGCGCCAGTGGCGGAAAAACCCCGAAGCAGTAGCGTGGAGATGAAACCTCCAAGCATTCCGCCAGAAGGCAGGTCCTCTCCGAACAGCCGGGTAGTCCCGCTTCTGAGCCCGAAGAACGCCGAGGCGGAGAAAAACAGAACGATACCGCCGACTTTTTTGAGGTACGGATGCACTGCCTCTCTGCCAACCACAAGGAACACTGCGTACCCGAAGAAGAAGAGCGGGATGAAGTAAGCGGACAGGCCGAAAAGACGCAGGAGCGCGTCGGAGAGATACGCGCCGATGATCCCGATGAAGTTTTTCGTTTCGGCGCCGGTGCCAGAGGCGCTGAAGCACGGGTCAGATGCACTGTACGAAACGAGGCTGAGCGAAATCAGGAGTCCAATGGCGAATAGGAGCAAGCCTGTCATCTCGTTCCAGTGCCTATGTTTTTCTGATGTGCCCGCCATGTCAGAACTTCCATCCCCTTTGCCAGTAAGATCCCGGCAGAGAGACGGCCATGAACTCGATTTTCCCTTCCACGACGCCCAAAATCGGACCTTTTATAAAGAAGGATAAGATACACATCTCCCGAAAGCCACTCAGTAACAGGGCGCGGAAAACCGCTGCTCCGAGAATTTTCCCAATAAAGATTGTCTGACAGTCATCCGTCTGCCTGCCGGCAATTGTTCCGCAATCACGGTCCAGGCATATCAGCCATGTCCGAACCACACGCCTCCGGCAACGGCAGACATGCTGATGACCAGCAAAGCCCAGTGCATTCCGTTTATAATCTTGAGTGCATTGTTCATATCGATCTTTTCAGGATCGGCAAAGATCTTGCTAAATATTTTTCGCTCGGACAGCAGGATCACTGTATAGAGCGTCCAGGCAAAAATCATGATGAGGATGCCTATGCCCTGCCGCTGTGCCAATATCCCAAAGCCATATTTGGAATACAACAACCAAAACCCTGTTACGCCCACAATCGCGATAAGCCACCGGACCATCCCGGCGAACCGATGCTCGACACGCTGGAACAGGAGCGCTTTCTCGAGGGACCCCTCGGTCTGATACATCATGGGGAAGATCACCATGGTCACAAAAGCCACCCCACCGATCCAGATGATGACACCGATGACGTGGATGATAAGCAGGATTGTAAGTAACATGGTTGTCCCCAAGGCTGCGAGAAAATCAAGACTATACCATTGCGTGAGCACATTATTTCACAAAGCTGTATGGATTTCAAGATGTTTTGAGAGCGAGATAGAAGAAAATAGCAAATAACGATTAAAAGCAGTCAATGAGAGAAAGAAATCCGCCGTGATGGGGCTAACGTAGTGCGGTATCAGGCTTCTTTGCTCTTGGTTAGGTCAGGCTTATATGTTCACCAGATCTTTACGACGATCTTCCCGAAAAACTGCCTGCTTAAGAGCTTTTCATAAGCCTTCTGAGCATCGGCAAACTTAAAAACGGAGTCGACGACGGTCTTGAGCCGATGAGGGAAGAGCCTGAGATATTCTTGCACCGCGGCTTTCGGCCCGACGTAAATCCCATGCAATGAAATGTTTTTACCGAATATGTAACGGAGGCTCAGCGGCACTTCATCCCCGCTTGTGGCGCCAAATGTCACAATCCTTCCACCTTTCTTGAGGCATGACAAAGACTTGTTGAACGTGGCAACGCCCACGTGATCTACTGCGATATCAACCAGATCGCCCTTCGTTATACGCTTCACCGCCTCAGAGAAATCCTCTTTCTGGTGATTGATGACAAAGTCCGCGCCGAGCTCTTTCGCCTTCTGAATCTTCCACTCATCACCCACCGTGGTGATGATCGTGGCATTATACAGCTTTGCCACCTGGATGAGGGCCGTGCCCACGCCGCTTCCTGCCGAATGGATCAATATTGTATCACCTTGCCTGATGCCCCCGCGAAGCACGAGCGAGTTCCATGAGGTTGTGTAGGTTACACCGATGCCCGCTGCCTCTTCAAACGAGAGGCCTTCCGGTTTCTTAAAGATATTCGATGCGGGGACACTCACATATTCCGCGGACACACCATTATTCTTGACCCCAAGAATGGAAAAATCCTTACACTCATTGTCGTGCCCGCTCATGCATCGATCACAGTGTCCGCACGACAGCCCGGGAAAGACGATCACTTCATCCCCAGCCCGGATGTGCTGTATATTCTTTCCGACCTTCTCGATGATCCCTGACGCGTCGGAGCCGAATACATGGGGAAGAGGAACCTGGACCGGGTATTTCCCATCCATGACCCAGACGTCGAGATGGTTGAGTGAGAAGGCCTTGACTCGGACCAAAACTTCGTTCTCGGTAGTCTCCGGAACAGGCACGTCGCCGGTCTTGATTCCCCTGTATCCATTCAGTTCTTCGTAGTAGAGTGCTTTCATGTCAGTGCCACTTTTATTAGTGCTCCACTGCTTTTACTTTCCACGCGGTCTCGGTGTATTTACGGATGGTACGGTTGCTTGAAGACGGCCATAACCAGCCATGATCAGGATAGCCCGTCCGGTCCACTCTCTTCGGAATCGTAGCACGGTTCATCCACTTCGTCCTGACGCGGCAACGTTAGGAGGCTCAGTCCGAAAGCGCATGAAATGATCGCCGTATCCGATAAACAGATCGACACAATTCTTGCGTCCGGTCAACCTCCCTGCCTGCCGATCCATCGATTCCGTCATATTTCCATGATAATGGGCAGAATCATGGGCCTGCGCTCCATGCGCTTGTATATGAACTTCTTGAGCGCACTCCGCACCCGGGCCGAGACAAGAGACCATTCGCCCTTTGCCTCGGGAATCATGAGGAGGAGGGTGTCCATGACCACATCCTTGACCTCGGCCAGAAGCTCCTGCGACGCATCTTCAAACACGAAGCCTCGCGACACAATATCCGGCCCCGAGACCACCTTGCCCGAGGTCTTCTCGATGCCCAGGATCACGATCACCACTCCGTCATGGGCCAGCTTCATGCGGTCCCGGAGAACGACCGTATCCACGCCGGTGTCCGCAGTGGATCCTGCGGTTTTCCCGTCGATATACACCCGGCCGATGTTCACCACGCCGGCGCGAAGCGCCGTGTTCTCAGTGAACTCCATCACCTCCCCGTTTTCGAGGATGAAGATGTTCTCCTCGGGAATGTTTACCTTCCTAGCGAGCTGAGCATGGTATACAAGATGACGGTACTCGCCGTGCACGGGAATGAAATATCTCGGTTTGATGAGGCTCAGCATGAGCTTGAGCTCTTCCTTGGACGCATGTCCAGAAACATGGATCTCGGACACCTTTTCGTAGAACACTTCCGCACCGTGCTTGAACAGGTGGTTGATGATCCGTGTTATGCCGCGTTCGTTCCCGGGAATCATCTTCGACGAGAGCACGATGGTGTCCCCTTTCTTGATCTGGAAGTGCTTGTGCTCATTAGCGGCCATACGCGAAAGCGCGCTCATAGGCTCGCCCTGGCTTCCGGTGGTTATCATCACGATCTGGTCGTCAGGCAGGGTCTTGAGCGCGTCGATCCGGTGCCATGTGTCTGGCGGGATCTTGAGGGAGCCGAGGTCGAGCGCAATCTGGGCGTTCGCGATCATGCTCTTTCCATTCAGGATCACCTTCCTATTGTACATCACGGCAACGTCGATGATCTGCTGCACGCGGTGGATGTTCGAGGCGAAGGTCGCGACGACGATCCTGCCTCGGGCGCGCCCGAATATTTCCTCAAGCCCACGCCGCACTTCCTTCTCCGAAAAGGTGTATCCGCCCTGCGACGCGTTCGTGCTGTCCGACAGAAGGACAAGGGTCCCTTTGTCGCCGTACTCTGCAAAGGTACGAAGGTCCATGACCTCGCCGTCAACGGGGGTGGGGTCGATCTTGAAGTCCCCCGTGTGGACCACGCGGCCCACAGGCGTCGTGATGCCGAAACCGCAGCCGTCGACAATGCTATGAGTCACGCGGATGAACTCCACACGGAAGCAGCCGAGATCCACTACGTCACGGGGCCGGACAGAAATAAGCTGAATCTCGCTGTCCAGGCCGTGTTCTTTGAGCTTTTCTCTGACAAACCCGAGCGTGAGCCGGGTGCCGTAGACCGGAACCCGTATCTCTCTAAGGAGGAAGGGAAGCGCCCCGATGTGGTCCTCGTGCGCATGGGAGAGCACCACCCCGCGGATGCGGTTCTTGTTATCGGTCAGATAGGAGAAATCAGGGATCACAATGTCAACGCCGAGCATCTCGGCATCAGGGAACATGAGGCCCGCGTCGATGACCAGGATATCGTCCCCACATTCGAGCACGGTCATGTTCAAGCCGATCTCACCGACACCTCCGAGCGGGATAATGGTGAGCACGGGGTCGTTTGTGGCCGAGGGGAGAGTGGAAGCGGATGGATCTGACACCGGAGTCGATTCTCCTCGTTTCATTTAAAAGCTTCTCGCACCCGGATACAAGGATACCGTATTTTTCGCAGCAGTTCAAGGTGATTTTGGCGGGTAGTTTTCTTCAAGCGAAACTTTTGACGATTGCGGGAATCACGCTGCTTTTCGGGAGAGCACCTTGTTGCCGGCTTCCGTGAAACCGGACTTGTCAGATTTTTTGGTGCCCTTTCGAGGCGACAGATACCCGAAGGTCACCTGGGTCAGGGAGCAAAAAGCCTCATAGCCGAGGAAATCCGCATCGTGGCGGACCTCGTTTTCCATATGGGCCAGCTTCAGGAGGCGCCGTAGACAACCACCGGCTCTATTGAAGTAGTGTTTCACACTATTCTTATCGGAATCGATTTAAGGAACTTTAGCAGCCCCCTGGGTTGCCCCACGCGAACGTAACGGGCCGAATCATCAAAGAGAGAGGTCATGGCTGTCTTTGCGCAGACACGCATTTCTTTGAAGCCGCATATTTTCATCTTAACGGGCCATCTGCAACTTTTCGATCACAAAAAGGAGCTGGCCTTCCTGAACGGTGTCGTTGATCTTGATACAAACCTCAGCAACCTGTCCTTCGAGTGGAGCGAGAATCGCATTCTCCATCTTCATGGCCTCAAGATTCGCGATCTCCTCTCCCTTGTGAACGATATCGCCAACCTTGATGGTCCCTCGTTCGGGGTTGCCGATTCTCCAGATATTGCCGCTGATCGGCGCGCCGACATCGCTCGGATTCTTTGCCACCCTAACTTCAGCCTTTTTTGCTCTTGGCGTCGCGACGGTATACACCCGTGTCTTGTTGTTCACTCTCATCACCACATAGACAAAGCCCTCATGTTCAGCGCCAACCGACACCAGCTCAAGTGAATACGGCTTGCCCCAGAGATCGAAATTCACCCGGTCTCCCGGTTTTTTTAGCCCTTCCCGCCATACACCCGTTGGAAGGGCCAGCGGCGCATCTCCGTACTTGTCCCTGAATGCGATGAATTCCAGGGCGTCCTTCGGATGCATAAGATACAGGACAAACTCTTCTTCTGTTGCCGCCCGCGCGAGGTTGTCCGAAAGCTCCTTTCTTAACCTGTCGAGGTCGTCGTCCGGTACCGAATCGAGCGGGGAAAGCTCTTTTCGTTCTCTCATCTTGGTAGCCCATTCTTCTCCGAAGGCGCTTCGATATACCCATTCTGCAGGCCAGCCTACTGGGAGTTTTCCATAATTTCCTAGCAGCAGATTCTTGAAGTCTCCGGGCGCGTTCCTGAAGAGCAGAAGCAGTTCTTCCCGCTCATCATTCGTCATGTCGTCAAAATCCTGCCCCTTATCCTCTACAAATTTTATCATGAGTTCGATGATATGCTTAACGCCTGCGTCACCGCGTTCTTTGGCATACCTGTTGATGATTCCGCTGCAGGTGACCCACGTAATCTGAGAGCCGGGCGTAACATCAAAATATTTCACAATCCTGTTGTACAGGGACATGAGCTTCAAGATCGCTGGCATGAGATGGAGGAACTCAGCCTTTTGAGCCTGCTCAAAAGAGCTGGGAAATGCGCCACCGGGCATTTTGTGAAGCGTCACCGTGTGATCAAGGCCTTTGAAAGGTGATTCGGCCCATTCGTATTGCCCTATCCATTCGCGCACCTGTCGGACCGCGCCTTCCGCTTCTGATCGCTTGAGGTGTACGGGAATCCCCGATTCCTCAAAAATGGCGTGAACAGCAAGTATAGGCGAGTGGCCGTAGAAGCGAACCAGGGAGTCTTCTTCCACATCAAATATCTTAGCGCCAGCCTTCGCTGCCGATAGAAGGGCAGGTATTGCAAGCCCGTCGGTAATGTGACGGTGATAATTTATCACCAATCCCGGATAGGCTTGTTTGATCGCATCAACGAGATTGCCAATTCGGGTCACGTCGCCGACACCGGCCATGTCCTTCACGCACAGGACAATCTCATCAATTCCTGAGCACAGGTCGACGATATCCCTGATAACCTTTAGATAGTATTCGTTGGTTGCCCAGTCCGCCGTCGTAAAAGAAATGGTCGGTTCGAAAAGCCGACCTCTCTTCATGACGACTTCAGCGACGCTGCGCATGTTCCTTACATCGTTCAGGAACGAGAAGCATCTCCAGACATCGATGTCCACCTGTGAGACGGCGTGCTCTATCACGTTTTTGGGATAGGGCCTGTAGCCCCAGAGATTCGTCTCCCGTATGAGGGTTTGGAGGAGTACGCGTGGCATGAGTCCCCGAAGAAGAGCGGTCTCTTCAAAGGGGCTTTCCCTTCTATTCATGATGCCTACATGCCACCGTGCGCCGCCGTGACACTCGGAGCTGAATAGACCCATATTGTTGTAGAAAGGTGCAAGGGTTTTCAGGTCGTACATGCGGTGTCGGTTTTTAAAATCTGATTGGCCGGCATCCCGCATTCCTACAGAGGTCAGACAAACCCCCGAAAGTCCGCGGACTGCCTTGATAATCTCTTTGGGCGTCATCTCTGGCCGCGCAAAGGTGCCTTCCGGGCTTCGTACGGCCTTATTGGAACTTGTTATATCTTTCTTCTGTCCCTTGTCCTCTGCCATCTGGCTACCTCACATCCATTTCTGCGGCCCGAGAGCTGATATCTCCGCCACATATCGTGCAATCTTGAGAACCTCATCCTCGCTGTTCTTTTCCCTGAACATTGAGATAAGCTCGTCCATATGCTCCTCGATGAACCGTGTTGAGAATTCCCCGGAGATGAAGGATGGGTGCCGAATGATGGAGAGTAGCAGAGGCTGAAGCGTCTTCACCCCCTCTACCCTAAGGTTCCTGCCGAGAGAGCGGTCCATGACCCTGATTGCGTCCTTGCGGTCCGCACCGGCGGTCATGAGCAGCATAAACAGAGAATCGTAGTATGCGGGAATGTCTCCACCCTCGTAAACTCCCGAGGCCACGCGCACGTTCGGTCCCATCGGGATCTGAAGTCTGGTGATAGAGCCGAAGGAGGGGCTGAAGCTCTTCGGGTCTTCGGCGTTCAGCCGAACCTCGAGCGCCCATCGGTTCGGCCGGATGGCGGACTGCTTGAAGGGCAGCTTCTTGCCCAGGGCCACATCGATCATGATGCCGACGATGTCCAATCCAGTGATCAGCTCCGTGATGCCGTGCTCGACTTGGAGGCGAGTGTTCACTTCGAGGAAGTAAAATTTTCTCGTTGCGGAATCAAAAATGTACTCGACGGTTCCGGCCGTTGTGTAGCCAATCTCACGCATCAGCTGCGTCGCGGTGGAACAGATCTCGTTCCGGAGGTTCTCATCGAGGCTGGGCGATGGCGCCTCCTCGATGATCTTCTGATTCCTGCGCTGGAGCGTACACTCCCTCTCGTAGAGGTGAACTACATTCCCATGGGCGTCGGCCACGATCTGGACTTCGATATGCCTGCCACGCTCGATGTACTTCTCCACGAGGATGGTATCGTCGCCGAATGACTTCTTGGCCTCGGACCGGGCTCGGGACAGCGCCTGCGACAGCTGCTCGTCGTTCTCTACCTTGACCATGCCCTTCCCGCCGCCACCTGCTGCGGCCTTGATCATGATGGGATAGGCCACATCGTCCTTCTTCATCCAGATCTTGATCTGCTCGACGTTTGTGACTGCGTCGATGCCTGGAATGATGGGCACATTGGCCTTCTTGGCCAGTGCCTTGGCCCCGATTTTGTCTCCCAGCTTGCCGATGACCTCGTGAGAAGGTCCGATCCAGGTGAGGCCCGCATCAGTCACCTTTCGCGCGAATTCCGCATTTTCCGCAAGGAACCCCCAGCCCGGGTGGATCGCGTCAGACCTGCTCTCAAGGGCAGCCCGGATCATCTTGTCCATGTTGAGATAGGACTCTGCCGGTGGCGCCGCTCCGATGTGGACTGCCTCGTCAGCCATAAAAACATGGTGGGCAAGACGGTCGGGATCGCTATAGACCGCAATGGTCGGAATCTTCCGGTCCCTGCATGTGTGCATAACTCTGACCGCAGGGACCCCTCGGTTCGCAACCAAGATTTTATTTATCTTTCTGTCCATAACTGTCCCCCGTGCCTATCAGAAAAAAAGACCTTTACCCGACGAATAGCAGGTCCCGATTCTATTCACCCTGGCAAAGGTCTTGATTGTCAAACTACACCAGTCTACAGCATCGCCGGACGGCATCTTTATGATTGTATGTCCGCAGGCTGAAGATATTCCCATATCGGCTGCGCCGCTACAGGTAAGGTTCATAATATTTGAGTATCCCGCTATTTGTCAAGTTATAATTTGGTCCTCTATTCCTTCTTCTCTCGATACTTCAGGGCTCAGTATCCTAAGAAACATGGCCTGAAAGGATTAATCTCTTGCTTCACTGACCGGTGCGGTGCCGGCGACCGCAAAGACGCGGCTGCAGGCATCTGCGATAAGGCATAGGTTCATTGCCCAATCAATCAGGGTCTGGCGGCCTGCGTATAAAAAAGGAGAATGCAGGACGGGAGCAAGAATGGTCAAATTAGATTGCTAAGGTGAGTTAATCCTCGAAACGCGTCACGAACGCGCCGATGAAGTGCATCGAATGAACATAGTCTGTGAAGGGAACCTCTTTCACTGCACCGCCGCCGGGATTTCCCTCTTTTTCCTTGACGCCGGCGGCGTGAATCAGGTAAGGCTTGCCGGATTTAATGTGGACGATCGAGAGGTGGGCGATAATTTCCTCGACAGTGCGCTTCTTCGGATCCTTGGCCCAGTAGATGATGTCGCCATCCTGAAGTTTTTTCTGAAAGGATCTCGTCGCAAGAACAGACTTCGGGAGGATGTCCACGGTGTCCTTGCCGCGGGAACCGGGAATCGTTCTCGGGGTCCCGAGCTCAGCAGTGATGTTCTTTCCCCACTTGCCGCTGAAGACCATGTCTTCGCCGTATTGGAAGCGGTCGTCATAGTTCGTGACGAGGCCGTCGGAGAGCTTGCCTTGGGTTTTGAACCGTAGCGTGAGCGCCTGTTCTATAGCTTCAGCCGGCGTACTGCTCTTGGCTAGTTCGACGGAGCGGAAAGCATGGTACATGCAGTCGACCTTTTCGTCCGCCACGATACGGTTCGTGCGCACATAGAGGCCCAGGGGGTCAGGGTCGTACGGCGTGCCGATGAAGCGGCTTGCCCAGTACGAGATTCTTTTGCCGAGCGGAAGCCTGGCGGTCCGCGCCTGCGTAATGAGGATCTCATCAGCGGTCATCTCTGACGTCGTCTTCTTTTGGTCCGGATCGGCACCGATGATACGAAGCCCGTACTGGAGGGCGTTGGCATATCTCCGATCGTAGATGCCAGCAAGCTGAACGGAATGCTTTTTCGAAGATTGGAGAAACCTGCCGCTCCCGAGAAAGAGACCCTCATTCCCATCGTAGAATACAAGAATATCGCCGGGCTGGAGATCATGCTTCAGCACGCGTTCCGCTTTTGCCTTGAGCGATGCGCTGTCCGTGCCTATGGGGAAACCGTGAATACGGTAGGCAATGTGAATTAGCCCACGGGTATCCATGCCCTGAGCAGTGAGCCCGCCCGGAAGGTATCGCACGCCGAGGAACTTTCTTGCAGTCGTGGCGATCTCCTCGGGCGTGGTGTCGTTTACAATGGGATCGATGGGCTTAACGGGAATTGCATCTGACGGATCAATGATAGCGACAGAGCGGTCGGGGAACTGAACCGTGAACCCGTCCGACTTTTTTTCGAGCACGGGAAGACGCGTGCCGGCATAGAGCGGAACCTTGTGATTGCCCGTCTTGTCCAGAATCAGCGCCTCGGTCTTGGGCACAGCAATCACGATCCACTGACGGTCGGCATTGAGATAGTGGCGACCCTTGTCCTTTGGAATGTGGACCGCCTCCTGCTGTATCCAGCCTTCACGGTTGTCTTGGTTCGGGATCGCGATCCGGTACCGGTAGTCCTGCTTTTCGAGGATGAGCACCTCATCAGCCATAAGCACCTGGGTCACGAGGCCTGATTTTGGAATCGGTTCCTCATGCACATTGGCGAGGGGCGCCGATATGATGCCGATGATGGTGTTTTTGGTTTTTGGTTCCTGAGGAGATGCAGCAGCGGAAAGCAGCAGCGCGGTGCAAAGAATGATGAATATATGGGAAAGCTTTTTCATCAGATGAATTCAGGAAAGCGATATGGCGTATGGTGCTGCCTGCTGCCGCGAACGGTGAACAGAGTGGTGCCGAAGGGGGGACTCGAACCCCCATGGGTTGCCCCACACGCCCCTCAAACGTGCGTGTCTACCAATTCCACCACTTCGGCACTTGAAAACACTATATAACCACAGATGAAAACGGAAACGGACCTACGGCAATCCATTCGGCTTGCCGCGCTACCGGTTACTCAGTGTCCATCCGCGGGAAATCAATTTCTACTTCTTCACGGCAGGCTGCTTCGCATAGACAAACGTGAGCCAGTCCTCGTGCCGGTTATGCCTGCCGTTCACGATATCAAAAAACGCGGCCTGGAGCTCCGCGGTGACCCGTCCGGGCTTGCCTTTCCCGATCTGCCGGTTGTCCACTTCACGAATCGGCGTAATCTCAGCCGCCGTGCCAGTAAAGAACGCCTCGTCGGCAATGTAGAGCTCGTCCCTCGTGAACCGCTCTTCCACGAGACGCATGCCACGCTCCGCAGCAAGGTGGATGATCGTGTCCCGGGTGATGCCTTCGAGGATGGACGTGAGGGGCGGTGTCTTGATCAAGCCCTTGCGCACAATAAAAATGTTCTCACCGCTTCCTTCCGCGACATAGCCGTCGGTATCGAGCAGTATTGCTTCGTCATAGCCATCCTTGAGCGCTTCCCGTTTGGCAAGAAGGGAGTTCGCATAATTGGCCGCGGTCTTGGAGCGCACCATTGTAGCGTTGACATGTGGCCGGACAAAGGATGAGATCTTGACACGGATCCCGTTCTTGATCCCTTCCTCGCCCAGATAGCTGCCCCAGGGCCAAACGGCAATGGCAAGGTCAACCGGATTATCTTTAGGAAAGACCCCCATGGCGCCGTAGCCTATATATGCGAGTGGCCTGATGTAGCATGCGTCGATCTTGTTCTCGCGGATGGTTTCGAGAATCGCCTCGGCGACGGCTTCGCGGGCAAACGGGATCTGCATCTGCAAGATGTGCGCGGAATCGAAGAGACGGTCCACGTGCTCATGCAGCCTGAAGACCGCCGGTCCATCATTGGCCTTGTAGCAACGGATGCCCTCGAACACCGCGGTGCTGTAGTGAAGCGAATGAGTCAGGACGTGAACCTTTGCGTCATCCCACTTCACGAACGCACCGTTCATCCATATTTTTTCCGTGGCTTGCAGCATAGGAAACATTTATAACAGCCTGTATTAAAATTGTCAATCGTTTTTTCCGTTCTTCGTTTTCACTCACGGCCAATGGCGCGCCCGGTGGCTCGAATCCTGAGAATGTGAACCAGATGAAAGGCGCAGCGAGTACTGCTTCGCAGGGATAGTTCTCATGATTACAGAGGTTCGCAAATACGCCTCAATAGGCTAATACGGCTGCCCAGAATGCGCTCGATGCGGTTATGGGGAAACATTAAACATTATCATCAATTCTGTGGTAACGGAGACGACGAAGTCATGGAGGGCAACTTCGAGAAGTTTCCTTGCCGAACATATAACATATGATGTTAAGATGTATTCGAAATACACGAAATCTGATCTATGATCTCATAATTTATAGGGATTTAGAGAAACCTGCTTCCCATAACGCGCTCTTTCAATAAATTTATACCGTTGTGATGAACGCTCGTCTGTTTTAAATAAACACTGCTGATAACCATTCGAATATAGTGGAAGGTCAGTAACTTGTTGATATTTTATGCTTTTTCATCTTATTTGCAATATATGATGTGCTACCACTAGCGTTCACAATTAGTCCTATGATTAGTGAATGTTTAGGAAACATTATTTTTCAAAATGTTTTTTTTTAGAGGTCTTGACAATTCACATTCGTTCAGAGCTTATGCGCTAACCTGAATTCGCTGAAGGCGTCTTGCAGGAAGGCCCGAAAGGGTGGGACCTTTGGTCGGTCCCATTATGAAGATTGTGGCAGATTGTTGTTGACGTGGGGAAGCGTCTGCAAACACAGAGTCGAGGTTACCATTCCTGCGTATATTATTGTTAGAAAATGGGTATAAGCGTTTTTTGGATGATCGTCAGGCTAGCCGACCGTGTCTTTCTTCTCCAGATAGTCCCTCTTAGTTGCCGCAGGACCCTTTTCTGCTTCAAGCAAATAGAGTATTTCCTGGATACGCTTCTGTAAACGGGACACTGCCCTCTGAATTTCTGCGTCTTTTTCCTGTTCGCTCATGAGAAGGTATTTTTCCAGGCTCGTTCTCTTTTCTTCTGTCTTCATATTTATTGTGTGTTCTGCTTCCACCGCCGTCACCTCCTGATGTGTTGTTTCCAACTGATATCTGCAACACACAAAACGCAAGGCGCAAGCACTTTGTTCCAGTCAGCCGATCGAGGCTTGCGAGATCTACAAACAAAAGTCTACGTCAAAGCTACTTGAGTTTATAATCAAAGTAAATCGCCTGATATGGGTATTTTCGGGGTATGACGAGAAATTACAGGAGCAGCAATGGAAATCGTTATGAAATACCGGTATAGAAACGAGGATTCCGCAGAATTTTGCAAGATTCTGATGCGTAATGCGTTCGCGTCATATGATGCCTGTTTTCCTGGCCTTGAGGAGAGCTTCGCCCCTGTCTTTGGCCTGCAGCTTTTCGTAAATGTTCTTGATATGGGTGTGCACCGTGTGCGAACTTATTTTTAATTTTATCGAAATCTCCTTGTAAGTCAAACCCTCTTCAATGCACCTGACAACGTCTTTTTCACGTTGGCTCAAGATGTATTGCTCACTGGTTATACTCTCATCTTGAAATTCGTGGATTACCTTACGTGCTATTTTGGGGCTCATGGGAGCGCCGCCTTTATGAAGTTCGTGAATGGCTTCAACGATCTCTCTAGGACTGCTTCCTTTCAGGATATACCCAGATGCCCCCGCTTTTATTGCGGAAAAGACATTTTCCCGGTCTTCAAACACCGTATGGGCCATGATTTCTACTCCTGGAATCTCTTCCTTTGCTTTTTTGATAAGTTCTATTCCCGACATGCCCGGTAGGCCCAAGTCGACAAGCATGATTTCCGGGGCAGCCTTCCCAAGGGCTTGCAGGGTATCCTCCGCTGAACTGAAGGCGCCCACAACAGCAATGCCCGACTCTCCGCTCAGGAGCAGCTTGAGGTTTTCCAACAAAAGTGGATCATCTTCAACGATCATTAATCGCATGAGATTAACCTTATCATAAAATTACTTATAATACCACTCCTTTGTCGTTGTATTTCACAGGGATGGGCAGTTCGACGAGAACCCGGGTGCCGGAGTCTGAGAGTATAGTTATCTTTCCACCTAGTTCCTCAGCCCTGGTCCGCATATTGGACAATCCCCTGCCGCTCTTAATTTGTCCCAACCCAACGCCATCGTCTTCGATGGAAAGCAAAAGTTTCCCCGTCCCGATCTGAAGGTTTGCGTTAACGGTCCTCGCCCGCGAATGCTTTATGACATTTGTCAGCGCTTCCTTGTAAATCTTGAATAGATTCACCCAGAGAAGGCTGCCGGGCGGCTCAAGCGTCTCATCGAAGGAAGTTTTCAGGTCAAAGGCGATCGCGTGGGGTTCGACCATATTGGTGCCCTGATTCCGGAGCTCTGCCGTTAAAGTCCGCCAGTTGAGGTCTGTGTAGTCAAGGCTGTGCATGAAGCCCCGAATCTCCGATATACCCTCTTTGGAAAGCCTGGATATGACGGACACGGTATTCTTGATTTCAGGGAGGGATGGCGCCTTTTGTGCGAGTTCGGCGAGAATGCTGATGTTGGTCGTTATGCCTCCGATGCCGTCATGGAGGTCCATGAGGATTTTCTCTTTTTCTATCCGGAAGCGCTTCTCTTCTTCAATTCTTTTCTGATACTGCTTGACACTCTCTTCGTAAAAATTCTCCTTTTCTTCCTCCGCCTGTTTGCGTGCGGTAATATCGAAGAGCGTAGCGATGATCGCAGGCTCTCCTTGATACTCGATGATTCCCGCGGTAAGATTGACCCAGCGCTGCCCGCCATTTTTCATAGTAATCTTAAACTCATATTCTTGCGGAACACTTAAACCCATCAGACGCTTTCGTCCGCGTTCACGCGCCATCTCCCGATATTCAGAATGA
Source organism: Nitrospirota bacterium (assembly GCA_035623825.1). Lineage (GTDB taxonomy): Bacteria > Nitrospirota > UBA9217 > UBA9217 > UBA9217 > DASPSR01. The sequence continues at coordinate 75,780 of DASPSR010000042.1, forward strand.
ACGAAGCTCCAGAAATCCATGGAAAGAAGTTCATCCTGCCTGTAGCCAGTCAGCTGTTCTCCGGCAGTGTTGGCATATAGGAACTTTCCTCCCCGGTGAATGAATATCCCGGCGGTCGTCGTCTCAGCAAGTGTGCGGAATTTTGCCTCGCTCTCCTTCAGGGAGCGCGTGGCCTTTTCGAGTTCCTTAAAAAGACGATCCGTCTCTTCTTCCGCCTTTTTTCGAGCGGAGATATCAACGAGCGTTCCTATGACGGCAGATCTTCCCTCATACTCCGTGAGCCCGGCGGTCATGAGCACCCATCGCTCCTTGCCGTCTTTTCTGACGATCTTGAACTCATACTGGATCGGAGGCTGACCGCTACTCAGGCGCTCTCGGTCCCGCGCCTGAATAGTGTCCAGATAATCGGGATGGGCGATGCTCAAGAAATCCATGGCCAGGTATTCATCAATCGTGTATCCACCTATGATCTCGGCAGCATGATTGGCGTAAAGGAATTTCCCCCCCTGGTGGATGAATATGGCGATGGATGCGGTATCAGCCAAGGCTCGGAATTTCGATTCGCTCTCCAGAAAGGAAGCTTTCGACTGTCTGGCCTCTTCGTAGAGTCGAGCGTTCTGAATCGCTATTGCAGCGTGCGCAGCAAGCAATTCAAGAAGGTCGATATCGCTCGAAAAATAAGCCTCTCCATTGCCTTTCTGGCCCAGTACGATATACCCCTCGTTAACTCCCTTATAAATCAGTGGAATGATAAGATCAACGTTAATTTTCTTCATATATTCACTCGTCACCAGGCTGCCGTCGTCAAGGGATGCGCTTTCAAGCTCTTCCCTCACGACAACCCGTCCGTACCGCCGAAGCCAGTCGACAGAGGCGTTGCTGAGGCAATACTCACTCTCTTGAGGAGCACCCTCTGCGTATTGCAATGAAAATTTTCCTCCCTTATCCTTCAGAAAAAAATAAATGTTTTTCACCCCTAGGCCGTTTTTCATGCTGGCGATGATGTAGTTCAATAATTCGGCAAGATCTAGTATGGTAATAATCGCCTTGATTGACTCCTTGAGTATGCCTTGATAATTGTGCCTGTCCTTCTCGATGAACTGTTGAATACGCCACTGCACTTTCCTGCTGAGGTGGGTCCCAAAGAAAACCGTTCCGATGAGGGAAAGCGATATCAATATGGCAGGCGACTCTCCCACGGCCGGTTCGATAAGTTTGAACAACCCCAAGCACAGGGCGGACAAGAGAAACGACAGGATCACGATCATGAGCGCGCGGGATATGATGATCGATATATCAAACAGCTGGTAGCGGGTTATAGCGTAAAAGGTAAGGACCACCCAGGGCAGACTGAAATATGAGCCCAGGCTCGGGTCGAATCCGAAGCCGCCGAACAGGGGGAAGAACCCTGTAGCCAATCCTCCACCTGCGGCGTAAACGGCAAGACCCACGAGGAAGTAGTTGATCTGCGTCCTTTTTAATCCAATGCTTTGTCTTTTTACCATGTAAAGTCCATAGATAATCCAGACAAGTGACACGCCCCCAACCAAGCGGGCCGGGAGCTCTAGTGGTCCTCCTTTGCGGTCAATATACGGCAGCAGGGAATAAACTCCAGTCTCTAAGAGGTTGGTAAAGAAACAGAGAATATAGATAATTGTCCAGAAAGCATACTGACCGAAGACGACTCTTCGAGCGGCACGGCTGTTATCACCCTTCATATGGAAGAGAATCTGAAATCCTGAGGCAACGTTGAACCATCCGATCCAGCAGGCGCGGTAGAAGATGTCATAATCAAGGCCCAGAGAGGCCCGGACATAAACGATGCCCGCGAACAGGCAATAGGAGGCGGCAAAGAAGGCGAAGACGGCAGTGATTTTATGAAGGGATGAAACCGATTTTTTCCTGAGCAGTATAAGGATCAAAAGATATTCGATCGCTGAAATGAACAATAATGGATATCCAATTAGTTCAAACTTGTTCATTTCCTACCTCCCGGGTGGTTCGATTGTTTCGCACAAGGAACCTGACAATGATGCAAAATAAAGCTTGATGTTTCCGAAACGTCCTTTCCCCGAAAACGGTTACCTGCTCTCCTGTTCGGAATAAATAAAATCAAAGGAGTAGTAAGTTATTGAATGCCATTTTATGACAAAAAGCATAAATATAACCTGTTCGCAGCGATCAGGATGATGGCTATGACTGCGCATAAAAGCATTGTAGGTATGCAAATCCCCGGAGTCAAGCAAATATTCACTCGGAGCAATCATATTGTTTGACAGGGAGTCGTATCGGCGATAGAATTAGTCCAAGAAATCATAGCCGTCACGGGAGGCAGATATGCAGATTAAGACCATTCTCTTTCCTACCGACTTTTCGCAGGGTGCACGCGCTGCCATGGATCATGCTATCTCTCTAGCGCGCGACTACAATGCCCGGCTCATCCTCCTCTACGTCATCCAGGACATCAGTATCGCCGAGTGGTACATCCCTTCGTCCCTTTCCGTGGCCGATCTGGTCGAGGACATGCAGAAGAGCGCATGGAAAGAGATGGACAAATGGGCCGAAGAGGTCTCGACCAAGGTGAAGGATGTTGAGAAGATGGTTGTACGCGGTGTGCCTTTTGCGGAGATCATCAAGACGGCAAGAGACAAGAAAGCAGACATGATCGTCATCGGCACTCACGGCAGAACCGGAATTGACCACATGCTGTTCGGCAGCACTGCAGAGAAAGTGGTGCGGAAGGCGGCGTGCCCGGTGCTCACAGTGCGCATCGCTGGGAAGGAATTCACTATGCCGTAATGAAGATCAACCGGCTCCGAGATCCCGAATATCAGATAAGCATGAATATCAACCTGCGAATATCTGAACGGACTGATTTGCTTTGCGGCGATTGGATTTTGATGTTGGGTTTGGCGCTTACGGAAAACGAAACGGGCCTGCAAAATCGCAAGCCCGTTTTCTTTTCATATGGATACGATATAGTCTACTGTCCGAGAAGCGTTGTGAACGTATCGTGGTGAGCCTCTTCCTGTGAGAGTATTTCTTCAAACAGGAGGCGGGTTGTATCATCATTTTCGGAAGTCGCCTGCTTGATGATGTCTTTATAGAGCGTGATCGCCTCTTCCTCGGCTTTTGTGTCGGCCTTCAACATCTGCGCGGGGTCTCCGCCTACGGCAATGGGGTTCGGCTTGATTGTAGGATTCACGTCGAAATAGAAGAGGCGCTCCGCGATCTTTTCGGCGTGCTTCATTTCGTCCATGGCGACCTTTTCGAATACGGTCGACAAGGATTCGGCGTTCATACCTTTCACCATGACATGGTGCCACATATACTGGACGATTGCCTGGAGCTCTCCGGCTATCGCCTGATTCATCATCTCCGTCAGCTTTGGACTCGCCTTCTGTACCATCGTGTTCCTCCTTCGCTATCATAAATGTTCTGTTTTTATTCTAAACTATAGCATAGAAAGCCGGACTTTACAATGAGGCGTCGTCAAATTCTTATTGCCTTGCAGAGGCTCTTGCACTATAATGTCGCGGACATCCGACCACCTGAAGGAGCGCCAAAGAGCATGGGGAAAAATCTCGTCTACAAAATCTTGGAATCCCACCTGGTCGAGGGCGGACTTGAGCCCGGTTCCGAGATCGCGATCAAGATCGACCAGACCCTGACGCAAGACGCTACCGGCACCATGGCTTATCTCCAGTTTGAAGCCATGGGTGTGCCAAGGGTGAAAACGGAGCTTTCCGTGAGCTACGTGGACCATAACACGCTCCAGGATGGGTTCGAAAATGCCGATGACCACCGTTATCTTCAAACGGTGGCATCGAAATATGGCATCTATTATTCAAAAGCAGGGAACGGCATCTGCCACCAAGTCCATCTCGAACGGTTTGGCAAGCCGGGCAGAACGCTTCTCGGCTCTGACTCTCACACGCCGACGGGGGGTGGCATCGGCATGATCGCTATCGGTGCGGGTGGACTCGATGTCGCCGTGGCCATGGGCGGCGGACCATTCTACCTCACGTGCCCCAAGGTGGCAAAGGTGAACCTCGTCGGAAGACTTCACCCCTGGGTCTCAACCAAGGACGTCATCCTCTCGATCCTCGCGACGATGACGACCAAAGGGAACGTGGGCACGGTGATCGAATACGGCGGTGAAGGGGTTGCGACGCTCTCTGTGCCAGAGCGCGCTACGATCACGAACATGGGCGCCGAACTTGGCGTTACCACCTCGATCTTTCCTAGCGACGATATCACGCGCGCGTTCCTCAAGGCGCAGAAGCGGGAATCGGAATGGACCGCTCTATCAGCTGATGCCGATGCAAAATATGATAAGGTGCTCGAAGTCGATCTCGGTAATATCGAACCGCTTATGGCCAAACCGCACTCGCCGGACAACATCGGCACGGCCAAGGAGCTCGCGGGCATCAAGATTGACCAGGTCCTTGTCGGTTCCTGCACCAATTCATCATATCGAGACCTGATGGTTGTGGCAGCCATGCTGAAGGGCAGGCGGGTACATCCGGATGTAAGCTTCGGGGTGGCTCCCGGCTCGCGCCAGGTACTTGAGATGATCGCAAAGAACGGTGCGCTTGCTGATATCATTACTGCGGGGGCCCGGTTGCTTGAATCGACCTGCGGGTTCTGTATCGGCGCAGGCCAAGCGCCGAAAACCGATGCTGTGTCCGTCCGCACAAGCAACCGGAACTTCGAGGGCCGCTCCGGCACAAAGGGCGCAAAGGTCTATCTTGCAAGCCCCGAGTCCGCCGTCGCCGCAGCGCTCACCGGCAAGATCAGTGACCCGCGCGACCTCGGCATTCCCTATCCACAGATAGATCTTCCGTCGGAATTCTGGATCGACGACTCCATGGTCATATCCCCGTCTAAGGACCCTTCGTCTGTGAAAGTATACCGAGGTCCGAACATCGGCGATCCGCCTGCTGCGGTGCCGTTGCCCGAGACCGTGAGGGGCGTTGTTGTGATCAAGGTCGGCGACAAGACGACGACCGACCACATCATGCCTGCAGGATCCCGGCTTAAATACCGTTCGAACATTCCGAAATATGCGGAGTTCGTGTTTGAAGGTCTTGACGCGGCTTTCTCGAAAAAAGCGCTGGAGAACAAAAAGGCAGGAGTGCATAATGTGGTGATTGCCGGCGCGAGCTACGGCCAGGGCTCTAGCCGCGAACATGCCGCCATCTGTCCAATGTATCTGGGCGTCAAGACCGTGATCGCCAAGTCTTTCGAACGAATCCATGCGGCCAACCTCATCAACTTCGGCATACTGCCTCTCACCTTTGCGAACGAGGCGGATTATGATGCGATTGGCGTCAATGACAAGATTGAGATCGGCGGAATCAGAGAGGCCCTCATGACAGACACAGACTTGACGCTCAAGAACGTGACAAGAGGAAAGACCGCCACGCTCAGGTATTCGCTCAGTGTACGGCAACGGGACATTCTGCTCGCCGGCGGCATGCTCAACTACACAAGAGCGCGATCGAAATAGATTTGTGAGGCAGAGGGTAATCCGAGAGCAAAGGTCGCTTTTCATTCATCTCCCGCTCACGCGGAGATCCCTGATGAATGGCAGTGCAAGGCGGGCCCTTTTTTTGTGCCCGTGGATGCCTGCTTTTGAATGGCTGGTCCCGCAAAGATTAAAGCGCCACTTCCCTCAAAAACTTAGCCGCATCTTCGGGCGGCGTTGGATTTATGTAGAATCCGGATCCCCGCTCAAAACCCGCAACCCTCGTAAGCCTCGGCATGATTTCGAGGTGCCAGTGGAAGTCATCGTTCAGCGTGTGCCAGTGTCCGCGGCGCGGAACACGGTTCGGCGCAGTGTATAGCATATAATTGTACGGCGGATTGTTTACCACCTTGCCGAGGCGGCGAAGCGTCGAACGAAGCGTGCGTGCGAAATCCATGGTTTCTTCTTTCGTAACGTCTACGTACGAGCACAGGTGCTTTTTGGGATAGATCCAGACTTCGAAGGGGAAGCGCGGTGCGAACGGCACCATGACCAGGAAGTGGCGCGTTTCCTCAACCACTCGCTCGTGACTCGAGAGCTCCTGTCTGATTATATCGCAGAAGATGCAACGCTCCTTGTAGTCATAGTAGGACTTGGCGCCGTCGAGTTTTTCTTTCACGGACTTGGGGATAATCGGCGTAGCGATGATCTGAGAGTGCGTATGGTTCAGAGCAGAACCGGCAGTCCAACCTTGGTTTTTGAAGATGAGCACACAGCGAAGACGCTCGTCCCGCTCGAGGTCGAGGATCCTGTCGCGGTATGACCAGAGGACCTTTTCAACCTGGCTCTCTGGAAGTTCCTCAAGCCGCAGCGCATGCTCAGGGCTCTCTATGATAATTTCGTGAGCGCCGATCCCGTTCATCCAATCGTAGATGCCGCTTCCTTCTCTCTCAAGATTTCCCTCGATGTGCAAGACCGGAAACTTGCTCGGGATCACGCGCACCCACCAGCCGCTTGTATTGGCCAGCGTCTTCTCGGCGCGGAACGACGCAATCTCCGGCGGGGTCTTTGCTTCATTCCCTCCACAGAACGGGCATTCCGCCGGCGTTACATCGTCTTCGGGCTCTTCAAAGGAATAATCTTCCGGTTTTTTCGGACGCTCAGTGGACACGATGATCCACCGGCCGACGATGGGATCCTTCCGCAGTCGAGACATCAGTTCCCCAACCTCGCCTTCTGCTCTGTAAGTACCTTGTGAACGATCCTCTTCAGCTCTTTTATGCGTATGGGCTTATTGATGTATTCTGCGGCACCGAGGCTCATGGCCTTGAGATAGCTTTCTACTTCGCCGTACGCAGTGACCATGATCACGTCGGTTTTGGATTCGGTCTTTCGGATCTCCTGGAGAAGTTGGAGACCATCCATGACTGGCATCTTAATGTCCGTGATAACAAGGTTGAATGGGGTGTTCTTGAAAAGCGATAGTGCTTCCTCGCCGTTGTTTGCAAGAGTGACTTCGTATCCTTCGTCGGTCAGTATCGTATTAAAGAGTTCGCGTGCGCCCTCTTCGTCATCCACGACAAGAATCTTCATCCGCTCTCCCTGAAAAACTCAGTAAACCAAAAATATCATAAAATCCCTAAGTCGTCAAGGTTGCGCCAGATAACACAATTCTGCGGATTGATGCGGAAGAGGGCCAGCAGACGATTTTATAGCCTGCTGAAATATCAGCGATTTAGCTCGTACAGGAGATGCAGGCCTTCGAGGGTCAGATGCGGCCGTATCTCCCGAATTGTTTTCGTCTCCGGCGAAATCAGTTCGGCCAGGCCGCCGGTTGCTACTACTTTGGCATCGGGGGACAATTCTTTCTTCATCCGTTCCACTATTCCGTCCACCAGGCCCACGTAACCGTAAATGATTCCTGCTTGCATTGCGCTTATGGTATCGGTACCTATGACTTTCATCGGTTTTGTGAGCTCTACGCGCGGCAGCTTTGATGCCCGCAAGAACAGCGCTTCGGCGGAGATCTTCACACCAGGACAGATGGCGCCGCCCAGGTATTCACCAGTCCCCGTGACCGCGCAGAACGTGGTAGCAGTGCCAAAGTCCACGACGATGAGCGGACCGCCATAGAGTTTGTAAGCGGCCACTGCGTTCACGATTCTGTCTGCCCCGATCTCCTTAGGGTTGTCGTAACGGATCGCGATGCCCGTCTTGAGCTCGTGCGTCACAACCATGGGCTCGATGCGGAAGTACTTCACCGACATCTCGGTCATGACCGGCAGAAGCGGTGGCACCACTGTCGAGATGATGACACCCGTGATCTGCTTGAACTCAAGTCCGGCAAAACCGAAGAGGTCTTTGAAGATCATGGCGTACTCGTCCGGAGTGATCTGGGTGTTGGTGCCCACACGCCAATTTTCGACAAGTACCCCTTTGTCGAAGACACCAAGGACGACGTTCGTATTGCCGATGTCGATGGCTAAAAGCAATGGCCCTCCGAAAAAACACCGGGTTTAAGGAGCTAGGGTCCGGCAAACGCAACCAAATTTTTTTTTGACGCATCGTGTCGCCTTGACCGTTGATCCATGACCCCTTAATCCTATTTTTTCAGCAGACTCACGTCCCCCGCTGCGACTGTGCGCATGGTTCCATCCGAGATCTCGACTATGAGCCTGCCTTCGTTGTCGATATCCTTTGCGATGCCCTGAAACGTTTCTCCTGTTCCGCTTACCGCAACGCTGTTTCCGATGGTCACGTTGAGCACCTTCCACTCGGCAAGCACACCTTTCTCGGCTGCCAAGAACACCTGATACCATGCGTCCAGTTCTCGCATAAGCTGCCGAAGCAGGGACTGTCTATCGATCTTCCTTCCGCACTCCGCCTCAAGTGTGGTCGCAATCTGCCGGACCTCAGGGGGCAGCTCGTCAATGTTCATGTTCACGTCAATACCGATACCGAGCACGATATGGCGGATCCGGTCCTGTTCTGCACTCATCTCGGTGAGAAGACCGGATGCCTTTCTGCCGGCGATGAGAATATCGTTCGGCCACTTGATGACCGCGTGCACTCCGCACTGTTTCCGGATCGCCGTTGCTGTCGCCACCGCACCCATGAGGGTGATCATCGGTGCCTTGTTAAGCGGCATTTCCGGCCGCAGGATCACGCTGAGGTAGAGGTTCCCCTTTGGAGAAATCCATTTTCTGCCGACCCTGCCCTTGCCGCCTGTCTGCGTCTCGGCAATGACTACCGTGCCTTCAAGCGCGCCACGTGATGCCATCTCCATTGCAAGGGTGTTGGTGGACTCTACCTCCCGAAAAAGGTGAATGCTCTTTCCGATCATCCTTGTCTTGAGCCCTTGGCCGATGTCGCCCTTTCGGAGGATGTCCGGTTCAGAGGTGACCCGGTATCCTCTCGACGGGACAGCCTCGATCTCGAACCCTTCTCTCTCAAGCGCCTTAATATGCCGCCACACCATCGTGCGGGAGATTCCGAGCTTCATGGCCAGCTCTTCGCCGGATGCAAAACCGGCCTTGGACAATCGAAGGTATTTCAGGATCTTGTCTTTGTACATTGATCAGCTGCAAGTTCAAGCCTAAGAGCCTAAACTTCAACACAGGTTCTAAACGGCAAAATAACGTGAGTATCTCTAAATTGCTATCCGGACTTTTATTTTACCTTTGATCTTCGCAATTTGTCATTTCCATTACTTTATCTTCATGCTGATATCCACTGCAGGCGCAGAATGCGTCAAGCTTCCCACGGAGACAAAATCAACACCTGTCTCCACCATTGCCCGGATCGTCTCGAGTGTCACATTGCCCGATGCCTCCACGAGAGCGCGTCCGGCGATCAACCTCACCGCCTCACGCATCATGTCGATCGGCATATTGTCGAGCATGATTATGTCAGCCTTAACCGCTAGCGCCTCGCGCACTTCTTCGAGATTCTTGGTCTCGATTTCAATCTTGAGAAGATGATGAGCTCTCTTTCTTGCGTTGTCTGCCGCCTTGGTGATACTGCCTGCGGCTCTGATATGGTTGTCCTTGATCAGCACCCCATCGTAAAGACCAAAGCGGTGATTCCTCCCGCCACCGACGCGTACTGCATATTTCTCAAGCTGCCGCAAGCCAGGGAGTGTCTTTCTCGTGTCGAGAACTTCTGCTTTCAATCCTTTTATCTTTTCAACAGCCTTGGCTGTCAGCGTTGCGATACCGGACATATGCTGGAGCAGATTCAATGCGACTCGCTCGCCCGCGAGGAGTGCTCGCGTGCTAGCGGCCACTTTTGCTATCTCTGTTCCTGCGCCTACTCTGTCGCCATCCCTGGCAAAGGGCTCAAACTTCATGTCGGGGTCAAGGTGGCGGAAAACCTCCCGGCTCACATCAAGCCCGGCCAGGACCAGCTCCTGCTTAGCTAGCAATACTGCCGTGGACCTTGACTCAGCGTGAATCGTTGCCTCTGTTGTCACATCCCCCGGGCCAAGATCTTCTTGTAGGGCACGCGCTATCAGATCTCTGATTGTGGATTCCATAGATCATTTCATTGTTATTTTCTGTTTGATTTCCCTATCCCAGAATCTTCAAGCTCTGCTCAAGCTTGTCGCGCTTTACCTTGAACTCCTCAAGCTTCAGCGTGTCTTTCTCGACGACCGCCTTCGGCGCCTTGTCCACGAAGTCCTTATTCGAAAGCTTTCGTGAGAACACATCGATATCTTTCGATATCTTCGCAATCTCTTTCATGAGCCGATCCCGTTCAGCATTAATGTCGATTCCCTTTTCAGGCAAAACAAGTGACGCTACTGCCCAACTACTTGCACCTGTTGCTGAGCCAGGAGGGGCGGCCGCATCCATGGCGATGTGAATCTTGGACAGGCCCGCTAATGATGTGATATATGTCTGAGTCTCTTCAAGAATTTTCCGAGCTTCTTCGTTTTGGGGCCTGATGACTGCTTCAGGACGTGCTGAAGGAGGGATATTCATTTCCCCGCGTATGTTCCGAATAACGAGAGTGGTGTCCATTGACGGCTGCATGTACCGTTCGCTTTCGATGTCGATCAGCGTATCATCTGCCTTGGGAAAAGGCGATACCATAATCGACCTCGCCGTACCTCTCGTTCCGGCCGGAAGTTTCTGCCAAATCTCCTCTGTAATAAAGGGCATGGTAGGATGCAAGAGTCGCAGGATTGTTTCAAGAGTTACGAAAAGTGCGGTCTGGGACGCTTTTCGTACGGAATGGTTCTCATCCTTGAGAGATCCCTTCGACAGCTCCACATACCAGTCACAGTACTCATGCCATATAAACTGATAGAGGGAGGATGCTACATCATTAAAGCGATATTCCGTCAAGGCAGAGCTTACTTCTTTAATTACAGCCTGAAGACGTGAAAGAATCCATTTGTCGGCCGGCGTAGAATATTCATTCACAAGATCAGCGTTTGGCTTGAAGTTGTCCTCGATGTTCATCAGGGCGAACCGGCTCGCGTTCCAGATTTTGTTCGCAAAATTTCGGTATCCTTCTATGCGCTCCGCGGACATCTTGATGTCCCTCCCCTGGGCAGCAAAAGCAGCGAGCGTGAATCGGAAGGCATCGGTTCCGTACTGGTCGATCATCACGATGGGGTCGATGACGTTGCCCCTGGATTTGCTCATTTTCTGGCCTTCGACATCTCGCACAAGCGCATGGATATAGACGTATCGGAAGGGAACCTCGTCCATGAAATGCAGTCCCATCATGATCATCCGGGCAACCCAGAAGAATATGATGTCGAAGCTCGTGACGAGCGCCGATGTAGGATAGTAGAATGCCAGATCTCTGGTCCTCTCCGGCCAACCCAGCGTTGAGAACGGCCAGAGTGCCGACGAGAACCAGGTGTCAAGCACGTCCGTTTCCTGCCTGATATTTTTGCTCGCGCATTGTGCACAGGCAGTCCTGTCCGTGCGGCTCACGGTAATCGTTCCGCAGTCATCGCAGTACCATGCAGGGATGCGATGACCCCACCATATCTGGCGCGAAATACACCAGTCCTTGATGTTCCGCATCCAGTCGAAGTATGTGTTTTCCCATCCTTTTGGGACGAATTGCACCCTGCCGCTCTCGACTGCCTTTATCGCGGGCCCGGCGAGTGGCGCTGTCTTCACAAACCACTGAGGCGAGAGGTAGGGCTCGACCACTGACTTGCACCGGTAGCACTTGCCGATTGAGTGGGCGTGGTTCTCGGTCTTCATGAGATAGCCACGCTCCTGGAGCAGTTCGACCACCATTCCGCGTGCCTTCTTTGCTGGTTTGCCAGCTATTTGCTTGAGCACGTCTGGGAGCACATCAGGAATATCTGGACGGATCTCGGCTTTATCGTCGAGCATCTTGATGCGCGCAAGGTTCGGTATCTGACGCTGGCCCGCTTCGTAATCGTTGAAGTCGTGCGCCGGCGTAACCTTGACGGCGCCGGTCCCAAATTCGAGATCCACGAGGATCGAATCGCCGACGATCGGGATCTTCCTGTTGGTTAGCGGAAGATCAACGGTCTTCCCGACAAGGTCTTTATACCGCGGATCAAGCGGATGCACGGCAACGGCCGTGTCGCCGAGCATGGTTTCTGGCCGCGTCGTGGCAACGGTAAGCCGGATATTATGGTCCTGAGAGAGCGGATAGGAGATGTAGTAGAGCTTGCCCTTCTCCTCCTCATGCTCCACCTCGATATCCGACAGTGCCGTGTGGCAGCGAGGGCACCAGTTAATCAAGCGTTCTCCACGGTAGATGAGCCCTTCCTCGTAAAGGGTGACAAAAACCTCGCGAACGGCGCGCGATAGCCCATCGTCCATGGTGAAGCGCTCCCTCTGCCAGTCGCAGGAGGCGCCGAGTCGCTTGAGTTGGCCAATGATCCTACCGCCGTATTCCTTCTTCCACTCCCAGACCTTCTCAATGAACTTTTCTCTTCCGAGATCGTAGCGGTTGATGTGTTCCTTGGCAAGCTGGCGCTCGACCACGTTCTGCGTGGCGATGCCTGCATGGTCCGTGCCCGGGATCCAAAGGGTATTGCGGCGGGACATGCGCATCCAGCGAACAAGGATATCCTGGAGCGTGGAGTTCAGTGCGTGGCCGATATGGAGCGACCCGGTCACATTCGGTGGTGGGATCACGATCGAAAACGGCTCATTGTCGGCATCCACGTCGGCATGAAAATATCCCTTCTCGAGCCAGAAAGCGTACCATTTCTCTTCTACCGATTTCGGTTCATAAGCCTTTTGCAATTCTATTCCTGACATGAGGTACGCTCTCCTGAGCCTGCGCCGCTATCCAAATAAAAGAGGGGAGCAAGTCCCCTTTATCGAAATTTCATATATCAAGTTACAGATCCCAAACATTTACAAATTCCAAACACCAAATCCTAGAGGATCCGATATTTGATGCACTGCATTCAGGCTTATCTGTGGTTACGTGCCTGGATCTTGGTATTTATTTCCCGTTATGTTTCCGCCTTCAAACGCTCGATCTCCTCTTTTATCAGTTGCTCCGCCAGCTCCGGGATAATTTCCCAAGCCACTTTCTCGATCACTTCTCTCGCCACATCTCTGGCGATCTTGGAGACTGCCTCTTCGATCCCTCTTCTCACCGTCTCCTCGGACACCTTCGGTGCTTGAGGGGGGGGCAGCATTTCGAAAGCCTCTTTTGCCAGCTCCGCGATAGCCGCTTCCGCCATGCTGCGAAGCTCGCTCTCCGGAATCGTCGGCACTTGCACCGGCGGAAGTTTTGCGAAAACCTCTTTCGCCATCCGTGTGATGGCATCTTCGGCCATCCTGCGGACAGTCTCCTCGGATATCTGCGGCATCGGTGTCGACGGCGTAACGACCTCCGGTTCCTTGCGAGGAGCAGCAGCCGGGCGCATTCTCGGCCAAGGCGGTTCAGGTTCAGATTGAGCAGGCTTCGATGGAGGCGCAAACTCCTCGAAGGTTTTCATCGTTGTATCGAGTGGTTCAGGGGTGGCGGTAGCGGGCTGAGGTTCTCCCGTCGTGTCGGCCAGGCCCAGACCGGCCCGCATCTCTTCCATTGCCTTATCGCCAGTAGGCAGGGCTTGCTCAAGCTGGCCGCCAAGCGGCTCCTCCACTTCGACAACGGGCTCGACCTCGAATACACCCTCCTCCTCGGCTGGAGGTGGCTTTGTCGCGCGCTTTAGTTCTGTTTGTGATGGAGCTTCCTGTATAATGTCGAAGATATCCTCGGGCGGCAGAGCCTGTTTGGGCTTGGGCTCTACTCTCGCTGCAGGCGGAACCGCCGGTGAAGCGGGTCGGGCGGGTGCCTGGGGCGGTTTTGGCGGCGCTGAAGCTGCTATGGGCTTCGCAGCTGTGGGAGCAGGCTCGGTGAATCGTGCGGCGGTAAGCGCCTTTTTTACCTTACCGATAAGCTCCTGTGATTCAAAGGGCTTTGCGATATGGTCGATAATCCCGGACTCGCGGCCTTTGGCATCGTTGTATACATCGTCCCTGCTCATCATGAGGATCACCGGCGTCTGTGCGAGCACAGGGGCCTGCTTGATGCGGGCGGCGAAACTATAACCGTCAATGCGTGGCAAATCGACATCCGCGAGCACAACGTCAGGTACAACTCGCGAAGCCTCGGAGAGCGCTGTCTCACCGTCGCTCGCGCATACGACTTCGTATTCTCTGCCCGAAAACAGCATCTCCACAACCTTCTGGATGGTGATGCTCTTGTCTGCTAATAGAAGCTTAACCGGCATGGAACAACCTCTCAAAATCGGAAATCATGACTTCCCTATCCTTGTCGTAGAATGGTCCCCCCACAATCTTCGCTCAACACCCGCCTCCCGCCTGAATTCAGCTGCTAAGATTACGGAATGGCATAGCTCTCGCCTCTCTGAGATAATATCAGAAAATGGGTACATCAGTCCATATTATCGAGTGATCACATCCGCCGCGCGAGAGCGTCCCCGCTTAGAAGCTTTTTAAGCGCCCCAAGCATTTCCTGTTCCTCGAACGGCTTTACGAGGTAATCCTGCGCTCCCATCTCGATCGCCTTCTGCCGGTGCTTCTCCCCCGCCCTCGACGTGAGCACAATCACAGGGGTATTTATGAGCGCCGGGTTTCGCTTCATCTCGGCAATCAGGTCATATCCATGCATAACCGGCATTTCGAGGTCAGTGACAACCGCATCAAACCTCGTCTTGCCCAGGATGTTGAGCGCCTCCATGCCATCCGAAGCCACTTCAACCTCATAGCCCGTGCGGTCAAGAAACCGCTGCACATACTTCCTGATGCTGATCGAGTCGTCGACTACCAAGACCTTTGGCTTCCTCCTTGCCGCTTCGGGAACCGCCGTTTCCTTCATTTCCCTCGAAGATATAAAGCTTGCCTTGGTCATCACGACATCTTCACCAAAAAGCGATGAGACATTGAGAATGAGGCGGACGTTGCCCTCACCCGATATCGTGGCACCAGAAAACAATTTAACTCCCTTTAGATAATCGCCGAGCGATTTTACAACGATCTCTTCACGCCCGACGATATCCTCCACCATGAGCGCGAGACGTTTTTCCGACATGCCGAGTATGAGGGTCGGATGGCGGTAGGCCTCCTCTTTTTTGGGGAACTTCCCCATGCCCAAGATATCGTTCAATCTGAGGAGTTTGATGAACGTACCGCGCAGGTTTACCGTCTCATCACCGGCAGTCCGCTGGATTTCCTTAAATGAATATCGCGTCGTCTCCTCCACAAGGTTCATGGGAACTGCCATCTCTTGGTCCTTGATCTTCACGATCAGTGCCTGTGCGATAGCGAGCGTGAGGGGGAGCCTGATGACAAACCGGGTGCCGACGCTTTTTTCGGTCTTGATCTCGATCCTGCCGTTTATCTTTGCCAGGTGGTCAGAGACCACGTCCATGCCCACCCCTCTGCCGGAGATCCTGCCCACGGTCTGCGACGTGGAGAACCCGGGACGGAAAATCAAATTGATCGCTTCAAGATCAGTAAGACTCTGGGCCTCGTCAAAGCTCATGAATCCCTTGTCCACCGCGGTCTTCTTGAGGATCGCAGGGTCCATGCCGCGACCATCGTCCTCAATCTCGAGAATGATGCTGTTTCCCTCGTGGCGGGCCTTAAGGATGAGTGCTCCTGTCGGATCTTTCCCGAGGCTGCGTCGCTCCTCCACAGTCTCGATACCATGGGAAACGGCGTTCCTGATCATGTGCATGAGCGGGTCGGAGATGATCTCGAAAATCGTCTTATCGATCTTAGTCTCGCCACCCGACAAGACCATGTTCACCTCCTTGTTTTCCTCCTGGGCAAGGTCGCGGACAAGACGACGGAACATCTGGTAAAGCCTGTCCATTTCTACCATGCGGGCCATGGTAATCTCGTCCTGGAGGTTCGTGGTGATCGAGGATATCTTGGCTGTGTCGAGTTCGAACGAGTCAAAGAAGCCTTCTAGCTCGGTCATGATTTCATTCGTGTCATTCGTGATCTCGGTAAGTTTGCGTGACAGGAGGTTGAAATCGTCATACCGGTCGAACTCGAGCTCAAAAAAATCGGTGGCCCGCGTCGCGACCTGCGGATTTGACACGCTGTAATTCAGAGTATACTCGTACTTTTCCTCGAATTTCTTGATCTCGTGGAGGAGTCGGCTCTGACTGAAAGCGAGCTCTTCCCGAAGCGTTTTGATGAACTCCACCTGGCGGACAAGGCGGTTTCTGTTGACGACCATCTCCCCAACCAAGTTCATGAGGTTGTCGAGCCGCTCTATATTGACGCGGATGAATTGTTTCTCCAGCTCGGGCGCGTCCATGGCCCGTCGGCCCACGCCGCGCTTCTCCAAAACCCCCGCTTTTTTTGACTCTTCTATCTCCTGCTTGAGCGAGCTTTCAGCCGTCGGCGCTGCCTCCGGCGCCGCCTGCTCTTGCGACGCTCGCACGGCGTCTGGGGCCGCGGGTGACGCTGCATCAGGCGTCGAGGGTTGTTCTCCAGGTTGCGGTTCTTCCTTCAGCGGCTCTACGTCGAGAATCTCTTCCTCCGTACCGAATGTTCTTGCCCATGCCATATCGATGTAATCATTCTTTTTCGCCGTGATCGGGGTGGCGGGCTTAGCGGGTTTCGCCACTTGCGATGCAGGTGGAACCTTTGAGGGGGGCGGAAGGGGTGACTCCTCGGAAGTGGAGCGCGCTTTTTCTATGACATCTTTGTACGCTTGGACAATGCTCTCGATCACAAGCGGGTCTTCGGGCTTCTTTGCCGCCACTCCGTCGACCATGAGCTTGATGGCATCGACGCTGTCAAACAGAAAATTCATCGTCTCTTTCCGGATAGGAATAGAGCCGGAACGAAACTGGCCGAGCATGTCCTCGGCCTTGTGCGCCACATCGCTGATCCCCTGGAAGCCCATCATGGCGGCGGAGCCCTTTAGCGTGTGCGCCGCGCGAAACAGTTCATCTATCATGGAGCCGTCGGTGGGGTCCTTCTCGAGGGACAGAAGTCCCTTATTGAGGTTCTGGATGTGCTCGCCAGCCTCTACGAGGAAAAATTCAATGATGCTTGATTTATCAAACAGCGCACCCATGTGTTTTATTCGATGAAACCGAGCTTAATCTCCTCGTCACTTATAGTCACCTGATCTGCGACAGGCGTAAAGTTTTCAAGGACGGGTAGTTCCGTCTCCTCCGGCTGGGGAGCAATCTCTCTGCCGAGTTTGAATCTGCCGATAGCGTCCGTCAGCCGTTTGGACAGCTCTGCCAGCTTGCCGATCGTGGTCACGGTATCCTGGACACCGTGCGTGGTCTCCTGGGTCTGCTTCAGGATGCTGTCCATGGAACCCACCACGCTCGCCGTCACTTTCACTTGGTCGCCTGCGACCCTCGTAATGTCCCTCACATGGCCAGCGGTCTGCTCCACTATTTGTTCGATCTCGCGGAGCGCCGCGCCTGCCTGGTCTGCCAGCTTAGTCCCCTCTTCCACCTCACGGGTACCCTCCTCCATAACGGTCACGGCCTCGCTTGTCTCAACCTGGATACCTTTGATGAGGCCGGTAATGTCCTTCGTCGCCCGTGCGGCTCGCTCGGAGAGCTTCCGTACTTCATCGGCCACCACGGCGAAACCCTTGCCCTGCTCGCCTGCGCGGGCAGCCTCAATTGCAGCGTTAAGGGCAAGGAGGTTCGTCTGGGTTGCTATTTCATTAATCACTTCGATGATAGCGCCGATCTCGAGGGAGCGTTCGCCGAGGCCTTTGATCTTTTTCCCGGTTGACTGCACTGTAGCCCGGATTCGCTGCATACCTTTTATGGTTTCCGTCACAGAGGAGCCGCCCTTGACCGCTGCCTGCGTCGCCTTGAGCGAGGTCTGCGTGGCTGCTTCAGCGTTCTCGGACACTCTCCGTGTCGTTTGGGACATGGTGTTCACGGCTTCCGATGCGGTTCGAATCTGTGCCGCCTGAACCTCAGCGCCCCGGCGCATACGCTCTGAGGAGTGAAGGATTTCCGATGTCGATCGCTGAATCTCACTCGCCACGTTGCTTGCCTGGGTCACGAGGGTTGTAAGTCCTGTGATCATGAGATTGAATGCATCGGCCACGGAACCCAGGGCGTCGGCGGTCACCTCGGCTTTTACGGTGAGGTCTCCTTCCGCGGCCGTGCTTACGACCGAGAGCAGGTCCATCACCTGGTGCTGCATCTTGTCCCGGTCTGACTCGGTCTGGATCAGGCCCTGGAGCCGGTCAATCGTACGGTTGAGTGTCTCACCCAGTTGGCCAAGCTCATCACCGGTAGTTACTCTCGCCTTCTTTGAAAGATCGCCTCGACCCAGGGCTTCTGCGACCCGCATGAGGTCCCGTACCGGAGCAATGGTGACGGCGGATAGAACAAGGGTGACGGCGGATAGAATGCCAAGTGAGACGATGCCCACGGCCATGATGAACATGAGGAGGCTTTTGATATTGTCCCTGATCTTGGTCATGTTCAGTCCCACATGTACTGAACCAAGGGTGCCGCCGGCGACGGGTGACGCGATGTCGATGACCTCGGTGACGCTGCCTTTGAGTGTCACGACGGCAGACGCTTCCCGCGGCGTCCCGGGCTGCAAGGTATTGATGTTCAGGAGGACGGGAGGAACCTGATTCCCTTCGAAGGAGGATGAGATCACACGGCCTCTGCCATCCTTGATGAAGCAGTACGCAACGTCGGACTGACCGATGGCCTCGCCCTGAATGACCTGGAGCGCGTTGAGATCTTCGACCTGCACCGGTTCAGCAGCTTTGACGCTCAATCCATCGGCCAGGATACGAGTTTTGTTTATTGCCTCGTCGCGGAGAGTGCTCTGGATCTGAACATAGACAAACGCGAGGATGCCTGATCCGAAGATCGCCGACATACTTATAATCATGAGCACGATCTTGGTTCTGATGCTCAATCGATAAAAAGGATTTCTGATCTTCATAAATGCTCCTTAGCTCTATGCCGTAGAACAGTCATTGGCGCGGAGGCATCCGTCGCCCCGGTTCAATCGAATCACGGCAATTTGATCTCCTCAACAATCTGCATGATGTCGAGGAGTGTCGCAACGCCTGCCTTCCATTGTATGGAACCTTTCAAAAAACGGCTATGGCTTCCACCGTCCTGGGATTCCGCATCGGAAGGAAGCGCAAGGATGCTGCTCTCGGGCACGCCGACCACTTCATAAACGTTATCGACGACAATGCCGAGGTTGAGGGAGCCGTGTTTCATGATTGCGATTTGGCCCGGTGTTCCCTGAGCTGGCAGCGCCAGCGCTGGTCGTATGTCGACGATCGGAACGATGTTGCCTCGCAGGTTGATGATTCCGAGAATGTGAGGCGGTGTGGTCGGAACAGGGAAAATTTTCTGGAGAAGGATGATCTCGGTCAGCATTTCGACCGGAATGGCATAGAGGTCCTCGCCGATACGGAAGAGGCATATTCGTATTTCCTCCTCCGGTATCAAATCCAGCACATCGGCATTGGCATCATTATCAAGTTCAGCCAAAACGGGCACACCTCCAGGGATCAGATGTACTTTTTAACGACCTTCAGCAGGTCTTCGGGTTTGAACGGCTTGATTAAATATTCATCGGCGCCCTGCTTCATTCCCCAGAATTTGTCACTCTCCTGGTCTTTTGACGTAACAATGATAATCGGAATGTTCTTGAACTGGTCATTGCTTTTTATGTCCCTGCAGACCTGAAAACCATTTTTTTTAGGCATGATAACATCCAAGATAATCAGGTCGATCTTTTCGGACTTTACCTTATCTTCCGCTGCTTCACCATCCATTACGGTTACAAGCGTATGGCCAGTTGACTGAAGAGTCGCCTGAAATAACTGGAGCTCTGCCAGACTGTCGTCTGCTATGAGTATCTTGGCCATTTTTTTCTCCTCTTTACAGTGCAAAGGATACACAAAAAATTAACATATTTCTTTTGTACTGTCAAGTTTTCCTTTTATTTCGTTACAGTTACAGGCCCAGCTGCATCCTATTGTTTCCTCCTGATGAGGTTCACTGAGAGCAGGATGAACATGCTCTTTGCCACCTCAAACTCGCTCAGACAGGACTCATCGATGATATCCTGCACCGTTCGTTTTCCATTTACAAGCGAGAAGACTTTCATATCAGCATTGCTCATGCCGCGCGCCGAGAGTTCCTCAGCATCCCCGATCATGGGTTCAAATACGACGGTAAAACTTGGGATTTTTTGGTGAATAAGTGTCCATTCGTCCGCCCGGCGCGCTCCTTCAAGAAGAAGGTCGTCCACCTTGAGCTGCATTTGCGTGGCGAATAATGGTGGAGGGGCTTTTTCAAAAAAGAAGGTCCCTTCGTTCCATGCCATAACTTTATACACCGCTGACTCTGTGTGGCGCTTGAGACAGTCTGCAAAGGTTTTGATATCGAGCATTTTTTCCTGCGCCAGAATCCGATCGATTGGCTGGCTGGTCATTTCGGCGATGCGGAGAGCATGTCGGAATCCATTTTCCGGCAGCCTGCAGGATTTCCTGAGCAGCCCCTCCAAGCCGGATGTCCCGCCACCGACGTTCGTCGACGCGAACACAATCATACCGTCCTTGAAGTAGATCTCGGCGTTTTCGTCGTTCCGGGAAATCTCGAGCCTGCCCGTCTGGCGCTGAAGCCCGAGTAATTGCAGTACTTCGACTATTCTGAAGCTGGCTAGGTTCCCTTGAATGCCCGGGGTCTCGGGATGCGGTGCTTTCCCCAGCTCCTTCCTAATCATTTCCGGTAGCGTCTTTTTTAAGAATTCATCCATTACCCGCTCAACTGTGGATCTGATCATTGCCTCGAGCCCGGCTGGGGCAGATGGCGGGATGACCGGAATGGTTTCCTGCGCAGGCTCTGCAGGCGGTTGGGTTGCACGCGCCGGTTTTTGTTTATCGATAGCTTCGCGGATTTTTGCAAGGAGCTCTTCAGGCTGGAAAGGCTTCGTAAAGTATTCGGTGATGCCGAGTACGTCCACGAACTTGCTGCCGACCTTATCGCCCTTGGAAGTCACAAGGATGATGGGTGTGTCCTTGAAATCAGGGTCTTCCTTTAGCGTCTTGCAGACCTGAAACCCATTCATCTTGGGCATCACGAAGTCCACAAGGATAACGGAGGGCCGTTCAGACCGAGCTTTTGCAATACCCTCCTCGCCATCGGACGCAAGGATGACCTGGTAGCCCTGCGACGACAGGATCATTTCAATGAGCCTCTGTACGGTCGGGCTGTCGTCAATATCGAGTATTTTTTCCCCTGCCACCTGACCTCCCTGATATAAATCCTTAAATTCCTTTTAATATTAGCATGTTGCAAAAGGCATTGTCAACAGATGATAGCGTTTGGGAAAAAGGTGTCGTGCCATCATCAGACCTCGGCTCAGTGCGATCTGCGGAATCCGGTAGCTATGACAGGTCCAAGGTTAAAACTGCGCAGCCACCTTATCAATGAACTCCTCGGTGAGCGCGTATTTCTTAGGCCTCGGCTCCGCGATCGCGGCCAGATCCTTCGTCATGAACCCATTTTCTATAGTCTTAACTACGATCGACTCGAGCCTGCGAACAAACTCCACCACCGCCGGGGTTCCGTCCAGCTCCCCGCGCCGAGCGATCGCTCCTGTCCATGCAAAAATAGACGCTACCGAGTTGGTCGACGTAGGGTTTCCCTTGAGATGCTCATAGTAATGGCGCATGACCGTACCATGTGCTGCCTCGTACACAAATTTGCCCTCCGGCGAGACGAGGACTGAGGTCATAAGCCCCAGGCTCCCGAAGCCTGAGGCCACCATGTCGCTCATCACATCGCCGTCGTAGTTCATGCATGCCCAGAGCATGCCTCCCTCGGCCTTCATGATCTGCGCCACTGCATCATCGATAAGCATGTAGCGATACGTTATGCCCAGTTTATCGAAATCCGCCTTTCGCATTGCTGTCTCCTGGCCGAAGATTTCTTTAAAATAGGCATGATAGGTCTTGGATATGGTGTCTTTTGCGCCAAACCAGAGATCGGTCTTTTCGCCCAGAGCATAATTGATGCAGGCTTTTGCGAAACTCCTGATGGACCTCTCGGTGTTGTGCATGCCCATGATCACACCCGGGCCCTTGAACTCGTGAATCGCAAGGCATACAGGTTCTCCACTTGCCGGCGTGAACACAAGTTCCGCCGTGCCCGTCCCCCTAACCTGATATTCTACGGACCTGTAGATGTCGCCATAAGCGTGCCTGCCGATGCTGATCGGCCTCTTCCAGCTACGCACCGCCGGAGGAATGTTTTTCACGATGATCGGCTTGCGAAAGACCGTTCCGTCTAGAATCGAACGGATCGTTCCGTTCGGACTCGGCCACTGCTTCATAAGATGGTACTCCTTCACTCGCGCCGCGTTCGGTGTGATCGTTGCGCACTTCACACCCACCCCGTACTCGATGATGGCTTTCGCGGCATCTACTGTTACTGTATCACCGGTCTCGTCGCGGTGCTTGATGCCGAGGTCATAGTATTTCAGGTCGATGGCGAGATGAGGAAAGAGCAGCTTTTCCTTGATCATCTTCCAGATGATCCTCGTCATCTCGTCGCCGTTCATCTCCACAATGGGGTTCTTTACCGCAATTGCCACAGTGAGTCTCCTCTGGCGTGCTGGATGTTATTGTGTTATTGCTGCAGGAGATTTTAATGGTCGGAGGGAAAATTGTCAACAGAACATTCTATAAGCCTTGCGACAGTTCGCATCGGAAAAATGAGATGCTGTTGGGATTCTATTTACCCTTCAAAAATACCACGAACGCACCGCTCCCGCCCATGTTGCGCGCAGCCGGCGCAAACTCCGCGACCATCCCTCTTCCCTTTCCCCGCAGCCACTCTGCAACAGCGCCCTGGAGCACCGGCCCGCCGGCAGAATTGATCCCCTTGCCGGTGATGACCAGGACCGCACGATGTCCGCCTCTGTACGCTTCCGCGATGAACCGCTCAAGGCGTTTCAGCGCCTCCTCTTTCACATATCCGTGGAGGTCGAGCTCACCCGACAGCGTGATCGTCCCCCGCTTCAGCTCTCGTATCCGACTGCCCGTCGATCTGCGCTCCGGTTCATCCTCATTGGTCTTCAGTGATTCATCGCGGAGAGCATCACTGATTTCCTGAATGGCGTGAAGAAAGAGCCCTTGTTCGTCCGTGTCCTCTTCTTCAGGGGGGGTTGCGGTTTTGTATTGCATCGCGTCTTGCCGATTCTCGAACCGACGCGGAATTGTTCTTACCCCCTGAACGGCTCGCAGAAAGAGGCCGGTATCGTCATCAGCCTTTTCTTTTCGCTTTGGCGTCGTGGCCGTCTTTTCCCGGGAGGCATCGGCGGCGGGCTTAAAACTTTTGAGAGACTCGAAGGGATTATTGTTGAAATCACCGTGGTCTTGTCTGCGATTTTTTGATTTTTTCATATGATGAATGGCTTTCTTCTTCATCCCGTGCTGCCGAGGCAACTGCCGCCAGTGTTGCCATCAGTGGAAAACGGATCTCAAAAAACCCGAAGAAAATTTGTGCATCGGGGCATCATGGCCTTGATGCGTCCTCGCGTTTCGCTCGGCATGAGCAATCTTACCCGCGTCATCTGGTTTTGTCAATCTGTCGGCCAGGGCCTTTGACGCTTCACGGTGGCTGTCCTTAGATAAATTCTATTTTATCAATTGACTCTAACGGCCTTTTTTGATATAGTATAGTACTTTGCAAAGGGCAAGCATCCTGATCCTCGCTTTCGGCAATGCCCTCCATACAGCATTGAGAGGTTGTTGGAATGGACAATAAACTTCTAGCGATCAAAAAGAAGCTCGAAAAACAACGGGGAGATCTTCTTTCCGAAGCAGAACACACGCTCAACAACAAGCTCAGCAAGGAGAAGGAAAGCTTCCCCGATCCAACGGACCAAGCCGTTGCGGAACTGGACAGCAATTTCCTCCTCCGGCTGCGTGGGCGGGATCTGAAAATGCTAAAGAAGATAGAAGATGCGATCTCCAGGATTGAAAGCGGCACCTATGGCATTTGCGAATCGTGCGGGGAAAAGATAAGCCACAAGCGGCTCGAAGCAAGGCCTGTAACCACACTCTGCATAGAATGTAAGACGCGGCAGGAGGAGGAAGAGAAGATCCAGGCGGGGTAGGCCTCGAGGATATGGAGGCGCGTACTACAAAAAGAAAGGCCAGCCGATTTAGGCTGGCCCTTTTATTTCCATAGGAGGCGCTGACGGGTTTGGACCAGCAACCTGCGAGGAGAGTGCAAAAATAGAAATTCCATAGACGCATCGAAGGTACACTGGCCTCCCAAAAAAGAAATGTTTTGAAATCGGTTGTAATCTTAATTACTTCCAACCGGCCTTGTGATCCCTGAGTTTCACGATTCAGGGAGGGTACAACACGGAAAACCGCAACGGTAAAACCATGCAGTTATCCATTGCTTACTCTTTCAAGGGTCAGTCTTGACTGTCATCATGTTGTTGCTTATACTTGATTTCATCTGGGCACAGGTGGGTAAACTTTTTTTCTCTTTTTTTAGAAGGTTGAATTAGGTCGTCAAATATAAAGCAAAGGAGAAACGAATGATGGACAAAGACAAAATGCCTCTTTGTGAAGCAGCAAACTATTTTAAGGAAGAGATTCTTGAAATCATGCCGGATATTCCTGTAGCCCAACTTGCTGACATGGTGTCATTATATATCTATTATCAATATGGTATCACCAAAGAAGAAGCAAAGAAGGTCATTCAGGAAACCTGTTTCTGATGAGAGGGGAAGGTTAAGTTTTAAGCTATCCTATTTCGGTTATTCTGCTGATCAGCGCACTCGCCGCTTCTCCGCGCAGTGTCAGCAATGCGCAGCAGCTGGCCAGCCGTCTTGCCCACCCCTGCCGCGTGAAGGAGAAAACACAATTTATTTTGATTCCTTGGATTTGTGCTTGGTTCCCCGTTTTGTTCTTTAAATCCTTTTGTTATCGGCATTACAATGGGTTTCTTTGCATTAATTTTCTTTTGCCCTTCAGACTCAAGCAACCTGCAACACTAGGAATAACATTATTTCACCTGACTTCGCTTTACCCCCCAAAATAAATTATACCTTTTGTCCGCTCCGGGAACAGTGTCTGTCGTAGTTCAGGACAACGGGCCGGG